>NZ_JBNVBV010000002.1:189666-534533 GCF_052274505.1 Microbacterium sp. F2
CTCGCCGGGAATGTAGGCGGTGACCTCGGTGCCGTTGCGCAGCTTCACACGAGCGACCTTGCGCATCGCCGAGTTCGGCTTCTTGGGGGTGGTGGTGTAGACGCGGGTGCAGACCCCGGCCTGCTGCGGATTCGACTTCAGTGCGGGAGCCTTGGTCTTGCTGACCTTCGGCGACCGTCCCTTGCGAACCAACTGCTGAATGGTTGGCACGTTCTCTCCTTGATTGTGCTGCACGGTGACAGCTCGTGGTTTCACCACAGATCCACCGGCGCGCCAGAAGTCTGTCGCGAGTCGTGTGGTGGATATGCCGTGGGGGTGGCCTGTTCGCAGGCCGTTCCCTGATGTGCGAACCCTGCTTGCCTTGCGACACGCCGAGGCGCAGCACAAGTGGCGTGCAGGCGCACACCCGGTCAATGATACGCGGGTTTTCGGGGGGCGGTCAAACGTGGACCCGTGCTGGTCCCGCTGTCAACGCGACGCGCGGACCAGCCGCAACTCGAGGTCACCGAGCAGCAATCTCTCGCCCGCCGGAGCCTCGCCGCCGGGCGCAAGTTCGATCTCGCTTCCCGTGACCGAGATCACGACGACGCCGTTGGTCGAGCCGAGATCGACCACATGCCACTGGTCGCCACGCAATTCCAGACGAGCATGGGTCTTGGAAACCGTGACGTCATCGAGGGCCACGAGCTGCGCGCCCGAATGCGCAGGGTCTGGTGACGGGCGCCGCCCGAGGATGACGACCTGCGCGCGCAACTCGAACTCGTCGCCCGCTGCCGTTACGAGCGACCACCGCGGGCGATTGCGGTGGGCCAACAGCGTCGCGTCGAAGTCGCCCTCATCATCAGCGGATGCCGAGACCGCCGACCGTGCCATTCGTGGTGCTCCCGCCACCGGGGAGCCGACGATCGCCGAGACCGCGCCCGAGGCCTCGGGGAAAGGCTCGGCATCCGGCCCCGTCGCCCAGTGCTCGCCGTCCCCGACAGGCGGAAACAAGGGAGCGTCCTCGTACGACGACCGACCGCTGGCTGCTGACACTGGCGCCGGCGCGCCGGGCACGGCATCCGTCGCGTCATCGATCGGCTCCCCCGACGGCGCCAGACCGGTTGCCCCGGTCTCCGGCGGCCGCGTTGCCCGGGTCGGCGGAGCAAAAGGTTCGGATGCCGCGGGCGGCTCGTCGGTGACGGCCGCGAGTTCCGCGTGGTCGAGCTCTGGCGCGGGGCCGGTCTCGCTGAGCGGAGCCTGAACCGCTGCACTCTCCTCAAGCCCGGTGGACGCCCCACGCATGTCCCACCCGTCGTCGGGGCGAGACTCCGCCGCACGGGATGACGCGCCGACGTCGCCTGCAGGTGGGGATGGCTGGAGGGGCGGTGGGGCGAACGGTGAGACGGCGGGAGGTGCCGGTGGCGGCGGGGGCGCTGCTGTCCCGGTTGTGTCGGGCCCCCCGAAGGCCCCGACATCCGTTCCCGTGCCGCGGCGGCGGCGTCCTTCTCGCCCAATCCAGCGCGCCGAGCCGAAGCCGAGGACCGTCGCCCACACCGGAAACAGCAGCGCAGCCAGCACCGTCATGCCCCCGCCGTACCCGAACGAGAGTCCAATGCGATGCGCGGCGACGATCACGAGGATCCAGACGACAACAGCGCCGAAGCCTGGGATCAGCAGGAGCAGAACCCACCACCCGGAAATCCCTCCCAGAGCGAGGAGCGCGGCGATGTTCACGAACGGCACCCACGCCTTCCAGCGCGGCTCACCCGACTTCGCGAAGACAGCGCCGAGGGCGAGGCCGCACCAGACATAGAGCGCGATCGCCGTCACCGAGACAGGGATCAACAGAATCAGCGCCTGATTCACCGCGGTTCCGTCGGTCATGGCATCCACCCTAGGGCGCAGCCCGGCGCAACGACGCCCCTGGTCTCCGCGGGGCCATCACTCCCCGATGGCATCACGCGGATCGAAGGGCGCGTCCAGCGACCGGGCGAGGTCGTCGAGCATCGCCGTGATCTGCGGTTCGACGTACTGACTCACCCCCTGCTGGATGCGCAGTCGATGGTGGAGCAGGATCGTGCAGACATCCCGTCCGATCATGTTGGCGTAGTCGTCGGCGAGGCCGACCTCCTGACGCAACGCTGCCTTGGCCTCAGCGCTCAGGGGTGGGAGGGCCGGCACATCGGCGTCAGCCTCATCGGCAAGGCCCGAGATCGTGAACAGGAACGGAGCACCGGGTACGGGGTCGGGATCCAGCGGCAGACCCTCGAACTCGGGCTCGAGACCTTCGGCCGGGCGATAGCTCCGGGCGCGGTTACGGGCGGCCTGCTGGTCGAGTTCCGCCTGCAGCATTGGAAGATTTTGTGCCGTGTAATCGGCAACCGCATGGTCGACGATCGTCTTAATGCGGGTCGAGAGGCCGTGCTGCACACCGTGGGGCACATCGGAGCCGAGACCCGCGGCCGAGAGGATCGGCGACCCGAAGCACCGCCGACACGGGGCAACCCGACCGCGGTGGGTCGCGGGTTCCCAGCGCGGAAGCCAGCGTAGCCAGGCATCAACGGCCTGGCTCACTTCCGTTTCGAGCGAGCGCTCCACCCCTCTACGGTAGCGCCGGAGTCCTCGTGCGCCGAGGCTCCGCTAGAGAACGCGCGTGTCGGGTCGCTTACTCATCGTCATCCCGTTCCCACGGCCACCGCGCGTTCTCGCCGGCACCACGCGCGATCGCCAGAGCCATCGCCGCTCCCAGGATCGCCGCGGCGATGACGACGAGCCCCCGCCACGTGGTTGCAGCTCGTCCGACGGCCGACAGAGCAAGGACGCCATCCGCCGTTGCGAACACGGATGCCACGCCCAGCCCCGCAAGGTAGCCAAGAAAGGCAGCTAGCGCGACCCATCCCAGAGTTCCCCATACGCCCCGCGCCGGTATCCGAGCCCAGAGCGTCACCGCCACCGCCCCGAGCGACGCTGCCACCCCAATGATGCCCGGCACCTGACCCAGGCCCGGCGTGACGATGACGTCCTCGTTCACGAGCAGGCTGACAACACCGAAGGCTGCGATGAGCACTGCCGCGAAGACCACGGCTCCCACCGCCGTCGCTGCGGCCCGACCTGAGCGGCTCATGACCCTCGCCGCGCGTCAGTACTGGTGCAGCTGCGGGCCCGCCTCGAGGGTGCGCTCATACTCGCGGCGCGCTTCGACGTTGAGCTCAGTCATGCGCTTGCCACGGGCGGCAACCCACGAGCCGAACCAAATCGTGAGCTCGCGGCCGATGATGAATGCCGCGATTGCCAGCGGCGCAAGCAACTGCCCTTCGACAAGCTCGGCGCCCTCCTTGGCCGTGAGGTTCCAGAACGGCGCCTGGAAGAGCTGCCCAAGGAGGTGACCGCCGTAGGCTGCAACGCCGACGATGAGGCCGAAGATCACCCATGCCGCCCAGCGGCCGCGGTTGATGATTGCGCCGAGGAGCCAGAAGGCGACGAAGAACACGACGACCGGTACCCACAGCGCCCAGGTCGACAGCGCGGCCAGCAGCGCCGTGCCGATGCTGCTGACGGTAACGGAACCGTCGATGAGGCCGAGACCGACCCCGACTGCAAGGTACAGAACGCCGAACGAGAGCGCCGCAAGCAGGCCGATTGCACCCGCGGCTGCGCGGTTGCCTCGAGGACGCGGAGCTTCGGGGGCCTGAACAAAGATCGGCTGCGGGCCGAAGGCACCTGCGGTCGGCTCGCTCGCCGTCACGACCGGGGCGATAACAGTGGCCTCGTACGCGTCAGTGGGTGCGGCAGCCTCGGTGGGCGCGGATTCAACCACGACAGTCTCGGCGGCCGACTCGACATTCGCAGGCTCCGCCACTGGCTCGACGACAACCGGCTCGACGACAACCGGCTCGGCCGCGGGAGCCTCAGCTTCGGATGACGACGATCCGGCGGCTTCGGCATCAGCAAGGCTCTCGCGAGCACTGCCGACGACATCGTCGACGGATGGCTCCTCGGCGACGGGCTCGCCGACCGGTTGCTCCACGGGCTCGCCGGGCGTGGGCTTGTCGTCACTCATGCGAAACTCCTCCCGAGGTAGATCCTCGGCTCGCAGACTACCCCGACCCGGGTTCAGATCCGCGGAACGAGGCCGTGCGGACGCCGATATCGATTCTCGGCGACGCCCCCGAGGCATCCGAGCTCGCGGGCATCACTGCCAGAGGTGGATGGCGATGCGTTGGTCGTAGTCGTCCGGGTACCACGCACGCGACACCGTCGCGACCCACAGCGCTCCCCGCACCGACTGGTGTTCGTTGCCGGCATCCGTCGTCGAGGAGCACTCCAGTGTGCCGTCTGCCGTCGCGCAGGAGAACCCCTGCCCACGTAGGGAAGCCTCCGCGATCCCGGCGGCATCCGCTGACACTGTCGCGAACGTTGTGACCACCGCCTGCCCGGAACTGTCGGTCCAGGTGCAGGTACGCGTTGCCGTCGGCGCCAGCGCCGAGATGAGGTCGGCCATCGCTGTCGTGGGTCCCGCCGCGGACTGGCTCAGAATCGCATCCGACGTCCAGGTGAGTTCGTTCCAGAGGTCGGTCGGGTACAGCTCGCGGCAATCAGCTTCGGCGACGTCCAATCCGTCCGCGACGACGGCGTGCAGTGTCGGGGTTGCGGCGAGCATCGTCGCTGCGTTTCCCGCGGTTCCTCCCGCCCACGCCATGACCAGCGGCATGGCGGGTACGGCGAACCAGACGAGCGCCCCGACAATGGCCAGAGACAGCACGATTGCGGGAATGGCGATGCGGTTGTCGCGACCGGGAACGCGAGCCATGGTGACCTCCGCCAGCAACCGTACGACGCCGACGACCGAGAAGCTGGTCGGGACGCTCGCAGAGCCAGGAAAAGTTGGCGCAAAGCGTCGGCATCCCGCGCCGAACGCGACGATATGCGTCAACTTTTCGAGCCCAAGCAGGAGCACAGGCGCAGCCGGACGCGAAGGACAACTCGACGCCAAGAAGGACCACTCGGCGCAGAGGCCAGAGGCGCAGCGGCGTGCCCTGCGCGGGGCTGGCACCGGGTCTGGCGGGAGCCGGCGCAGCCGGCGAGGGCATGTCCCCGCGCAGGGAACGCGGCGGAGCCGGACGCGAAGGACAACCGGGCGCGAAAGAGGGCAAGTCGGCGGGGGGGATGCCGGGAACGACGCAGGGCCCCGGGATATCCCGAGGCCCTGCGTGCTACGACGTGGGTCAGTTGTAGTTGCCCGTGAAGTCGTCGGTCGAGAAGCTGTCGAAGTCGACGAAGCTCAGGTCGGCGTCGCTGTACGCGCCGTCCGAGGCGAAGATGCGGTTGGGGTACCGCTCGCTCTTGGCCTCTTCCGTCGCCTCGACCGCGACGTTGCGATACTTCGCAAGTCCGGTTCCGGCGGGGATGAGCTTTCCGATGATGACGTTCTCCTTGAGGCCGACCAGCGGGTCGCTCTTGCCCTCCATCGCAGCCTGCGTGAGCACGCGGGTCGTCTCCTGGAAGGAAGCGGCCGACAGCCACGACTCGGTCGCGAGCGACGCCTTGGTGATACCCATCAGCTCCGGGCGGCCGGATGCCGGGCGCTTGCCCTCAGCGACCGTCTGGCGGTTGATGTCCTGGTAGCGACGGAAGTCGACCAGCTCACCGGGCAACAGGTTCGTGTCGCCGTGGTCGACGACCGTGACCTTGCGCAGCATCTGACGGACGATGACCTCGATGTGCTTGTCGTGGATCGGAACACCCTGCGAGCGATAGACACCCTGGACGCCGTTCACGAGGTACTTCTGCACCTCGCGAGCACCCTGGACACGCATGACCTCCTTGGGGTCGAGCGTGCCGACCTGCAGGGGCTGACCGACAGTGACGTGCTGACCGTCTTCGACAAGCAGCGTCGCGCGCTTGAGGACTGGGTACACGACAGCCTCGTCGCCGTTGTCGGGCGTGAGGATGATCTTCTTGGACTTGTCGGTCTCGTCGATCGTGATGCGACCATCGAACTCGGCGATCGGCGACGCACCCTTGGGGGTACGGGCCTCGAAGAGCTCCTGCACACGGGGCAGACCCTGCGTGATGTCTTCCGCCGAGGCCGAGCCACCGGTGTGGAAGGTACGCATCGTCAGCTGGGTTCCGGGCTCACCGATCGACTGGGCGGCGATGATACCGACTGCCTCACCGATGTCGACGATCTTGCCGGTGGCAAGCGAGCGGCCGTAGCAGGTCGCGCAGACGCCGACGGCCGAGTCACAGGTCAGGACCGAGCGCACCTTGATCGAGGTGACACCGGCAGCAACCAGCTTGTCGATGAGCACGTCGCCCACGTCCTCGCCGGCCTCAGCCACAACGTCGCCGTTCTCGCCGATGACGTCAGCGGCGAGAGTCCGCGCAAACACCGAGTTCTCGACGTTCGGGTCGCGGACGAGCTTGCCGTCGGCGCCGGGGGCAGCGATCGTGAACTCGAGACCCTTCGATGTGCCACAGTCCTCTTCACGGATGATGACGTCCTGCGAGACATCCACGAGGCGTCGCGTGAGGTATCCCGAGTCTGCGGTACGGAGGGCCGTGTCGGCCAGACCCTTACGGGCACCGTGCGTCGCGATGAAGTACTCCGCCACCGACAGACCCTCGCGGTACGAGGAGATGATCGGACGGGGGATGATCTCACCCTTCGGGTTGTTCACGAGGCCCCGCATACCGGCGATGTTCCGGATCTGCAGCCAGTTACCACGAGCACCCGAGCTCACCATGCGGTTGATGGTGTTGTCTTCGGGGAAGTGGGCGCGCATCGCCTTCTGGACCTCGTCGGTGGCCTCGGTCCAGATCTTGATGAGCTCCTGACGACGCTCGGCGTCGGTGGTGAGACCCTTCTCGAACTGTGCCTGGACCTTCGCGGCCTGCTTCTCGTAGCCCGCGACGATTTCGGCCTTGTTCGGCGGCGTGAGGATGTCGCTCAGGGCAACTGTCACACCCGAGCGCGTGGCCCAGTAGAAACCGGCATCCTTGATGCGGTCCAGCGTCGCGGCAACCTCGACCTTGGGGTATTCCTCGGCGAGCTTGTTGACGATCTGGCTGAGCTTGCCCTTGTCGGCCTGCTCACGCACGAACGGGTATCCCTTGGGGAGGGCGTCGTTGAAGATCGCCTGGCCGAGCGAAGCGTCAAGCAGCCCGTGACGCTCGTAGCCCTCGGGGGCATCGCCCTCGAGGAACGTCAGGCCGGGCACACGGATGCGGACCTTGGCCTGCAGGTCGAGGGTGCCCTCGTCCTTGGCAAGGATCGCCTCGCCGACCGAGCCGAACACGCGGCCCTCACCGAGCGCACCCTCCTTGACCGTGGTCAGGTGGTGGAGGCCGATGATCATGTCCTGCGAAGGCAGGGTCACGGGGCGTCCGTCCGAGGGCTTGAGGATGTTGTTCGAGGCAAGCATCAGGATGCGAGCCTCGGCCTGAGCCTCGACCGACAGCGGCAGGTGAACAGCCATCTGGTCACCGTCGAAGTCAGCGTTGAAGGCTGCACACACGAGCGGGTGGAGCTGGATGGCCTTGCCCTCGACGAGCTGCGGCTCGAACGCCTGGATACCCAGGCGGTGCAGGGTGGGTGCACGGTTCAGCAGCACCGGACGCTCGCGGATGATCTCTTCGAGCACGTCCCAGACCTCGGGACGCGTGCGCTCGACGGCACGCTTTGCTGCCTTGATGTTCTGCGAGTGACCGAGGTCGATGAGGCGCTTGATCACGAACGGCTTGAACAGCTCGAGAGCCATCTGCTTGGGAAGACCACACTGGTGCAGCTGCAGGCGGGGACCGACGACGATGACCGAACGGCCCGAGTAGTCCACGCGCTTACCGAGCAGGTTCTGACGGAACCGACCCTGCTTACCCTTCAGCATGTCGCTGAGGGACTTCAGGGCACGGTTGCCGGTGCCGGTGACGGGGCGACCACGGCGGCCGTTGTCGAACAGCGCGTCGACGGCCTCCTGCAGCATCCGCTTCTCGTTGTTGACGATGATCTCGGGGGCACCGAGGTCGATCAGTCGGCGAAGACGGTTGTTGCGGTTGATCACGCGACGGTACAGGTCGTTGAGGTCGGAGGTCGCGAAGCGGCCGCCGTCCAGCTGAACCATGGGGCGAAGCTCCGGCGGAATGACCGGGACGACGTCGAGCACCATGGATGCCGGGCTCATGCCGGTCTGGAGGAACGAGTTGACGACCTTCAGTCGCTTGATCGCACGGATCTTGCGCTGGCCCTTGCCCTCGGCGATCTGCAGGTGCAGGCTCTCAGCCTCAGCTGCCAGGTCGAAGGCGGCAAGACGCCGCTGGATCGACTCGGCACCCATGTGGGCCTCGAAGTACTGACCGAACCGGTCCTGCAGCTCCTGGAAGATCTCGTCTTCGGCCTTGAGCGAGCCGACCTCGAGGGTGCGGAACTCTTCCCACACGCGCTCGAGCTTGGCGATCTGGTCGTCGGCCTGCTTGCGGGCCTGCGACATGTCCTTCTCGGCGGCGTCCTTGACCTTCTTCTTCTGGTCGGACTTCGCACCTTCGGCCTCGAGCGCGGCGAGCTCCTCCTCCAGCTTCGCCAGGCGTGCGGCGATCCGCGCGTCGCGGCGGTCGGCGAGCGTCTTCAGCTCGAGACGGATGTTGTTCTCCTGCGTCGCGAGGTCGCGGTGACGAGCATCCTCATCGACCGAGATCACCATGTACGCGGCGAAGTAGATGACCTTCTCGAGGTCCTTCGGTGCCATGTCGAGCAGGTAGCCCAGGCGCGAGGGAACACCCTTGAAGTACCAGATGTGCGTGACGGGTGCGGCGAGCTCGATGTGGCCCATGCGCTCGCGCCGCACGGAGGACTTGGTGACCTCCACGCCACAGCGCTCACACACGATGCCCTTGAAGCGCACACGCTTGTACTTGCCACACGCACACTCCCAGTCGCGCGAGGGGCCGAAGATCTGCTCACCGAACAGACCGTCCTTCTCGGGCTTCAGGGTGCGGTAGTTGATGGTTTCGGGCTTCTTGACCTCACCGAAAGACCAACGACGGATGTCGTCAGCGGTGGCCAGGCCGATGCGCAGCTGATCGAAAGTTGTTGATTCGAGCACGAGTTCTCAGTTCTCCTGTATCGGAATTCTGTGTTGCCTGGCCGGGTCAGATCTCGTCAATGGACGAGGACTCGAAGCGGCTGGAGATGTTGATGCCGAGCTCCTCGGCAGCACGGAAGGCGTCGTCGTCGGTGTCGCGGAGGTTGACCGCGGTGCCATCAGCCGAGAGGACCTCGACGTTCAGGCAGAGCGACTGCATTTCCTTCATGAGGACCTTGAACGACTCGGGGATACCGGGCTCCTGGATGTTCTCGCCCTTGACGATCGCCTCATACACCTTGACGCGGCCGAGGATGTCGTCGGACTTGATCGTGAGGAGCTCCTGGAGCGCGTACGCGGCGCCGTAGGCCTCGAGGGCCCACACCTCCATCTCACCGAAGCGCTGGCCACCGAACTGCGCCTTACCACCCAGCGGCTGCTGCGTGATCATCGAGTACGGACCGGTCGAACGCGCGTGGATCTTGTCGTCGACGAGGTGGTGCAGCTTCAGGATGTACATGTAGCCGACCGAGATCGGAGCCGGGAACGGCTCACCCGAACGCCCGTCGAACAGCTGCGTCTTACCCGTCGAGTCGATCAGGCGGACGCCATCACGGTTGGGCAGCGTCGAGTCGAGCAGGCCCGCCAGCTCGGACTCGTACGCACCGTCGAACACGGGAGTCGCGACCTTCGTACCGGGCGCTGCCTCTCGAGCGATCTCGGGCAGACGAGCCGCCCACTCGGGGTTGCCCTCGACCTTCCAGCCCTGCTTGGCGATCCATCCGAGGTGAAGCTCCAGCACCTGGCCGAAGTTCATGCGGCCAGGAATACCGAGCGGGTTCAGGATGATGTCGACCGGCGTGCCGTCAGCGAGGAAGGGCATGTCTTCGACGGGGAGGATCTTCGCGATGACGCCCTTGTTGCCGTGACGACCGGCGAGCTTGTCACCCTCGGTGATCTTGCGCTTCTGGGCGATGTAGACCACGACACGGCGGTTGACGCCCGAGCCGAGCTCGTCGTCGCCGTCCTCGGCGTTGAACTCCTTGACGGCGATGATCGTGCCCTGCTCACCGTGGGGAACCTTCAGCGACGTGTCGCGAACCTCGCGGCTCTTCTCGTTGAAGATCGCACGGAGCAGTCGCTCCTCGGCGGATAGCTCGGTCTCGCCCTTGGGCGTGACCTTGCCGACGAGGATGTCGCCGGGGCGAACTTCGGCGCCGATGCGGATGATGCCGCGCTCGTCGAGGTCCTTCAGCAGGTCGGGGCTGACGTTGGGGAGGTCACGGGTGATCTCCTCCTTGCCGAGCTTCGTGTCGCGGGCGTCGACCTCGTACTCCTCGATGTGAATCGACGAGAGGGTGTCGTCCTTCACCAGGTCCTGGCTCAGGATGATGGCGTCCTCGAAGTTGTGGCCTTCCCAGGTCATGAACGCGACGAGAAGGTTCTTTCCGAGTGCCAGCTCACCGTTCTCGGTGGCAGGACCGTCGGCGATGACCTCGCCGGCCTCGATCCGCTCGCCTGCTGAGACGATGACGCGCTGGTTGTAGGACGTGCCCTGGTTGGAGCGGTCAAACTTGCGCAGGAAGTACTCGTCGATCCCACCCTCGTCGGTCTGCACGGCCACGACATCGGCCGAGACCTCGATGACGACACCGGCGCGCTTGGCGGTGACCACGTCACCGGCGTCGATCGCGGCGAAGCCCTCCATACCGGTTCCGACGACGGGCGAGTCGCTGCGTAGCAGCGGCACGGCCTGACGCTGCATGTTCGCACCCATGAGGGCGCGGTTCGCGTCGTCGTGCTCGAGGAACGGGATGAGCGAGGTAGCCACCGACACCATCTGGCGCGGCGAGACATCCATGTAGCCGATGTCCTCAGCCGGGAACAGGTCGACCTCGCCGCCCTTCTTGCGGGCGAGGACGCGGGTCTCCTGGAAGTGCCCGTCGGCCTTCAGCGGCGCGTTGGCCTGGGCGACGATGAAGTCGTCCTCCTCGGCGGCAGTGAGGTAATCGATCTGGTCGGTCACGCGACCGGCGACGACCTTGCGGTACGGGGTCTCGATGAATCCGAACGCGTTGATGCGCGCGAACGAGGCGAGCGAGCCGATCAGACCGATGTTCGGGCCTTCCGGCGTCTCGATCGGGCACATGCGGCCGTAGTGCGACGGGTGGACGTCACGGACCTCGACGCCGGCGCGCTCACGAGAGAGACCACCGGGGCCGAGCGCCGAGAGGCGACGCTTGTGGGTCAGACCCGCGAGCGGGTTGTTCTGGTCCATGAACTGCGACAGCTGCGACGTTCCGAAGAACTCCTTGATCGCCGCCACGACGGGGCGCACGTTGATCAGGGTCTGCGGGGTGATCGCCTCGATGTCCTGCGTGGTCATGCGCTCGCGAACCACACGCTCCATGCGCGACAGACCCGTGCGGACCTGGTTCTGGATGAGCTCGCCCACGGCGCGGATGCGACGGTTGCCGAAGTTGTCGATGTCGTCGACATCCAGGCGGATGGTCGCCGGCTTGCCGCCACGAACGCCCTCGAAAGTCGCGTCACCGCGGTGCAGGCGGACGAGGTACTTGATCGTCGCGACGATGTCGTCGACGGTGAGCACCGAGTCGCTAAGAGGACCCGAGAGGCCGAGCTTCTGGTTGATCTTGTAGCGACCGACCTTGGCGAGGTCGTAGCGCTTGGCGTTGAAGTAGAAGTTGTCCAGCAGCGCACGGGCAGCCTCAGCGGCGACCTGCTCGCCCGGACGGAGCTTGCGGTAGATGTCGCGAAGGGCGTCTTCCTTCGTGAGGATCGTGTCCTTCGACAGGGTCTCTTCGATGGAGTCGAAACCGGCGAACTCCTCAAGGATCTGCTCGCTGGTCAAACCCAGGGCCTTGAGGAACACGGTGACGGACTGCTTGCGCTTACGGTCGATGCGAACGCCGACCTGGTCGCGCTTGTCGATCTCGAACTCGAGCCAGGCGCCGCGGCTCGGGATGATACGCGCCGAGACGATGTCCTTGTCGGAGGTCTTGTCGGGAGTCTTGTCGAAGTAGACACCGGGCGAACGCACCAGCTGGGAGACGACGACACGCTCGGTGCCGTTGATGATGAACGTTCCCTTGTCGGTCTGCAGCGGGAAGTCGCCCATGAAGACCGTCTGGGTCTTGATCTCACCGGTCTGGTGGTTCATGAACTCGGCCTCGACGTACAGCGGGGCGGCGTAGGTCTTGCCGCGCTCCTTGCACTCTTCGATCGAGTACTTCTCGGGCTCGAGGTAGGGGTTGGTGAACGAGAGCTGCATCGTCTCGCTGAGGTCCTCGATCGGCGAGATCTCCTCGAAGATCTCCTCGAGGCCGCTCTTGACCGAGATGTCGTTGCGGCCGGCTGCCTCAGCCTCGGCGAGGCGGGCCTTCCATGCGTCGTTTCCGACGAGCCAATCGAAGGACTCGGTCTGCAGCGCCAGCAGGTCAGGGACCGTCAGCGTGTCGGAGATCTTGGCGAACGAGAGGCGGGAAGCTCCGCGGCCGTTCTTGGGGGATGTGGTGGTGGTTGCGTTGCGCGCAGCAGCCAAGGGGATTACCTCCGTGGGCCCGGGCGGGGCACTATCCTTGTCGTCAGGTGAAGCGTTCGGTCCTCCCCGAAAACCCACGCGTCTCGCACCGCATCGAGCGGGGACACGCAGGCACAGCCGACCACCATATGAGGGCAGGGGGAATCCAAGAGCGCAACCACCAACTATACGCGTTCCGGCACGCCGTGTCCACCCGGATTCTTGACGAGTCCAAATTCGTGCGGTATAACCGGCGGACTCAGCGCTGAGGCGCGTGCCGGAAGTGGATGGTCGCACCCGGCCCCGCCTGGGCGAGCAGGTCGAGATCGGCATCCAGAACCGTGGCGATCACGGGGTAGCCGCCGGTCACGGGCCCATCGGCGAGCAGGATCGTCGGCGAGCCCGACGGCGGCACCTGGATCGCCCCCGGGACCATTCCCTCGCTCGGCAGCTCTCCGGCGTCGCTGCGCTCCAGGCGCGGGCCCTCGAGCCGCATGCCGACCCGGTCGGCCGCAGCACCCACCGTCCACGTCGCCTCGAACAGCGCCCTTCTCGAGGCCAGCGTGAAGGCATCGTCGCGCGGCCCGGACATGAGTCGGACGACCAGATCGGCCGGCGGTGGACTCCAGGGCGCCAGATCGGATGCCGGGATCTCGTCGACCGCGAGCGCCCCGCCGGAGAGGACTGCGTCGGCGCGGAGGGGTTCTGGCCCGAGGCCGGCGAGGGTGTCGGTAGCGGCCGAGCCCAGGACGCGCCGGGCCTCGATGCCGCCGCGAACGGCGAGGTACGCGCGAACGCCGGCCGTGAACCACCCCATCCGCAGGCGTGTCCCGCGCCGCCACAGGTGCGCCGCACCGTGGTCGATGTCGCGCCCGTCGAGAGTGAGCTCGCCCCACGCGCCGGTCACGGCGATCCATACGTCAGCGAGCGCAGTGGCCTCGAATCCACCCGCGGTGATCTCCAGCCCTGCCGCATCCTCGGGGTTTCCGACGAGCCGATTGGCCGTGCGCAGGGCGGTGCGATCGAGAGCACCTGAAACCGAGACTCCCACCGAGCCGGCTCCCCGACGCCCGGCATCCTGGATCGTCGCGAGCAGCCCGGGAGCCTCGACCCGCAACAGCGGCCGGAGTGCGGCATCCGTCTCCTCAGCCATTACCGCGTGCGCGGCGATTTCGTGCACGCGCGGCGCATGTAAGCGCAGCGGATGCACGGAACTGCCGCGCACGAGGGAGGGGCCTGCCGCGGGGAGGTCCGCGACCTCGCGGAATCGGACGCGCATGCCGGGGCGCAGGAGCGCGGGCGATGCAGCATCCGGATCGAACAGCGGCGCGGAGGTGGCCCCGATCAGCCGCCACCCTCCCGGCGTCGATCGCGGGTAGGCGCCCGAGAAGCTTCCCGCAAGTCCCACCGACCCCGCCGGAACCCGCGTGCGAGGCGACTCGAGGCGGGGCACGTCGAAGGGCCAGTCCTCGCTCACGAGATACCCGAATCCTGGTGCGAACCCCGTGAAAGCGACGGTCCAGGTAGCCGCCAGGTGAGCCGAGACGAGCTCGGCGGGGCGGATGCCGAGCAGCGCGGCGGTCTCGTCGAGATCCGGTCCGTCATACCGGATGCCGATCTCGACATCCGTGTCAGCGGGCGACACACGATGAAGCACCGCCTGGGGCGTCGCGGCGGCGAACGCGGCGGCGAGGTTCTTCGCGATCCAGGCCCGCACGACCGAGGCAGCGACCTCGCGGGGTGCGAACCGCACCAGCACAGTGCGCGCGGCGGGGACGAGATCCACCACGCCCACCGGCTGAGAGTCCGCGAGGCGCTCGCGAAGCGCGATGACCACCCGCAAGGCCTCGGCGGCGCTGAGTTCTTCGGCGACCTCGGCGAGCAGAGCCGTGTCGCCGAAGGCTCGGACCCGGGTGTCTGTCACCACGGCGCCCGCACCGACACGGATGCCGCGTCCAACGCGGCGCGCACGGCCCGCGCGGCCGCCACCGCCCCCGGCGAGTCGCCGTGGAGACAAAGGGAGCCTGCTGCCACGGCGACGCTCGATCCGTCGACCGCGACGACGGTGCGCTCGCGTGCTAGGCGCACGGCCCGCGCGGCTGCGGCGTCAGGGTCCTCGATGACCGCGCCGGGTTCGCCGCGGGGGACGAGCTCGCCGCTGGGCGTATAGCCGCGGTCGAGGAACGCTTCGGCCACGACCTCTAGACCGTGCTCGCGCGCCGCCCCGGATATCTCGCCGGGCATGGCAAGGATCGGCAGCCCGCGGCCCAGCCGGTGGGACAGATCCGACACGGCTTCGGCGAGCGCAGTCGCGTGCGCGGCATCCGTCGTGACGGCGTGATACAGGGCACCGTGGGGCTTGATGTACCGGATGTCGGCACCGACATCGACGAGAGCATCCAGCTGTGCAGACACCGCGGCACGGAGTTCGGCAGCGGCGATCGCCAGGGGCCGCCGGCCGAATCCCGGCCTGTCGGGGTAGGAGGGGTGGGCGCCGATCGCCACACCGAACCGTGCAGCCCGCTCGACGGCCTCGGCCATGGACCGTGCATCCCCGGCGTGGCCGCCGCACGCGACATTCGCGCTGGAGATCACGGCGAACAGCGCCTCGTCGTCAGCTGTCGGAACGCCGTCGACAGTCTCGCCGAGGTCGGCGTTCAGGTCGATGGTCGTCATGCGACCACGGTACGCCCGGTCTACGGTGGAAGCGTGGCCCGAGCGCACGTCGAAGCCCCGCCGCCGCAGGTGCGGCTGTCGGACGGATCTCTCGCGCGCATCGTGCCCTCGGCATTTGCGAGCGGCTGGGAGCTCGAGGTCGGCGGCACGCCGCAGTCGCACGTCGATCTCGCTGATCCCACGCACCTGCACTTCGAGTACGTCGCGCGGATGGGCGCCGTGATCGACCAGCTCGGGGAGCCCCGAGAGCCCGTGACCGCCATCCATCTCGGTGCCGGTGCATACACACTCCCCCGCTATGTCGAGGCGACGCGGCCCGGATCACGGCAGCAGGTCATCGAACTCGAACCCGCGTTGGTGACTCTCGTCCGCGAACATCTGCCGCTGCCCTCCAGTGCACGAGCCGGCGGCTCGATCCGCACACGGACGGGCGATGCCCGCGCCGTGCTGAAACGCTTGCCCGCGGGTCTGCGCGGTCAGGCCGACCTCATGGTCTCCGACATCTTCCACGGCGCGCGCACTCCCGCGCACGTAACCAGCATCGAGTTCTACAGCCTCGCGGCACGCTACCTCAGCGACACCGGCGTGCTCCTGGTCAACGTCGCCGACGGGGCGGGACTCGCCTTCGCCCGCCGCCAAGCCGCTACCGTGCGCAGCGAGCTCCCCCACGTCGCTCTGCTTGCCGAGGTTCAAGTGCTCAAGGGCCGGCGCTTCGGGAACATCGTGATCGCGGCATCCCGCAATCCGCTTCCCACCGCGTGGCTCCCCCGGCTGATGGCCGCGGGACCGCATCCGGCCAAGGTTGCTCAGGGCGCAGAGATCGACGCATTCATCGCGGGTTCGCGCATCGTCACGGATGCCGACGCAGCGCCATCCCCGGCGCCATCGGCAACACTGTTCGAGCGCTGACGGCGTGGGAAGTCGGCACCGCTCGCCGGCGCCGCCACAATAAGAGCGCACCGCGTATGGGGCGAGGTGCGGCGAGGATGCGGGATCTGGCGGGTTGACCCCGGCGATCACCGCTCTGCGGGAAGGAGCGCGAGTGAGCTATATCCACGGCTACGACCCCGTCACGTTGCGCGAAGTGGTCAACCCCCGCGACTGCCGCGAACGCCTCGACGAGCTGGGCGACCAGCGCTCGCTTCCCGCCCTCCTCGAACGGGTGTGGCTGTTGAAGGTGCTCGACCGGCTCGATGACGCGCTCGAGATCGCCGACCAGACGGTGCGCACCGCGCGGATGGCGGGAACGCGCAAAGATCTGCTGCGCGCGCGCATCCTTCACGCCACAGTGCTGCAGTTTCGCGGATCGCTCGCTGCCGCCGCGCAGGAGCTGACCACCTGTGCTCTCGAGGCCGAGGGCGCGGGTTGGGCTTCGATCGCCGCGTTCGCCTATCAGCACCGCGGCAAGGTGCACTACGACGCGGGAGACTTCGACGCGGCCCGCGCTGACTTCAAGCGCGCACTCTTCGCGCGCCAGAGCACGGCAACACCCGACGACCAGCTCGAGTCGACTCTTCTCGCAATCGACGCTGCCGAGCGTCGCCGCGCCGAGAACGGCGCGGCAGTCGCCAGCTGACCGGTCGGTGTCTGAGGCCCCGCTTACGCTGTCGTCATGTCCGAGTTGCACCGCGTTCGCCACTGGGCCGAGGCACTGCTTTCGGTGCACCTGAGCCCGGAGTGGTCGTTCGGTTTCGACAACGCAAAGCGGCGCGCAGGCCTGTGTGACTTCACTCGCAAGCGCATCACGGTTTCCCGGTACCTCGCGGCCCGCCACGACGATGACACCAACCACCAGACACTGCTTCACGAAGTGGCACACGCCCTCGCCGGCGCGGCAGCAGGGCACGGTCCGCGCTGGAAAGCCATCGCGCGAGACCTCGGCTATGTGGGTGGCACCACGCACCACGGAGAGACCGCGACCGAGCTCGCGCCCTGGGTGGGGGTATGCCCTGCCGGTCACGTCGCCTACCGGCACCGACGCGCGAGCCGTCAGACATCCTGCGCCCGCTGCGCTCCCCGCTTCGACGAGCGCTACCTGCTCACGTGGTCCAGGCGCGAGATCACGGCGTCGGTACGGCTCGCCGCGATGACTCCGCGCTGACGTTCGCTAGACCGGGGAATCGGCATCCACCGACGCAGCGGCGAGCACGTCGTCACGCCGTCCAGCTTCAAGCCAGGCCTGCCCGGTAGCGCTGGCGGTGAGCAGGTGGCGAGCGGCTGACCGCAGCCCCCGGAACGCCTCGCAGGCAGCGGCAGCCTCGGGCGAGGTGTGGTCGATCCCCCGCACCGCAAGCGCGTCGATCACAGCACCAGCGCCGAGGATATCCTCCACAGCGAACCGGGTCCCGGCTGCATCGGTCGCCCCGCACGCGATCACGACGATGCTCGTTCGCGCACCCCGACGATGCTGCTCCGCGAGAGCGGCGTCTGCGGTGACACTCGCCGAACGAAGCCCGCCCTGCAGCACGACACTTCCCGCAGCCGTGGCCTGAGCCGAGATGGCGTCAGCGTCAGAGTCTGCGTCGGGAAGGACGTCGACCACGATGGTGATCTCACCCGACGCGAGCCGATCCAACCCGGCAGTTCCCCAGTCGAAGCGGACCTGGTATCGATGCTGATCGGACGGTGTCGGCATCCGTCCAGCGTAGAACGAGACCGGATGCGAGACTTGCCGCATGCGCGTGCTCAGCAAGTTCACGATCGATTGCGACACCGACGCCGCCTGGCGCGCTCTGCACTCGCCGCGGGTGCTGGCCGAGGTGTACGGCCCGTTCCTCGACATGCAGCCGCTGGAAGCGATGCCGACACAGTGGGAGCACGGCCAGAATGCTGCAGTCGGGCTCAGTGTCGCCGGGCTTATCCCGGTCGGCCGTCAGCTCATCTCGATCACGGATGCCGAACGCGAGGTGGACGGGGTGCGCGTGCGGATCATCCGCGACTCCGGGATGCCGCTGACTGGCCCGCTCGCAGTCCTCGACGTCTGGGACCACCAGATGGCGGTGTCTCCTCTGCCGGACGGCCGCACCCTGTGGCGAGAGCGCCTCGTGATCGGTGGCGCCGCTGCACCCGCGCTATGGCCTGGCCTGTGGGCAGTCTGGCAGTGGCGGGCCGCCCGCCTCCGTCAGATCGCGCCGTCGTGGGCGCACGATCCGGATGCCGCGACAGCCGAGCCAGCCGAGACTGACACGGCCGCCACGGCCTGACCTCCACGCCCCGGCTACTCGCTCAGCGCCGCCACCGGCGCGACGCGGGTCGCCAGGCGTGTGGGGGTAACCGATGCGGCGACAGTGAGGATCGCCGTTGCCGCGACAATCACCAGGAGGGGCCCCAGCGGCACGGCAGGCCAAACGATGCCCGCCGGCGTGACCCCGTCGGGGTTGGTGGGAACGCTGCCGAGCAGCGACTGCGCACCGGCCCAGCCGTAGGCGATACCGAGCAGAACTCCCAGGACAGTCGCGGTCACCGTTACGTGCACTGCCTCCAGCAGCACCATGCGGCGGATCTGCGCGATGGAAACGCCGAGGGCGCGCAGGAGCCCCAGCTCCCGGGTGCGTTGGATGATCCCGAGGGTCAGGAGGTTCACGAGCCCGACTCCCGCGATCACTGCCGAGATCGCAACGAGCCCCATCATGATCGCCGCGAACGTGTCCATGATGCTCGCAAGCTCCGGGTCGAGCTCGCCCCCCGCGTTGGCCGTGAGCACCGCCTTCACCGACTCGATCGCCACCGCGAACATCGTCACGAGAGTCACGCCGATGACGATGCCGATCGATGTCCGAGCTGAGCGTTCGGGATTCCGATAGGCGTTCTGCACCGCGAGCCGCGCAGGAGCGGAGCGACCGAACGCCCGGCCGACCAGGCGCAGCGCCGGAGGCATGACCAGCGGGGCTGCCATCGTGATGCCGGTGAACGAGAGGGCTCCACCGACGAAGGCGACCACGACACCGAGCGGTGAGACGAGTCCCAGCAGGATTCCCGCGGCAAGCGCGGCCGCCCCGAGGGCGAACAGGATGCCGGCGACAGCATGTCTCCCCCTTCGGGCGACGACCTCATCGGTGGCGAGGGGAACCGAGCCCGACACTGCCTGCAGCGGGGTGACGGTGAGAACTCGCCGGGAACCGATCCACGCCGCGAGCCACGTGGTGAGCGCCACGATCACGGCGGGCAGCAGCATCGACAGTGTGACCGGCGCCACGGGGACGGCATCCAACCCGAGTCGGACTATCGCGATCTGCGCTCCCGCGGCAGAGACGACGATGCCGAGTACCGTACCGATCACCGCGCCGAGCACGCCGACGATCAGCCCCTGGGAGGCCACGCGTGCTCGCTGCGACCTCGCCGACGCGCCGATCAGACGCAGCAGGGCGATCTGGCGCGATCGTCCGGCAACGACGGTCGCGAACGTGTTGGCCGTGACGATGCCGGCCACATAGACCGCGAGCGCGACGAGTAGCAGCGTCAGGAATCCGAGGATGAAGGCGAGGGTTCCACTGTCACCGATGTAGGGGTCCGCGCGCAGCATCGCCGCCAGAAAGTCGGTGGTGGCGATCAGCACGACCCCGAACACCGTCGAGATTGCAGCGACCAGGATGCTCGCCCCCATCCCGCGCTCACGGAGCCACGCGAAGCTCGTGCCGGCGCGCGGCATGCGCAGCGGCGCCTGATCGACGGATGCCGTGACGGTGCTCATGCGCCGACCTCCGCACGTCGCGTCTGCACGAGGGCGTCGCCCGCGTCAGCTGCGAGCATGTGAGCCGAGATCTGCTCGGCGGTCTGCGCGGGCTTGTCGGCGACGAGGCGCCCGTCACCGAGGAACAGGACGCGGTCGGCGTGGCTGGCAGCGACGGGGTCATGCGTGACCATGGCAATCGACTGCCTGCGCGTGCGGCTTGCCTCAGCCAGCAGCGCCAGCACCTCACGGCCCGAGCGCGAATCGAGGTTACCCGTCGGCTCATCAGCGAAGAGGAGATCCGGCGCGGTGGCCAGGGCTCGCGCGATGGCGACGCGTTGCTGCTGACCACCCGAGAGTTCGTGCGGCCGGTGACTCAAGCGCGATCGAAGCCCGAGCGTGTCGATGAGCCCGTCGATGCGGGCCTTCTCAAGCACGCTCGGCGCACGGCCATCGAGGTCGAACGGCAACAGGATGTTCCCCAGGGCGTCGAGAGTCGGCACGAGGTTGAAGGACTGGAACACGAAGCCGACGCGGCGACGACGCAAGATTGTGAGCTCAAGGTCGCCGAGATCGGTGATGTCGGTGTCGCCGATCCAGACCCGTCCGGCGGTCGGCGCATCGAGCCCGGCCATGATGTGCATGAGGGTCGACTTGCCCGAACCGGAGGGGCCCATGATCGCGGTGAACTCCCCGCGACGGATGCCGACAGTGACGTCATCGAGCGCCCTGACCGTTCCGCTTCCGGTGCCGTAGGTTTTGTCGAGGTTCTCTACGCGGGCCGCCAAGCCCATCTGCGTCGTGGTGATCTTCATGTCTCCGACGCTAGGAATCAGGCCCCGACCCCCGCGTCAGCCCGAAGTCGCGCCGTCATCCGTCGGAAGGATGATTCCGCGGCATCCGTCTCGCACGAGGTGTGAACGGTCAGACGAGCCCGTGCTCGTAGGCGAAGACAACCAGTTGAACGCGATCGCGCAGCCCGAGCTTGCCCAGGACGCGACTGATGTGCGTCTTCACCGTCGCCTCCGAGAGGTACTCGCGGGTGGCGATCTCGGCGTTAGACAGCCCCCGGGCGGCAAGGGCGAAGATCTCGCGCTCCCTGTCGGTCAGCTCGCCGAACGCCCGCGGCGTGGGTCGGGTCTGCTCATCGCGGAAGTGCGCGAACAGCTGTGCGGTAGCCGCCGCCGCGATCACCGCCGAACCGGCGTGGACACTGCGGATCGCGGCGAGGACGAACTCGGGCTCGGCATCCTTGAGCAGAAAGCCGCTCGCGCCGCCACGGATCGCTCGAGCCGCCGCCTCATCCAGATCGAAGGTCGTCAGCATGACGATGCGCGGCGCGTCAGGGTCCTGCAGCAGATGCGCCGTCGCCTCGAGACCGTCCATGACCGGCATCCGGATGTCCATGAGCACGACATCCGGCCGTGTGTCTCGCACCATCGACAGGGCCGTCTGGCCGTCTCCCGCCTCGCCGACGACTGCCATGTCGGGTTGTGAGGCGATCACCATGCGGATGCCGGCCCGAAAGAGCGCCTGATCATCCACGAGAGCGACGCGGATGACGGCGCGACCCGCACTGCTCTGGTCGGTCATCGTGCCGCCGACTCTCGACGCTCCGGTTCCACAGCGAAGGGGAAGGTCGCACGCACGACCCACATCTCCCCGACCATCCCGGCCTCCACTGCCCCACCGACCAGCCGCGCACGCTCGCGCATGCCGACGATACCGTGGCGCACTTCGGCCGACTCGATCGGACGAGGTGCGTCCGCCTCTGGCATACCGACCGGCCGATCGACCGGATTCGACGCCCACAGGTGCAGGCGGTCCGGGAGCCAGCGCATCGTCACCTCGACATCTCCGTTGCCGTGGCGGATGGCGTTGGTGAGAGCCTCCTGCAGCACACGGTAGATCGCCAGCTGCACAGCCGCGGGCACGGTTGCGGGAGGCATCGGCTCGACATCCACGCGAACCGCGAGCCCTGCAGCTCGCACCTGGGCGTACAGACTCTCCAGATCGTTCAGCATCGGCTGGGGTGCCACACCTTCGCTGTGGCGCATCTGCGTGAGCAGCAGCCGAACGTCCGAGAGTGCACTGCGTGCCGTTGTCGAGATTGTCGTGAGGGCATCCTTGGCCGCCTGCGGATCGGCATCGGCGGCGTACCGAGCCCCGTCAGCCTGGGCGATGATGACGGCGAGCGAATGACCGACGACGTCGTGCATGTCCCGGGCGATCCGGCCGCGCTCCTGCTCCTCGACGCGTTCCCGTTCCGCGCGCTCGCGCTCGCGCTGCGTGCGCCGGGCACGCAACGACGTTCGGACGAGAGCTCCCACGGTCCAGGCCAGAAGCAGTGCGAACCCGGCCGCAACCAAGACAGCGGCTGCCAAGGGCAGAACGCTCCACGAGGACACACTCAGCAGTTGCGTGCCGAAGAGGTACGCGGTGATCACTGCCGCTCCGACGATCGCCGACGAGAACCCGAGCCAATACACCAGCACAGTCCCGTAGGCCGCCGTCGCGTAGAGCACCGCGAAGATCGCTACATCCACGAAGGATGGCGGACGCAGCAGGAGCATCTGCACGATCGCCGCGATCCACGCCGTACCGAGCGCGAGAAGCGGCGAGAGCCGACGCAGCGCGAGGGCCGCCGCGAAGAGGACACACATAACCACTGTCGCGAACGCCGACTCGGCTGCCCAGCCGCCGACCGTCAGCTCCAGCGGAATGCAGAGCAGCCCGAAGACTCCCGCGACGGTGACATCCGTCGCCACCTGGTAGGGAAGGAGTTCGCGAAAGAGTCCGGGGCGCTTCACCTCTCCCACGCTACGGAACGGGCCCCTCGGCCGCGTCCATCTCGAGATGTATGTGCTCGGGCCTGACCGCCTACGGCGACGGCGTCGGTCCCGCGACCTCAGGCTCGGGCTCCTCAGCCTCTGAGGTCGCAGCATCGGGCGCGGCCCGATACTGCTCGGTGATGAGGCGGTACGACCGCGTCGTGAACGCGAGGAGGGCGATCACGACCATGGCAAGCCCGGCGAAGACGAAAACGAGCGCGATGCCCCGCGCCTCTCCGTCGCCGAGGAGCCATCCCCACGTCTGCTGACCGCTTGGCGACTCCATGTACGGGATGATCCAGAACTCGGCGATCGGTGCGATGAGGAACGCCGTGACGGGCGCCGCCGCCGATTCGAACGCGGCGGCGAAGCCGAAGACGCGCCCTTGCGATCCGTAGTCCACAACCTTCTGAATGACGGTCTGCTCGGACGCCTCAACGGCCGGCACGAGAGCCATGTAGAGCCAAATACCAACCGCGTAGAGCAACCACCACTCGCGAATCGTGAACAGAGCGCCGAGAATCCCCATCCCGACCACGACGAGCAGCATCGTGCGAATGGGATTGCGGCCGAGCCCGAACCGGGCGATCACGATACCGCCGACGATGAACCCCGTCGCGGCGACCCCAAACGCGATTCCCCACGTTTCGACGCTGAACAGCGTCAGTCCGTACGGGTCCATCAGCGCGATGTAGACCCCGCCGATCAGGTTGTTGAACGTCGAGAAGATGATGAGTGCGAAGAGCCCAGGAGCGAGTCTCACCGCCGCGATGGCGCCGCGCAGGTCGACACCCCGCCCGACGGATGCCGTCGGCTGGTCTTCGGGAATCCGGAGTAGGAGCAGGTGAACACCCGCGATGACTGTCGCAACGATGGCAATAAGCAGCGTCCAGCCCATGCCGAGCAGGCCGACCGACAGTCCGCTGAACACGCTCGTGATGATGAACGCAATGCCCTGGACGGTTCCGACGAGTCCATTGGCGTTCGCATGCCGTTCTTCGGGGACGAGGAGCGTCACGGTCGTCGAGAGCGCGATGTTGCGCATGTTCTCGACGATCGAGCCGAGCAGGATGATGCCCGCGAACATCCAGAACCACGGTCCGGTGATGTCGACGAGTGCGGACTCTGGCTGAGCGAGGTAGAGGGCCCCGGCGACAAGAAAAGCCACCAGCGTCGCCGCAGCGGAGAAGACCATGACGCGGTGCTTGCGATGACGGTCGACGAGCGTGCCGAACCACATGGCGAAGACGGCCAACAGCAGCATGTACGTGCCGCCGATGATCCCCGTCGCCAGGACGGAGCGGGTCTCGAGGTACACCCAGAACGTGAGGGCGAACCAGAGGTAGCTCGTCGTGATGTTCGCGGCCGCCGTATTCACGAGCACGTGCAGGAACGTCCGCTCGTTCGCGGTGCCGAACGGGCGCGTGCGCGCGGCGTCGGTGGGGTCCGCCGGGGCGGGAGTCGTCATGCCGGGAAGCGTACTGCGAGGCCCCGACATCCAAAACCCTCGCCTTCCGCCCCGGAACGGCGCATGATCGAGGACAACCTCGTCGAGCCGAACGGTTACCACCCCGACATGACACGAAACGGTGGGGAAACGTCGAGGACCCAGGATGGCGAGAAGTGGGCCGGTCGGCTCGCCCGCCGATACGGAGGGAGTACCCGATATGACGACGGTAAGAGCGGCCATCACGCAGACCACGTGGACTGGCGACAAGGCATCCATGCTCGACAAGCACGAGCAGTTCGCTCGGGATGCAGCAGCCGACGGCGCGCAGGTGGTGTGCTTCCAAGAGCTGTTCTACGGCCCCTACTTCGGGATCACGCAGGACAAGAAGTACTACCGCTATGCCGAGCCGGTCGACGGCCCGATCGTGCAGCGATTCGCGGATGTCGCAAAGGAGCTCGGCACCGTGATGGTGCTCCCGATCTACGAGGAAGCGCAGACCGGGGTCTACTACAACACGGCGGTTCTGGTGGATGCCGACGGCACGGTGCTCGGCACGTACCGCAAAAACCACATCCCGCATGTCGAGAAGTTCTGGGAGAAGTTCTACTTCCGTCCCGGCAACCTCGGCTACCCCGTCTTCGACTCGGCGGTCGGCAAGGTCGGCATGTACATCTGCTACGACCGACACTTCCCGGAAGGATGGCGCGAGCTCGGCCTGAACGGCGCGCACATGGTCTTCAACCCCAACGCGACAAAGCCCGGCCTGTCCAACCGCCTGTGGGAAGTCGAGGGGCCCTGCGCCGCTGTCGCCAACGGCTACTTCGTTCTTCAGCCCAACCGCGTCGGCCGGGAAGACAACGAGTACGGCGACGAGGCGGTCACCTTCTACGGGACGAGCCAGGTCATCGACCCGCGTGGCAATGTCGTCGGAGCGCTGGGCTCGAGCGAGCACGAAGAGGTCCTCATCCGTGATCTGAACCTCGACATGGTTCAGGAGATGCGCGACGACTGGCAGTTCTATCGCGATCGCCGCCCCGACAGCTACGAAGGGATCTCCGCACCATGAGCACGACACTGATCACCGGCGGCACCGTCGTCTCCGCGACGGGGCGGGCAGCAGCCGACGTTCTCGTCGACGGCGAGAAGATCGTCGCCGTTCTCACGCCCGGCTCGGAACTGCTCGGGACGGACCTGGCGGCATCCGTCGACACCGTCGTCGACGCGGGAGGCAAGTACGTCATCCCTGGCGGCATCGACGCCCACACCCACATGCAGCTGCCCTTCGGCGGCACGTCAGCCTCGGACACGTTCGAGACCGGCACCCGGGCTGCGGCCTGGGGCGGGACGACGACCATCGTCGATTTCGCCGTGCAGACGTACGGCACGAAGGTGCCCGACGGTCTCGCGGCGTGGCACGAGCTCGCCGCGGGCAACTGCGCGATCGACTACGGCTTCCATCAGATCGTCGGCGGCATCGACGACGACTCGCTCGCGTACCTGCCGAAACTGGTCGATGAAGGCATCACGAGCTACAAGCTGTTCATGGCCTACCCGGGCGTCTTCTACTCGGATGACGCCCAGATCCTGAAGGCAATGCAGGTCGCCGCCGACACCGGGCTGCTGACGATGATGCACGCCGAGAACGGGCCGGTCATCGACGTCCTGGCCCAGCAGCTGGTCGACGCCGGCAAGACCTCGCCCTACTTCCACGGCAAGGCCCGCGTGTGGCAGGCCGAGGAGGAGGCCACCCACCGCGCGATCATGCTCTCGAACATCACCGGAGCACCCCTGTACGTCGTGCACGTCTCGGCCAAGCAAGCGGTCGAACAGCTCGCCGCGGCCCGCGACAACGGCTTCAACGTCTTCGGCGAGACCTGCCCGCAGTACCTCTATCTCTCGCTCGAGGAACAGCTGGGGGCATCGAGCGAGCAGTGGGGAGAGTTCGAGGGCGCCAAGTGGGTGTGCTCGACGCCGCTGCGCTCCCGCGCCGAAGGCCACCAGGACCACATGTGGCAGGCCCTGCGCACCAACGACCTGCAAATGGTCTCCACCGATCACTGCCCGTTCTGCATGAAGGATCAGAAGACCCTGGGCCTCGGGGACTTCCGCAAGATCCCCAACGGCATCGGCTCTGTTGAGCACCGCATGGACCTCATGTACCAGGGCGTGGTCACCGGCGAGATCACCCTCGAGCGCTGGGTCGAGCTCACCAGCACGACCCCCGCGCGCATGTTCGGGATGTACGGCAAGAAGGGCGTCATCCAGCCCGGGGCGGATGCCGACATCGTCGTCTACGACCCGAACGGTCACACCTCCATCGGTTACGACAAAACCCACCACATGAACATGGACCACTCCGCCTGGGAGGGGTTCGAGATCGACGGACACGTCGACACCGTCATCTCCAAGGGCAAGGTCATCGTCAATGACGGCCAGTACCTCGGCCGCAAGGGCGACGGCAGCTTCGTCAAGCGCGGCCTCAGCCAGTACCTGGTGTGATCATGCGTTTCGTTTCGCTTCGCTCACTCAACGACCGGGAACAGGGGTAACTCATGGATTTCGGCGTCGTCCTGCAGACCAATCCCCCCGCCTCGCGGGTGATCCAGCTCTCCAAGCTCGCCGAGGCCCACGGGTTCAGCCACGTCTGGACCTTCGACTCGCATCTGCTCTGGGAAGAGCCCTACGTCATCTACTCGGCGATCCTCGCCGAGACCCGCAAGGTCACCGTCGGTCCGTTCGTCACGAACCCCGCGACGCGCGACTGGACTGTCACGGCATCCGTGTTCGCGACGCTCAACGAGATGTACGGCAACCGCACGATCTGCGGCATCGGTCGCGGCGACTCCGCGGTTCGGGTGACGAACGGCAAGCCCTCGACGCTGAAGGAGCTGCGCGAGTCGATCCACGTCATCCGGGAGCTCGCCAACTCCCGCGCCGTCGAATACAACGGCGCGACGCTGCAGTTCCCGTGGAGTACAGGGTCGGAGTTGGATGTCTGGGTCGCCGCCTACGGTCCACTCGCGCTCAAGCTCACCGGCGAAGTCGCCGACGGGTTCATTCTGCAGCTGGCGGACCTCGACATCGCCGCGTGGATGATCCAGACGGTGAAGGATGCCGCCGCTGCAGCTGGCCGCGACCCGGAGTCGATCGCGTTCTGTGTCGCCGCTCCCATGTACATCGGAGAGGACCGGGAGCACATGCGCGACCAGTGCCGCTGGTTCGGCGGGATGGTCGGCAACCACGTCGCCGACATCGTCGCGAAGTACGGCACCGATGGTGCTGTGCCGCAGGCACTCACCGATTACATCGCCGGCCGCACCGGCTACGACTACAACTCGCATGGCAAGAGCCACAACGACCACGTGGACTTCGTTCCCGACGAGATCGTCGACCGGTTCTGCGTCCTCGGCACCCCCGACGAGCACATCGCCAAGCTGAAGGCGCTGCGGGCACTCGGGGTCACGCAGTTCGCGGGGTACCTGCAGCACGACAACAAAGAGGAGACGCTCCGCGTCTACGGCGAGACCGTGATCCCGGCCCTGCGCGAGAAGGTCACGGCCAAGTCGTGACGGCCCGGCAGGATCAGATAGACGCGGCCGAATGAGGCGACCTGACATGCGGGGACGAATCGAGGGGCTCGGGTGGGGCATCCTCGGCGTTCTTGCGATCATCCTGCTGTGGGAGGGGTACAAGTTCCTCGGGCCCGCTGACGGCGTCACGATCGGCGCTGTCGAGGGGCAAACCGGCTCTGGATTCATGATCCTGCCGCGCACCCACGATCGCGCGATGCCCCACGTGTGGGACATGGTCGCGCGACTTTTCGCCCCGACCAGCGGCGGCGACACACCGCCCCTGATCGCCACCGTCGCGATCGCCGCGTTCACCACCCTCGGGATCGCCGCAGTCGGGTGGGTGCTCGGCGTCGCCGTCGGCGGAGCGCTGGCTCTTGTCATGCAACGGTGGCAGCTTCTTGAGTGGGGCCTGCTGCCGTGGATCGTCGTGAGCCAAACGGTCCCCCTCATCGCGTTCGCGCCCGTCATCAACGCGATCGGCAACCAGATCGATCGCGGCGGAACGAGTTGGCCGCAGTGGCTCTCGGTAGCCGTCATCGCGTCGTATCTTGCATTCTTTCCCGTTGCCATCGGGGCTCTGCGGGGCCTGGAAGCGCCCGACCGCATCCACGTCGACCTGATGCGCACCTACGCCGTCGGCTATTGGGCGACCCTCCGTCACCTGCGCCTTCCTGCAGCGGTCCCCCATCTGCTTCCCGCGTTGCGCCTCGCGGCTGCCAACGCCGTACTCGGGGTCGTCGTCGCGGAGGTCTCGATCGGCATGCGCGGCGGCATCGGGCGGATGCTGATCCAGCTCGCCGGTCAAGCATCCAGCGACCCTGCCGCCCCGTGGGGGCCCATCTTCGGCTCGGTCGCGCTGGGCTTGATCGCTGCCGGCTCCGTCGCGCTGATCGGCGTGGGTCTGCACCGCTACCGACGAGGAGAGGCCACCGCATGAGTACGCCTTCGACAACACCAGACACACCCGCCGTCCTCGCCCGCGACGTGGGGAAGGTCTTCCCAACCTCGGGCGGAGACGTCACCGCCCTTACCGGGGTCGACCTGGATGTCGCGCCGGGCGAGTTCGTCTCGCTCATCGGACCATCAGGATGCGGGAAGTCGACCCTGCTGCGCCTGATCGCCGACCTGGATGTCGCGACCACGGGCGAGCTGCAGATCTTCGGCAAAGCCGCCCACCAGGCCCGCATCGATCAGGACTACGGCATCGCCTTTCAGCAGGCAGGCCTCCTGCCGTGGCGCACGGTAGCCGGAAACATCGCACTCCCCCTCGAGCTGCACGGAACCGCCAAGTCCTCTCGCGACGCGCGGGTGAAGGACCTTGCCGAGCTGGTCGGGCTCTCGGACTTCATCAACCGCTATCCCGACCAGCTCTCCGGCGGCATGCAGCAGCGTGTCGCCATCGCGCGGGCGCTGGCGGCACGTCCGAAGCTTCTGCTGATGGACGAACCGTTCGGAGCGCTCGATGAGATGACGCGCGAGTACCTGCAGTCCGAACTCACGCGCATCGCCGGCGAGACGGGCGCTGCCGTCGTGTTCGTCACGCACTCGATCCCCGAGGCCGTCTTCCTTTCGGATCGGGTCGTTGTCATGAGTCCCCGGCCCGGCCGCATCACCGAGATCGTCCCCATCGGGCTGGACTCGACGCGAGGCGAGGACCTCCGCGAGTCACCCGCGTACTTCGAGCGCGTCACGGCGGTGCGGGAGGCCCTCCACGGCGCCAAGGTCGAGAGAGCGAACGAGAGATGAGTCTGCGCGACACGACGATGTCGGCCCGCCCCCTGCCGGGGTGGGCACGGATCGCTGCACCCGTCGGTGTCGGGATCCTCGGCCTTGCCGCCTGGATTCTCTATGTGGATGTGGCAGCTGCAGCGCCCCGGATGCTGCCGAGCCCGGTCGCGATCGTGCAAGAGTTCATCGCACACGCCGACATCATCACGGAGGCGATGGTGGTCACCGCCACCAACGCCCTGATCGGACTCTTCGTCGGCTCGCTCATCGCGATCGCGCTGGCGGCGCTGGCCGCGGCGATCCGACAGTTCGACGGGATGCTTGCGCCGATCGTTGCAGCCCTCGCGGTCATTCCGATCGTCGCGATCACCCCCGTGCTCAACACGATGTTCGGAGCATCCAGCCAGTTCGGCAGGCAGGCCGTGGCGGGGCTTGCCGCGTTCATCCCCGTCTTCATCAATGTGCTGCGCGGGCTGCGCCAGAGCCGGCCCGTGCACCGAGACCTGTTCCGGGCCTCGGCGGCAACGCCCGGGCAGACCTTCCGACTGCTGACCTTGCCGACAGCCCTGCCGTACCTCATGACGGGCTTGCGTATCGCAAGCTCCCTCGCGGTCATCGCGGCACTCGTGGCCGAGTACTTCGGTGGGCCAGCCGACGGCATCGGAACCGCGATCGCGACGTACGCGAAATCGGGGCGCGCGGCCCTGGCGTGGGCGTTCGTCCTCGGCGGCATCATCATCGGCCTCGTCTTCTTCCTGGTCACCTCGCTCTTGGAGCGCTTGGCGACCCGAAGGATGCCGGTCTGACCGGCATCGAGCACCACCGGCACCACCCGCACCACCGAGAGAGCACCCCCACCGAAGAAGGGAACACCGTGAGACACAGCACCAGACGCGGCCTTGTCGCCGCATCCACCCTCACCGTCGCCGCGCTCACACTGGCGGCGTGCGCGGGCTCGTCCGATCCAGCCACGACAGAAGACAGCGGTGAGTTCGAACCGCTCACCACCGTCAGCCTGCAGCTGCAGTGGCTCCCGCAGGCGCAGTTCGCCGGCTACTACGTCGCCCTCGACCAGGGCTACTTCGAGGAGGAGGGCTTCGACAATGTCGAGATCATCCCGTCCGGCGGCGACATCGTCCCCCAGGACGCCCTGATCGCGGGAGACGTCGACTTCGCGATCGCCTGGGTTCCGAAGGTGCTCGGCAGCCTCGAGGCCACCGGCGTCGAACTCACCGACATCGCGCAGGTCTACCAGGAATCTGGCACGACGCAGGTCTCCTGGGCCGACTCGGGTATCACCGAGGTTGCCGACTTCGAAGGTAAGCGCATCGGCTCGTGGGGCTTTGGCAACGAGTGGGAGATCTTCGCGGCGATGGCAGCCGATGACCTCGACTCCACGACGGTGTCGATCACGACGCAGGACTTCAGCATGAACGCGCTGTTGGATGGCGATGTGGACGCGGCCCAGGCGATGACCTACAACGAGCTCGCGCAGGTGCTCGAGACCGTCAACCCTGAGACAGGCGAGCTGTACACACTCGACGATCTGAACGTCATCTCGTACGAGGAGACCGAGGGCGCGATGCTGCAGGACGCGATCTGGGCAGACACCGAGCGCCTCGCGTCCGACCCGGCATACGCCGACGCGGCAGTGCGGTTCCTGAAGGCCATCGCGAAGGGCTGGATCTACGCTCGCGACAATCCCGTCGAGGCTGCCGCGATCACCTACGACTACGCGATCAACGCAGAAGCTGCCTTCCCGGTCGGACCTGTTCACCAGGAGTGGATGATGAACGAGGTCAACAAGCTCATCTGGAACGGTTCGGAGTTCGGCGTGATGGACCCGGCAGCCTGGGACAAGACTGTCGCCGGCGCCCTCTCGGCGGTCAACCAGGACGGACTGAACCTCATCACGGCTGAGCCGCCGGCGTCGGCGTACTCCAACGAGTACATCGAGCAAGCTCTCGCGGAGCTCGTCGAGGAAGGGTACGACGTCTCAGCGACGTACACCCCGATCGAGGTCACGCTCACTGAGGGCGGCCAGTAGTCCCCGCCGGACCGGCCGAGGGCGCTCGGTCGGTCCGGCATCCCCTCTCGCGTCGAGCATGTCGCGCCCGTCAGCCTCGGGCTGCCGGCGCGATCGGACGATGCTCGTAGAAGGTCTGCAGCACCACGGTCGTTCGCGTACTGACATTGGCGGCCAACCGAATGTCGCGAAGCAGGGACTCGAGGTGGCGGGGCGTCGCGACCCGCACGAGCAGCAGGTAGCTCGCCGCACCGGCGACGGAGTGACACGCCTCGATCTCCTCCAGGTGAGCGAGCATCTCGGGTGCCGTGTCGGGTTGAGCTGGGTCGAGTGGCGTGATCTCGACGAAGGCGGCGAGCGGCTTGCCGACAGCCTCGGGATCGACGACGACCCGGTATCCCGTGATGATGCCGCGGCTCTCCAGCCGGCGCACCCGCGCTTGCACCGCGGACACCGACAGTCCGATGGCCGCCGAAAGGTCTGCGAGGGTCGCACGCGCATCAGCGGATAGTGCGCGCAGGATGCGGGCATCGGTGTCGTCATCCAGACGTGGGGGAAGTGATTCCGCAACCATAGTGGCAACACTAGCCGTCGCAACCCTCCGAAACCGGAAATATTCCTGCGCACAGGCAGAGAATGCGGAGAAATATCTAGGATCGTCAGGACCAACCGTTCGGAGGCCTCATGTCGACCCTGTCGTCCCCCGCACCCCTCGCTCCTCCCGAGCTGGCCGCGTCGATCGAAACCTGGCCGGCCTGGCACCAGTTGAAGACCGCCGCCGAGGCGCTGCATCCGTTGCAGGTCACCGACGGTTCGATTCCGGATGCCGCGCACCACGCTGCCGCCCGCGAGCAGGTCGCGACGATCGTGCGCGCCATTGATGAGCTGGCCCCGGCCTTCCCGCATAATGCCGCCTACCTTCAGGCGGTGACCGGCGATTTTCGCCGCTGGAGCGAGAGCGGCTTCGGCGTTCCCGACTTCCTCGATTCGCTCGTGGAGTTCCAGCCGCAGCAGCAGCGCGTCGACGGCATCCGTCACCTCGTCGTCTTCCCGATGTACACACAGAACGGATCGAGGCAGCGCCACGTCGAGGCCGTGCTCGTCGAGGCCATCTGGCCCGAGTTCGTGGCCGAGCTCGAGAGCACCGACTACGGCAATGCCCTGTTCGTTTCGCTGCGGCTGATCGATTTCACGTCGGGCTACGACACAAACTCAGCAGTGCTCTTTCCTGAGACCGTCGCGATGCGCGAGATTCCGACCTTCACCTGGGGCGGGATCTTCCAGGACCGCGAAGCTGCCCGCTACCGCCGGGTCGTGCGCGCGGCTGCCGAGATCACCAAGCTCGACCTCCCCGCCGATGCGGCTCGGATGCTCGATGACGCGGCGCTCGCCGAGCGCACCTTCGTCATGTGGGACCTCATCCACGACCGCACACACATGCGCGGAGATCTGCCGTTCGACCCGTTCATGATCAAGCAGCGGATGCCGTACTTCCTGTACGCCCTCGAGGAGCTCCGCTGCGATCTGACCGCCTTCCGCGAGAGTGTGCGGATCCACGACCGACTCCGGGGCCGCCGCGAGAGCGGTGAATCCCTCAGCGCGACCCAGGAGGAGACACTCGAACACGCGCGGCTGGTGCAGTACGCCGTCGTGTTCGATCGCATCTTCCGCTTCGCGATCACCGGGAACCGGGTGCGCAACTACGACGGCCTGGGCGGGCAGCTGCTGTTCGCGTGGCTGCACCAGCGCGGCGTGTTGCACTGGACCGATACCGCCCTCACGATCGACTGGGACGCGGTCCCCACCGCGGTGGTCGCGTTGGCCGACAGCATCGACGAGCTCTACTGGGCCTCGATCGACCGCCCCAAGCCGGTGCACTGGCTGGCGGCCTACGACCTCATCCGCCAGACGCTCCCGCCGCACCCCGCCTCGAAGTGGAACCGGGGACTCCCCGACGACGTCCTCGCCGGCCCCCTCTCGGGCTACACGGATGCCGTCCTCGACGACGAATTCCCGCTGTCGATGTTCTTTGAGGCGCTCGAGAAGAAGATGCACCCGGTGATCGCGTCCACCGCCGGCATCCGGGCTGGCGACGCATGACCGACTCACCGGGCCTGTCCGCGCGAACCGTAGGCTGAGACGGTGACCAGCACACCCGTCCACGCCCGCGGCTTCGCCTCCGACAACTACTCCGGCATCCACCCCGAGGTGCTCACGGCGATCGCCGCTGCGAACGTCGACCACGAGCCCGCGTACGGTGCCGACTCGGTGACCGAGCGGCTCCGCGGCGTCTTCGCGGGTCACTTCGGCAAGCCCGTCGAGGTGTTCCCCGTCTTCAACGGCACGGGCGCGAACGTCACGGCGCTCCAGTCGATGCTGCCCCGGTGGGGAGCGGTGATCGCGGCATCCACGGCACACGTCAACAGCGACGAGGGCGGAGCACCCGAGAAGGTCGGCGGCATCAAGCTGCTCACGATCCCGACTCCCGACGGAAAGCTCACACCCGAGCTGATCGACACCGAGGCCTGGGGGTGGGGTGATGAACACCGCGCCCAGCCGCTGGTGGTCGCCATCACCCAGTCGAGCGAGCTCGGCACGCTCTACTCGCCGGCCGAGATCCGGGCGATCGCCGACCACGTCCACGAGCGCGGGATGCTGCTCTACATGGACGGCGCTCGCATCTCGAACGCCGCTGCGGCCCTCGACCTCCCCTTACACGCCTTCACGACGGATGTCGGGGTCGATGTGGTCAGCGTCGGGGGCACCAAGAACGGAGCGCTTGCCGCCGAGGCGATCGTGGTGCTCAACGACTCGGCGTCAGTGGGGCTCCACTACCTGCGCAAGATGAACATGCAGCTGGCCTCGAAGATGCGGTTCGTCTCGGCCCAGCTCATCGCGCTGTATGAGGCCGATCTGTTCCTACGAAACGCACGGCACGCCAACGCGATGGCGGCGCGGTTGCGGCGTGGGCTCGAGGAGGCCATCGCCGCCGGAAGCATCCGCGGAGTCGGGTTCACCCAGCAGACCCAGGCAAACGGAATCTTCGCGACCCTGCCGGCGGGAGCCGCCGACCGCGTCCGCGAGAGCTTCCGGTTCTACGACTGGGATGCCTCAGTCGGCGAGGTGCGCTGGGTCTGCAGCTTCGACACCACCGAGTCCGACATCGACACCCTGATCGAGGCAATCGCCCGCGCCACGAACGCCTGAGACGCGTCGCGCGGGGCCGGTCAGGCGAGGTCGAGCTCGACGGTTGCGAAGGAGTGAGCCGGAAGCCGCACCGAGAGCACGCCGTCAGCAATTCGCGCTTCCAGCGGCACCGGCGCGACCCGGTCGGGCGCGCTCGGGTCGTTGAAGTCCGATGCGGTCTCGGCGGTGAGCACCCGCGCGCGGGCGACCGAGGCTGCACGGCCGCGCAGATCGATACTGACGTCCAGGTCGTCGTGTGCCGCCAGGTGGGTGAGCGAGATCAGGGCTGCCCCGTCCTTGATGGATGCCGAGAGCGACAGCAACGGCAGGTCCTCATCCCCCACCCTCTCGCTCGGCACCTCGAGGATGTGAGTTCCCAGCTGCAGCGCATCCTGGTGTCCCTTGTTCATCTCGAACACGTGGTAGGTGGGTGTCAGCACGAGGCTCTCGCCGTCGGTGAGGATCATCGCCTGCAGCACGTTGACGGTCTGAGCGATGTTGGCCATCGTCAGCCGGCGCGCGTGCCGGTGGAAGATGTCGAAGTGCAGGCCCGCAACGAGGGCGTCACGCACGGTGTTCTGTTGGAAGAGGAATCCGGGATTGGTGCCCTCCTCGACGTTCCACCACGTGCCCCACTCGTCGCAGACGAGGTCGATGCGCCCGCGAGGGTCGTAGGCGTCCATGAGTGCGACGTGGGAAGCGAGGATCCGCTCGATGCGTGCGGCGTACGCCATCGTCCGGTAGTACTGGTCATCGGTGAAGCCCGCGGCATCCTCGGTGTTGATGCCCGTTCCCGAGTGCGTGTAGTAGTGGAACGAGATCGCCTGGTAGACGGGATTGTCGTCCTTCGTGCAGCCGAGGCAGTTCACCGCCTCCATGAGGGCGCGGGTCCAGCGCAAGTCACCCTCGTTGGCGCCGGCGGCGATGCGCGTGAGCTCGTTGCCGCCGTGGTTGCGGCAGAAGGTGGCGTAGCGGCGGGCCTCTTGCGCGTAGTGTTCCGGCGACATGTTGCCGCCGCATCCCCATGCCTCATTGCCGAGGCCCCAGAAGGGCACCTTCCACGGCTCGTCGCGGCCGTTCTCGCGCCGCAGCCGCGCCATCGGGCTGTCGTCGTCGCGCGTCAAATACTCGACCCACTCGCTCATCTCCTGAACCGTGCCGCTGCCGAGGTTCCCGTTGACGTAGGGCTCCGCGCCGAGCATGTCGCACAGGTCCATGAACTCGTGAGTACCGAAGTGGTTGTTCTCGATGACATCGCCCCAATGGGTGTTCGCCATCCGGGGACGCTGATCATGCGGACCGATGCCGTCGCGCCAGTGGTACTCGTCGGCGAAGCATCCGCCCGGCCACCGCAGGTTCGGGATGTTCACAGCGCGCAGGGCCTCGACGATGTCGAGACGGATGCCGCGCTCGTTGGGGATCGGCGAGTCCTCGCCGACCCAGAACCCGTCGTAGATGCAGCGGCCGAGGTGCTCGGCGAAATGGCCGTAGAGGTGCCTGCTGATCGTTGCGCCGGTGACGTCGAGGTCGACGACGGCTCGTGCGGTTTCGGTCATGGGGTCATCTCCAGTCGGATGCGGGGGTCAGCGGAACCAGCGCCGGTCGCTGCACCGTTGTTGTGAGGGTGAAAGGACTGTTCTCTCGCGCAGATCGCAGGAGCCCGGTCATGATCTCGAGGACGTGCAGGGCGAGGGCCCCGCTCGCGCGGTCTGCGCCGGTGCGGACGTGGTCGATGAGTCCGATGCCGCGCCCCGCGTCGCCGTAGCCGGCCGACGGGGCAACGCTCTCCCAGTCGGGGGCTCCCAGCATCCGTACCTGCACGTCGCCCTCGAACATGTTCGGGTCCGGAACCGCGATCGAGCCGGTCTCGCCGTGGACCTCGATGGGTGCGGCGTGCGTGGCGACGCTGTCGAAGCTGAACACCACGGTCGAGATCGCGCCACCGGCGTGCCGCAGGGTGCCGGTGACGTACGTGTCGACCTCGACGGGGATCTCTTCCCCCGCCCGAGGGCCCGACGCGATGGTTCGCGTGCCACGGCTGCGTGAGGAGGCTCCGCTCACACTCTCGACGGGCCCGAGGAGGTGGACGAGCGAGGTCAGATAGTACGGACCCATGTCCATGAGCGGCCCGCCGCCCTCGCGATAGTAGAAGTCGGGGTTCGGATGCCAGGCCTCGTGCCCCGGAGCTACCCAGGTTGCCGTCGCCGCGAGCGGCCGGCCGATCCGGCCCGCGTCGACCACCTCGCGGGCTGTCTGGATGCCGGTGCCGAGCACCGTGTCGGGTGCACCGCCGACCCACGCCTGCCCACCGACCGCCATGATCTGCTGGGCTTGCGCCAGCGTCGCCGCGAGGGGCTTTTCGCCGTAGACGTTCTTGCCTGCGGCGAGCGCGGCCAGCGCGATCTCGGCGTGAGCGGCGGGGATCGTGAGGTTGAGCACGGTGTCGACGGCGGGGTCTGTCGTGAGTTCCGCGACGCTCAGGGCGCGGCATCCGGGGATCGTGGCGGCGACCTCCTCAGCGCGGGCCCGATCGAGGTCGGCCACGGCCACGACCGCGATGTCGTCGAGCCCGACGAGGGTCTCCCGGTACTGCGCGAAGATGACTCCGAGTCCGACTACTCCGACGCCGTGCGTGCTGCCCACAGCAGTCCCCTCTCGATGATCGTGCGAACCTCCGGGTGCTCGAGGACATCGAGGCTGTGGCCGGGCGTCGCGACGAAGATGCGCCCCGCTCCCCACAGCCGCGTCCAGACCGCGGGCGAGGTGATCGGCCGATGCCAGGGGTGGTAGGGCTGGGTCGGATGCGTCGTGGTCGCCAACACGTCGTTGAGATCATCGTGCAGCACCCAGTACTGCTCGGTGGTCAGCTCGAAGTCAGCGATTCCCGCTGTGATCTCGTGCTCGCGCCCGAGCGCTGTCATCTCGACCGTGTACGGCAGGTAGTTGTCGCTCTGATCGCCCGTGCACAGGTTCGGACTCTTGGATGGATGCGTCGCGAACTGCCCGCCGATCAGTTGGAGATAGTCCGAACTGTTGCGGTAGGAATCCGCGATCCCCCCGTGCCAGCCGGCAAGCCCGAGCCCTGCGACCACGGCCGCACGCAGCCCGCTCAGGGCATCCTGCGAGATCTCGGACATCGTGACGCACTGCAGCACGAGGTCGGTGGCCCGCATCGTCGCCTGGTCGGCGTAGACCTCGGGCGAGTCCTCGACCCGCACCGCGAATCCGCTGCACTCGAGGAACGGGATGAACAGGTCCGTGGCTTCGACCGGCCGGTGCCCGTCCCACCCGCCGCGGACGACGAGCGCTTGTCTGGTGGTCATGAGGGTGCTCCTTCCACAGCCGTCATGATGCTGCCTCGCGCCGCGCTGTCTTCCACGGCGGCGAGCACACGCTGGACCTGAGCGGCCTCGGCGAACGAGGGCGATGCCGTCGTGCCGGCGGTGATCGCCCGCACGACGTCCACGATCTGGTGTGTGAACCCGTGTTCGTATCCGAGGCCATGACCCGCCGGCCACCACGCAGCCGCGTACGGATGCTCGGGCTCGGTGACCTGGATGCGACGGAAGCCCTGCTCGCCAGCCGGATCGGTGGCGTCATAGAACTCGAGCTCATTCATGCGCTCGAAGTCGAAAGAGATCGCCCCGAGCGATCCGTTGATCTCGATGCGGTTGGCGTTACGCCTGCCGGTCGCCATCCGCGTTGCCTCGAACACCCCCATGGCCCCGCCTGCGAAGGTAGCGGTGAACGCGGCGGCGTCGTCGACGGTCACCTCACGTCGCGCCGCGCCGTCGGCTGCGCGACCCCCGAGCCCGACCTGCTCCGTGAGCTCGGGGCGATCGGTGACGAAGGTTCGCGTGAGTGCCGAGACGGCAGTGATCGGTTCACCCGTGAGCCACTGGGCGGTGTCGATGCTGTGAGCGCCGATATCACCCAGGGTGCCGGATCCGGCGCGTCCCCTGTCCAATCTCCAGGTGAAGGGTGCGTCGGGGTCGCTCAGCCAATCCTGCAGATACTGCGCGCGCACGTGCCGGATCTCGCCCAGCCGCCCAGCCGCGATGAGCTCACGCGCGAGCGACAGCGCGGGAGTGCGGCGATAGCTGAATCCGCACATCGCAACGAGGTCGGATGCCGACTCTGCCGCCGCGACCATCCGCTCGGCGTCGGCGACGCTGTTGGCAAGCGGCTTCTCACACAGCACGTGCTTTCCAGCGGCAAGTGCCGCGAGCGTGATCTCGGCGTGGGTATCACCGGGCGTGCAGATGTCGACGACGTCGATGTCGGATCGCTCCACGACCTCTCGCCAGTCGGTCGACGCGGCGAGCGCCCCGAACTCACGGGCGGCATCGGCAGTGCGTGCCGCGTCCCGCCCGACGAGGACGGCGATCTCGGGGGTGGCATCCAGGCTGAAGAAGCGATGCGCGGTGCGCCACGCATGGGCATGCATCCTGCCCATGAAACCCGTGCCGATAATGGCGACCCTCAGGACGGGTGAACTCGACATCCCCATCGACATCGCCCTTCTCTCGCGATCCGCGCACCACGATGCCAGGCGTCGTGGCGCGCGCTCTCACTTTTGCGCAAAAATCGGAGCGTGAGCTCTCTCGCCCAGATCGCCGCCGAGAGCGGGGTCAGCGTCTCAACGGCTTCGCGCGCGCTGCGCGGCAAGGGCGAAATGTCGGCGCAGACGCGAGCGCGGGTTCTCGCCGCGGCACAGCGGCACGGGTACTCCGCAACCGGGGTCCGCCGAGGTCGCCCACGAACGGGAACATCGCGCCTGTTCGATCTCGTGCTGGGGCGATTCCATGACCCCTACGCCGACGAGGTCACCGCCGGCGCGCACCTGGCCGCTGCCCGCCACCACTTCGATCTCGTCCTCACCGCAGAGCGAGACACTCCCGACGACGACTGGCCCCTGCGGATCCGGGCTCGCGGCTCAGCGGGTGTCGTGCTCGGCCTTATCCTGCCCACCGCCGCCCAGCTCGCGGTCCTGCGGGACGCGGGGATCCCGATCGTGCTGATGGATCCGCGGGCCGAGGCAGGAACATCGCTGACCAGCGTGCGCACGACCGACCGCGCCGGGGGCGCTGCGGCAGCCGAGCATCTGCACGAGGCGGGAGCCGAGCGGTTCGTCGTCGTCGATGCAGCGCCGTCCTACCGCTTCGGACGCGCGCGCGTGGAGGGCTTCGAGACCGCGGTGCGTTCGCGGCATCCGACGGCCGTCATCCACCGGGTTCGGGCGGACTGGAGCTCCCCGGGCGCGTGGCGCGCGAGTGTTCCGGCGCTGCGCGAGGCTGCGGCATCCGCGCCGATCGGCGTCTTCGCGATCTCGGATGAGATGGCGATCGGCGTGTATCGCGCCGCCGCCGACCTCGGCCTGCGCGTGGGGCAGGACGTGCTCGTGGTCGGGTTCGACGACGTGCGCGGGGCGAAGTGGGTCCAGCCTGCCCTGACAACTGTTCGCCAGCCGATCCGCGACATGGCGGGAGCCGCGATCGATGAGCTCGTCGCCATCGCCGCCGGCGCAGACCCCCAGCCGCGCATCATCGAGCTGCCGACGACCCTGGTGGTGCGCGGCTCGACAGGGATGCCGGCCGCCGGCCCCGAGGGGCTCAGCCGCGAAAGTCTTCGGGATCGACCTCGTCGAGAAAGCGTTTGAATTCGTCGACTGATACCTCGGCGTCATCCTCGTCGAGCATGTCGGGCATGCCTGCTTCCTCAAGGACGGCGTCCGCGACCCAGATCGCCGCCCCGACCCGCGACGCCAGCGCGATGGCATCCGAGGGTCGCGCGTCGATGACGAGAACCTGGTCGCCGTGGATGATGGTGATCTCGGCGTAGAACGTGCCGTCCGTGATCCGCGTCACCTCGACGCGCGTCACTCGGGCGTGCAGCTGCTGGATCATCACCGACATGAGGTCGTGGGCAAGCGGTCGCGGTGTCACGGCGTGTTCGACGGCGACGAGAATGGAGGTCGCTTCCTGAGCGCCGATCCAGATCGGAACGATCGAGCCGGTTCCGGGCGGATCATCCAGAGGCTTGAGCAGGATGACGTGCTGCCCCATCGAGTCCATCGCCACCCCGGCGACGCGTACCTGGACCATGCCGAACCTCCCTCGCGGGCTTCGGCCAGACTACGCGTGCTCGGCGCCGCCGTCTCCGGTGGGGGCGACATCCGTCTCCGCAGCCGCACCCTCGTCGTCGGATGCCTCGAGCGCGGGTGCTTCCGACTGCGCGCTCAGCCCGTCGGGACGGATCATCTCCTTGACCTCGGCCATGAAGCTCGTGAGCTGATGCTGCTGCCAGCGCAGTTGCCGTGTGCGATCCTCAGCGTCGCGGAGCACGCTATCGGCCTGGGTCGTCACCGCGTCGATGATGCGCTGCGCCTTCTCGCGTGCGCGCTCGAGGTGCTCGGCAGCTCGCATCCGCGCGTCAGCCTCGATCTGCTGCGCCTGCGAGCGCATGAGCTTGTCGAAGTCGTCAGCCTTCGCGGTGATCCGCTGCGCATGCTCGAGCGCCGCAGCCACCTGAGCGTTCGCGTCAGTCGTGATGCGCTCGGCGTGCGCGACAGCCTGATTGTGCAGCACCAGGAACTCCTGCTGCGCGTCATCCTGACGACGCGTGAGCGACTCCTCGAACTCCGCAGCCCGCATCCGCAGCTCGCGCACCGCCTCTTCAGCCGAGGCTCGGGACTGCTCGGTCTCCCGCGCAACAGTCGCTCGGGTCGTCGCGGCGGCCTTCTCGGCCTCGGTGCGGATCGCGGCTGCCTCCTGCTCGGCCTGGACGACAGCATCCGCCGACGCCGCTGCCTCGCGCTCGAGGCGAGCGGTGTGCGCCGTCAACTCCGTCTGCATCCGAAGCCGGACCTGCTCGGCGTCGCTGTTCGCGCGCGCGATGATCTGTGCGGCATCAGCCTCGGCCTCGACCCGACGGCTGTCACCCTCGGCACTGGCAGCCTGGAGCAGCTTGTCGGCCTGGTTCGTGGCGTTGTGGATGATGGTGCTCGCCTGCTCCTCGGCGACCCGGAGCACCTCTTCGAAGTGGCGGCGGTTCGGGGATGCAGCCGAGCCGTCGGCGAGTTCCTCCGTGAGCGCGGCGATACGCCCCTCGGCCTCTGCAAGCTGGGCGCGAACCGCCGTGAGGTCTCCCTCGAGCCTGGCGAGGCGTTCTGCGGCGGCGTCAGCGCGCGCGGAACTCTCGGCGGCACGCTGCGATTCGGCGGCGAGGTTCGTGGTGAGCCGCGAGACCGCGGCATCCACGTCGTCGCGGTCATAGCCACGGAACACGGTCGCGAAGCCGGCGCCCTGCGACGGCGAGAAGCTGGCGTCCGGCGCTGCATTCATGAGCTCATCGAACGGCGTCGAGAGCGATGCGTCGGTGTGAGCAGATGGAGCGTTGTCGGGCATCCGGTCCTCCGGGACATGCGGGATCAATCTCCCCCGAGCGCACACACCATACCGCGCTCAGATGACGATCAGGTAGCGGGAGGCTTGGGATCGGCCGAGCGTTGCCGTACGCGCCCCCGACCCCAGTGCCGCGCGACGTACTCGACGGCTTCGTCGACTGCAAAAGATCGGGTCGAATTACCTACCCGAACCCACAGCTCCGTCGAGGCTCCGTCCTTCGCCTGCGTCACGAAAACGGGTCGCGGAGAAGGCGGACACACGATCGCGCAGACCATCGCCCCGTTGGGTGCCGTGGGGAATCGAACCATCGGCAATGCCGCGGCGTTGCGCCCGAGAAGCGTGGAGAGCATGTCGCGCAGCCACAGCTCGAAGCGGTCGGCATCCGGGGTTCGAAGGGTCGCGAGGTCACGATCCAGACCGAACGCCTCGCCGTCGTCGCTCGCGCCGACCACGAGCGTTCCGCCCCCGCTGTTGAGGAAAGCAGCGATGGTCTTGGCGACCACCTGCTCCATCCGCGGGTCCTTCTTGTTCTCCCTGATGTTCCAGCGCGCGGTCTCTTTGAACTCGACACGGTCGGACTCTCCGGCAGCCAGCAGCGCTGCGATGTCGACCTTCCCCGGGTCGCGTCGAAGACCGACGAACAGCCCAGAAACGGCGAAGGCGACCAGGATGCTGGAGCCGAACGCGATCAGCAACGTCAGCGGCGTCCACAGGCGCGCGTCCACGACAAACCACCCGGCGATGAACAGCCCGATCGCGGTTCCCACGACCGAGGTGAGGATCATGACCGAGAGCGACAGAGGGAGGCGTTCTCGAAACAGCCGCCGCATCGCGAGCGCGATGAGGTAGGAGATTCCCAGAGCGATCGGGAGCCCGACGGCGAACTCGACGAGCTGGACGTTGGTGGGCATCGGCACTCCCGCGTCAGCGCAGCGCGCCGACGCTCGCCAGCGCAAGGCGCACGAGCGTTCCCCTGCCACCTTCCATCTCGGCGGCCAGGGAGTCGGATGCCGCCTCCTCCGGCGACATCCACGTGACTTCGAGCGCATCCTGACGCGGCTCGCAGGTGCCGGTCACGGGAACCACGAACGCGAGCGACACCGCGTGCTGTCGGTCATCGAAGAACGGGCTCACGCCGGGAATCGGGAAGTACTCGGCGACAGTGAACGGCACGGGCTGCGGCGGCAGCAGCGGGAACGCCATCGGTCCGAGGTCGTTCTCGAGGTGACGGAACAGCGCATCGCGAACCGTCTCGCCGTAGCGGACGCGCCCCGAGACGAGCGAGCGGGTGATCTCACCGAGCGGGGTGGCGCGCAGCAGGATGCCGACCTCGGTGACCAGGCCAACGCCATCCGTCCGTACCGGGAGCGCCTCGACGTAGAGCATGGGCAGGCGCCGACGCGCTTCGGCGAGTTCGATGTCGGTGAGCCATCCCGGGTTCGAGGCACTGTCGGGTGCGGGAGAACCGAAGCTCCCGTCGCCGACGGGATGCCCGGCGCGACCGAACGAAGCGCCGATCCCGCCGAGCGGATCGCGGGGCGTTCCCTCGTCGTCACGCTCGTTGGGGTCGGGGTCTGGGGTCCGTACCGGCATGTCTCTTGTATACCCTGAGGCCATGAGTGACATCGACACGCCGGCACTCGCCGACGACACGGTCCTCTGGTCCACCGAGCCCGAGGACCGCACAGGACGGCCGCTGCTGGTGCTGCTGCACGGCTACGGCTCCGACGAACGCGACCTGTTCGGGCTGAGGCCGTACCTGCCCGCCGATGTCACGATCGCCGCTGTTCGCGCACCCCTCACACCGCCATGGCCGGCCCCGGGATACTCCTGGTACCCGATCGAGGGGCTGGATGGCCGCGACCCGTCGCGGGTGACGGATGCCGCGCGCCGCCTCATCGACTGGGTCGACGCACTCCCCGGCGACGACCCCGTCGGGCTCCTCGGGTTCTCCCAGGGCGCCGCCGTCTCGATGCAAGCCCTGCGCCTGGAGCCGCACCGGTTCGCCTTCGCCGTGAACCTCAGCGGGTACGTCGCCCCGGGCGACCTCGAGGGCGATGCGGCGATGGCAGAGCGCCGGCCGCCGGTGTTCTGGGGCCGCGGAACGCACGATGACGTCATCCCCCCGGCGCTCGTCGAGCACACGATGCAGTGGCTTCCCGGCCACGCCACCCTCTCGGGCGGCGCGTACCCGGGGCTCACCCACAGCGTCTCGGAGCAGGAGTTGGCCGACGTTCGCGAGTTCCTCGACGCCCAGCTCGCTGCGCTCTAGAGGATCGGGGTCGAGTCCGACTGGTCGGCAAACCGTAACCCGCACGCAACAGTTCTCCGACACGCTGTGTGCATGTCGATCAAGGTGGCTCTCGAGCACCGCACCGCGTACGAGTTCGCCCGGCCCATCTCGGTCGCCCCGCACCTCGTTCGGTTGAGGCCGGCCCCGCACTCGCGAACCCCGATCGAGGCCTACTCGCTCGAGGTGTACCCGAAGAACCACTTCGTCAACTGGCAGCAGGACCCCTTCGGCAACTGGGTGGCTCGCCTGGTCTTCCCCGAGAAGGTCGACCGGCTCGAGATCACGGTGGGCCTGGTCGCAGACATGATGGTGATCAACCCGCTCGACTTCTTCATCGAGGAGTACGCGGAGCGGTTCCCCTTCGCCTACCGCCCCGACCTGGCATCCGACCTCGCCCCGTACCTCCGGCCCGTTCCCGGCAGCGGGCGCGCGGAACGGTGGCGCGAGACGCTGCCAGCGCTGCCCGATGACGGGGTACCGACAGTGACGTTCCTCGCCGACCTCAACCGCGCGGTGCAGCAGCGGGTCGCATACAGCGTGCGGATGGAGGCGGGAGTGCAGACCCCGAACCACACGCTGCGCAGCGGTATCGGCTCGTGCCGCGACAGCGCCTGGTTGCTCGTAAGCCTGCTGCGTCAGTACGGCCTGGCCGCACGCTTCGTCTCGGGCTACCTCGTCCAGCTCGCCCCCGACCAGGAGTCCCTCGACGGTCCGAGTGGGCCTGCCGCCGACTTCACCGACCTGCACGCGTGGGCCGAGGTCTACGTGCCAGGTGCCGGCTGGATCGGACTGGATGCCACGAGCGGTCTGTTCGCCGGCGAAGGGCACATTCCGCTGAGCGCTACACCTGAGCCGTCCTCGGCCGCACCCATCTCGGGAGCCACCGAGCCCGTCGAGGTCGAGTTCTCGTTCCACAACGAGGTGCGCCGCATCCACGAGGACCCGCGCACGACCCGCCCCTACACCGAGGACCAGTGGCAGCGCATCGACGCGCTCGGCGAGGCGGTCGACGAGCGGCTCACGGCGGCAGATGTGCGCCTGACGATGGGCGGCGAACCGACCTTCGTTTCTGTCGATGACGCGACAGCACCCGAATGGAACACCGACGCCGACGGCGACCAGAAGCGAGAGCTCGCCGACACCCTCGCCGAGAAGCTCCGCGAGCGCTACGCCGGCGGCGGCATCGTGCATCGCGGCCAGGGCAAGTGGTATCCGGGCGAGCCGCTGCCCCGCTGGAACATCGCGCTGCAGTGGCGCAAAGACGGTGTGCCGCTGTGGAACGACCCGTCGCTATTTGCCGACCCGTGGTCTGACGAGGCCAGGCCGACCGCGCAGGCGGATGCCGAGACCCTGGCGCGGCGCGTCACCCAGACTCTCGGCATCCCGAACAGCAGGCTCCTCCCCGCCTATGAAGACCCGCTCGCGGCACTGGCTGCAGAGGTCCGCAAACCCGTCGGCGAACCGACCGACGTCGAGGGTTTCGACGAACACGACCTCGCAGCGCTCGACCGCGACATCGACACCCCGACCGGGTGGGTACTACCCCTCACAACCGACGGGCACTGGACGAGCCCCGTGTGGACCTTCCGCCGCGGCAGGCTCGTGCTCAGCCCCGGCACGAGCCCCATCGGCCTGCGCCTGCCGTTGGACTCGGTGTCGTGGACACCACAGGAGCTGACGGCGGAACCGTCCTATCTCGAAGAGGTCCCGCTTCGTGAGCCGGCGGTGCCCGACGTGTCCCTGCAGGGCGTCGCAGCTACAGCGACTACCGCCATCGCGTTCGAGGCACGAGATGGCCAGGTGCACGTGTTCCTGCCACCGGTCGCACACCTGGAGGACTATGCCGACCTCCTGCACGTCCTGGAGCAGGCGGCGTCGGCGACCGGCATCCGTCTCGTGATCGAGGGATACTCGGCCCCGCCTGACACCCGCCTCGAGCAGCTCGTCGTGACCCCCGACCCCGGCGTCATCGAAGTGAATGTGCAGCCGGTGTCATCGTGGGCGCAGCAGCGCGAGCTGACCACGACGCTCTACGACCTCGCGCGGCGCGCTCGCCTGTCCACCGAGAAGTTCGACCTCGACGGCCTGCACACCGGCACCGGCGGTGGCAACCACATCACGATCGGCGGCATCCAGCCGATCGACTCGCCACTGCTGCGACGCCCCGACCTGCTGGCGAGCCTCATCACCTACTGGCAGCGGCATCCGAGCCTGTCCTATCTCTTCTCGGGTCGGTTCATCGGACCGACGAGCCAGGCTCCACGTTTTGACGAGGGTCGACCCGAGGCCGTGTACGAGATGGAGGTCGCGCTGCGGGAGCTGCGGCGGCTGGATGCCGAGGCTGCAGCATCCGGCGGCACCGCCCGCCCCTGGATCGTGGACCGGGCCCTCCGCCACCTGCTCACCGACATGACCGGTAACACCCACCGGGCCGAGTTCTGCATCGACAAGCTCTACAGCCCCGACTCCAGCCGCGGGAGGCTCGGCCTGCTTGAACTGCGCGGGTTCGAGATGCCGCCGCATCCCGAGCTTGCCCTCGTCCAGGCCCTCCTAGTGCGCAGTCTCATCGCACGGTTCTGGGACACGCCCTACGACGAGCCTCTCGTGCGGTGGGGAACGCGGCTGCACGACGAGTTCCTCCTCCCCCACGGCACTCTCGTGGATATCGAAGGCGTCGTCGACGACCTGAATCGCGCCGGCATCCCGTTCGAGCAGTCGTGGCTCGACGCCTTCGCGGAGTTCCGCTTCCCGCGCGTCGGTCTCACGAGGATCTCTGCCCCCGGAGCCCGCATCGAACTCGAGCTTCGCCAGGCCATCGAGCCCTGGCACGTGCTCGGCGAGGAGGCCACCGGATCGGGCACCGCCCGCTATGTGGACTCCTCGGTCGAGCGCATTCAGGTCACGGTGCGCGGCGTCGACGAGCGCCGACACCTCGTGACGTGCAATGGTGTACCTGTGCCTCTCACATCGACCGGCACGCCCGGCGAGTTCTACGCGGGCGTGCGCTATCGCGCCTGGCAGCCGTGGTCGGCGCTGCATCCCTCGATCGAGGTGCACTCTCCGCTGACCTTCGACGTGATCGACACCCGCGCCGAAGCGAGCCTGGGCGGTGCCACCTACCACGTCGTGCACCCGGGCGGACGCGCCTACGAGCACCCGCCCGTGAACGCGTTCGAGGCCGAAGCGCGACGCGCGAGCCGCTTCGAGGCCCACGGGCACACCCCCGGCCGCGTCGACGTCGGAGCCCTCCGCGAGCGCGGCCGCCGCGCGGCATCCGCTGACTACCCGCACACCCTCGACCTGCGCAGGATCGCCCCGGCGTGAGCGTCCTCCGCGACTATGCCGCCGCGGTCACCCAACCCACGCTGCCCTTCGCTTCACCCCGGGGATCGTCGGCGCGCTTCGACGAGGTCATTGCGCCCGACGGCACGTTGCGGCCCGCATGGCGCGCGATGGCGCCCGGAGCCCTGACTCTCACGATCGATGACCTGTCCAGGTTGAATCGCGAGGTCAAAGGGCTCCTGGCCGACGAGGGAGTGACCTACAACCCGGCCGACTCCGACCCCGAGCCGTGGCGGCTGGACCCGGTTCCGCTCGTGCTCGACGGCGCCGAGTGGGCGAAGCTCGATGTCGGGCTGGCCCAGCGCGCCGAGCTCCTGAACGCGCTGCTCGTGGACGTCTACGGCGAGCGTCGGATGCTGCGCGAAGGCATCCTGCCCGCAGCGACTGTGCTGGGACACGCCGGCTACATCCGGGCCGTCGCCGGGACCGGCTCCACCGACCCGCACCCGCTGCTGTTCAGCGCCACCGACCTCGGGCGCGACGGCGATGGCGAGTGGCGGGTCATCTCCGACCGCGTGCAGGCTCCCTCGGGCCTCGGGTATGCGATGGAGAACCGCCGGATCGTGTCGCAGGTCGTTCCCGAACTGTTCCACGGCGCCGCGCTTCACCGCATCGAGCCCTACTTCGATGCCCTGCGTGAAGCGCTCATCGCGGCAGCCCCGGATGCCCGGCCCGATGCCCGCGTCGTCGTCCTCACCCCTGGCGCACTGTCGGAAACCGCCTACGATCAGGCATTCCTTGCCGGCATGCTCGGGTTTCCGCTCGTGCAGGGAGCGGACCTCGTGGTGCGCGACGGGAAGGTCTGGATGAAGCCCGCGGGCTGGCCGGAGGTGGCACCACGCGAGCGCGTCGATGTCATCCTGCGCCGCGTGGATGCCGAATGGTGCGACCCCCTCGAGCTGCGGGGAAACTCGCAGCTCGGTGTGGCCGGACTGACCGAGGCGGTTCGCCGCGGCGGTGTGCGGCTCGTGAACGGCCTGGGCGCCGGCGTACTTGAGAACCCCGCACTGCTCCCCTTCCTTCCCGCCCTCTGCGAGCGCCTCCTCGGCGAACAGTTGCGCCTGGCGTCGACACCGACCTGGTGGTGCGGCGATCCGGGCGCGCTGGACCAGGTGACGCCCCGTCTGCTGGGAGCAGACCCGACACTTGTCGTGCGGGCCATTGACGGGCCACGGACGCCGCTGCAGGCATCCGACCCTGCCCGGCTCGTCGAGCGCATCCGACAGAGCCCCCACCGTTTCGCGGTGCAGGAGCTCCTTCCGCTCTCGCAGGCACCGACCTGGCGTTCACCGGGCCAGGTGGACGCGAGGCCCGTGGTCTTGCGGACGTTTGCGCTGCGGCACCAGTCGACCTACCGCCCGCTCATCGGCGGGCTTGCCACCGCCGTCGCCGACGGCGCGCTGCCGACGGCGTCAAAGGACGTCTGGGTCCTGAAGGCGGATCCGTCAGACCTCGACCAGGGGCTGCCGGACGCAACAACCGTTGCCGTTGTCCAGTCGGTGCCCGAGGTAGCCCCGCGGGCACTCGACGACCTGTTCTGGTCGGGTCGCTACGCGGAACGGGCCGAAGACCTGTTGCGGCTCGTCCTCGCGATCCGCTCGGATGCCGACCAACTCACCGCACCGGGACTGACCGCGGCGCAGAGCACGCAGGTGCTCGTGGGTGCCACACAGCGGCTGTGCGGCACGCGCTGGCTCGACCTCGACGACGAGTTCCGGTCCGTGCTGCTCGATGGCACGCGCCCCGGTTCGGTGGCGCATTCACTCTCGCGCCTGCGCACAACCCTCGAGGGGGTGCGTGACCAGCTTTCTGCCGACACGTGGCGGGTATTCGCCGTCACCGATCGCGCAGGTGCCGCCCTGCGGATCACCCCGCACGCCCACGGCATCGGCGAGGCGGCGGGGCAGATGCTCACGGCGCTTCTGGCCCTGCAGGGCACGTCGGCCAACATGATCCGTGATGCCGGCTGGCACATGATCGAGACCGGACGGGCGATTGAGCGGGCGCTGCAGATCGGCATCCTGCTTCGTGCCACGATGGTCGACCGGCTCGTCGGCGACGTCGAACAGGAAGTGCTCGAAGCCGTGCTGCGCGCGAGCGAAAGCGTCGTCACACACCGCCGCCGGTACCGCGGCGCGCTCTACGCGAGCGGCGTGATCGATCTTCTGGTGCGTGATCCCGAGAACCCGCGTTCGCTGCGGTTCGCCGTCGCGCGCATCCGAGAGCACCTCGCCACCCAGCCGCTGTCGACCGGATCGACACGTCCCGAGCGGTTGCTCGATCAGCTCGAGGCGCAGCTCGCGGAAGTGCAGGTTGCCGACCTCTCGATGGCTGTCGATGATCGCCGGTCCGTGCTGCACGACACCCTCACGGATGCCGACGCTCAGCTGCGCGAGATTGCACGGGCCATCGAGGCGCTGCACTTCTCCGCGGGTCCGCCGTTGCAGACCTATGCGTCACTATCGCTGACCGAGCTCACCGGGGCACTCTCGTGAGGAGCGACGCATGAAGTACGCGGTGTCGCACCGAACGATTTACGAGTACAGCGACGATGTGCGCAACAGCCTCGGGCTCGCGCACGTCGCCCCGAGACCGGTCGCGTGGCAGCAGATCGCCTCGCACGCCGTGACCATCGATCCCGAGCCGAACGACGTCAGCCACGAACGGGATGCCTTCGGCAATGTCGTGACGTACTTCCACGTCACCTCCCCCCACACCCGTCTGGTCGTCGACGCTCGCACCGACGTCACCGTCGAGGCGCCCCGCTACGACGGTGCGGCGCTGGAGCTGCCGTGGGAGCTGTCGCGCCCGCTGCAGCATCCGGATGCGCCAGGCGCCTGGGCCGCCGCGGAGTTCGCCGTGGCCTCTCCCAAGGCCGAACACGTCGCCGAGGCCCATGCCTACGCCGCGGCATCCTTGGGCCCGGGCCGGCCGATCGGAGACGCTGCCACCGACCTCATGCACCGCATCAAGGCCGACTTCGACTACGACAAGACGGCAACGACCGTCACCAGCTCGGTCGCCGAAGTGTTCCGAACGCGCGCGGGAGTCTGTCAGGACTTCGCGCACCTCGCCCTCGCCTGCCTGCGCAGCCACGGGGTCGCGGCACGTTACGTCAGCGGGTATCTTGCCACCCAGCCGCCGCCCGGACGCGAGCGGATCGTTGGTGCCGACGCGTCGCACGCGTGGCTCGCGGTCTGGCTGCCGGGATCGGACGAGTGGCTCGCGATCGACCCGACCAACGACCAGTGGGCGAACGACCGCTACGTCACGGTCGCCTGGGGTCGGGACTACGGCGACGTCTCCCCCGTCAAGGGCATTATCTTCACCACCGCGAAGCGTTCGACCTTGCGCGTCTCCGTCGACGTCGCCCCCGCATCCTGATCTCCGCCCCGCCCCGCCCGATGCCGTGTCGCAACGGCGCAGATCGTGCGCGACGCCCCGGCAGCAAGCCCCTCCGCCCGGCGCGCCGCCGAATCCGTGCGCCGTTGCGACATTCGCGCGAGAGTGAATCGCGCGAGCGCAACCCCTCCGGAGATGACTCGTTCGTGTGCGAGGATTCGCCCGTGAAGTCCTATACGTGCCGGGTCTGCGGCAATCGCCTGTTCTTCGAGAACTCGGTCTGCGTCTCGTGCGAAACGCCCCTCGGCTACTCGCGCGCCGAGCGCGACATCGTGCCGCTGGATGCCGACGATCGCACCTACACGGATGCCGCGGGCACCGTGTGGCACGTGTGCGCGAACCTCGGGCTGTCGGGCTGCACGTGGCTGACGACGGATGCCGGCGGGCTGTGCTTCAGCTGCGGCCTGACCCGCACCCGGCCCAACGACGCTGACCTCAAGGGGATCTCGAACTACGCTCCCGCGGAGCGGGCCAAACGTCACCTCATCGCGGAGCTCGACGAGCTCGGCATCCCGATTCTCGATCGCACCGAGGACCCTCGCGGGATCGCCTTCGACCTGCTGTCGAGCGTCGCGGAACCGGTCACGATCGGGCACGCTGACGGCGTCGTCACGATCGACCTCGCCGAGGCCGAGGACGCGCACCGCGAAAAGGTACGCGCGATGCTCGACGAGCCATACCGCACGATGCTCGGTCACTTCCGGCACGAGATCGGGCACTACTACGAGTCTTTCCTGGTCACGGATGACCACACTCGCGCCCGGGCGCGGGAACTCTTCGGCGACGAGTCCGAGGATTATCAGGCGGCAATCGACCGCCATTACGCCGAGGGTGCTCCCGCGGATTGGCAACAGCACTTCATTTCGCAGTACGCGACGATGCACCCGTGGGAGGACTTCGCCGAAACCTGGGCCCACTACCTGCACATCAGTGACAGCATCCAGACCGCCGAGGAGTTCGGCCTGCTGCGCCCCGCACCGACCGCCTCGTTCCGCGAACGGGTCGCGAAGACGTGGATGCCGCTGTCGACCGCTCTCAACATGATGAACCGCTCGATGGGTTACGACGATCTCTATCCGTTCGTGCTGTCCACGCCCGTGCTCGACAAACTCGAGTTCGTCGCGGAGCTTGCGGCAGTCTCCGCAGCGCCCGGATCAGCCGAGGACTCGGCGGCACCGGAGAGCTGACCGGCGCTGGCGTGTCGCTAACTCCTCGATCTCGGCGCGAGGACGCCGCTCTCCCGCTCCTGCGGCGGCTGTACGACACCGATCATGCTGAGTTCGCCACCGGCGACCCTGGCTAGCGTGATGCGCGCGAGCGCCGGCGAACGTGGTCGAGAACCATGACGGCGAGCCCCGCGGTGAGCAGAGCCGCCGGCATCCCCCAGGACGGCGGCGCCGAGGCTCCGGTGTCGGGAAGCCGGGTCGAGGTGGGACTCGGGGTAGGCGTCGGGGTGGGAGTGGGCGTCGGGTGTGCGAACGTGTCGGTGACCGTCGCCGACACCGTGGAGTTCGCCACAGCAACAATGGATGCCGGAACCGTCGTGGTGGAGGTCAGCACCGCATCGGCGGTGTGCCCGTCTGCGGTCTGCGTGACGGTGCACGTTGCGCCGGCGGGCACAGCCGACAGGGTCACCACCCGGGTCGTTCCCGCCGGGGTGCCCGCGGCGAGCGTTCCCGAGTCCTCGACGACCGTCGTTCCGTCATCGCACCGCGCCGTCACCGAGATGGCTCCCTGCAGGCCGGCGGCCGCACCGGTGACTGTCACGTCGGCGGCGAACCGGCCGGCGGCCATCGGCGTGATCGCCGCGTTGGCGCGGATCGGGATCGTGGCTTGTGCGGCGAGGATCAGCTTCTGGGCGCTCGTGCGTCCGGGATTCCCGCCGTCGTACAGGAACACGTTTCCGGCCTCGACGGTCTGGGATGTCTCCAGGCTGAATCCTTCATCGGCGACCGTCGCGGCGTAGCGAGCCCAGAGCGACGAGCCCTGCGCGACCGAGGAGCCGTCGGGGACGGGGACCGTGCCGGAGGCATCCGAGAACACGTCGATGCCCCGTGTCGAGAGCGTCGATGAGCTCACTGACCCACCGACCGCGAACGGACCCACCACATCACCGGTCGTCGGCGCCGTCGCGGTGTCGGGCGTGATCGTCAGGGTGGGAAGCGGTGGCGCGGGGGTCGATCCGCCGGCCAGGGCAGCCTGGGTGGCCGCCACGATCGCCGCGATGGCATCGTGCTGCGCGGGATAGCCGAAACGCGGCACGACGAATTGATCGGTGAAGTACCAGATCGCCCCCTGCACGGCGGCTACCTTCTCGGCATCCGTCGACAGCGCCGGCGCTCCAGACGCCACCGGGTAGTAGTTGTTGAGGATGTAGGTGACGTAGTCGAGGTTCGGGACGTTCGCCGAGGACCAGTCGCCGAGTTCATAGTGCACACCGATCTCGGTCTCGGTAGTCAGATCGATGCAGTAGGTGAGGATGTCGCCCGGGCTGCTCGAGCTCGGGTCGTTGAGCACGATCTGAGCCGTCGAGAACGTCCTGCCGGTGCCGGTGATCGTCGTCGGGTAGGGCGTCTGCGGGTCGGTGATCGCCGTCTCCTGGGCTCCGAACAGGCCGCCCTGGTGCCGCATCGCGACGACCGTGGCTTCGGTCGAAGCCCGCGGGGGATCGCTGACGCCGGGGCCGGTTCCGGGCTCCGCGAGGGCGGGTGCGGCGCCGAGGCCGACGAGGAACGCGGTGAGAAGAGTCGCGGCGAGGACGGTTGGGGTGGTACGCATGGGATCCTCCGTACGTCACTCTCGCACGTCCGCGCTCACATGTGTGCGCTCCGCGTCACCCGCTCACCCGGTCTCGCCCCTCACCCAGCGTCAGGCTCACCGTCGTAGTAGTCCACGGCGTCGTCGTCACGGAAGAGCATCGTGGGGCGGGCGGTCGTGTACGCCATCGTCTTTCGCGAGTCCGGGTAGCCGATCACGTCCTGTTCGGCTGTCGTGTCCAGGTCGACGTACCGGAGCGGCTCACCGCCGGTAGCCGTCATCCGGTGCGCGCCCGCCGGCCCGGGTGGAAAGACGACGACCTCCCCCGGGCCGATGTCGAATTCAGCACCCGGGGTACGCACCCGACCCGTTCCCGACAGGATGACGTAGGCCTCGGTGACGCCAGCGTGCCAGTGATATGGGTACGCCGACTGACCCGGCGGGATCTCCATGAATGAGACCTGTAGCTGAGTGCCCTCTTTGGGAACAACGACGTGCTTGGCGAACGTGAACCGGCCACGGTCGCCGTGCCGGGCCTCGAAATCGTCCTGCCGTCCGTGCACCACCTGGTCGAATGCCATGGTCGCTCCTTTGCTCACCGTCACGGTACTCCCTCGGGGCGGCGCCGCCCGGTTCGTCTGTCAACTCGCTGGGGCAGCCCCGTTCGCGTCGACGTTCTGTGTCGGGGCCGGGACGAACCCCGCGATGCACAGCGTCGCTAACTCCTCAAGATCGGGCCACCTACCGTGGCCGCAGGCGCCCCGCGCAGCATCCGTCGCCCGTCCTGAGGAGTTCGCTGCGGGCTGGGACCGAGACCGCCCCGGATGTCGGTGGGGCGGGCGAAGATAGGGGGATGGCGGATGTGCTCGAGAGATTCGGTCCTGCCACGCAGGACTGGTTCCGCGGCGCGTTCACCGCACCGACCCCCGCCCAATCCGGCGCGTGGAAGGCGATCTCGGCGGGTCGCCACGCACTCGTGGTCGCACCGACCGGGTCCGGCAAGACGCTGTCGGCGTTCCTCTGGGCAATCGACCGTGTCTTCCGCGAGAAGGCGGAGGCCCCGAAGGATGCCGCGGGCACCCGCATCCTCTATATCTCGCCGCTCAAGGCCCTGGGCGTCGACGTGGAACGGAACCTCCGTTCGCCGCTGGTCGGCATCGACCAGGCGGCGAGACGCCGTGGCCTCAGCCTTCCCGGGGTGTCGGTCGGTGTCCGATCCGGCGACACGCCGTCGGCGGAGCGGCGCAAGCTCGTCGCGACACCGCCCGACATCCTGATCACGACTCCCGAGTCGCTCTACCTCATGCTCACGAGTCAGGCGGGCCGCACCCTCACGGGAGTTCACACCGTGATCGTCGACGAGGTCCACGCCGTGGCAGCGACCAAGCGCGGCGCGCACCTGGCCGTCAGCCTCGAGCGCCTGGACGCCATGATCCGCGCCGAGCGACCGGAAGCGGCATCCGTGCAGCGCATCGGACTGTCTGCGACAGTACGGCCGATCGACGAGGTTGCCCGGTTCCTCGGGGGCGCAGCCCCGGTCGAGATCGTCGCGCCGCCGGCATCCAAAACCTTCGAGATGCGGGTCACGGTCCCGGTCGAAGACATGCTCAACCCACCGCCGGCCGCGGCATCCACCACGGGTGGGCCAGGCGTGCGGTCGACGGATGCCACAGCACCGACCTCCGGGCCAGGCGAGGACTGGTTCGCCCCCTCGGGCGGCGCCGCCGCGCGCCCCGAGAACACCGAGATGACCGGATCGGTCTGGCCGCATGTCGAAGAGGCGATCGTCGACCGGGTCCTCGAGCACCGCTCGACGATCGTCTTCGCCAACTCTCGGCGCCTGGCGGAGCGCCTCACCGCGAGACTCAACGAGATCTACGCCGAGCGGCTCGGTATCGACCTCCCCGAACCGTCGATCGCGGCAGCGATGCCCGCACAGAGCGGCCAGACCGCGGGGGCTGAGCCCGTGCTAGCTAAGGCACACCACGGCTCCGTCTCGAAGGAGCAACGCGCCCTCGTCGAAGAGGAACTCAAGTCCGGCATACTGCGCTGCGTCGTCGCCACGAGCAGTCTCGAGCTCGGCATCGACATGGGAGCCGTCGATCTCGTCATCCAGGTCGAGGCGCCGCCGAGCGCAGCATCCGGCCTGCAACGCATCGGCCGCGCCGGCCACCAGGTCGGCGAAATCAGCCGCGCCTCGCTGTTTCCCAAGCACCGCTCCGACGTGCTGCACACCGCTATCGTGACCGAACGGATGCTGGCGGGTCAGATCGAGGCGATCCAGGTGCCTCAGAATCCGCTCGACATCCTCGCGCAGCAGACCGTCGCAGCCGCAGCCCTCGCCCCGCTCCGCGTCGAGGAGTGGTTCGAGACCGTCAAGCGCAGTGCTCCGTTCCGCGCGCTGCCGCGGTCGGCGTTCGAAGCCACGCTCGACCTGCTGGCCGGCAGATTTCCCTCGGATGAGTTCGCAGAGCTCCGCCCGCGCGTCGTGTGGGATCGGGATGCCGGAACCCTCACAGGCCGCCCCGGTGCCCAGCGCATCGCCGTCACGAGCGGCGGGACGATCCCCGACCGCGGGATGTTCGGCGTGTTCGTCGCCGGCGAGAGCCAGAATGCCCGAGTCGGCGAACTCGACGAAGAGATGGTCTACGAGTCGCGCGTCAACGACGTCTTCACGCTCGGCACGACGAGTTGGCGCATCGTCGAGATCACCCACGATCGCGTCAACGTGCTTCCCGCATACGGCCAACCGGGCCGCGTGCCGTTCTGGCACGGCGACGGGATCGGCAGGCCCGCGGAACTCGGCGAGGCCCTTGGCGCCTTCACTCGGGAGATCGCCACCGCGACACCGCCTGCCGCCGACGCGCGGCTGACGGATGCCGGACTCGACGCGAATGCGAAGACCAACCTGCTCGCGTACCTTGCTGAACAGCGCGAAGCCACCGGGACATTGCCGACCGATCGAAGCCTCACTGTCGAACGTGGCCGCGACGAGGTCGGCGATTGGCGGGTCATTCTTCATTCCCCCTACGGCATGCAAGTGCATGCGCCGTGGGCCCTTGCCGTCAACGCGAGGATCCGAGAGCGGTTGGGCGTGGAAGGGTCCGCTGTCGCGAGCGACGACGGTATCATCGCGCGCGTTCCCGACACCACCGGTGAACCTCCGGGCGCCGAGCTCTTCGTGTTCGACGCGGATGAGCTCGAACCGCTCATCACGCAGGAGGTCGGCGGCTCTGCGCTGTTCGCGTCACGCTTCCGCGAATGCGCCGCGAGGGCACTCCTTATGCCGCGGACGAATCCGAACCGGCGCAGCCCACTGTGGCAGCAGCGCCAACGGTCAGCCCAGCTGCTGGAGGTAGCCCGTCGGCATCCGACGTTCCCGGTGATCCTCGAAACGCTGCGCGAAGTCCTGCAGGACGTGTACGACGTCCCCGCTCTACTGCGGATCACCCGCTCGATCACTGACCGCCGCATCCGCCTCATCGAGGTCGAGACGCCGCAGCCCTCACCCTTCGCCCGCGACCTGCTGTTCGGATATGTCGGTGCGTTCATGTACGAGGGGGATTCCCCGCTCGCCGAGCGTCGGGCCGCCGCCCTCGCCGTTGACCCTGCCCTGTTGGCGGAGCTGCTCGGCACGGTCGAGATGCGGGAGCTCCTCGACCCCGACGTCATCGCCCAGTTCGAAGCCGAGGTGCAGCACCTCGCGCCGGATCGCCGGGTCCGCGGGCTCGAGGGCGTGGCCGACCTGCTGCGTCTGCTCGGACCGCTGTCTGCGCCAGAAGTAGCCGAGAGGCTGCAGGCGGCACCCGGTACCCCCACCGAGACGGAAGCTGCTGACGTCGAGGGGCCCGGACCCGCCGCCCCGGTTCCCGAAGCATCCACCCACCTCGACGCACTCGTCGCCAGCCGGCGCGCGATCGGGATCACGATCGCCGGCGTCGAACGGGTGGCAGCCATCGAAGACACCGGTCGCCTGCGCGACGCCCTCGGCATTCCGCTGCCCGTCGGCATCCCCGTCGCGTTCCTCGAACCGGTCGCCGATCCCCTCGGTGACCTGGTAGCCCGTCACGCCCGCACCCACGGACCGTTCACGACGGATGCTGTCGCCGAACGCCTGGGCATCGGGACCGCGGTCGCACGGCTGACACTGCAGCGGCTCGAGGCGCAGGGTCGCATCACGAGCGGATACTTCCTGCCCGCCTCGTCTGCGCTCGACGGCGGCGAGAACGAATGGTGCGACTCCGAGGTGCTGCGCCGGCTGCGGATGCGCTCGCTCGCGGCGATCCGAGGAAGCATCGAACCCGTGCCACAGGCTGCGCTCGCCCGGTTCCTGCCCGCCTGGCAGCACCTGACCCGGCCGCTCGAGGGCATCGACGGCGTGCTCGCGGTGATCGAGCAACTCGCCGGGGTTCCGATTCCCGCAAGCGCCTGGGAGTCGCTCATCCTGCCGAGCCGCGTTCGCGACTATCGTGCGGCGCTGCTTGACGAGCTCACCGCCACGGGAGAGGTCATCTGGTCGGGGCACGGGGCCCTCCCCGGGCGCGACGGCTGGATCGCGCTGCATCCCGCCGACACCGTCGCCTTGAGCCTTCCCACTCGAGCCGACGACGACATCGCCGCCGAGTCGCTCGAGGCACGCATCCTTGATGCTCTCGCCGGCGGCGGGGCTTACTTCGCGGGGCAGATTCGCGCCCTCACTGACGCCGCGAACGAGCAGTCGGTCATCGAGGCGCTCTGGGCGCTGGCGTGGGCGGGCCGGGTCACGAATGACACGTTCGCGCCGGTGCGCGGGCTGCTCTCCGGTGGGTCCCAGGCGCACCGCAGCGCACGGCGTGCCCCCCGTGCGCGGATGTTCCGCGGGTCGGCCATCTCTGCCACGATCCCCCGCCCGGCCGCGAACAGCTCGCGCGGGGGCGCTGGCGGGAGCGGTGCGCGAGCGAGCGGCCGGTGGTCGCTTCTTCCCGAGCCCGTGCCAGACGCCACGGTCCGCGCTGCCGCGATCGCCGGCATCCTCCTCGACCGCTACGGGGTCGTTACCCGCGGCCCTGTCCAAAGCGAGGCGGTCCCGGGCGGCTTTGCGCAGGTGTACCGCACCCTCGCGGATGCCGAACGCGCCGGCCACTGTCGACGGGGATACCTCGTCGAAAGGCTCGGCGGGGCCCAGTTCGCGGCATCCGCGACCGTCGACCGCTTGCGTGAGTTCTCGGCGGTCACCGACCCCGCCCCCCGCACGGCGATCACCCTCGCTGCCACCGACCCCGCGAATGCGTACGGTGCCGCTCTCGCTTGGCCGAGCCTCGAGGGCGTCGGACATCGCCCGGGTCGCAAGGCGGGAGCTCTCGTGACGCTCGTCGACGGCGAGCTCGTGCTGTACCTCGAGCGCGGTGGCAAGTCGGCCCTCGTCTTCAGCGCCGACGACGAAGCGGTGACGGCAGCGACAGCCGACCTCGCAGCGACGGCCCGCACGCGGCACCTCGATACCCTGACCGTCGAGCAGGTGAACGGTGACCCGATCTTCGGAACGGCGTTCGCCCGGGCGCTGCGCGAAGCAGGCTTCGTCGAAACCCCGCGCGGCCTCACTCTGCGTAAGGCGTCGGGGTCGCCGCATGCCTGAGGGCGACACCGTCTTTCGTGCAGCGCGAATGCTGGATGCGGCACTCGCGGGCGGCACAGTGACGCGATTCGACCTGCGGGTGCCGCAGTTGGCTACCGCTGACCTCACAGGAGAACAGGTCCACGCGGTCGTGCCGCGCGGAAAGCACCTGCTCGCACGCATCGGGCCATGGACGCTGCACTCGCACCTCAAGATGGAGGGCGAATGGCACGTGTACCGCCCCGGTGAGCGTTGGCGGGCGCCGGCTTTTCGAGCACGGGCAATCGTCGGAACGACGGATGCCGAAGCTGTCGGTTTCGACCTCGCCGAGATCGCCCTTGTTCCCACGGATCGCGAGAACGAGCTCGTCGGCTACCTCGGGTCCGACCCCCTCAGCGACGGCTGGGACCTCGACGAAGCGGCCAGGCGGGTGGGTGCGGACCCGCGGGAGATCCACGTCGCAGTGCTCGACCAACGCAACGTCGCAGGGTTTGGAAACGTGTACGCGAACGAGATGCTGTTCGTGCGCGGCATCCACCCCGCGGCTCCGGGCACGCAGGTCGACGCGCGTGGCCTGCTGGAGGTCGGCACGCGAATGATCCGCGCGAACCGCGACCGCGTCGAGCGCACGTTCACGGGCGTCGACCGGAGGGGAGAGCGGATGTGGGTGTACGGCCGCGAGAGAAGGCCATGCCGTCGATGCGGAACGCCGATTCTCGCCAGCGCACTGGGCGCCGACGCCACGCGGGAACGGAACGTCTTCTGGTGCCCGCGCTGCCAAACCTGACGCGCACGACGCCGGCGGCGGCCGCGCTCTCAGTGCCCGATGTACCGTCCCGGGCGGTGGTTCATCGCCAGCACGAGGTTCAGTACGACAGCGCCCAGACCGCTCAGCACCACGTTGGGCCACGGCACCACCAGCAGCGCCGCGGCAACGATGATGACATCGAAGATCATCTGGGTCCATCCGGCGCGGAACCCCCACCGGTCCTGCACGATGAGCGCGACGATGTTGATCCCACCGAGGCTCGCTCGGTGTCGGAACAAGATCAGCAGACCCACTCCGGCCAGAAGGTTCCCGCCGAGGGTCCCGTAGATCGGGTTGAGGTCATCGATGGAGAAGAGTGCGTGGTGCACCACCGACCAGCCCGAGACCATGGCGATCGCAATGACAGTTCGGATCGTGAAGCTCCAGCCGCGCTGCCACACCGCCAGCACGGCGAAGGGCAGATTGATGAGCAGGAACAGCATCCAGAACGGCAACCCGGATGCGTACTGGATCAGCAGCGCGAGTCCTGCCGTGCCGCCGGTAACGGCCTCCGAGGACTGCAACAGGTAGAGCCCCAGTGATGCGGTGAAGGTACCGGTGAGGATGCCGAGCACGTCCTCCGCCGGCGAGTGTGCGGTGGCACGTTCGTCGAATACGAGGGTGCGGGTGGCCTCTGGAGCAGGGTGCGAGGACTGATCCGGGGTCTCCGAAGTCGTGTCATGCGCGTCGCCGAGATCGTCGGTTGGCATGCCTTCCATTCTCTGCCAATCCGATGTCGGGACCGTTCCGAAGAGATGTCAAGCCGGGAGACGACGAACCCGAGATCCGGCACCATTGCCGCTACAGAGAATTCAGCGGCAAGCGGATGCAGGGGAATGAATCTCCGTACCACGGCGTTGGGGATCGTACTGGGGCCGAACGGCCCCGTGGAGGAGATCGTGGGCAAGAACTACGTCGACATCGAGAACGACCACGGCGAGACACTGCGGTATCGCAAACACGCCAATGGCCGAGGACTCATCGCGCACGGGGCCAAGGTGCATCCGACCGCGATCGTCGAGGCCGGGGCGTATGTCGAACCGGGAGTTCAGATCGCTGCGGGCGCCCGGATCGGCCGCGGTGTGTGGATCGAGTCGGATGCGTTGATCGGTCCGGAGGTCGTGGTTGCGCCGCACGCGCACATCGGCCCGGGAGCGGCGGTCGGCGCCGGCTCGAAGATCGGCATCCGCACCGTCATCGGCGCTCACGCGCGCGTCGCCGTCGGCTCATTGCTCGGTGACGACGAGACCGTCGGAGAGAACGAGCGGGTCGCCACCGACCGTCGCGGCCTTCGCCTCGCGGCCTGACCCGGCCCCGCGCGGCCTTCGCCTCGCCGCCTGAATCGAGCCGACTGCTGCCGTGGCGCCTGGCGCCGTCGCGGTAGCCTGACGGAATGGCCAGGCGCGACCGATCTTCCCGATCACGGGATGCGCCGCAGGCGCACTCAGGCCCGCCGCCAGCTGAGGTATTCCGTCTCGGCGCTGTACCCGGGGCGACCCCGGGAAAGTGGATCTCGCTCTGGCGAGAGCGGATGCCGCGCACGCGGCTCGAGCTCGAAGAGATCGCTCCGACTTCGCAGCGCGATCAGTTGCTGGCAGGAGCCGTTGACGCAGCCCTCGTTCGACTCCCGATCGACAAGACCGACCTTCACGCCATTTCGCTCTACGACGAGGTGCCGGTCGTGGTGTTCTCGAGTGACTCGAGCCTGTCGGTGGCGGAGGAGCTTGCCCCCGAGGACCTGGCGGGCGAGGTGCTCATCGTCCCGGAGGATGACGTCCTGCAGCCGGCAGTCCCGGGAACGATCGCACCCCGTTTCGCGGCCCCGGCAGACACGAAGGCGGCTGTCGAACTGGCTGCCACGGGTGTCGGCATCCTGATCGTCCCGATGTCACTCGCGCGGCTGCATCACCGCAAAGACGTTGCGTACCGGCCCCTCTCGGGCGGCCCCGTCTCGAGCGTCGCGCTGGCGTGGGTAGCCGAGCGCACGACGCCCGAGGTCGAGGCGTTCGTCGGCATCGTGCGCGGTCGCAGCGTCAATTCCTCCCGCTCGTAGCCAGACGGCTCAGGTGGCACCCTGGGGTGGATGCCGCGCAAGCTCGACGCGCTCGCGAACGTAGCTCTCGGCATCCATGAACCCGCCAGCGGTGCTCCAGCGCACCCGGAGCTGACCGTCGATTACGGCCAGGGGCCCGACATCCACGGATGCCACTTCGCCGATCAGTGAAACATCGAGCCGTTGCCATCCAAGATGCACAGCTACGCCAGGCAGGATGCCGCCCCGAAACGCCGCTTCGGCCAGTCCCGCCCGGGCACGCTGGGACTCCGCGGTGTATCCGCGGCGGGCAGGCTCACGGGATCGCACGATCTCGCCGGTTGCGTAGAGGTGCTCCGACCCGAGCAGGAGGACGCCGAGGTGCCACACCTCGTCGCGGAGGACGACCCGTGGCGAGCGCGGGATACCCAGCATCCGTGGTGTCACGACCTCGCCGAGCAACTCTCGGGGTGCGCCCGCGAGTTCGGCTCGCGCCCACGAGAGAAGGCCGGGAAGGTCAGCTGGTTGCACGGGTCTAGGCCGCGTCATCCAGCTCTGCGGGCACGCGGCTGACGCGCTCACCCCGCAAGAGCATCCCGACGAGCGGGTAGATGAGCACCGACAGCATGCCGCCGGTGACGAACAGCGCGGCCTGCGCCGACGTGAGGAGGTTCTCGTCGACGCCGATCGCGGTGACGGCAACGATGATCGGCAGCCCCGTCGCGCCCAGCAGGCCGAGCGCAACCCGGTCTCGAACACTGGATCCGGGCGGCGCGACGAGCATCGACGGAAGTCCGCGCACGACCAGGAGCGCCAGCAGCACGACCGGCACGAACAACAGCAGGGCGGGGCTTTCGAGCAGCGCCGCGAGGTCGAAGGTGACGCCGGTGTAGATGAAGAAGATGGGCACGAGGAATCCGAACGCGATGCCCTCGATCTTGCTTTCGACAGCCTCTCGGTTCTCCTCAGACGCATCACGCATCATGAGCTGCCACACGATACCGGCCGTGAACGCGCCCAGCAGGATGTCGAGGTCGAGCGCGATACTCAGCGCGAGCAACCCTCCGAGGATCAGGAACACCACACGGATCGCGTACTGGCCCGACGTGTGCAATGTCGCACTCACGACGCGGTGCATCATGCCGTGCGGGAGGCGGAAGGCTAACCAGATCGCGAACCCGGCGACCACCAGGAAGGCGGCGAGCACGATCGAGGCCGCCCCCGGATCGCGTCCGCCGAGGAAGACCGAGATCGCGACGAGCGGACCGAACTCGCCCACCGCACCGACTGCCGCGACCGCCTTGCCGAACGGAGTCTTCAGTTCGCCGGCGTCACGAAGGATCGGAAGGATCGTCCCCAGCGCCGTCGATGACAGCGCGATGCCGATGATGATCGCCGCCCCCAACGGCCCGACGAGCAGACCGATCAGGATGCCGATCCCCAGCGAGAGAAGCCATCCGACCGCGGCGTTGCGGCCCGTGCGCCCGCGAAACGCGGCGAAGTCGAGTTCCGACCCGGCGACGAAGAACAGCATCGCCAGGCCGAACTGGGCGAGGGTCGCGAGGAACTCGATCGGCTCAACCCACGCCAGCACCGAGGGCCCAACGAGGATGCCGAGGATCAGCTCGAACACGACGATCGGCACCGCGAACCACCGCCCGATCACCCGGGTCAGCAGCGGTGCGAGCGCCGCCAGCAGCGGGACGATCAGGAGGTTCGCGGCCATCCCCTCACGATAGCGAGCGGGAGGTCATCTGCGGGTCAGCGGGCGGGCGCGACGATCGCGGCGGTGTCGGGGGCGAGGGTCAGGACGGATGCCGCGCCGGTTGAGTCGGAGGTGGATGCCTCGGCGATGACAGTCGCTGCTCCCGTGCCTCCCGTGTGCAGCAGGATGACGGCATCCGGCGCGACCGCGAAGGTGTGGGATGCCCCGGTGAGGTTCACGAGAACGGACAACGCCCCCCGCTGAAGGACAAACCACCGCGCCCGCGGGTCCTCCCCATCGGGGCCGCTCCCCGCGAGCGCGTCGCAGTCAGCGAAGGCGGGGGCTGTCAGCTCGGACCGCTCGCGCCGCAGGGCGGCAAGGTCACGATAGAGCTGGAGCAGGCGCGCGTGGTCGACCCCCACCTCCGGCGATGTGGATGCCTCAGCCCAGTCGAGCTTCGAGCGGTGGAAGGTCTCGGGATCCTGCGGGTCGGGCACGATCGCGGGGTCCCAGCCCATCCGCGCGAACTCCTCGATGCGACCTTTCGCGGTGGCCTCGCCGAGCTCAGGCTCCGGATGCGACGTGAAGAACTGCCACGGCGTGGATGCTCCCCACTCCTCCCCCATGAACAGCATCGGCGTCCCGGGAGTAGTGAGCGTCAGGAGCGCGGCCACGGCGAGCCGGTCGGTGGACAGGGTCTCGCTGAGCCTGTCACCGGTGGCGCGATTGCCGATCTGATCATGGTCTTGCCCGAACGTCACCAGACGCCAGGTGGGGACTGTCGGCGGAATAGGGAAACCGTGATCCCGCCCGCGGAACGACGAGTAGGTGCCGTTGTGGAAGAACCCCTCGGTCCACACCTTCGGGAGAGCCCCGAGCGCCCCGAAGTCCTCGTAGTAGCCGACGGTCTCGCCGCTGACCGCGACGTGGAGTGCATGGTGGTAGTCGTCGCTCCACTGTGCCGTCAGTCCGTAGCCGCCGGCTTCCCGCGGCAGGATCAGGGTCGGGTCGTTCAGATCGGACTCCGCGATGAGGGTCAGCGGGCGACCCTGGTGCGCCGAGAGCGCGTCGGCGGCTTCGGCGATCTCCTGCAGGATGTGGGTCGGGCTCTCATCGTGCAGGGCGTGTACGGCATCCAGTCGCAGTCCGTCGACGTGGTAGTCGCGCAGCCACAGGAGCGTGTTCTCGACGATGAAATCACGCACTTCGCGCGCGTCGAGGTTCACCGACAGGCCCCACGTGTTGCGCGCCGCATCCCGAAGGTACGGACCGAACTCGGGCAGATAGTTTCCGCTGGGGCCGAGGTGGTTGTAGACGACGTCCTGTATGACCGCGAGGCCCGCGGCGTGGGCGGCGTCCACGAACCGCTGGTAGGCGGCGGGGCCGCCGTAAGCCTCGTGGACGGTGTACCAGAGCACGCCGTCGTAGCCCCAGTTCCAGACGCCGTTGAAGCCGTTGACCGGCAACAGCTCTACGTGGGTGACGCCCAGGGAGACGAGGTGATCGAACCGCTCGATCGCGGCATCCAGCGTGCCCTCTGGCGTGAAGGTACCGACGTGCAGCTCGTAGATCAGACCCCCGGCCAGCTGCCGCCCTGTCCAGGCCCCGTCGGTCCACGCGAACGCGCCGGCATCAAAGAAGGCGGATGCCTCGTGCACCCCCCGCGGCTGCCGACGCGACCGCGGATCGGGGCGTAGCGCGTCGGCGTCACCGAGGACGAAGCCGTATTCATCGCCGTCCACAAGCTCAACGTCAGCCGTCCACCACCCGCGCTCGCCCGCGGCCATCTCCAGATCCGGATGCCCCTGCCGACGCATCCGTACTCGCTCCGCTCGGGGCGCCCAGACCTCGATCATGCTTCCTCCGCTTCGCTGAGACCCGAGACGCCGGATCCTGCGTGAGACACCCCGTCACGCTCAGTGTCTCGGCGCGGGTCGGGTGTCTGACGTGTCAGGAGCGCGACAGGCAGCGCGCTCAGCACCTCCGCCAGCGGCAACTCTCCGCCGGGATACGCCCGGCCCGTCAGCGCATCGGTCCAGGTGCCGCCTGGAATCAGCATCCGGGTGTCGCCCCAGCCGCCGCGTGCCGCCAGTCCCACCGGCAGCCGGGTCGCAATGGCGATCGCCCCGCCCCGGTCGAAAGCTATCGCGTGCCCGGATACCGAACCCAGCAGCTCGACGGGCAGGTAGCGCGTGAACAGCTCGGGCCGGTCTCGGCGCATCCGCAGCACGCGGGAGGTAACGAGGAGCTTCGCGGCTCCCGAGGCATCGATCGCCGGAACATTCCCCTCAGTCGCAGCACGGTCGAGGTCCGCCAGCATCGCTGCGCGCTGTGCGAAGTCGACGGCGCGACGGTTGTCGGGGTCTACCAGTGAGGTCTCCCACAGCTCCGAGCCCTGGTACACGTCGGGAACCCCGGGACCTGCCAACTGCACGAGCTTCGCCGACAGCGAGTTGCTCCAGCCCGGCTGCGCGACCTCGTCGACGAAAGCCTCAACCAGCTCCCGCGCGGGACCGTACGCGGCATCCACGACGGCGTGCATCCGGCGCTCGAAGTCGGCATCCGGGTTCCACCAGGTCGTCACCTCTGCCGCTTCCCGCGCTGCCTTCTCGGCATAGGCATGCAGGCGCTCGGGGGTCGCGGGCCATGAGCCGATGATCGCCTGCCACAGCAGGGAATCGAACGGCCCATGCCCCGTCGAGGCGAGGGCCCGCAGCTCTTCGAGCACAGCGGCCCAGCGATGCGGGATCTCGGCGAGCACCGAGAGGCGAGCACGCACATCCTCGCCGCGCTTGGTGTCGTGCGTCGAGAGCGACGTCATGGACCGAGGGCGCTGCGCCTGCCGGCGGGCGACGGCTTCGTGGAAGCCCTCCACAGTCAGCGAGAAAACCGACGGATCCCCACCGACCTCGGTGAGGGTGCCCAGGCGCGTGGCGCGATAGAACGCGGTGTCTTCGACGCCCTTGGCCATCACGGGGCCCGTCGTCTGCTGGAAGCGGCGAGCGACCTCGAGCGTCGGGTCGGCCAGGAACGGCGAGAGCGCACCGATCGTCTCGGCGAGGTCGGGGCGCCGAACGGATGCCTCAGCGAGCGCTTCGTCGAGCGCCTCCCGTCCCGCGGGAAGGTAGGAGCGGTAAACGGGGAAGCAGGCGAGGATCTCGGCCAGAGCATCATCGGCATCCGGGACCTGCTCAGGCAAGCACCGCACGAGTCGGGCAATCTCGCTGCGCTGAATCGTGTCGGCGATCATCCGCTTGGTGTCGTGGATCAGATCGGGCCAGGGCTGCGCGGGCGGCAGGCCGGTAGCGCTGCGCAGCCGCTCATCGAGCGCGTCGAGCGCCCCCTCGCCGTCGGGGTCGATGAGGACGCGGTCGATCTCGGCCATGGCGTCGTACCCGGTGGTGCCGTCGGTGTCCCACGAGGCCGGCAGGAGCTCCGGATGCGGCGTCGCACTGTGCTCGAGGATCTTCTCGACCAGCGTGTAGCGGCGGCCGGTGAGGGCGCCAAGTCGTTCGAGGTAGCCGCCGGGATCGACGAGCCCGTCGGGGTGATCGATGCGCAGGCCATCGGCCAGCCCGTCCCGGAACCACCGCGCCACCTCTTCGTGGGCCTCGTCGAACACGACAGGGTCCTCGACGCGGGCTCCGGCAAGGGTCGAGACCGCGAAGAAGCGCCGATAGTTCAGCTCGGATGCCTCGAGCTGCCAGAACATGAGCTCGAAGTGCTGGCGGGCGAGAACCTGGCGAACGGCATCCGGGTACGACGTCGCCTCCGCCGGTGCAGTCGCCTCGGCGAGCGGGAACTCGTGGTCGAAGTACCGCGCCATGCCGTACGGAGCCCGGGCCGTGGGCTTCGGATCAACCCGAATTTCCATCGCATCGATGACCTCGTCGGCCTCCGATCCGAGCACGGGAACCCTCACCTTGCCGCCACCGAACTCCCAGTCGATGTCGAACGCTGCCGCATACCGCGAGCTTCTGCCCCGAAGCAGCACGTCCCACCACCAGGGGTTTTCGACTGGCACCGCGATCCCCATGTGGTTGGGGACCGTATCGATGAGGATGCCGAGCCCGGCCGCCCGCGCGGCCGCGGCAAAACGTGCCAGACCCTCCGCTCCGCCGCGAGCAGGATCAACCCGCGTCGGGTCGACGACGTCATAGCCGTGGTCGGATCCCGGGGTCGACTTCAGCAACGGCGAGAGATAGGCCCACCCAACGCCCAGATCACGCAGGTAGCCGGTCACGCCGGCGGCGGCATCCAGGTCGAACGCGGCGCGGATCTGCAGGCGGTACGTCGACGTGGGATGCATCACTACCTCGGCAGTTCTTCCTTGGGGGCAGCCCCCGGGACTTCGTCCATCTGGACTGTTCCGGTGGCCAGCGACGCGGCGACGAATCTGTCGACCTCGACCTCTTCTTCGACGTGCTCGCACAGCACGACCACCGACTTCGCTGCGAGCTCCAGCGCAGCCCCGGGATGGACCGGCTCAGTGTTCGCGAGGGTTCCCGCCGTGTCGACCAGCACATCCCAGTTGGGGCTGAAATCGACATCCGGCAGCGTGAACTCAACCGGCTCGTCGCCGGCGTTGAACAGGATGAGGAAGTGCGCGTCGGTAATCGGTTCGCCACGGCGATCCCGTTCACGGATGCCATTGCCGTTGAGGAACACCCCGATCGACCGCCCGAACCCGGAGTCCCAATCTTCCGGCTGCATCTGCGTGCCGTCTGGGCGCAGCCACACGATGTCGGGGATCCGCTCGACCTCTTCACGGCGCACCGGGCGGCCATCGAAGAAGCGACGACGCCGGAACGTGGGGTGATCGCGGCGCAGCCGGGCCAACGCGGCGGTGAAGTCGATCAGGCTCGCGTCGACGTGCTCCCAGTCGATCCAGGTGATGTCGTTGTCCTGCGCGTAGCCGTTGTTGTTCCCTCGCTGCGTGCGGCCGAGCTCATCGCCGTGCAGCAGCATCGGCACACCCTGCGACAGCAGCAGGGTGGCGATGAAGTTGCGCTGCATCCGCTCGCGCAGCTCATTGATCTCGGGATCATCGGTCGGGCCCTCGACACCGAAGTTCATCGACCGGTTGTCGTCGGCGCCGTCGCGGCCATCCTCACCGTTGGCGTCGTTGTGCTTGTGTTCGTACGAGACGAGGTCGCGCAGGGTGAACCCGTCGTGCGCCGTGACGAAGTTGATGGATGCCACCGGCCAGCGCCCCGAGTGCGCATACAGGTCGCTCGAGCCGGTCAGCCGCGACGCGAACTCACCGAGCGCCTGCGGCTCGCCTCGCCAGAAGTCGCGGACGGTGTCGCGGTACTTGCCGTTCCACTCGGTCCACTGCGGGGGGAAGTTCCCGACCTGGTAGCCGCCGGGGCCGACATCCCAGGGCTCGGCGATGAGCTTGACCTGACTGACCACCGGATCTTGCTGCACGAGCTCGAAGAAGGTGGCGAGCCGGTCGACGTCATAGAACTCTCGGGCGAGGGTCGCGGCGAGGTCGAAACGGAATCCGTCGACATGCATCTCGAGCACCCAGTACCGCAGCGAGTCCATGATCAGCTGCAGCGCGTGCGGGTTGCCGACGTTCAGGCTGTTGCCTGTGCCGGTGTAGTCGGTGTAGTACCGCTTGTCGTCATTTTCGAGTCGGTAGTACGCCTCGTTGTCGATGCCGCGGAACGAGAGCGTGGGTCCCAGGTGGTTGCCCTCGGCGGTGTGGTTGTAGACGACATCCAGGATGACCTCGATACCGGCCTCGTGCAGGGCCCGCACCATCCCCTTGAACTCCTGCACCTGCTGCCCGCGCTGGCCTGAGGACGCGTACGTGTTCTGTGGCGCGAGGAAGGCGATGGTGTTGTAGCCCCAGTAGTTCGAGAGGCCTTTCTCTTCCAGCATCGAGTCGTTGATGAACTGGTGCACCGGAAGCAGCTCGATCGCCGTGACGCCGAGCCGCTTCAGGTGCTCGATGATCAGCGGATGCGCGATCGCACTGTAGGTCCCGCGGATCTCATCCGGAATATCGGGATGCCGCATCGTCAGTCCCTTGACGTGGGCTTCGTAGATGAAGGACTCCGAGTAGGGGATGCGGAGCGGTCGATCACCCCCCCAGTCGAAGAAGGGGTTGATGACGACGCCCTTCATCATCTCGGCCGCGGAGTCGTCGTCGTTGCGGGAGTCTGGGTCGCCGAAGGTGTATCCGAAGACCGACTGCCCCCAGGTCACCTGCCCGTCGACAGCTTTGGCATAGGGGTCCAGGAGCAGCTTGTTGGGGTTGAATCGCTTGCCGCTGGCGGGGTCATACTCGCCGTGCACGCGGTAGCCGTAGCGCTGGCCCGGTGCGATGTTCGGGAGGTACGCGTGCCAAACGTAGGCATCGACCTCGAGCATGTCGACGCGTGTCTCACGCCCCCGCTCACCGAACAGGCAGAGCTCGACGCGCTCAGCACCCTCACTGAAGAGGGCGAAGTTGGTTCCGTTCCCATCGAAGGTCGCACCCAACGGATACGCCGACCCTGGCCATGTTTGCACGGCACCCCTTCCCGGTGGGATTCCACCCTAGTCGAGCGGGGTTTCGAGATGGGGGTGGTTGCTCAGGAGAGTGCGTCCCTGATAGGGCGCGCCCCTGGCCCTGCGTGATGGCGAGGGTCAGACCTCAAGCGTGCGCGGCGGGGCGGGGCGGATGCCGTGCACCTGCCGGTGCAGGCGCTGCATCCGTTCATCCAGCTCTGCGGCGCTGGCCGCGGCATCCTTCAGCTCCGCGAGGAGACTCTCGGGCACCTGCCGTTCGAACTTGTAGTAGATCTTGTGCTCCAGGCTCGCCCAGAAATCCATCGCGATCGTGCGGAACTGGACCTCGACCGGGACATCGACGCGGCCGGTGGAAAGGAACACGGGAACCCGCACGATCGCGTGCAGGCTCTTGTATCCGTTGGGTTTCGGATCGGCGATGTAGTCCTTGACCGAGTACACCTCGATGTCGTCCTGCTGGGTGAGCAGGTCAAACAGGCGATAGGTGTCTGCCACGAAGCTGCACGTGACCCGGACTCCCGCGATATCGGTGATGTGCTCCCGGATCGAGTCGAAGTCCCCGTCGATGCCTTTGCGTCCGACTTTGGCGACGAGACTGTCCGCGGATTTCACGCGACTGGAGATGTGCTCGATCGGGTTGTAGTCGTGCAGCTGCAGAAACTCGTCGCGGAGGATCTCGACCTTCGTCTCGATCTCCTTGAGCCCGAACTGGTACGGCAGGAGGAATCGCTGTACCTCATCCCGGGCCGCGCGCAGTTGCGAGAGCGAGACGGTTACTTCATCGGAAGCGAGGTCTGGGAGTTGCGGGGTCGCAGGGTGCATGGCCGACGCGTGACTCATGCCCTCAACCTACGAAGCGCGGGTACGAGATCGCTGTGAGCCTGGCATCCGGTCTGAGGGTTGGCGGCGCGTCACAGCGAGAAGTCCGCGCGTTTCGCTCTCGTAAAATCATCGCCGCGCGCTTGGTTCTCGGGGTGCGGGCCTGGTTCGATAACCAAAGTTGGTCAAACGTCCAACTTTGGTCGGACTCCTCCCAGCCGAACCGAAGGAACACGATGCTCACGCACATTGATGAACGGGTCCTCGCGGCCATCAACCTGCACGCCGTCCTGGGCGCGCTCCCCCGTCTGATCGAGCTCTCCCCGGATGCTGCGCGTCTGCTGGCCCGCGAGACGAGCAGGCCGACCACACTCTCGCTGTCCGCGCCAGGCGGCCTGCGCGCGCACTACCGATTCGAGCGGAGCGGGATCACCTCACTCACCGAGCGCGAGGGGCGCGGTCCCACCCTGATGTTCCGCTCGGCCGCGCACCTCAACGCCGTCATCGCGGGCACGGCGCAGCCGATCCCGGTCGCAGGTCCCGCCGGCATCCGCTTCCTCACGCGCGTGTTCACGCCGCTGACCGAGATGCTGGCCCGGATGCTTCGCCCGAGCGAGGATGACTTCGCCGATCCGGTGTTCGCCGAGCGCAGCACTCTGCTCACGCTCGATGTCGCGGCCCACGCGATCGCGGTCGTCGCCAACGAAGACCTCAGTGGCAAGTTCTCGGCAGCCCACATGCCCGACGGCGATCTCGATTTCGAGGTGGGTGACGACATCCGCTACCGCTTCGAAGTCCAGGGCCACCGCGTGCGCGTCGACCCCGACCACAGCGATGCACCGCGCGCGGCGCTGCGCTTTGCCGACCTCGACGTGGCAGGCGGCATCCTCTCGGGCCGCGAGAGCGCGCTGGCCTGCGTCTGCGATGGACGCCTGCAGATGCGCGGCTTCATCCCTCTCATCGACAACACCAGCCGCATCCTCGACCGTGTCGGCACCTACCTCGGAGCGTGACAGCATGACCACCCCCACCCTGACGGCACCGAACTCCTACGCCAAGAGCCAGGAGATCTTCGACAGAGCTGTCCGCGTGATCCCCGCGGGAGTTCCCGGACACCTCGGCCCGAGCGAAGGATGCTTCATCCCCCGCACCGCCTTCCCCCTCTTCTCGGAGCGCGCGGAGGGCACTCGGTTCTGGGATGTCGATGGCAACGAGTTCATCGACTACATGTGCGGCTACGGCCCCAATGTCCTCGGCTATGGCGATCCTGATGTCGCCGCCGCAGCTCGGGCGCAGGCCGCGAAGGAGGATGTCGTCTCGATTCCCTCCTCGATCATGGTCGACTTCGCCGAACTGCTCGTCGACACCGTCGCCTCGGCAGACTGGGCATTTTTCGCCAAGAACGGCGGAGACGCCACGACCCTCGCGATCATGACCGCGCGGGCGGCGACCGGCCGGCGGCGCATCGTGTTCATCGAGGGCTACTACCACGGCGTCGCACCGTGGACGCAGAAGCTCGACTACCCTGGCGTGCTCGACACCGACGTGCAGGGCAACATCGAGGTGCCGTGGAACGACGTCGCCGCGATGCGCCGCGTGTTCACCGAGCACCGCGGCGAGATCGCCGCCCTCATCGCCCAGCCCTACAAGCACGGCAACTTCTTCGACAACGAGCTGCCCGCCCAGGGATACTGGCGGCAGGTGCGGGCACTGTGCGACGAGTTCGGGGTAGTCCTTATCTGCGACGACGTGCGCGCGGGCTGGCGGCTCGACCTTGCCGGGAGCGACCACTTCTATGGTTTCGAGGCTGACCTCATCTGTTTCTGCAAGGCCATCGCCAATGGCTACAACGTCTCGGCGCTGTGCGGCAAAGACAGTCTGAAGGAGGCGGTGAGCAGCATCACCTACACCGGCAGCTACTGGATGAGCGCGGTGCCGTTCGCGGCGGGAATCGCCACGATCAGCAAGCTCAAGACGCTGGACGCCCCGCGCCTGTTCCGCGAGCTCGGGACCTTTCTTACGACCGGCCTGGTGGATGTCGCAGCCTCCCACGACCTGACTCTTGTCGCCTCGGGAGAGCCCGCCCTGTTCTACCTCCGACTTGCCGACGATCCCTCGCTCATGCTCCACCAGCGCTGGATCGCCGAGTGCGTGCGTCGCGGCGTCTTTCTCACCTCGCACCACAACCACTTCATCAACGCGGCACTCACCGAGTCCGACATCGCCCGCACCCTGGACGTGGCTGACGAGGCGTTCCGCGTCATCCTCGCCGAGGGCGCCGCATGAGTGGGGTGCGGCGGGCCGCGGTCTTCGCCGCCTACGGCGCGCAGGGCCTCGGGTACGCCACCGTCGTCACGGCACTGCCTGCCCTCAAACACCGGGTCGGCATCGATGACACCATGGTGTCGATCCTCCTGCTGAGCACCGCGATCGCGGCAGCAGCGGGGTCGGTGCTGGCTGACCTCATCGCCGTGCGCTGGGGAAGCCGGCAGGCTCTGGCCACCGGTCTGCTCGCGCAGGCTGCTGCCCTCGTGCTGGTCAGCGTGAGCGATTCCCTTCCCCTGCTGGCAGCGGCGGTGGGGGTGTACGGCGTGGGACTGGGTGCGGTGGATGCAGCATCCAACATGCAAGGTGCCCTCAGCCAGCGCACGTCGAAGTTCCCGATCTTCGGGCGCCTGTATGCGGCATACACGACAGCAGCAATCGTGGCCACGCTGGCGACCTCAGCGATCCTCGCCGGGGGTCTTCCCCCGATGACGACCCTGATCATCGCCGCTGTGGCGCAGGCTGCAGTCGCACTGTGGGGCATCCGCGCTTTCCACCCCGAGCGGGCTGCGCACCGCGTGCACGACGATCACGCCACGCGCACGCCGCTGCCCCGCCGGGCGATCTGGGCAGTGGGAACCCTCGTGTTCGCAGCCTTCATCGTCGACTCGGCTGTCTCCAGTTGGAGCACGCTCTACCTGGCCGATGGATTGCAGGTGGCTCCGGGGCTGACACCGCTCGGCTACGGCGGGTATCTGCTTGCCGTCCTGGTGGTGCGCCTTGCCACCGACCCGCTCGTGCGGCGCATCGGACGCACGCGCGTGGGCATCGGGGCAGTCATCCTGGGAACCGCCGGCGCGCTTATTGTCGCGCTGTTTCCCACCCTCCCGGGTGCGGTCATCGGCTTCACCGCCATGGGGGCAGCAGCGGGAGCACTCGTCCCGATCGCCTTCAGCCGCGCCGGTGAGCTCCTTCCATCCCGCAGCGACGAGGTCATTGCGCGCGTGAACCTCTTCAACTACGGCGGCGCGATCATCGGCGCTGTGGCCCTGGGGCTGCTGGCATCGGGCGCGGCGCTAGGACCCGCCTTCCTCATCCCGGGACTGCTGTTGGCAGCATCCTCACCGGTGCTGCGCGTGCTGCACCGCACCGGTGAGGCATCTCAGGCCGAGAGCACCCCGGCTGCCTGAGCTGCAGCTCCCAGAGCCACGTACTCACCGGGCGCCGGTACCTCCACGGGTATCCCGAACACCAGGGGCGCCACCTCGCGGACGGCGGCGGATTGCGCTCCGCCGCCGATGAGGAGTGCACGGCGCAGGGGCACACCCAGCGCGCGCAGGGCATCCAGTCCTGCACTGAGCCCCGACAGCATCCCTTCCACGGCAGCGCGGGCCAGATTCTCTCGCGTCGTGGAGGCAAGAGTCATGCCGGTGAGGGCAGCTGTCGCATCGGGCAGGTTCGGCGTGCGCTCACCCTCGAAGTACGGCACCAAGACGAGACCCCCGGCGCCGGGTGGGGCAGCCAGGGCGAGCTCGCTCAGACCGTCGTGGTCGACGCCGAGGAGGCCAGCGACGGCGTCGAGAACCCGCGCCGCGTTGAGGGTTGCGACCAGCGGGAGGAAATGGCCGTCGGCGTCGGCGAAGCCTGCCACCGTGCCGGAAGAGTCGATCGTGCGCCGCTCACTGACGGCGAAGACCGTGCCGCTGGTACCGATCGAGACCACCACGTCACCGGTGCCGGCACCGACCCCGAGTGCGGCGCCAGCGTTGTCGCCGGCACCGGGAGCCACGCGCCTGCCTGCCTCATCACTCACCCACTCACGCGGGCCCAGCACCCGCGGCAACACAGCATCGTGACCCAGGCCCTCGTGCAGCAACTCCCGGTCGTACCCGTCCACGCCAGGCGCCCACGCGTCGGGGCTCCAGTACCCCGTTCCCGAGGCATCCGAGCGGTCGGTGACAAGCTCATCGAGGACGGGGCCGAGCGAGGACTCGTCAACGGGACCGTAGCCGCGCAGACGCCACGTGAGCCAGTCGTGCGGAAGCGCCACTGCAGCAACCAGTGCCGCGGCGCGCGGCTCATGATCACGCAACCACCGGAGCTTGGTGAGGGTGAAGGAGGCTACCGGAACGAGACCCGTTCGCTCGGCCAGCTCGGCAGCACCGAACTGGGCGATGAGGTCGGTCGCGGCAGCAGCGGAACGGGTGTCGTTCCACAGCAGTGCGGGCCGGATGACGCGGCCATCGGCATCCAGCACAACCATGCCGTGCTGCTGGCCACCGATCGACCACGCAGCGACATCCTCGAGCCCGCCGGCCTGCGCGATAGCGCTCTGCAGCGCTTCCCACCACGCCTGGGGGTCGACCTCGGTGCCGGGCGGATGTGGCGCCCGCCCCTCGCGGACCACCACCCCGCTCTCGGCATCCGTGATGACAACCTTGCACGACTGCGTCGACGAGTCGACGCCCATCACCAGTGTCATCGGGTCAGCGTGCACCCATGAGGTGCTCGGTGGCCAGCTGCTGGAGCCGCACGAAACCGAAGCCCTTGCCTCCGAAGTACTGCGCCGGGTCGAAGTCCTCGTAGGCCGACCGGTCTGCGAGCAGATCGTCGTAGGACTCGCCCTCGCCGAGGGTCGTCACCGACAGCTCGGGCACGCGGGATGCGGCGAGCGCCTCCTGCACCTCTGGGTCGGCCCGGAATGCCTGCGCCCGCTCCTTGAGCAGGAGGTAGGTACGCATGTTGGCGGCGGCGGAGTCCCAGACCCCGGTCTCGTCCTCGGTGCGGCTGGGCTTGTAGTCGAAGTGGCGGGGCCCCTCGTAAGCGGGTCCGCCGTTCGGGCCGCCGTTCTCCAGCAGGTCCACCAGGGCGAAGGCGTTGTGCAGGTCGCCGTGGCCGAACACGAGATCCTGGTCGTACTTGATGCCCCGCTGGCCGTTGAGATCGATGTGATAGAGCTTGCCGTGGTACAGCGCCTGAGCGATACCGGCGGCGAAGTTCAGGCCCGCCATCTGCTCGTGGCCGACCTCGGGGTTGAGGCCCACCAGCTCCGGACGCTCGAGCGACTCGATGAAGGCGAGGGCGTGACCGACGGTGGGCAGCAGGATGTCGCCGCGCGGCTCGTTGGGCTTGGGCTCGATGGCGAAGCGGATGTCGTAACCCTTGTCGGTGACGTAGTCGCCGAGCAGGTTCACCGCCTCGCGGTAGCGCTCGAGGGCGGCACGGATGTCTTTCGCGGCGTCGTACTCGGCGCCTTCCCGTCCGCCCCACATGACGAAGGTCTTCGCGCCGAGCTCGGCGGCGAGGTCGAGGTTGCGCAGCACCTTGCGCAGGGCGAATCGGCGCACCTGACGGTCGTTGGAGGTGAAGCCACCGTCCTTGAAGACGGGCGCCGAGAAGAGGTTCGTGGTGACCATGGGGATGATCAGACCGGTGTCGGCCAGCGCGCCTTTGAGGCGGTCGATCTGGGTCTGGCGTTCGGCATCCGTGGACCCGAAGGCGAAGAGGTCGTCGTCGTGGAAGGTCAGGCCGTAGGCCCCGAGCTCGGCGAGCTTCTCGACGGCGTGGACGACGTCAAGCGCCGGCCGAGTGGGTCCACCGAACGGATCTGCCCCGTTGTAGCCGATGGTCCAGAGGCCGAAGGAGAACTTGTCGGCGGGGGTGGGGGTGGGCATGACTGCTCCTTTGCACGAGGCACACGGATAATTGTTGCGAGCAACAACCTATACCACGACGGATGCTGCCGCTATCCCCTACAGTGAACGCATGCTCGAGCCGGGAAACGACAGCGTGAGAACCCGCAATCTCGCACGCATCCTCGGGCAGGTCCATCTCGAGGGGCCCCGGTCACGGGCAGCGTTGACTCTCGCTACCGGGCTCAACCGGTCCACGATCGCCGACCTCGTGGCCGAACTGTGCACAGCAGGCCTGGTGACCGAGACCGCCCCCGACCCTTCCCGGCGTGTCGGGCGACCGTCGCCCATCGTCGCCGCCGACCCACGGGTCGTCGCGATAGCGGTCAACCCCGAGGTAGATGCCGTGACGATCGCGGCAGTCGCCCTCGACCAGTCGATAGCCGCTCGCCTTCGAATCGAGCGCTCCGAGCTCATCACTCCTGTCGAGACCGCCACCCTCGTGGCCGACACGATCGCCAGCTGGCGGAAGACGGAGCTCGCAGATCACCACATCGTGGGAGTCGGAGTCGCCGTTCCGGGGCTGGTGCGCGCCCGCGACGGACTGGTGCGTACCGCACCACACCTCGAGTGGCACGATGCGCCGATCCGCGAACTCGTTGCCCAGGCGACGGGTCTGGCGACAGCCGTCGACAACGACGCAACGCTCGGGGCGATCGCCGAGCATCTGTACGGCGCGGCGCGCGGACTCGATCACGTCGTCTACCTCAACGGCGGCGCGAGCGGTATCGGCGGCGGTCTCATCGTCCACGGGATGCCGGTGCGCGGCGTGTCGGGCTACGCCGGCGAGTTCGGTCAGAACCGCCCCGGCATCGCCGCCGCGACCGATCAACAAGCTCCCGACGGCGTCCTGGAAGACGAGGTCAGTCGCTCGCGACTCCTGCGGGCAGTCGGCCTGACAAGCGCTGACGACCCGACGCTGGCGGCAGCGCTGTCGACATCCGATGAGCCCGCCGTCGCAGCCGAAACGGACAGGCAACGGAGGGTCCTGGCGATAGCCCTAGCGAACGCCGTCAACGTCCTGAACCCTCGCGCGATCGTGCTCGGCGGCTTCCTGGCGATGCTCGCTGAGGGAGCAGCCGATCAGCTCACCGAGCTCGTTCGCGCGCAGTCGATGCCCGCGAACGCCGAAGACGTCGACATCCGCGCCGCAGTTCTCGCCGATGACCGGCTCTTGATCGGCGCAGCCGAGGCAGCCTTTGCTGCCCTGTTGGCAGATCCGCTCAGCCCGCTTTCGGATCGTCCTCGTCCGGCGGAAGCAGCGCACTAACCGCACTGAGCAACTCAACCTTGGTGAAGGGCTTGGTCACGACGGCAGAAAAGCCTTGCCCGCGGGCGTACTCGTGCTCGGCGGGGTCGGAGCGGGCGGTGAGAAGCAGCAGCGGCAGGGTCGCGAGCGAGTCATCTGACCGAACCGCCTGGGCTACGGCGATGCCGTCAAGACCTGGCATCATCCAATCGACAACCGCGAGGTCCGGTTTCGAGGCCTGGATCGCCCCGAGTCCAGCGGTTCCGTCGTAATACTCGTCGACATCGTGTCCTGCGCGCGCAAGCCTGATCGCGACGAGTCGGACGATGTCCGCGTCGTCATCAATGACGATGATGCGTGCCACGCGACCCTCCGTTCCGCAAAAGACTGCTCCAGACCTGCGAAAGGCCTTGCTGTGAGCCATGCTAGTCCGAAGGGGTGGGCAGGTCAGAAGGGATCGGAATGACGCGACCAAGCGTGGCGGCGACCATCGGTCAAGCCTCGCCCCTCTGGCGCGCAGCCCTCGTCTTCGGGCTGGTCGCGCTGAGCGGGGCGCTCGCCATCGTCTTCGCTCTCGAACAGCGTGGCGAGATGAACCTCGCGTGGTGGTGGCCGTCGGCGGCTGTCGGTGCAGTCGCGGCGGCAGCATCGCCGCTCCGGTGGCGCTGGCTCACCGTGATCGCGGTGGGTTTGGCCTCGGGCCTAGGCTCCGCGGTTGCCGACCGCCCGCTCTTGGTGGTCGTTCTGGGGTCACTGGGGGTCGCAGTCGAAGTGTGGGTGGTTGCGACAGCGGTCTCGCGCGAACAGGATCGACCCCGGCTGACAACACTGATGGATGTCGGTCGTTTCGCCATCGGGGCAATCAGCGGAGCAGCCATCGTCGGCGCGTTCGTGGGAGTCGCCCGCGAGTTCAGCGGCGGCAACTTCGTGGACGCCTTCTGGACGATCGGCGCGTCGCATCTCTCGGCGATGGTGCTGATCGCGCCGCTCGGGCTCATCGCCATCCCGCGCGCAGCATCCGCACGCTGGTGGCGCAGCGTCGTCCTCACCGTGGCCATGCTCGCCGCCACGGCTATCGCATTCTTCCCCGGCACACCTGTCGCCCTTCCGATCCTCGCCATGCCGCTCATGGCGTGGGCAGCGGTTGCCGAACCCATGTTCTTCGTCGCCGTGCAGCTTCTCGCGGTCGTTGGCACAGCCGCGGAGCTGACCGTCATCGGCGGGGGAGCGTACGCCGCCGCCAGCTCAGAGCTTCCGACAGCGACGGCGCTCCAGGTCTTCACGATCTGCCTCGGCGCGACCACTCTCGCGATCTCGGCTTCGCAGAACGACAGACGCGCACTCGAGAACAGACAGATGGCGGTATCGCACCTGCTTCACGACGCGTTCCGGCAGTCCAAGAGCGGGTTCGCGATCCTCCAAGAGGACAGCCCAGGCAAGTACTCCGTTCTGGAAGTCAACGCCTCGGCGGTCGTCCTGCTGCGCAGCGAGTTCGAACGCGCGGATACGGGGCGCTGGCGCCTTCGCGAGGATGCGCTCCTGCGACCGTCGCTTGCCGAGGCCACCTACGACGTGTCGGTGACCGTGGACTGGGAGGAGGTCGCGACGGGAAACCCGCCGGCCACCATTACGATCGATGCCGTAAACCGCTCGGGCTTGAACCGCGTGCTCCTCGTCTCGGTGCAGGACCTGCGGCCGCTTCGTGAAGCGGAGCTCGAGATGGAGTGGCGGTTGGAGCGCGAACGCCAGGTGAGCCGAACGTTCCAGGCCCTCACACAGCAGAAGGTCGACTTCGTCGCGAGTGTCACGCACGAGTTGAGGACCCCGATCACATCGATCCTCGGATTCGCCGAAGAGCTCAGCGACACGACCGACGACCCGAACGTACGCGAACAGGTCGACGTGATCCTCCGAAACGCGACGCGGCTGCGCGGCGTGATCGACGATGTGCTGCTGGTCTCAAAGCTCAGCCGAGGGCCTGCGACAGCTGACGCTCTGCCCGTCACGGATGCAGGGCTCGCGCTGCAGCGCAGCGTCGAAGACGCGAAGCACAGTATCCAGCAACGTCACCTTCGGGTTGCCGCTGAGATCGAGGCAGATCTGCCCGTTCACGGCCGGGAGATCGACCTGACGCGCGTTTTCACCAACATCCTCACCAACGCGATCAAGTTCTCGCCGGATCGCGGGACGATATCGATCGTTGCGTACCGTACCGAGCATCAGGTGGTCGTCACGGTCTCGGACCAGGGCGAGGGTATCGCCGAGGAGGACCTGACTCACATCTTCGATCGGTTCTATCGAAGCTCCTCGAGCACGAGCCGCGGGGTGCCGGGGACAGGTCTCGGCCTCGCGATCGTCAAGGAGCTGCTGTCGGCCATGGACGGCCGGATTGAGTTGGCTCGCGCAGAGCCGGCGGGCACGTGCGCGCAGATCACTCTTCCGATCGCTGACACGGAACCACCCGAGCTCTCCAGCGGCATGAGCTCCTGACCACCGGCTGCGACCCCGGAATCGTGCAGGAAGGGGACGTCACGAGCCTTTGCCCGGGGGTCATACCCGGGCCACCCGACGAGGGGCATCCGTTCATCCGCCACGAATATCGTGCCGGCCATGGGTGCGTGGAGTGGTGAGCCGTTCGGCAACGATATCGCGGCTGACTGGGCATGGGAACTCGAAGACGAGTCGGACTGGAGCTTCGTCGACGAAGCGTTGACGGAGGCCCTGGAGGACGGCGAGGAGATCGATCACGACACGGCGATCATCGCCGTCGCCGCAGCCGAAGTCGTCGCGCACGGTCTCGGGCATGCGACGCAGCGGGACGCGTACACCGAGGAAGTCGACTCGTTCATCGCGCGCGTGGGCCGCCCGACCGAAGACACCGTCGCTCTCGCGATCGCCGCTTTGGTCGCCGCCTGCGGGCCCGGCAGCGAGCTGGCGGCAGACTGGGCAGGGACGGGTGATCCGGGCTGGGATGAGTCGATCGAGCACCTTCGCGCCGCGCTCAGCGGCTGAGGGATCCTCATCGAGCGCTAGGGTGGTGACTCGTCAGCGAGCAGGGAGGACCGATGAGATCGCGGTTTCCGCAGTCCGTCTACCGCCATGGCTCCGAGCCGGATGTCCGATTCACGCTAGCCAATGAACGAACATTCCTTGCCTGGATCCGCACGGCGCTTGCGCTGATCGCGGGCGGCGTCGCCCTCGAGGTGCTCGGGTTGGCCCTGCACCCGGGCCTGCGGTTGGCAGCGAGCCTCGTGCTCATCGTCGTGGGCATGATCACCCCCGTTTTGGCTTGGCTCGGATGGCAAAGCAGCGAGCGGGCGCTGAGACTGGGTACGCCCCTGCCCGGCTCGCTTCTGGGCGCCGTCACGGGCGTTGCCGTGACGGTATCGGCAGCACTCATCCTGCTGGCGATCCTCTTCGCCTGAGGCGGTACGCGTGAGCGGCGACCTCTTCGACCGAGGACTCCAACCCGAGCGGACTGAACTGGCCCGGCGGCGGACCGCGCTGAGCATCGCGGTCGGATCTGTCGTCGCGATGCGACTGTTGCCCGCTGCCCTGGGAAGCGGATGGTGGATCGTGCCCGGCATCCTCGGAGTGATCTTCTCGGTGGTTCTGTGGGCATGGTCCCGCCGCCGCTACGAGAGCGTGTCGTTCGCGACTGTAGCGGCACAGGATCACACCCTCGTTCCTGACGGCGCACTCCTGATGACGCTGGCGGTGGTCGTGACGCTCATCGGGGCGCTGGGAGTCGTCGTGCTCGTCGCACTACCGCTCTACTGACGACCTCGGCGGGGCGGTCGTTGCGCGAGGGATGAGCTGCGTAGCAAGTCGGACATGGCGCTCGGGCGGTTCTTCGCCGTTCATGAGAGTCGTCAACAGCGACATGGCCGCCGCTCCCAGGCGCCGCATGGGCTGACGAACGGTGGTCAGCGGCGGCGACATCCGCGACGCTTCCAGCACGTCGTCGAAACCGATCACCGACAGATCGCGCGGGACCTCCAGCCCGATCTCCCGCGCGACCTCGATGATGCCGATGGCCGACAGGTCGTTGGCGGCGAAGACGGCGGTCGGGCGACGTGGTGACTCCAGCAGCGACAGAGCAGCGGTGCGCGCAGCATCCTGCTCATAGAAGCCGACACGCACGACGTCGGCGTCGTAGGGGATCCCCGCATCGGCCAACGCGCGGCGATACCCAGCGTCTCGGGCGCGCGAGGAGCGCAGGTCTGGTCGCCCGGCGACGAACCCGATGCGGCGGTGCCCGAGTTCGATCAGGTACTTGACTGCCGAGACAGCTCCGCCAAAGCTGTCCGCCTCGACGGTCGGCACGCCATCACCCGGACCAACGTGTGGGTCGATAGCGACGACCGGGATGTCGGCGACGATCGACTCCACGGTGGGTGTCACGATGATCGCACCATCGATGAGGCTCCCCGCCAGTCGCGCGAGCGACGTGTTCTCCCATCCGGCTCCGTGTACACGCCGCGCTGTGCTGTAGGCGAGCACGTCGAGCTCTAGTGACTCCGCAGCAGCCCCCACGCCCTTGAGGACTTCGGCGCTGAACGGCTCGAACTCGGCGACCAGAACACCGACGACACCCGTGCGCACACCGCGCATCCGGCTGGCAACGAGACTCGATTCGTAACCCATCTCGGCGACCACCCGCATGACCTTCTCGACGGTCTCGGGTGCCACCCCGTAACGCCCGTTGACGGCCTTAGAGACGGTGGCCACCGACACTCCCGCCGCGGTTGCGATATCGGTGATCGTCGGACGTCTCGCCATGAATGGTCACCCTAGCGGATGTTGAAAAGGTTTTCGAAAACGTTTGACATGTCTTGACCGACCTGGCGACAATGTTCCCACGTCGCCCCCCACGGGCCGCGAGACACGGACGCTCGCCCACATGCACCGTGTCCACGCAGCGGCGGCTCGACGAACGAGCCGCTCCTCAATGAAGAGAACAGGTGAGAATCACATGAAGTACAGCAAAGTACTCACAGCGTCGGCCGCTTTGGCCGTCGGCGCACTCGCGCTCAGCGGATGCAGTGGCTCCGGCGGCGAGTCCGACGACGGAACCGTCACGATGTCGCTGTGGCAGAACTCCACGACCGGTCCGGGACAGCAATTCTGGATAGACGCGATCGCAGCGTTCGAAGAAGCCAACCCGGGCGTCACGATCGAGATGCAGTCCGTGCAGAACGAAGACATGGACGGCAAGCTACAGACCGCACTGAACGCGGGAGATCCGCCGGACATCTTCCTGCAGCGAGGCGGCGGCAAGATGACCGCTATGGTCAACGCCGGCCAGCTGATGGATCTGACCGGCCTGATCTCCGATGAGATCAGGAGCGAGATCCCCGAGGGGTCATTCGCCGCGGAGACCTACCAGGACAAGGTCTGGGCGATGCCTCTCTCGGTGCTGCCCGGCGGCTTCTTCTACAGCCAAGACGCGTTCGACAACGCGGGCATCACCGGCACACCCGAGACGATCGGAGACCTCGAGTCCGCTGTCGAGGCACTCAAGGCGACCGGGATCGCCCCGATCGCACTTGGAGCAAAGGATGCGTGGCCTGCCGCGCACTGGTACTACTTCTTCGCGTTGCGCGAGTGCAGCCCGGCCGTCATCGAGGCGACGGGGGATTCGAAGGACTTCTCTGACGAGTGCTGGCTGCGCGCAGCGGAGGACCTTGCCGACTTCAACTCGATCAACCCCTTCAACGAGGGCTTCCTCACCACTCCCGCCCAGCAGGGCGCGGGAAGCTCGGCCGGCCTGATCGCCAACCGGCAGGCGGCTATGGAACTCATGGGTGCGTGGGACCCGGGCGTGATCGCCTCCCTCACCCCCGACGAGCAGCCACTGCCTGACCTCGCGTGGTTCCCCTTCCCGGAGATCTCCGGCGGAGACGGTGAGCCAGGCTCCATGATGGGTGGCGTCGACGGATACTCGTGCTCCGCCCAGGCTCCCGCTGAATGCGCCGACTTCCTGAACTTCGTTGCCAGCGCCGACCAGCAGATCGCGTACTACGAAGCCTTCCAGTCGCCGCCGGTGAACACCGTCGCACAGGAGGCGGTCACCGAGCCGTACCTGCAGCAGATCCTCGAGGCGTACAACAACGCCCCATTCGTCTCGCAGTGGCTCGACACGGTCCTGGGCCAGAACGTCGGGAGCGCCCTGAACGTGGCGGTCGTCGACCTGCTCGCCGGCGGAACCACGCCGGAGGACTTCGTGGCCACCATCAACACGGCGGGCGCGCAGGGCTGAGCATGTCAATTCGCGAGATGTCCTCCGCTGAGGACGCTTCCGATCTCGCGCAGCACGACGGGGGCGGCGTCCAGACGCCGCCCCCGTCAACGCCGCGCAGGCGACGGGGCCTCGGCTGGTCGGGTCGACTCGAGGTCCTGATCCTGGCGGGCCCCGCCGTGATCTTCTTCCTGGGGTTCGTGCTGCTGCCCGTGATCATGGCCGCCTACTATGGGTTCTTCCGCTGGTCGGGCTACGGCCCGGCGACGGATTTCGTCGGCCTGCAGAACTACTTCGTCATCTTCAGCGACCCGAACTTCCAGCAGGCGCTCTACCACAACGGCTTCATCGTCGTGGCATCGCTGGTCATGCAGGGTCCCATCGCGATTCTGCTCGCTCTGCTGTTGAACCGCCGGATGCGCGGACAGTCAGTCATCCGCGTACTGATCTTCGTCCCGTATGTGATCGCCGAGGTCGTCGTCGGCACGGGTTTCAGCCTCATGCTCGCGACCAACGGCGCAGCCAACGGGTTCCTCGACAAGCTCGGGCTCGGATTCCTCACCCAAGACTGGCTCTCCGACCCACAGATCGCCATCTGGACCCTCATGGGGATCCTGACCTGGAAATATGTCGGCTTCGCCGTCATCCTGTTCCTCGCCGGGCTCCAGGGCATCCCCGAGGAGCTGTACGAGGCTGCGGCGATCGACGGCGCGTCATACTGGCAGATCCAGCGAAGGATCGCGCTGCCCCTGCTCGGACCGACCCTGCGCATTTGGGCGTTCCTCTCGATCATCGGCGCACTGCAGCTGTTCGACCTCGTCTACATCATCTGGGGCCAGTACGTGTCCTCTGTCGCCGGCACCAACACGATGGCGATCTACATGGTCGCCACGGGCCGCAACGCCGGCAACTTCGGCTACGGCAACGCTGTTGCCGTCGTCATCTTCCTGATCTCGCTCGTGGTGGCCCTCGTATACCAGCGCTTTGTTCTGCGGCGCGATACGGCCGGAGCGATCACCGAGAGGGGTGCCGGATGAGCACCATGACCCGCACGGCACGCCGCTCCCGTCAGCGCACGCGCAGCCCGCTCCCCTGGGGCTCACCCACCGTCTACTTCGTCGCCCTGGTCGTCATCGCCCTGATGCTCGGCCCCGTCATCTACATCATCCTGGGCGGCTTCCGGTCTAACTCCCAGATCACGGTCGACCCGGCGGGATTCCCGAGCCCCTGGGTGCTCGAGAACTACATCGACGTCGCCACGAGCGGTCGCTTCTGGGGTCAAGTCCTCAATTCGACCATCGTCGCCCTCGCGACGACGATCGGAGCGGTCGCGATGGGTCTGGCGGCCAGCTATGTGATCGCGAGGTACTCCTTCCGAGGACGCGGAGCGCTCTACGCCCTCTTCGCCGCAGGGCTGATGTTCCCGATCACCGTCGCCATCACCCCGCTCTACATCGTGGTGCGCACACTCGGCCTCATGAACACTCTCCCCGGCGTCATCCTGCCGCAGATTGCGTTCGCGCTCCCGACGACCGTCATCATCCTCGTGCCGTTCCTGCGCGCGATCCCGGACGAGATCCAGGAAGCTGCCTACATCGACGGATGCGGACGGCTGTCGTTCTTCTGGCGGATGATCATCCCGCTCGCAGTGCCCGGGGTGATCACCGTCGGCATCCTCGCGTTCATCGGGAGCTGGAATGCGTATCTGCTGCCGCTGTTCATCCTCAACAATGAGGCGCAGTTCACGCTGCCGCTAGGCGTCCAATCCTTCTCCTCGCAATACTCGGTGGACACCGCGAAGGTCCTCGCCTTCACGTCTCTGTCGATGATTCCCGCGCTTGTGTTCTTCAGCCTCTTCGAACGCCGCATCGTCGGCGGTCTCACTGGAGCCGTGAAGGGCTGACCCCGCCCGGGTACCGCGGCCGCGGTACCCGCTTGACCGAAGGAACTGTGCTCGTGCTCGATGAACCCACTCCCCCCGTCAGCGATCGTGTGCGATCGCTTCACGGCGAGATGACCCTCGACGAGAAGCTCGCGCAGCTCGTCGGATTCTGGGTCGACCAGGGCGACGACATCGTCGCTCCGTTACAGGGCGAAATGGCCACCTCTACGCTCTACACGGATGCCTCGGCTCACGGGATCGGTCACCTCACCCGTGTCTATGGCACTCGGCCCGTCGATCCGATCGAGCGGGCGCAGTGGCTGTGGAGCGAGCAGAAGCGCCTTCGCGAGACCTCGCGCCTGGGGATTCCGGCGATCGTGCACGAGGAGTGTCTGACGGGATTGGCCGCCTGGCAGGCTGCCACCTTCCCGACGCCGCTTGCCTGGGGCGCCGCGTTCGACCCGACCCTGGTCGCCGAGATGGCGGCGGTGATCGGTGGGTCGATGCGGGAGCTCGGCATCCATCAGGGGCTCGCCCCGGTGCTCGATGTCGTGCGGGATCCGCGCTGGGGACGAGTGGATGAGTGCATCTCGGAGGACCCGTACGTCGTCGGTGTCATCGGCACCGCCTACGTGCGCGGGCTGCAGTCGCAGGGCGTGCACGCGACACTCAAGCACTTCGTCGGTTACTCGGGTTCGCAGGCGGGACGAAACCACGCGCCCGTGCACGCCGGGCCGCGCGAGCTGGCGGATGTCTACCTTCCACCGTTCGAGATGGCAGTCATCGAGGGCGGAGCCCGGTCGGTCATGAACTCCTATGCCGAGATCGATGGGCTCCCTGCTGCTGCCACGCCCGCGTACCTCACCGACGTGCTGCGCGGTCGCTGGGGGTTCGACGGGGTGACCGTCGCCGATTACTTCTCGGTCGCCTTCCTCCACACGATGCACCAGCTGGCCGCCGATCGCGGTGAGGCTGCCGTTCTCGCGCTGCGCGCTGGCGTGGATGTCGAGCTGCCCACCGGTGACGCGTACACGGCACCGCTTCGCGAGCTGATCGTGCAGCATCCGGAGCTTGTCGCCCTTGTCGACCGCGCCGTCCTGCGCGTGCTCTCGCAGAAGGAAGAGCTGGGGCTCCTGGACGAGCAGTTCGAGACGCCCCCGACGGCCGTCGCCCTCGACTCCCCCGTCCACCGGGACCTCGCCCGGCGCCTTGCCGAGGAGTCGGTGGTGCTGCTTCGAAATGACGCGCTGCTGCCGCTGGGCGCAGCCCCGGGTCTGCGGATCGCGGTCAGCGGACCGAACGCGGCGGGGCATGCAGCACTGATGGGGTGCTACTCGTTTGCGAACCACGTGCTCGCCCATCATCCAGAGACCCCGCTCGGGTTCGACGCACCCAGTGTCCTCGATGGCATCCGTGAGCGCTTCGCGGCCGCCGACATCACCTTCTCGGCCGGGTGTGCCGTCGAAGGCGATGACCGGTCCGGATTCGCAGCTGCCGTTGCGGATGCCGAGGATGCCGATGTCGCCGTCGTCGTGGTCGGAGACAGCGCGGGCCTGTTCGGTCGCGGGACGGTGGGGGAGGGCAACGACGTCTCCAGCCTGGACCTGCCCGGCGTCCAGCGGGAGCTCATCGCCGCGATCGCCTCAACCGGGACCCCTGTGGTGCTCGTTGTGCTGAGCGGGCGCCCCTACGCCCTGGACTGGGCACTGGATGGACCGGATGCCGTCGGCGCTGTCGTGCAGGCCTTCTTCCCCGGCGAAGAAGGTGGACGCGCCCTGGCACGCATCCTGGCCGGTGACGTCTCGCCGTCTGGTCGACTGCCGGTCTCCCTGCCGCGGTCGGCTGGCGCCCAGCCCTACAGCTACCTGCATCCCCTGCTGGGAGGGCCGTCCGAGATCACGACTGCCAATAGCACGCCCGTTCGCCCTTTCGGGTTCGGTCTCAGCTACACGAGCTTCCAGTACACCGATCTGTCGGCGCCGGAGACGGCACCGACGAGCGGCGAGCTCGGCGTCAGCGTCACCGTTACCAACATCGGGAAGCGCGGGGCCACGGATGTCGTTCAGCTCTACGCCCACACCCCGTATCGGTCGACGACGCGGCCGGTCGCGCAACTCATCGGCTTCGAGCGGGTCGCGCTGGAACCCGGACAGAGCGCGATCGTCACGTTCGACGTCCCGAGTGGACGATTCGCAGCCGCCGGAGTAGACCTGATCCGCCGGGTCGAGCCCGGCACGGTCGAGCTCTGGGTGGGGACGGCATCCGACCGCGCGGCATCCGGGTCCACGATGCTGGTGGGCGAGGCGCACGATGTTGCTCTCTCCGATCGGCGAGTCACGCGGGCCCGGTCGACGCTGTCGCCGGCGGCGCAGCCCTCGTCGGAGCTGTCGGCCACCAGCTGAGGGCATCTCGGAACGCGTCAGCCGCGCTCTGTCAACCGGGTGGCGCAGACAGATGTGTGCAGCGATTCTGGAGGCCGACCCCACGGAAGGGAGTTCGCTATGACGAACCCCACCCACAAGACCCTCGCGTCCCGCACAAGCAGCGCCAGCGGCAATCGCGACACCCAGCCTCCCGTCTCGCAACTCCACGATGACCGCGAGAGTCCGCGTGCCGAGCGAGCGTTGCGGCGACGGCTGCGTCGCGATGTCGGGACGGATGCCGCGCGCGATGCCACAGACCCGACCACCCAGAGTCGACCGAGGATGGCGATGAACGCGCCGAGCGTCCACGACGAGGTGACGGGCATTCTCGCGCAGACGCGCATGGATCACCCCCGGGCGAACCGGCGCCGCCTCCGCGAGGTTCTGCAGGAGCGGCTGTGCCAGGCCGGAATCGACATGCCGGCCGACGAGGTCGACGCGTTCGTTCGGGCGGTACCGACTGATGAGAGCCAGGACTAGACCCGTCGTAAGCGCGCTCTTCCCCCGGGCTCGCCCCGCTGGCAGACTGACGCCATGTTGATCGTCACAACCAACGACGTCCCCGGTCACACCATCACCGCCGTCCACGGGGAAGTCTTCGGGCTCACCGTACGTTCACGGCACATCGGCGCCAACATCGGCGCATCATTCAAGGCTCTGGCAGGCGGCGAACTCAAGGGCATCACGGAGTTGCTCCACGAGACCCGCATCGAGGCGCTCTCGCGGTTGTCGGCTGAGGCTGAGGCGAAGGGCGCGAACGCCGTCGTGGCCTTCCGGTTCGAGACCAACGACTACGGCGACAGCGGCGGCGTCGAGGTGTGTGCCTACGGCACCGCCGTCACGATCTCCTGAGCATCAGGACGCTGAGCCCCCGATCATCGCCCCGGCCGCGCCCAGCACGTAGGGCACGAGCCAGATGGCCCACACCACGATGCTGAATCGGTGGAAGACAGCTTTCTCGTTAGCGCGGTCTCGGATCAGGACGATCACGGCCCACACGAGGTGGATCGCCATGAGGATGATGGCTGCGAGCCCGGTGATCGCCATCAACTGATCCAGCCCGCCCGCGGCGACCCCATCCGCTCGACGGCTTGCCGCGATCTGAGACATCAGCACAGTCCCGGTGGTGTCGGCGGCGAGGCCTCCTGCGAAGAACGCGGCGTGCCACCACTTCAGGGTGCGCTGGATTCGCTCCGCCCAGACGCCGATGGAGTAGAAGACGAGGGCAAGCGTGATGATGACGATGGCTGCAACAAGCATGACGCGATGCTAGCAAACCTTCAGTAATACTGAACGCTGAAGTCGCCTAGACGGCGATGTCCAACGGTCCGGGCGCACGGAGCCGCCGGAGCACCCGAGCCTCCACCATCGCGGGGATGAAGTGCCGCAACCGCGCATCACCGAGAGCCGCCACCTCCTCGGCGACCATGAGTCTGACGCCCGCTTCGTCGGCCCAGGGGATGCGGCGCACGAGACGGTCCACGGCGTGGTTCAGCGCCTCGTACTCATCGCGGGGGTTCGTCGCGCTCACGCGTCTAGGATGCGCGCGCTCGCGTCGAATTTCCACCCTTGCGTCAGCGAGGACGCCCTGTTCAGCGCGGAGCTCGAGGGCTCACGAGACCGAGGCGGATGAGGGTGCGCCGGCGCTCTCGCACGATGAAGAACGCCCCAATGGCCCACAGCGGGAATTGCGTGAGGAACGCGATGCGGAAGGCCTGCAGCGTGTAGGTGTCGGGTGTCCCAGCGCCCTGCAGGTCAAGCGCGAGACCGATGAGGTAGATCGCGATGAGCGCGGCGAGGAATCCGCCCGCGTTGGTGACCCCTGTCGCCGTGCTCAAGCGCTGTGCTGGGTTGTGGGTGCGGGCATGGTCGAACGCGATCAGCGACGCGGGTCCCCCCATGGCGAGAGCGACGGCGAGCGCGAACAGCAGCCAGAGCGGCGCGGGCCCGGGAAAGGCGATCACCACCGCCCACGCGACAGCTTGAGCAGCGACCGACGGCAGCACGAGGGCGCGCGATCGATGCTGGGGCAGTCGTTGCGACAGTCCGCCCATGATCGGTCCGAGGGCCATCCCGACCACGACGTACAGCGACAGGATGCCGGCGGCTTCGGCGACCGTGCGCCCTTCGCCGACGGTGAGGAACGGCATTCCCCACAGCAGCACGAAAGCCGTGCCGGCGAAGGGGGTGGTGAAGTGTGACCAAAACGCGAGTCGGGTACCGGGATGCGCCCACGCGGCACGGATGCCGACCCCCGTGTCCACGGTCGAGGTGACGACCCGGATCGCACCCGTGTCGGTATTGATCGAGACATCCCGCTCCAGTTCGGGTGGATGGTTGCGTACGACCAGAGCGATGAGGATGGCGAACACGAGACCGAGCCCCGCGATCGACCCGAACGTGATCGTCCACGACGTGGCGTGGAGCAAGGCCGCCAGGGGAATCACCGCCACCAGCTGCCCGGCCTGACCGACGATGCCGGTCAGCTGCACCATGACCGGTGCGCGTTGCGCGGGAAACCAGGTGGCGATGAGGCGGATGACGCCGGGGAAGATGGCCGCGTCTCCCGCGCCCAGCAGAACACGGGCGACAAGGGCGATACCGACGCTCGGAGAGATCGCCATCCCGAGTTGACCGAGCGCCATCAGCACCATGCCGACGGTCATGATCGGGCGCGACCCGAAGCGATCGAGCAGCACTCCCACCGGGATCTGCATGCCGCCATACACCCCGAGCTGGATGACCGCGAACAGCGACAGCGTGGAGGCATCGGCGCCAAAGCGATCAGCGGCGTCTACACCGACAGCACTGAGAGAGCTGCGGTTGGTGACGGCCAGAACGTATCCGGCAACGGCCACCGACCAGATCAGCCACCCTCGCCAGCTCGGTCCTTCGGCAAGGGGACGACGAGCCGAAGTCACCTGATAACGCTAGTACTCCGGCGGCCTCACTCGATCTCGATCTCCACGAGCGCATGATGGATGCGGAGAAGGTCGACCATCATCGAGCCCACGAGGATCCAGTGATCCGACGAGGGAGCGGTCACGGCGAGGGGCCTGGTCAGCGCGGCGGGTTCGACCACGCCGGCAGTCGGAGGAGCAGCGCCGCGATCAGGCGCGAATCGCACATCGTGTGCCGCTCGGCGCAGTTGTTCGGCGATCGCACCGATTGCAGGCTCGCCCGTTAGGGTGTCGTCGTAGCGCTCGTGGAACGCGCGGGTCATTCCCACGGCCTGCGTCACGATCGGCGTGAACGTCGTGACGAGAGTGTCGAGCGCAGCGAGCTCGGCGCGATGGCGTGGTGCACGAGGGTTCAAGCTCAGCGAGTCTCGCGCCGCGGCGATCGCGGCACCCGCGGCATCCCGGCTCGCTCGCATCGCTCGCGCCCGCGCGAGAAGATCGTCCAGCTGCGCCTGGCTCTGCGAGTGCTGCAGGGCATCGGCGAGGCGGTCGAGGGTTCCGGCGAGGTCATCGGCGAGCGCGCGCACGGCGCGGCGGGCCGGCTCGACAGGTAGCGGCGGAACGATGAGGACGTTGATGACGAAACCGATCGCTGCGCCGATGACCGTCTCGATGATGCGATCAAGCGCGTAGTTGGGTGTTGCCGTTCCCAGGGCGAGCACGAGGAGCGCGCTGATGGCTACCTGGTTTCCGGTGCCGGGCGTCATCCGCAGGGCCCACGCGAGCACGAGCGCCACGACCACAGCGACCGCGACGACCCAGGTAGAGGTTCCGAGCAGGATGCCGAGGGCCGAGGCAACCACAACCCCGACGATGACCCCGACACTGCGCTCAAGCGCCTTCCCGAACGACTGGTTCAGGCTCGGCTGGACCACCAGGAGCGCGGCGATCGCGGCAAACACCGGGGGCTGGGCAGGGATCAGCCACCCGGCCAGGAACCACGCGAGCACGGTGGCGACGGCGGACTTGACGACCTGGAGCAACGACGAGCGCTGGGCGGTGCGAAGGGCTGCTGACATGCTCATGCGGCCCACGTTAGGGGAGCATGCGCGCGATGCGGCTCAGATACTCAGGGTCGCTCGACTGGATTCCCGGATGACGAGCTCGGGGTGAACCTCACCTGACGGGGTCGCTGATGCTCGCGATCCTGCTCGAGGAGCAGTTCCACCACTGCGCGTCCGATCTCTACCGCGGGCTGCCGGACTCATCGACGGGAGCCTCGACGACCTGCGATACCGTGTGGTCAGGACACACAGCCCTCGGGCATCCGATGACACGGAAGGACACCGTCATGGTGAAACGTCAGCTTCCCCAGCCGGCCGAGCTGTTCGAGCTCATGAAGTTCAAGAAGCCCGAGTTCGACGGACGCAAGCGACGCCTGCAGTCCGCGCTGACGATCGCCGACCTGCGCACGATCGCCAAGCGCCGCACCCCGAAGGCCGCGTTCGACTACACCGATGGTGCAGCGGAGGGCGAGCTGTCGCTCTCGCGCGCCCGCCGCGCATTCGAGGACATCGAGTTCCACCCCGACATCCTGACCCCCGCTCCCGACCTCGACACCTCCGTCGAGATCCTCGGGGGCGCGTCGGCGCTTCCCTTCGGCATCGCCCCGACCGGATTCACCCGGCTCATGCAGACCGAGGGCGAGATCGCGGGAGCCTCGGCGGCGGGAGCCGCGGGCATCCCGTTCACGCTCTCGACCTTGGGTACGACCTCGATCGAAGAGGTCAAGGCCGCCAACCCCCACGGACGCAACTGGTTCCAGCTGTACGTCATGCGCGACCGGGAGATCTCCTACGCGCTGGCCCGGCGAGCTGCGGCATCCGGCTTCGACACCCTCATGTTCACCGTCGACACCCCGGTCGCCGGCGCGCGCCTGCGCGACAAGCGCAACGGCTTCTCGATCCCGCCGCAGCTGACGCTCGGCACGATCGTCAACGCGATTCCGCGGCCCTGGTGGTGGTATGACTTCCTCACGACGCCGAAGCTCGAGTTCGCCTCGCTCTCGTCGACGGGCGGCACCGTCGGGGAGCTGCTGGATGCCGCCATGGACCCGACCATCAGCTACGACGACCTCGCCGTCATCCGCGATCTCTGGCCCGGCAAGATCGTCATCAAGGGTGTGCAGAACGTCGCCGACTCGGTGCGCCTGATCGACCACGGCGTCGACGGCATCATCCTCTCCAATCATGGCGGTCGGCAGCTCGACCGCGCGCCCATCCCCTTCCACCTGTTGCCGAAGGTCGTGCGGGAGGTCGGCAAGGATGCCACGGTCATGATCGACACCGGCATCATGAACGGCGCCGATATCGTGGCATCCGTCGCCCTCGGCGCGAGGTTCACGCTCATCGGTCGCGCGTACCTGTACGGCCTGATGGCCGGGGGCCGCCAGGGCGTGGATCGCACGATCGAGATCCTGCGCACCGAGATCGAGCGCACGATGCGCCTGCTCGGCGTGTCGAGCCTTGCCGAACTCGAACCCCGCCACGTCACACAGTTGACGCGCCTCGTGCCGGTGGGTTCGGGCGCGGCATCCGTTCCCCTCGAGGCCTGACCACCGCTCACCAATCCGTCACTGTGTTACGCGGCGAGTTGCACCTCGGGCGCGAAGCCGAGATGCTCGAACACATCGCAGCATGACGCGAAGCCTCGCGCCCGAGCACGTCATCGGGCACGCGCTGCGGCTCCCTGCCAACTCAGCGGGCCGCCCTGGCTCGCCCGAACACGATCGGTCTGTCATGCGTCTGACGTCTCCGCCCGTCCCCGTCTTCTCCCTCGAACGCGTCCGCTTCGACGAGGACTACCGCCCCCTCGACAACACGCGTACCACCACCAACTTCGCAAACCTCGCACGCGGCGAGAACCGCAGGGAGAACCTCCGCAACGCGATCCGGATGATCGACAACCGGTTCAATGAGCTCGCCGCCGACGACAACGAGAGCGCAGACCGCTACTCGGTCGACCTCGACATCGTCTCGGTATCGATCGACCTCGACGGGGGCGGCGACGGCGAGCGCTTCCCGATCATCGAGGTTCTCGAGACGACGATCGTCGACCACCGCTCAGGTACCCGCATTCCGGGCATCGTCGGCAACAACTTCTCGTCGTACGTGCGCGACTATGACTTCAGTGTCGTCCTCCCCGCGCATAATGCGAGCGGATCCGGGTTCAGCGTTCCCAATGACTTCGGGGTGCTGCACGGGAACTTGTTCCGCAGCTTCGTTGCGTCGGATGCCTACACGCGGCACTTCGCGAAGGCTCCCGTCATCTGCCTGAGCCTTTCGAGCACCAAGACCTACCAGCGCACCGACACGCGGCATCCGGTTCTGGGGGTCGAGTACCGCCAAGACGAGTACTCGCTGACCGATGACTACTTCGCGAAGATGGGGATGACGGTCCGCTACTTCATGCCGCCGCGCAGCGCTGCGCCGCTGGCGTTCTACCACGTCGGGGATCTGCTCACCGACTACTCGGACCTCGAACTGATCTCCACGATCGCCACCATGGAGAGCTTTCAGAAGATCTACCGTCCCGAGATATACAACGCCAACTCTTCAGCTCCGGCGCGGTTCCAGCCGAGCCTGAGCCAGCGCGACTACTCGCTCACACGCATCGAGTACGACCGCGAGGAGCGCAGCCGCCTCGCCGTCGAGCAGGGCCGGTTCGCCCAGGAGCACTTCATCGATCCGCACCGGGAGACGCTCGAGCTGTGGTCGGCGCAGTTCTCCGCCCGCGAGCTGGAGGAGGCCCAGGCGTGACGCTCCTTCCCACCTCCACCGCAGGCAGCCTGCCCAAGCCCGCATGGCTCGCGCAGCCCGAAACGCTCTGGTCGCCCTGGAGGCTGGACGACGACATCCTCACCGAAGGTAAGCAAGACGCTTTGCTGCTGGCGCTCTCGGACCAACAGCACGCGGGAATCGACATCGTCAGTGACGGCGAGCAGAGCCGCCAGCACTTCGTGACGACCTTCATCGAACACCTCGCGGGCGTCGACTTCGAGCGCCGCGAGACGGTGCGCATCCGCGACCGTTACGACGCGTCGGTTCCGACGGTCGCCGGCCCCGTCGCGCGCAAAGCGCCGGTGTTCGTCGAGGATGCCGCCTTCGTGCGCGCCCACACCGACCGCCCCCTCAAGTGGGCGCTGCCCGGCCCCATGACGATGATCGACACGCTCTACGACGCCCATTACGGCAGCCGCGAAGAGCTCGCATGGGAGTTCGCCGGCATCCTCAACCAAGAAGCGAAAGAACTCGCCGCGGCCGGCGTCGACATCGTCCAGTTCGATGAGCCGGCGTTCAACGTCTTCTTCGACGATGTGAACGACTGGGGAATCGCGGCGCTCGAGCGCGCGGCGGAGGGGCTCACGTGCGAGACCGCGGTGCACGTCTGTTACGGCTACGGCATCAAGGCCAACACCGACTGGAAGGCCTCGCTCGGGTCGGAATGGCGCCAGTACGAGCGGATCTTCCCCCGCATCCGCGAATCGAGCATCGAGATCGTTTCGCTCGAGTGCCACCACTCCCACGTGCCGATGGACCTCATGGAACTCATCCGCGGCAAGAAGGTGATGGTGGGCGCGATCGATGTCGCCAGCTCGACGGTGGAGACCCCCGAGGAGGTCGCCGAGACGCTGCGGCGGGCGCTGCAGTTCGTGGATGCCGAGAACCTCTATCCGTCCACGAACTGCGGCATGGCACCGCTTCCCCGCGCGCTCGCCCGCGGGAAGCTCGCCGCCCTCACCGCGGGCGCGGCGATCGTGCGATCGGAACTCGGCGGCTGAACTCAGGCAGCCGAGCTCCGGCATCCGTCGAAACCGCACCGACGTAGGAGAAATCGCCGAGGTAGGACCATGTGCACCAGAAACGTCCTACCTCGGCGAGAGCACCTACCTTCGTGCGGTGGGCGTGCGGTGGACTCGGCCCGCTACACTCGCGCGGCGACCCCGGCGATCAGATCGACGACCTTCTCGGGCTGACGGATGCCGACAGAGAAGACGTACGTCGTCGTGAAGCCCGCCTCCCCCAGCGCCCGCACCTGGCCGGCGACGCCGTCCACCGTGGATTCGGGATTCACGCCGATCATTGCCGTCTTCTCGACGGTGTCGTAGTCGCGCCCGACATCGTCGCAGTGGGCCCGCAGCACGTCGAGTTTGCCCGTGGGTACTCCAGCGAGGGCGCTGAGGTTGCAGGCATCCGCGTACTGCGCCACGAGCTTGAGGGTCTTCTTCTCTCCCCCGCCGCCGATCATCAGCATCGGCTTCGTGACGTTCTGGGGCGAGTTCAGCGTGCGCCCGAGCTGCCAGATCGCCCCGTCATACGGCTCGTCGGAGTCCGACCACATCTGCTGGCAGATCTGGATCGTCTCCTCGAGTTCGCGGAAACGCTGCGCGACGGGCGAGAACGGGAATCCGAGGCCGACGCACTCCTGCTCGTTCCAGCCTGCGCCGATGCCGAGTCCGACCCGGCCACCCGAGAGCACATTGAGCGTGCTCACCTGCTTGGCAAGCAGGGCGGGATGCCGATAGATGACGCCCGTGACCAGGACGTGCAGCATCGCTTTCTACGTGTGCGCGGCAAGGAACCCGAGGGTCGCGTAAGCCTCAAGCATCTCGTGCTCGACGGGGCCGATGCCGGGCAGCTGCCAGAAGTGGTCCATGACGGTGATCCGCTGGATGCCGGCATCCTCAGCATGCCTGACGTGCCGCGCGAGGGTCTGGCCGAGCTCGGCCGGCCCCGAGTCGAAGGTGAAGTCCGCGATGTGCAGCCCGAAGTGCATGTCAGCTCCGTCCCGGGTCGGATGCCGTATCCGGCCGCGCTGTCAGGTTACGCCGCCATCGGCATCCGTGGTCTTGTGCGATGCCTCACGGAGGTAGGAGCAATCGCCGAGGCAGGATGATGAGCATGCACATCGCCCTACCTCGGCGAGAATTCCTACCCACGAGAGGTCGGCCCGGGCAGCGGATGCCACCACGGATGCCGCGTCACGCGGCGTCGCCGAAGCCCCGCTCGCGGTAGAGGTCGATGCTCTCGCGGAGGGCCCGCAGGACGTAGGGCGGAAACTCCATGCCCTGCTCGTTCGCCCACAGTAGCTGCGCTTCGATGCGGCCGACTTCGCGCGCGTACTTGTCGAGGTCGGTGTCGAACCCGAGGCTTGTGACGACGCCGCCCATCTGCGCGCGGTAGCGGTCCTGTCCGTTCGTGCCGACGAGGTTGTAGGTCTTCTCGCGCAGGACGCGGGCGAGGTAGAGCTGCCAGGGTCGCAGCGCCCCGGAGTGCACGAGCTCGGTCGCGCTCATCCGATAGAAGGCGAAATGGCCGGGTTCTTGCCGACGGATGGGCGCGATGATCGTCTCGGCAATCGCGGACTCACCGAGCCCTGTCATCCCGCTGTGGATCGTGTTGTAGGCGAGCACCGCCTGCCGTTCGGTGCTCGCGCCAGTGAGGTAATACAGCAGCCGCGCGATGTCTTGGATCGCAGAGAAGTGCGCGAGAGCGCCCATGATCCGCATCTTGTACGACACCTCGAGCACGGGCTCAGCCGCCGGGCACCCGAGATCCTGCTGCAGTCGATCGAGGATCAGTCCATGCTGGATCTCTTGGGGCTGCCACACGTCGGCGTAGAACATCCGGTCGACCTCGCTGACATCGGGCAACAGGACGAGCAGCTCGAGGACGTTGCGGTCGACCTCGAGTTCGACACGAGCGAGATAGTCGATCACATGCCCGTACCGATCGGCAACGGTATGCGGATCACGGATGCCGCGGTCGACCGAATCGAGCTCGATCGGCGGATGCTCCTCGCCGAGCCGCTGGACGTGCTCGAGAATCCGCTGGGACGTCACCGGCTCAGCCATGCATCCATCATGCGGGACAGTCCTCCCCCGTGGGGCCGTTGGCAGGCACCCGGATGTCTGCGGGCACCGTTACCATCCGTGCTATGGCTTTCATCGAGGCGAGCGGGCTCGTCAAGACGTACCATCCGCGGGGTGCGCCGGTTGTCCGCGCGCTTGACGGGCTCGACCTGTCAGTGCCGGAGGGAACCGTCGCAGCGCTGCTCGGGCCGAACGGCGCCGGGAAGACGACGACGGTCAAGGTGCTGACAACCCTCATCCGACCGGATGCCGGTTCCGCGAGCATCGACGGTGTCGACGTGCTCGCAGATCCGCAGCAGATCCGTCGGATGAGTGGCGCGAGCGGTCAGTACGCGGCGGTCGACGAGAACCTCACCGGGTTCGAGAACCTCTTCATGGTGGGGATGCTGTACCACCTCGGGCGGCGCCGCTCAGCCCAGCGGGCGCGCGAACTCATCGAGCTGTTCGATCTCGTGGATGCCCAGAACCGGCCCGTCAAAGGATTCTCGGGCGGGATGCGGCGCCGGATCGACCTGGCCGGCGCGCTCGTCATCAATCCGCCCGTGCTCTTCCTCGACGAACCGACGACGGGCCTCGACCCCCGCAGCAGGCTCGCACTGTGGGACGTGATCGAATCGCTCGTCGCCGGCGGCACGACGGTGCTCCTGACCACGCAATACCTCGAGGAGGCCGACCGCCTCGCCGACTCGATCTCGATCATCGACAACGGGCGGGTGATCGCGAAGGGCACCGCCGACGAGCTGAAGTCGTCGGTCGGCGGTCAGCGGATCGCGGTGAGCCTCGTGAGCGAAAGCGACGCCGACGCGATGCGTGAGATCCTCTCGCGCTACGGCTCGGGGCCGGTCGCGTCGGACGGGACCCGCGGCCTGGTGGTGCCGGTCAGCAACGGAGCAGACGCGCTCTCGCGCATCATGACCGACACTGCTGCGGCCGGGGTCGAACTGCACGATGCCGGCATGCGCCGGCCCACCCTGGACGACGTGTTCCTGCAGCTCACGGGTCATGCCGCCGAACAGGCAGATGCCCAGGAGGACGCAGCATGAACGCTGACGTGACCCCCGCGACCGCACGGCCCGGCGAGACCCTGGCACCGATGCCGGGAACGCCGCTCACCCGGTTTGTCTCGGATGGGTCGATCGCGACCTGGCGCAACCTGAAGAAGATCACTCGGGTCCCCGACATCCTGATCTTCACGCTGATCCAACCGATCATGTTCGTGCTGCTGTTCACGTTCGTGTTCGGTTCGTCGATCACCGTGCCCGGCGAGAACTACACCTCGTTCCTGATGGCCGGGATCTTCGCTCAGACCATCGTGTTCGGTTCCACATACTCGGGCTCGGCGATGGCGCAAGACCTCAAGGACGGGATCATCGACCGGTTCCGCACGCTCCCGATGAACGGATCCGCGGTGCTGATCGGACGGACGGTCGGCGACCTCGTGATCAACGTGCTGTCGCTGGTCGTGATGATGCTGACGGGACTCATCGTCGGCTGGCGCGTCGAGTCATCGGCGCTGGACTTCATCGCGGGGGTCGCCCTGCTGCTGGTGTTCTCGTACGCGTTCTCGTGGGTCATGGCGTTCCTCGGGCTCGTGGTGCGCAGCCCCGAAGTCATCAACAACGCCTCGTTCCTGATCCTCTTCCCCCTGACCTTCATCTCCAATGCGTTCGTCCCGAGCGAGAACCTGCCCGGGCCACTGCGTGCGTTCGCAGAGTGGAACCCGGTGTCTGCGCTCGTCCAGGCGGCACGAGAGCTGTTCGGCAATGCTCCCGCGGGAAGTGCCGCGACGGATGCCTGGCCCCTTCAGCATCCAGTCGTCTACGTCCTGCTGTTCGCTGTGGCGATGCTCGTCGTGTTCGTGCCGCTCTCGATCCGCCGCTTCGCAACTCTCAGCCGGTAGCGCACAGCTCCCACCGCGCGATGGCGGCCCGGTGGCTGGTCGTCAGTCCCCCAGATCCAGCCGTCGATCGCGCTGACAGCGTCGCACCAGCGACGGCGAGCCCTGCTCGGGCAACGAAGACAAGCGATGCGGTTGACGCGCACATGATCACTGGCATCACCGCACCCAAGGACGAGCACTCTTACGGCGACACCGTGAGAGACGATGCGAACTGCGGACGACGGGGCACCGCAGAGAGCGACGACGTGGAGACTCCCCCGTCGACGGCGAGCACTTGACCGGTGATGTAGGCCGCCTCTGAGCTGGCGAGGAAGCGGATGGCGCCCGCGATGTCCTCGACTCGCGCGGCGCGTTGGAGGGGTACCGGACCGACGACGTCGGCGACCCATTCGGGATCGGAAAGGAACCGGGAACTCGTCAACGGCGTATCGGTGACGCCCGGAGCGACCGCGTTGACACGCACACCGTCCGCGCCGTAATCCGCCGCCATCTGCCGGGTGAGCCCCACAAGACCCGCCTTCGATGCGGCGTAGGCCGCCTGGGCGGGATAGCCGCGAAGGGCGATCGTGGACACGACGTTGATGATGCAGCCGCGTGTGCGTGCGAGATGCGGGAGGGCGGCCCGACTCGTCCGAAACGCCGCAGACAGATTGACATCGATCATCCGGGCCCACGCATCGTCCGTTGTCTCATGCACGGGCATCGCACCCGAGATGCCCGCACAGTTGACGAGGACATCAAGGCGCCCCCACTCGGCAGCTATCGTGTCGACGACGTCGCGTGCCGCATCGGGGTCTGCGAGGTCCGCGATGAACGACCGCACGCCGTCGGTCTCGTGCGACGGCTGCGTCCGGTCGAGCACCGCCACACGGGTCCCGTCGGCTCTCAGCGCGGCGACGGTGGCCGCGCCGATTCCCGAAGCGCCACCGGTCACCAGAGCGGCAGAGGGTGGGGCTCCGCCGCCCTCCAGCCGTTCATAGGCCACGAGATGCTCCTCCATCGACTCGGATGTCCGCTCCTGTCACATTCGACGCGTCGTCACCGAGCAGGAACGCGATCACCGCGGCGACCTCCCTCGCCGTGCCGAGCCGGCCAAAGGGAAGTCCCCGCTCGTCCACGGCGTATCGCCGCATCCGCTCGTCGAGATCTGCGGGAGTGCCGGGGTGACTGCCTTCGAACCACCGACGGAACTGTGGTGTGTCGACGGGCCCAGGGGAGACCGTGTTCACTCGGATGCCCGAGAGAGCCACCTCGCGCGAGAGCGCCTTGCTCGCCGTCGTGAGGGCCGCCTTGAAGGCGGCGTAGTCGATGTTGGGCGGCTGGGGCTCCGACGCGGCGAGGGAGCTGATGGATACGATCGCACCTCCCCCGCGCCGTTTCATCTCGGGAAGAACCGCCCGGATGCAGCGCATCGCTGTTGCGAAGTTGATTTCGTAGGATCTCGCCCAGTCGTCATCGTCGATCGTCTCGAATCCGTCCTCCCGGTTGAGCTGCACTCCGACACAGTTCACGAGCGCGTCGATTCCCTGGAAGCGCTCGGCGGCGGCGTTGACGAAGTCCTCCGCACCACGCTCCGTGCTCAGATCGACGCTGACGGGAAGGTGATTCTCGCCGAGAGCTTCGTGCGGTGTGATGTCTGCACCGACGACCCGCAGCCCCTTCGCCAGCAGCAGGTCGGTGACTGCCGCGCCTATGCCTGAGGCCGCACCGGTGACGAGCGGATCCTCCTCCTCCTCGAGGAGCTGGGCGAGGTGCGACCGACCGAAGTGAGCAGTCATCTCGGTGTTGCGAGTTCAACCGCCCACCGGCTTCTTGCGATGCTGGCATGGCGCGGCTTCATCCGCCAGGACTCGCACACGAAGGCCTACATGCCGGGGCCGAGTCTTGCCCGGGTGGCCTACTCGGCGCGGCGACGCAATGACCTGGTCGCATCGGCACAACCGATCGTCGACGAGCTGAGCGAGACCCTCGGCGAAACGTCGCACTTGGGAGCGTTGGAGGGTACCCGCGTCCGGTACCTCATCGCCACGGAATCGGCGGCCCCGGTGCGTGTGGTCTCCCGTATCGGCAAGGACTATCCCGCCCACGCGACGGCCGTCGGCAAGGCCCTCCTTGCCGGCCTGACGACGGAACAGCTCCGAACGCTCTACCCCCGAGAAGCCCTGGAGGCACTGACACCGGCGACGGTCGCAACTCGGACCCAGCTCGCCGCACAGCTCGACCGCGTTCGCCGCGTTGGCTACGCCGTGAGCAGAGGCGAGAGCGGCGACGAGGGTGTGGCCGGCGTCGCTGTCATGGTGCCCAATGAGCTGGGCCTGCGGATAGCGATAAACGTCTCGGCACCGTCCTACCGGATGCCGACCTCGCTAACGAAGTCCATCGCCGGCGAGTTGATGGACGCAGCGGGACGGCTGTCCGAGACGTTGCGGTAGGCCCCGCCGCCCAGGCCGCTGCCGTCATGCACGGAGCGAGGGGACCTCGCGTGTGTACGAGGGCCCCTCGCTCCGGCGACACAACGCCCGAGATACAGGTCAGTCGTCGTACTTGCCTCGCTCGTAGCGCAGGTTGACGATCACGGGATCTCCGTCGAGGAACTCGCCGAGCCGTTCCAGGATGGGCGCCAACGCGGGCGATGTGTCGTGCTCGGCAGAGGCTGACTCATCCTCGTATACCTCGAACATCGCGACACTGGAGGGCTTGCCGTCGACGGCGTAGATGGCCCACTCAAGAGTTCCCGGTTCGATCTTCGTGTGTTGCCGGTTCGCCTCCAGGAGGACGCGGAACTCCTCGACCTTGTCCGCGCGCAACGGAAGCTCGACGTACTTCGCAACCTTCGTCATGTCGTGTTCCCTTCGTTCCTACAGATAGACGTGCGAGCCGGCATCGACCCGGTATGACGCGCCGGTGACCTGCCGGGCGAGGTCGGACGCGAGGAAGACGATGACTGCGGCGACGTCAGCGGGGTCGTTCATCCTTCCCAGCGGAAGCTTCCGCATATCTTTGGCGAAGTATTCCTTCGTCTCCTCGAACCCCTTGCCGAGCTCTGTCGACAGGCTCGATATAAAGCTGTCCATAGCGGGAGTCGCTGTCGGCCCCGGTGCGACGCAGTTCGAGCGGATGCCACGCGGGCCGAACTCCATCGACAGAGACTTGGACAGACTCAGCACGGCTGCCTTCGAGACGGCGTAGTCGACGAAGAACGGGTCCGGCTGCGTGGCTGCGTCGCTTGCCAAGCTGACGATCGCGCCACCGCCGCGCTCGATCATGTACGGGATCGCGGCGCGGGATGCGCGGACGGCGGCGAAGAAGTTGACATCGAGCAGCGAACGCCAGTCCTCGTCCGTCACCGAGAGGAAGCTCTCGCGGAAAGGCGCGAGGCCCACATTGTTGACGAGCACATCGACACCACCGAGCCTGTCTGCAACGGCGTCGACCCACCCTGCGATCGCACCGTCGGCGGTGACATCGAGCTCCGTCGTGTCGACCGCGTGATCGCCGGCGATCGCAGCTGCCGCCGCCGGATTCCGATCTGCGACCGCGACGCGTGCTCCCTGCTCGGCGAAGGCTGTCGCTGTCGCCAAGCCGATTCCCGAGCCGCCGCCCGTGATCAGAACGACCTTGTCCTTCAATCCGTACCCCGTCATGAGGTCTCCTCTCTGTTGTTCCACATTCCCGGTTGTGCAAGCCGCGCCGCACCAGGCTTCTCGTAGGCCATGCCGTGCGGCACGCTGATCAGTTCGAGTTGGTACCCCCACGGCGTGATCACGTACACGAAGCGGGCTCCGTGATTCGGCTGTCCTTCACCGACATCGGTCGGAGCACCGAGGACACGCACACCCTCGATTCCCTGGAAGTACTCCACCGCCGCATCGACGTCGTCGACGTAGAAGCAGAGGTGGCTCGCGCCGATGTCGGAGTTACGCGGATGATCCTTCTCCTGGTCTGGAGCGCGATACTCCATGAGCTCGAGGTTGGTGTGGGCGCCGAGCCGCACCATTCCGATGCGGAGCCTGCTGCGAGGATGCACGTTGATGTTGGTGTACATCCAGTCGCCGGCGTCGTCTGCGAATTCACCGGTCGTGTAGACGTGCTCTCCACCGACGACCTCGGTGAAGAAGTCGATCGCCTGTTCAAGGTCGGGCACCGTGACGGCTACGTGGTCGACAGCGCGAAGGCCGGGGATCGGTGACTCGCTCATGCCTGCGCCTCCGTCCCGGCGCGCTTACGGCCCCGGAGGCGCCGACTGGTCTGAACCTTGCTCAGCGCGACCGCGATGATCAGCACCGCGCCGTTGAACAGGTACGGCATCCACGTCGGTGCGCCCGCAAGCAGAATTCCCTTCACGCCGAGTGCAACGACGTAGACCGCGACGAGGGTTCCCCAGATGTTGAATCGTCCCCGCTTGAACTGGGTGGCTCCCAGGAAGACCGCGGTGAACGCGGGGAGAAGGTAGTCGCCGCCGATCGTCGGGTCACCGGTCCCGAGCCGTCCAGCGAGCAGGACACCCGCTCCGGCCGCAACAGTCGAGCCGATCATGAACGACATCACGATCCGGCGTTTGGTCTTGACCCCCGCGAGACGCGCGGCCTCCGCATTTCCTCCCGTCGCATAGAACTGCCGACCGAGCGGCGTGCGCTCCAGCACATACCAGAGCAGAAACGCCACGGCCAGGAGGATGTACACGGGATAGGTGACACCGAAGAGCTGTCCGGCCGCGAGGGCCTGGAAGTCCGACGGCAGCCCGAGGATCTGCTGACCACTGGTGATCCATTGGACGAATGCGGTGAGGAGCGCCGTCATCCCGAGGGTGGTGATGAAGCTGTCGACGTTGAGGAGCGTGACGATCAGACCGTTGGCCAGACCGATGAGAGCCCCGACGGCGAGCGCGATAAGGATCGCGACCGGCGTCGGCAGACCCGCCTTCACGAGCATGAACGCGGAGACGACCGACCCGACGCCCAGCGTCATACCGATAGAAAGGTCGAAGACGCCTGTGGCGAGCGGAACGCAGAGGCCGATCGCGACAAGGGCGGTGATCACTTGGGTGTCGAGCAGGCTCTTCCAGGTGGTCGCCGTCAGGAAGGTGTCGGGTACCCACAAGGCGAAGACGATCACCAGGATCACGGCGATGTAGACCGCGCTGGCGTTTTGGAACGAGATCGCCTCCAGCCACCGCCGTTGCGGCCGCTCCCTCGGCGACGCGGACTCTTCCGTCTTGGCCGTCGTGTCCATGTCGATCATGCTGTCTTTTCCCCTCTTGCGGCCGGACCAGCCGATGCGCCGTGCTGCCGGATGGACTCTGTGAGCAGCTGCTCCTCGGTGAGCTGCTCTCCGGAGAGCTCCGCCACGACCCGACCGGCGTCCATGACCAGGACGCGGTCGCAGAGCGCGACGAGCTCGGAGTTGTCGGTGGAGGCGACCACGATCGCCTTGCCCTCGGATGCGGCATCCGCCACGAGTTGATGGATCGCTGCCTTCGCCCCCACGTCGACACCCTGGGTCGGTTCGTCGAGCCAGAGAACAGATGGATCGGTACGCAACCACTTCGCGAGCACGACCTTCTGCTGGTTCCCCCCGCTGAGCTGCGTCATGTAGAGCTCAGCGTCGGCAGGGGTGACCTGAAGCTTCCCGATCCATCGGTCGACGTCGGCGCGTTCTTCTCGCACCCGCACGTCGGCGAACGGACCTGTGATGGGGGAAAGCTTGGGCAGAGAGACGTTCTCGCGGATCGTCTGGGTCATCACCGCACCCATACGCTGACGCTCCGCCGGCGCCCACGCGTAGCCGCGTCGGATGCTCACGGAGATGTCGCCCGAGGGGAGCGGCTTGCCGTTGAGGACGACCTCTCCCCGTGACCGGTGTCGAGCGCCCGAAGCGATCGCGCCGAGCGTTTCGACCCCCGAACCTATGAGCCCACTCACGCCGAGAATCTCTCCCGCCTTGACCTCCAGCGAGACGCCGTTCACCCGCTCTCCCGCAAGCTCGCGCAGCGAGAGCACCACCTCGCCCGAGCGCTCGCGCGTTCGCTCGAGCGGCTGGGGTCGCTCACCGATCATGGCGGAGACGATCGCGTCCGGCTCCAGCTCATCGCTCTCGAGAGCCGCGACGACGCGTCCGTCTCGGAAGATCACCGCGCGGTCGGCGAGCGCGATCACTTCGTCGAGCCGGTGCGAGACGAAGAGGACACCGGCCCCCTTGTCTGCGAGCGAGCGCACGGCGCGGAAGAGCGCCCGCGCCTCGCCCTCGTGGAGAGACGCCGTCGGCTCGTCCAGCACAAGGATGTTGTCGTCGCGCTTCCACCCGTCGATCGCCCGGGCGATCGCGATCATGGTCCGCTCCGCCTGGGTCAGCTGTGCGACGGGAACGTTGAGCGGCACATCGACATCGAGGCGGCGCAGCACACGCTCAGTGCGCTCGGTCTCGGCGCGAACCTGGCTCGGGAGGAGCAAGGGCCGAGAGACATGGCGGGAGAGTGCGAGGTTCTCGATGGCCGAGAGCGTGTCGACCAGCGCAAGATCCTGATGGATGAAGTGGATCCTGCCCGTCGTGCTGCGCCTCGGGTCGAACGGCTGACCCTGGATAGTGATCGTCGACCCAGGGTCCGGGTCATGGAAGCCCGCGAGGATCTTGATGAGCGTCGACTTTCCCGAGCCGTTCTGCCCGCACAGGGCGACGATCTCACCCGGGCGGATCGAGATGTCGATGTCGTCGAGCGCCTTGGTCGCCGTGAAAGTCTTGGAGAGGGAGCGGACGTCCAGCAGGACGTCCGCTCCCTGGTGGGTTCCCCTCACTCGAGCCCCCAGAGGCCGAGGAAGTACTCCTGGTATCCGGGGTACGAGGCGAAACCGTCTTCGGGCGCGAAGTCGAGGTTCTCGCGCGTGATGAACTTCTGCGCAGACCGCGAGTTGATCGTCACCTCGTCGACCGCCTGGCCCGTGGCGAGCTTGGCTGCGATGTCGGCGGCGATCCATGCCTCCTGGTTCAGATCGTTCGACAGATCAGCGGTCTGAAGTCCGTCCGCGATGTACTGGAAGTTGACCTGCCCACCGGCCTGCGACAGCGTGTCGATCCCCTCGATTCCCGCCGCAGCGAGCGCCTGTGGAACCCCGATGAGGACCGATCCGAACGCTCCGACGACCCAATCAGTGTCGGGGTTCGCCTGGACGTAGCTCACGACGCGGTTCGGCAGCTGAGAACCGATCTCCGACGCGGGAGCCGACACCGCCTCGACGGTGCAGTCCGGGCACTGGGTCTGGATCTCGTCGACGAAGTCCTCCGCAAGCCCGCTGAAGACGGTGTACTCCGGCGGGAAGAAGATCACGGCGTTGGCCTCACCGTCGGACTCGGCGATGACATAGTCGGCCATGATCCGGCCCACGAGACGGAAGGTGTCTCCGCCGTTGAACACCGCCGAGATGCCCTCTGCGGGAGGGTCGTTGGGGATCGTCCATGAGACGACGGGGATCCCCGCGTCCTTGAACTGCGTGAGCTGCGCGTTCCAGGTCTGCGGCTCGATCGCATCCTGGATGAGGACGTCGGGACGCGAGTCGAACGCGGCCTGGAATGCCTCGGCGGTGCTCTGGGTATCCGTCCCCTGCTTGAACGAGATGAACTCGCCGCCGAGCTCCTCGATGACGACCTTCATCTGCGCCCCGACCACCGCGCACTCGGGCACGTTGCACTCGACGTACGCGAACTTCTTGCCCGTGGGCAGCTCTGCCAGCGGCTGATCCACCGGGATCGGCGGCTCGAGGTCGGGCATGCTCACGGCCCGTTCGAGATAGGGCGCGATCTGCTCTTGGGCATGGGCGAGCCCGGCCGCTCGATCGGCAGTGTTGGATTCGCCGCCGTCGTCCGTGCTCGAGGCACATCCGCCGAGGATGAGGGCGCCGGCGACGCCGGCCGCCACGAGGGCGACCATCCGACGAGGTCGTGCTGTGTGCATCATTACTCCTTCGTAATCGATTCGTTCGGGATGCAACTATCTGTCCGGAAGTTCCCTGCAGCTGCAATTCGTTCGGGATGCAATCATCTGGCGAAAAGAAAATTGCTCTGCATGGTGGATAGTCAGTCGCACCCGTGCTGTGAAGCTAGCACAGCCCGCTCGGTCCGTCTACGTGAACCGCGAAGAAAGGATTGTCATTGGGGATCCAGCCGCGCTACGCGCGCTGTGAGCTCATGAAAACGTCGCGCTCCGGCGTCGGGGATGGGTCGCATCAGCGTCTCCTGCACGAGACGCACACCGGCTGTCGCATCCAGAAGCACGCGGCGTCCCTCATCCGTCAGCTCAAGCTGGATACGACGGGCGTCGCCCCGGACCCGGGAGCGGGAAACGAGACTCTTCCGAGCAGCGCGGTGCAGGATTCGCGCACCGTTGGACACCTCGAGACCGGCCAGCCGCGCTGTCGCCAGCACCTCGAGCGGCCCGGAGTAGTACAGGACATCGAGGGCTGCGTACTGCGGAGGCGTCAGCGCGGGAACGAATGCCGACCACAGGCGGGAATGGATCTGCCGAACCCGCCGCAGCCGCCAGCCCGGGGTCGACTGGAGCTTCGAATCGGGTGAGTCGCTCGCGAGTGCCGTCCCATCCAACTCGTTGCCCGCAGCAACCGCGCCCCAGATCTCAGCGACTTCGTCCGACTCGGACTCGGAGAGAGGACGGAGGAGTTCCTCGTCGACTCGTGCGGCGCCGAGCATCGCGCCGTCGATCAGGTGCTGAAGGTCGACCGTGAACTCGACCAGACGACGCCGACCGTCCCGCGGATCCGTGCCCCGGCGAATCAGTCCGCGCTCATCGAGCATCACCATGAGGGACGTCAACGTGGCCTTGTCGACCCCGATCCGATCACCCAGCTCCTGCTGGTGCGAGGAACCACTCTCCGAGATGGCCAACAACAGCGCGAGCTGAGGCGTGGTGGGAAAATCGCCGACGACGCTCTTCCACGTGGCGATACGGAACTGCTCCGCCACTCGCAGGGCGAACCCCGGCGCCTGTTCGACGGGGAGGGGCCGACCACCGAAGCTCACGGAACCTCCAGCCGCTCCTCTCGGATGCCCGCCACTGCACGGGCCCGACACACGCTACCCGGGTGTGACCTCGCGCACCAAACCTCCCGCCATGAGCTCGGAGTAGCCCGCGCCCACACGCACGTCGACGACGACGAGCGCCCCATTTCTCACGAGGGCGGCAGCCTCCTCGAGAACTGGCCGAAGCTGTGCGGGGTCGATCACCGGCCCGAGCCCGATCGCTCCCTGCGCCCGGGCTATCATCGCGATATCCGGCGCTGGATCGTCGATCCGCTGTCCCACCCACTTTCGCGACGGGTCGCGATCTCGATGATGCGCGACCTTCTCCTGGTGGACCTCATCGTTGAAGTAGGAGCGGTTGTTCGCGACGACGACAAGTGCTGCTGCGCCGTACTTCACACCTGTCCAGACGGCTGTGGCTCCCATCAGGAAGTCTCCGTCGCCCAGCACGGCGACCACCATCCGTTCGTCATGTCGAGCCGCCAGCGCGGCACCGACGGCCATTCCCGGACCGGATCCGATTCCACCCCCGCCGTCGTAGCCCAGGTAGTCGGTGGGTGAGGAGAAGTCCCACCATGCACTGTCCCACCCCAAAGGGAGTCGGGCGAGGACGACCTCGTCGGCGGCGACCGTTGAGCGCAGCGCGTCCGCCAACTCGGCAAGCGGTATCTGGTCGCGTGGAGGACGCGACTCGGCTCCCCCGCTCGACTCCTGAGGAAGACGGGGACTGATCACCGCCCCGGACGAGACGGGGTCATCATCGGCCGCTTCGATCAGCTGACGCACGCCGTCCTCAGCGACCGCAGGGAGCCAGACATCAACCGCCGGCCAATCACCGTGGTCCTTGGACCACCCGTTGTGGAGATATGGGTCCAGCGTGACGGCAACCACGGCCCGCGCCGCTCGGGCCGGAGCCTGCCGCAACGCGCCTGCGAGATCGATCCAGTCGAGCGCCACCACGACGTCGGCTTCGCCGAGGGCCTCGATCGCCTCCGGAGAAAGGAAGAACCCTGCGCCGCTGACATGAAGCGGGTGTCGCGTGGGGAAACTGGAGTTCGCCTTCAGGTCGGTGACCACCCGCGCGCCCAGCATCTCAGCCAGCCGCACGCGATCGGCATACTCTTGGGCACCCGCCCCCGAGCGGCCGCTCAGGATGACCGGGCGCTGCGCCCCGCGAAGCAGGCCCATCGCCTCTTTCACAGCGTCCTGCGCCGCCACGGGTCGGGCCCAGCCCGCGCGTTCGAACACCCTCGGTTGCTTCGGCTGCTCCGTGATCCGCTCTTCTTGAACCGACACATCGAGCACGACATACGTCGGAGCCTGCGGTGGTGCCGACGTCAGTTCCCACGCCCTCGACAGCGACGAGAGCGTTGCCGCCACGGAGAGCGGCGAGTCGTCCCATTTCACGTAGTTCCGAACGATCGCCGGCTGGTCGGCGGTTGTGTGGAGCCAGTCGATCCAGGGCCGCCGCCGGTCGGCGTCGGCCGGGCCGGCCGCCCCGAGAATGAGCATCGGAACACGGTCCGCGTACGCGTTGTAGATCGCCATCGCGGCGTGCATGAGCCCGACATTGCTATGGAGTGCGACCGCGAGCGGGCGTCCACTGAGCTTCGCATATCCGTGCGCGATGGCAACGGCGTGCTCTTCGTGGAGCGTCATGAGCATCGTCGGGCCACTGTCGCCGAGATAGTTCACGAGCGAATCGTGGAGCCCGCGATAGCTCGCACCCGGATTCAGTGCGATGTACTCGACTCCGGTCTCTCGCAGGAACGCGGCGATCGCATCGCTGCCCCACTCGGGCGAGGGCAGGGCGCCGAGTTCGCTCACGCGTTCCCTCCATCCGCAGCGGACGTGGCGACGGCACGCATCCGCGCAGAGAACGATGACATATCGAGCCCGAACAGACCGAAACGTTGCGCGTTGTGGAGCAGGAAGTCATTGACGCCTAGCCGGTAGAGCTCGCCCACCTCTCCCGCGAGGAAGAGATCCGTCTCGCGATCGGTGAGCCCGTACCCGGCCAGCGCCCGTCGCGGTGACACTCGCGCAAGCTCCCGAAGACTCGGGTCGACCGAGAGTTCGTGGAGGAATCGCGAGCCTTCGTACGCGCTCATGAGAGCACCTCCCACGAGGCGTAGGCGTGGCCGAACTGCGGTTGGACAGTGATCGATTCGGGTGCTCCTCCGCCGGCGGCGGCCCATGCCACGAGCCAGGCGAGCAGCTCTCCTCCGACGTTGCCGGCGCGGTGGAGTCGCTCCGGCGTCGCGCGGGCTACGAGTTCGGCCGCACGCGCCGTCTTCATGTGATCGACAACCGTCTCGGTCCATTCCGGATCGGGTACGCCGTAGTTCTGATCCGGTGCGATGTGCACCCCTCCGACCTCCAGTGAGAAGCTGCCCGAGCCGATCACGACGACGTTTCGCTCATGGTCGTAGCTCTCGATCGCGGCACGAAGGCAGCGTCCGAGCTCGTAGGCACGCTCAGATGTGGGGATCGGCGGGACAAGCTCGTTGATCCACAGCGGGACGACCGGAATCGTCGGATCGCCGAGAAGGAAGTGAATCGGCACCACCATGGCGTGATCGATCGCGAAGTCCTGCACGACGGACGGCTCGAAACCACGTCCGATGAGCTCGGCGAGGAGGTGGCTCGCGAAGTCGGGGTCGGATGGAATGCTGCGGGGAGGTAGCCCATCGGTGCCGTCATTGGGCCCCCAGGTTTCGGCTCCGATGCCTATCCCGATCGAGGGGAAGTTGTCCAGGAAGAAGGTGTTCAGGTGGTCGTCGGCGACCACTATCACCACATTCGGTTCCGCCGCCTCGACGCGAGCACGCACCCGCGCGTACATCTCGCGGATCTCTGCCGCTGGGCCGACGCCATCGTCGACCAACTTGGGAAAGGCAGGGGTGTGTGGAACCCCGAAGACCCCTGTCAGCGCTGCCACGTGTACTCCCTTCGTAAAGTTTCCGGTTGTAAGAGTACGTTTCTCCGTTTAGTTTGTACAGCAGCGAATTCATAGCCCGGCGATGTGGCCGGCGCGAACAGCAAGGGAGCATACGATGCCGAAGGCAATAGTGATCGACCAGGGCACGCACGCGGTGGCGTTGCGAGATGTCCCCCTGGCCACCGAGCCGCCATCCGGGTCCGTCCACGTCCGACCACTCTGGTTCGGGATCTGCAGATCCGACACGGAGCTCCTCGACGGAGACTTCGACTCCTGGGCTCCCGTGAACTACCCGATCGTGCCCGGACATGAATGGGTCGGCGTCGTGACGGCCGTCGGACCCGGCTCAGACCGCTTCTCCATCGGCGACCGGGTCGTCGGCGAGTGCGTGACAGGCCACATGTCGTGGTTCGGTTTGACCTATGACGGCGCCGGCAGCGAAGAGTTCGTGGTTCTCGAGCGACTGCTGCATGATGTTCCCGAACGCATCAGCGACCGCAGCGCGGCGATGATCGAGCCGTTCACTGTCGCCTACCGCGCTCTCGAGGAAGCGGGCTCGATCGATGCGAGCGACACGGTCGTGGTCATCGGCGGAGGCATGATCGGACAGTGCGCTGCGCTGGCTGCGCACGCGAAGGGCGCACTGACCGTGCTCGTCGAACCGTCGGCACAGCGCCGCGAGATGGCGACACGACTGGGGGTGGACGCGACGGTGGATCCGTCCGCGCCCGATGCGGAAGCCACGATCGCTGCAGTCGCCGGGCCACTGGGCGTGCGCGTGGTCATCGAAGCCTCCGGCAATCCCCACGGGATGGCGAGCGCCTATCGCATCGTCAGCCACAACGGCACGATTGTGCAGATCGGGATCACCGCCGCGGCCGAAGTGTCCGCGCCGCTGGCTCTCATCCAGGCGAAGGACCTCACGATCAAGGGGATCACAGGGTCGTCGGGTGTGTGGCCTCGGGCGATTCGGTTCATCGAGCGGACGGGCATCGACCTCACCCCGCTGGCCACCGACGAGTTCTCCTTCGATGAGGCCGCGGAGGCGTTCGATCGGTCACGTGACGCATCGAGCACACTCAAGGTCCTGATCCACCCCTAGCAGGAGCACGGGCCCCGTGACCGACGCGTCGGTCTCGGGGCCTCCTCACCTTCTGGGGGCGCGACGGACCTCATCACGCCAGACGGACCACGCGCGCTGCAACTGCCCGTCGTTTGCTGCTGCGGCCGCAGCCGCCTCTTCAGCGGTGAGTGCCGTGTACTCGCCGAGCAGTCCGATCGCCGCGGTCTGCGCTCGCGCATTGAGGTCCGCGTATACCGCACGGGCCACAGCCTGCTCCAGCGATGCGCCGACGGCGACGAAACCGTGGCCACGCATCAGGATGACGGGAGCATCCCCCAGCGCCGCGGCCAGATCCCCACCCAGTGCTGTGTCGCGGATCAAGAGGTCGCTGGCATGACCGACGCTGTCTCGGATCTCGAACACCGGCACCTCCTCGCCCAGGAATCCCGCCATGTGCCACACCGCTCGCAGCGGCACCGCAGAGATACTGAAGGGCACCATCGACGGCGAGTGACTGTGGACGATCGAGACCACATCTGGCCGCGTCGCGTAGATCCGCCCGTGCAGAAAACGCTCGAGATAGCTCGGTCGCCGATCGGATGTCTCGCCGTCGAACGACATCTCTTGGATGTCATCGGTCGTCACCAGTCCCGGCGCAAGGTTTCGTGAGATCAGGAATCTGTCGGCACGGAAGGGGTGCCGGACACTCACATGTCCGAAGGCATCCAGAATGCCTTTGTCCACCAATACGTGGTTGGCGTCGACGAGGTCTTCGAGGACACGCTCAGGGCGTTCTTCGTCTTGCTCCGTCATCGTCTTTCCTCTGCTGCTCATCCCGAGACGCTGCGGCCTCAGTGCCCATTGGCGGGGTCGTCCGGATCACGCGCTGCGCGTTCGCCCCGATCGAATGAGCCCAGGAGGGCGAGTTCTTCCGGGGTCAAGGTGAAGTCGAAGATGTCGATGTTCTGCGCGAGCTGCTCGTGAGTCATCGCCCGCGGGACGGGCACGATCTCCTCATCGAGATGCCAGCGCAGCAGCACCTGGGCCGGTGACTTGCCGTGACCAGCGGCGATCCGGCCCACGACGGGGTCTGACAGAAGCGGGCCGCCACGCCCGAGAGGGCTCCACGCCTCCGTTTGGATTCCGTGTGCCCGGTGGTACGCACGCTGTTCGACGCGCGCGATATCGACACTGAGCTGAATCTGATCGACATCGGGGAACACGCCGGTCGCCTCGACGATTCGATCGATGTGGTGAACCGTGAAGTTGGAGACACCGATCGCTTTCACGAGCCCCTGCTCCTGCAGCTGGACGAGTCCACGCCACGCATCGACGTAGCGATCCAGCGCGGGGACCGGCCAGTGGATCAGGTACAGGTCGAGGTAGTCCACACCGATCGCCTCGAGCGCGCTGTCGTAGGCGCGCTTCACACCGTCGACGCTGTGGTTCTCCTTGTTGAACTTGCTCGTGATGAAGACCTCCGAGCGAGGGATCCCGGATGCGCGAAGACCGGCCCCGACGGCATCCTCGTTCCCGTACTTCTCCGCCGTGTCGAACAAGCGGTATCCGAGGTCGACGGCTTTCTCGACCATGGCGGCGCATTCATCGCCCACCAGCGGCCAGGTCCCCATCCCCACGCGAGGGATGCGGTGACCCCGCAGAAGCGGACGCGTCGTCTGCTCGTGTGCTGTCACGGTCTGGCTCCTCTGGAGGTGGGCGGCGTCGCCGAGGCTGGTCAGCGCGTCGCGGGCGATGTCGACTGAATCGCAGCCTGCAGCCGCGCGACGAGATCCTGGGTGCGAGCCCGGGATGCCACAGATCGTCGCGCGTCGATGAGTGCGCGCGGCCAGTTGACGATCACAGCACCATCGACGGCTTCACCGTCCACGCCGTAGACCACGCCGAATCGTCCCGCGGCGGGCTCTCCGACCAGCCTGGAGTGTTCCGAGCCGGTCCGTCCGACGATCTGGATCTTCCAGTCGTACTGGTCGCTCCATACGTACTCGGTCGGATCGTACGCACGAAGATCCTCCGGGTGCACGATGTTGTGCGCCACCAGTTGTGCCTGGTCGGCGGCGCTGGTCCAATGCTCGAGGCGGACAGAGTCGGGATGACGGTCATTCGTGAATCGTGCGACGTCACCGATGGCGTACACGCCGGGGACACCGACCGCCGAGAGCGTCGCATCGCAGATGACGCCGTTGTCGACGCTGACGCCAGATCCGGCGAGCCATTCCGTATTGGGAATCGCGCCGATGCCCAGCAGGACCGCGTCGACGCTCAGCGTAGAGCCGTCCGTCAACAGCAGATGACATTGGTCATGCAGTCGGTCAACGCGCTCAACTGACACACCGAACCGGAACCCGACCCCCTCACGCGAGTGCTTGTCCGCGAAGATCTTGCCGATCTGGGCGTTCATGGCTCGCCCCATCGGAGCCTCCAGGGGCTCGATGATGCTGACCCTCAGGCCCGCCTTCACTGCTGTCGCGGCAACCTCCGCACCGATGAAGCCCGCCCCGATGACAGCGAGGTGCCGTCCTGCCACGAGATCGGCCCGGAGGGCATCTGCGTCCGACCGAGACCGCAGAACATGCACGCCGGAGAGGTCGGCCCAAGGGGTGCGGCGCGCGCGAGCCCCCGTCGCGATGACCAGCTTGTCGTACGTGAGGGTCGTACCGTCGCTGAGGGAGACGCTCGTGCTCGCGGGGTCCAGAGCTGTTGCCCGCGTACCGAACTTCGTCGTGACGCCGGCGTCAGCGAGCGCTTCAGGAGAAGTCAGCTGGATCCGATCACCAGACGATGCACCGCTCAGATAGTCCTTCGACAGCGGAGGCTTGTCGTAGAGCGGGTTGGGCTCCGCATCGACGAGCGTGATGGCGCCACCGAAGCCTTCCGAGTGGAGGTTCTGTGCAAGTTTCATGCCGGCGACGGAGCCACCGACGATCACGACGTGAGACACAGGTGAGGCTCCGTCAGTCTTCGACCCACAGCGCCGATACCGGGCAGCTGCGGGCCGCCTCCTCGACGCGTGTCCGCTCGGAATCGGGAACCTCGGTCTTCAGGAGGACGACGAGTCCCTCATCATCGATGTCGAAGTAGTCGTCTGCGGCGACGACGCAGTTTGCATATCCCTGGCAGAGCGAGAGATCAGCCTTCACTGTGGCCATCTGGCTTTCCTTCTTGGTCGGTTGGGGGTTACTGGTCAGGTGAGTCTGGGAACAGTGGCGCGTCGGGGGTCCCGATCATCTCGGAGAACGTCCGCACCGTCTGCCAGGTGAGAGCCTCCAGCTCGAGCGGGTCGAGGGCGATCCATTGGCCTGTCTTGGACGAATCGATCAGAAGTCGTGTTCCGTTTCGGGTCTCGACGCGCGAGACGGTGATCTCAGAGAACTCGTTCGCGATCTGCAGCGGCTCACCCACCCGACGCTCGAGGAGCCGCGCACGCTCTTCGGCGGCAGCGCTCGCGGCAGCGCGGTCGAGGTCGGCGCCTTCCCACTCGATCGTCATAGGAAGATCGCCAGGTTCTGGGTCCGCAGCACCGACTCATCCACCATGATCACGCGACGGGCGAGTCTGTACTGGCCATCGACTTCGCGGAAGACGTCTTCGCGGTGTGCCGAGATCAACGACGGCTCGTTCACATCTCCGCGACTGCGAAACAGCAGCACGGCGGAATCTGCGACGACCTCGCCGGCGACGTCGCTCTCGAACACCCGCACGTTCGTGATGAAGTGGCGCAGGCGAGACGGGGGGTCTTCGGTCCAGGCATGCTCAGTGAGGAAGCGCGCGACACGGCGGCTCAGCGAGTATTTGTTCTCGTCCCAGTGCGCCATCCCGGGAGAGGTCGTGAACGGTGTGCCGAGGGCGGTCGTCGCGCGCACCGGCATGATGTAGTGGATGTCTTCGGTCAGCAGTTCGAGCCATTCCTCGTAGCGCTGCTGATCAAGGGTGTAGGCCTCCTCCACCAGCCACCGGTTGATGGTGTTGTGGATCTCGCTCGTGAAAGGGAGCGATGCTCCCACACGAGATGCAAGCGTCGAGTCCTTTCGAAGTCGTGATGCCTGCGAGATCGCGGTTCCCGTCTCCTCGATCATCGGGTCACCTCCTGCCCGTTATTGGTGATTCCCTTCGGGCGGGGCGTCGCATCCGATGAGATCTCGCCACCGATGGTGAGCGCGTGGAAGTCCACTCCCTCGTACTCCGGCTCCATGTAGTCGGCCCAACGGTCGAGCAGATGCCGCTGGTTGTACTCGCCGTAGCCGACGTGCGCGACGCCGGGCCCTGCGAACTCGTCCTCGGTGAGCGGCGCGACGACGGGCGAGCCGTCCTTCAACATGCCCATCCGTCCGTTGAGGAGGAGTCGACGAGCCATAGACCCCTTGGCCGTGTTCGTCAGCGACACCCAGTTCTCGACGTCGTCCTGTTCGAACATGCCGCTCGAACCGAAGCACATCAGATAGGCCTTGTACGACAGTGCCTTGAACTCTTCGGGCGCCTCGGCGTCGACGGCGAACCAGGAGTAGACCTCGGTCTCGTTCTCGCTGATCGGCACCCACGTGCGCAGTGAGATGAACGGGAGCACGTCCTCGTCCGAGCCCTCTTCGACCTTCGGCCAGTTGTGGACGAGGCTCATGTTGGGGAACATCGACGCGGCCGAGATCATGAAGCCGTCGCGTCCCACGACATCCAGCTGCGCCTGCGACCAGGTCTCCTTCATCCGGGCGATCATCTCTTCCGGGTAGCCGACGTAGCGCAAACGCTCGTCGAGGTCGCCCGGTGGGAGCTTGTACGTCGTGCCTCCGCCGTTCCCGGCCCAGTAGGTGTTGCCGTCCTTGCGCTTCTCAGCCTTGGGTTCACGGAATAGGCCGATCTCGACGACCGAGGTGTGCGTCTGTGGCGTGTGGTACATGTCGCCGGCGAAGTTCTCGGCACCGATCTTCCAGTTCGTCTTCACGCGCCAACGTTGCGGCCCCTTGAGTTCGATCCCACTCGGGCTCTGCTTCGTGTAGTAGTCGAGGTAGAAGCGGAAGTCGCCGATGTAGTCGAGCAGCGGCGGAGCCTCGGGGTCCATGCTGATGAAGATCAGACCGTTGTACATGTCAAGGTTCGGGGCGGGCAGCAGCCGCGCTCCCTTGCGGCTGAATCCTGCTTCGCCGCCGTAGGCCTCCTGGTGGAACGGCAGACCGACGATACGTCCGTCATTGCGATAGGACCAGCCGTGATACGGGCAACGGAAGTGGGATGCGTTTCCGATCTCGGCACGACACACCTGCATGCCGCGGTGGAGGCACATGTTGAAGTGCGCGTGGATCGTGCCGGTTTCGTCGCGAACGATGATGAAGGAGTCATCGAGGACGCGTCGGACGACATAGTCACCCGCCTGTGGGATCTCCGACTCATGGCCGACGAACAGCCAGGCTCTGCTGAAGAGGTTCTTGCGTTCGCGGTCGAGGATCTCGCCGTCGTTGTAGATGAATGCCGGAATCATCCCACGACGGATCTCGTCGTAGATGGTCGTCGTCGGATTGCCCATACGTACCCAGTCCTCTGTCTCCGCGCTTCTGCACTCAGCGCTCGGAGCTGCACTCAGCGCTCGGAGCGCAGCTGTTGTCTCTGTCCTTCAGAATCTTATTCTGCTCGACAGGGACATTTTGTCAAGCAATACACCCACCCTCGTCGCTATGCTTCTGACCAACAGAATTAGTGTCTGCCGATCCTGGAGTCGAGATGAGCCCGTCCCCCAACGCCGCCACCCGCACCTGGAACGCCGTCCTCGACGGCGTTGCGTGGGAAACTTCGTCACGCTACGAGGTCGAGAACCCGACCAGCGCCGAGCCGCTCGCGTCGGTCCCCGACCTGGATGCGAGCGAGGTGGATCGGATGGTCCGAGCTGCCCACGCCGCACAACCGGAGTGGGCGGCTCTCCCGCCTCGCGCCCGCGCGGCCGTGCTGCGCCGCCTGGCAGCCACGATCCGGGACCACAAGGAAGAGCTCGCCGAGCTGGACGCGCTGGACGGCGGGTTCACCCTGTCCATGATGCGAAACGACGTGGATGCGGCTGCGGAGCTCATCGACATCTTCGCCGACATGGCGCTCGAGCTCGGCGGCCGGACGATCCCGGTCAGCGCGAACCTGCACTACACAACGCAGATCCCGTACGGGGTCGTCGCTCGCATCGGCGCGTTCAACCACCCCTTCTTCTTCGCGGCATCGAAGATCGCCGCTCCATTGATGGCCGGCAACGCTGTCGTGCTCAAGGCACCCGACCAGACGCCCCTTTCATCCCTGCGCTTGGCCGAGCTGGCCACGGGTGTCCTTCCCACCAACCTCCTGCTTGTCGTGAGCGGTCGCGGGGCCGTAGCCGGGCGTGCCCTGGTTCGGCATCCGGATGTTCGCCGAATCGGGTTCATCGGATCCACCACGACCGGCCAGTCGATCCAACGGGATGCTGCGGAGACGGGAGTCAAGCACGTGACCCTCGAGTTGGGTGGGAAGAACGCTCAGATCGTCTTCGAAGACGCCGACCTCGAAGCCGCCGCTGCCGGCGCCGTCGCCGGGATGAACTTCACCTGGGTTGCCGGGCAGAGTTGCGGCTCGACGAGCCGACTGCTGGTCCACTCTTCGGTGGCCGAGCAGATGATCCGCCTCGTCGCGGAACGTATGGCATCGATCCGCGTCGGAGACCCCCTGGACCCTTCCACTGAGATGGGTCCCCTGGTGTCGAGAGCTCAGATGGAGAAGTCCCTGCACGCGATATCCGAGGCTCTCAGCGCAGGCGCGACTGTCGAGACCGGTGGACATCGGCCGGACGGAACCCCCGACGGGTGGTTCGTCGCGCCCACACTTCTGTCCGGGGTGGCTCCCGGGTCGTTCGTCGAGCAGAACGAGATCTTCGGCCCGGTACTTTCTGTGATCACGTTCGACTCCGACGAGGAGGCGATCGCGATCGCGAACGGCGTCGAGTACGGACTCACCTCGAGCATCTGGACCCGTGACATCACACGCGCCCACGTCGTCGCACAGCGCGTTGAGGCGGGGTACGTTCTGGTCAACAGCGGCAGCCGGCACTTCTGGGGGCTTCCGTTCGGAGGAGTCAAGGCCTCAGGTATCGGTCGGGAAGAGTCTCTCGAAGAGCTCCTCTCTTATGCCGAGACGAAGACCACGACGATCATGCTGACGTAGAGCCTGTACCGCACTCGACGGAATGCGCCCCCAAGTGTCGGCTCTCGAGGTCGCTGCGCCGTCACAGGCGAAGGGCTACGATTCCCCTGTGCAGAGATCGACTACCACCGCGGCGCCCCAGTACCCCATCGAGTCGATCGACAACGCGTTGCGGTTGATTCTCCTGCTCGGGGAAAGAGGTGATGTGCGTCTCACCGAGGCGAGCGCCCACCTCGGCGTGGCGACGTCAACCGCGCATCGGATACTGGCCATGCTCACGTGGCGAGGTTTCGCGCGGCAGGACACCGCGACCAAGGCGTACAGGCCAGGTCCGGCACTCACCACCGTCGCCTTCTCCGTCCTCCGCAGACTCGATTTGCCGCGAATCGCTCAGCCCCTGCTCGAGAACCTCGCGGCAGAGATCGGGGAGACCGCGCACTTGGGCACCCTCGAGGGAGATCGTGTCCGGTTCCTCGCCGTCGCCGAGCCCGCCTCGGCAGTTCGGGTGGCTTCACGACTCGGCCTGTCGATGCCTGCGCACTGCACCTCGACGGGAAAGGCGCTGCTCGCCGAACTCAGCGACGACAGCCTCGATCGCCTGTACCCGGACGAACATCTCGAGACTGTCACACCGAAGTCGATAGCGAGCCTGTCTCAACTCAAGGAAGAGCTGGAGCGGGTGCGAAGCGACGGATACGCCACCAACCGCGAGGAAAGCGAGATGGGGGTCGCGTCGGTCGCGGTCGCCGTCGGGGTTTCTTCCGGCCTGAAGCTCGCACTCAACATCTCGGCCCCCGTGTTCCGCCTGCCCCAAAGCAAGTCGCGCAGTATCTCGCGGAAACTCCGGGAAGCAGCACTCACACTCGCCGATCTTCTGGGGTAGATGCCGCCTCACCGCTCACAGGAGGCGCATCCATCGCCCTGGGCTGACGCCAGCCAGGCCGCGTAGGACGGTCAGATGACGAGGTAGACCGCACCGACGACGGTGAGGACGATGACGATCTGCTCGAACAGACGCTGACTGATGACGCCGGCGATGCGCCTCCCGACGAGTGCGCCGAGGAGTACGGCGGGGACCAGGATCAGATCGACGACGAGTCCCGGCACCGTGATGAGCCCGAAGGCGATCGAAAAGGGGACCTTGGCGACGTTGACGACGGCGAAGAACCATGCAGCGGTGCCGAGGAAGACGTGAACGGGCAGCCGGGCCGAAAGGAAGTACATCGACATGACCGGGCCCGCGGCGTTCGCGACCATCGTCGTGAACCCGCCGAGCACTCCGTACACGCCCGCGGCTGCCGCGCTCGGCGCGGTCACGGTATCGGTCTGGGCTCGCCGTCGCCACAGCGTGATCGCAACGACCAGGAGGAGGATGATACCGATCGTGCGGCGCACCCCTTCGTCGGAGGAGTAGGCCAGGAACAGCGTCCCGGCGAGGATCCCCGCCACGACGGTCGGGATCAAGCGCAGCAGGGCCCGAATGTCGGCGTGGCGCCGATAGGCGAGGACCGCGAACAGGTCGCCGACGATGAGCAACAGCAGGATCGTCCCCGTCGACTGCTCGGCGGGTAGTGCCGCCGCGAACAGGGCGACCGCGATCGTGCCGGCGCCGGGAAGCGCCGCCTTCGAGAGCCCGATGACGACCGCGCCCGCCGCGAGAGCGAGCCACGCGATGACGCTGAGCTCAGGCACGGACGGTCACTCGACTCACGCTGAGCACGCTACCCGAGTCGCACCGGGCGCGTTCCCGTCACTGCGCCGAAGCGAGGCGCGTGACCCCGCTCAGGATGACATCCAGTCCCACCTCGAAAGAATCCCCGAAGTCATACCCGGGCTTCATCACGTGCTCGACCGTGAAGGTCAGGAGCGCGGGATACTCGTCGGGCGAGAGCGGTGCGACGATCTGCTCCCCAGCCTCGCTCAGATCGCCTCCAGTGCCGCCAAGGGGCAGCGCCGCCTCCTGCATCGCGAATCCGTAGACGAACGCATCGATGACCGCGACCCCGTGGGCCACGGCCCAGAGAGGCATTCCTGAGCGCATCCAGGTGGCAAGCATCGCGTCGTGGTGTTTCAAGATGTCGACCCCCGGAGTCCGGCGCGACTCCATGATCGGGATCGCCCAGGGATGCCGGCGCAATGCCGCGCGCAACGAGCGCGCCCGTTCTCGGACCGCTGCATCCCACGAGGCCCTGGGATCGGGCATGCCCACTTCGTCGAAGACGCGCCCTACCATCCCGTCGACGATGTCGTCCTTGCTACTGACGTAGTGGTACAGACTCATCGGCTTCACACCGAGATGGTCGGCGAGCCGTCGGATGGTCAACGGCTCGAGGCCGACATCGTCAGCGAGCTCCACGGCACCACCGATGATCCGTCCACGATCGAGCGAGCCGCGCACGACCCCCGGCTTGCCGACCATCGTTCCACCCCTCCGCCGTCGACTTGACGACTCGTACTTAGTAAGAATACAGTGCCCTCAGAAGCGTACTAAGTACGACACGACCCAGGAGAATCGACATGCCCCTTGACACTGACATCCGCCGCCGCACCGCCGCACGTGTTGCCGCGTTCGGTTACGTCGCCCTCTTCGTTCTTGCGATCTTCGCCAACTTCGTCGTGAAGCAGGGGATGATCGACCCGACCGACGCCCTCGCCACGACCGCTGCCATCAGGGAGCAGGAGGGCCTGTTCCGCCTTGGATTGGCGTCGTTCGTTCTGATCTTCCTCATCGACGTGGCCGTGGCGTGGGGTCTGTACGTGCTGTTCCTCCCCGCCGGGCGGACCCGCTCCCTGGTCGCAGCATGGTTTCGCATCGTCTACACGGTGATGCTCGGAGCTGCGTCCGTCTTCCTGTTCGTCGGCCTCGAGGTCAGCCTCGGCGCGGCAGACCTCGGCCCGGATGTGGCGCTGCTCATGTTCGCGGCGTTCGACTTCGCCTGGCTCGTCGGGTTGATCGCCTTCGGTGTGCATCTGATCCTGATCGGCGCGCTGATCATCCGCTCACGGATCGCTCCCCGCGCCATCGGCGCCATCCTGATGATCGCCGGCGCCGCGTACGGACTCGACACCCTTCTGCACATCGTCCTATCCGACTATGAGCCGGTCGGCGGGGTGATGCTCGCCGTCGTGGCGACGACGTCGATCGTGAGCGAACTCGTCTTCACGATCTGGTTGCTGCTCGCGGGACGGCGCTCCAGCCCGGCCACCGACGATGAGGCGAAGATCCCCGTCGCCGCGTGAGAGCGTCAGATCCAGGGCGAACTGACCGCGAAGGCGTCGGCGACGCTACGGATCTCGTCCCGGGTCAGGCCCTCTCCGATCCCGCCGGCTGCGAGGTTCATGTACTCGTACTTCGCCCCGGTCTCGGCGTACTCGACGCGGTCGACCGCTCGCGTGACAGAAAGATCGGAGCGGGCCATGACGCCGTGCTTTCCCCACAGGGAGATGTCGGTTTCCCGCAGCGCCGCCACGTTCGCCGCCATCATCTCGGGAGAACCGGGCACTAGGAACGGAAGCACGCGGATGCCCTGGGAAAGCGCGACGATCGACTCCGGCTCCCAGCGCAGCAGCCGCGCGTTCATCGTGGCATCGTCGCGGTACGCGGGAATGTGGGACAGGAAGGTCAGATGAGGGGGCTGGGCGTGCACCACCGCCTGGAACTCCACGTTCCGCGTCGCGACCTGGTCGTCGTGGACCGCGATGTGCGTGGAGCACGCACCCAACGGTGTCGAGTCCGTGCTCGCTCAGCTGCAGGCTGCAGCCGCCTACCCCGTCACCGCCGTGGTCCGCATCCCCGCGAACGATGCCGTCATCATCAAGCAGGTCCTCGATCTGGGAGCGCAGAACATCCTGGTGCCGATGGTCAATTCCGCCGCGGATGCCGCCGCCGCTGTCGCCGCGGTGCGCTACCCGCCCCGCGGCCGCCGCGGCGTGGGCTCCGCGCTCGGTCGCTCGGCACGGTGGAACCGCGTGGACGACTACCTCGCGGACGCGGACGAGCACGTCTCGCTGTTCGTGCAGGTCGAGACGGTGGATGCCGTGCGAGCGGCAGGTGAGATTGCGGCAGTCGACGGCATCGACGGCGTCTTTGTCGGACCCAGTGACCTCTCGGCGTCCATGGGCCTCCTCGGCGCCCAGACCCATCCCGAGGTCGTGGCGGCGGTGCGCGCGGCGTTCGCCGCCGTGACCGCCGCCGGCAAGCCGGTGGGCGTGAACGCGTTCGACCCTGACGCGGCCCGCGGATACCTCGACTGCGGGGCGGCGTTCATGCTCGTCGGCGCCGACGTCGCACTCCTTGCCCGAGGCTCGGAAGCATTGGCGGCTCGCTACTGCGCCGCGACGGAGCCCGAGTCTTCAGAACGCGCCAGCTACTGATCTCGCTCGTTGCTGCCAGCGTCGCGGGTGCGCCGCAACGGTGCACCCATCGTCGAGTTCGATCACTGCCATGGGACTTTTTGCGCCGAGCTCACCGACAGTCCGCGCTTCTGTCGTCGCGGACTGAGCCCGGCTGACCCTCAACGGCGGTCCGGGGTGTCGCCCAGGGCTGCGAGCAGCTCTCCGACGGCGTGGTCGCTTTCGACGGGGTGCCGAAGAGGGAGGTCGCTCACGCACTGATAGGTGTTGCGCCGCCCGTCCTTCTCCCTGCGCAGATAGCCGCCCTCGACGAGATCGCTGACGATCTGCTGGGCCGTGCGTTCGGTGATGCCGACGGCTGACGCGATGTCGCGCAGGCGGATGCCCGGATCCCGCGCCACCGTGATCAACACGTGCGCGTGATTGGTGAGGAACGTCCAAGTGCCCACCTTCGAAATGATACCTGACCTACAAAACACGCGACACAACCCAGGTAATTTGCTTCCGGTAATTTATTGCCTGTAATCTGCCTCGCGTGAACCCGTTCCTCCTCGCAGCTACCGCGCTCGTCCTCATCGGAGCCCTCGTCATGGCCATCGCGGGTCGCCGATCGCGACGGGCGCGGTCGGCCGGTGTCGCAGCCACCTGGTTTGCCTTCGCCCTGGCCGCAGCGTCGCTCGAGAAGGGGTCCACGTCGACGATGACGTCGTCGCGGGTCAGTGTCGCGGTCATGAGACTCCGTTGTTCCCGTCGGCATCTGCGAAATGCCGGTGATCGTGACGATAGGTTATATACGAACCGGTTTAACTGCAAACGCTCAGTTTTTGCGGCGATCCGCATAGACTTGCCCCCACGAACCGGGGCCGAGAGGATCACTGCTGATGACAGACCGATCCGCCGAGATCACAGCGCGGGCGGCGGCGAAGGGGTTGATCGTGGACCCTTTGCCGGCCACGATCGACCGCGACACCTACACCCCCGCTCTGCTCGGATTACTCAGCAACCTCCTCGTCTGGGGCGGTTCCCGGGTCTTCCACCACCTGCACGGCGTGGGGACCAACGAATGGCGCCTCATCAGCGCGTTGGGCAACCACCCGGGGGCGACAGCTGCCGAGTTGTGCGGCATTCTCGGAATCAACAAGTCCGTCGCATCCAAGAGCGTGAACGCTCTGCTCGATCGCGGAATGATCGAGCAGCTCAACGGCCCGCGGGGCTCGCGCTTTCTCTACCTGACCCCCGAGGGCGCGATCGTGCACGATGACTTCATGCCCGTCGCGCTCGAGCGCCAGGCGATTCTGCACGAATCGCTGAGCGTCGACGAGGTGCGCCAGCTCAATGCACTCCTGGTCCGCATGCTGGACGCCGAATCGTCGCTGCAGGAATACGAGCGCCGCATCCTCTCAGCCCCGCCTCCGGAGCGCTGATCACTCGGCGACGACGCGCACCTCGAGCCTGCCGAAGTCGGCACCGGGGACATAGTTGTACAGGAACAGCGCATCGGACTCGGCGGCCAGCTGCGTCTGGAACACGCCGGCCTCCTGCTGCCCGGACAGCGTGACGAACGCCTGCTCGGGTGCTTCTTCCCCGCCTCCCGGCGCTGCGATCCACAGCGTCTGCTCGTGGATTCGCACGCCCACGAGCGGAACCGTCAGCGCACCGTCGTGGGCGCGCAACACCACGGAGCCGCTGGCCCGCAACTCGCCCGAGGACTGTCGCTACGCGGGAAGCGTGACTCCGACCGCCGGGTCGAAGGACGCACCCCCGGTCGCGACGACCTCGAAACCAGGATCCCGGAGCATATAGCCCACGAGCGAATCCCTGAGCTGCCAGCGGATCACGACAGACTCGGTCATCGCAGGCCCCCTCTCTCGGCTCGTCCTTCGCCGACGGCGCGGCGCAGAAAGTGTGCACTCTCGCGAACCAGGTCGGTGCGGCTGACGTCCAGATCCGTCCAGGTCCGGAGCCGATCCGCCACGGCGGGGGGGAACCATGAGCGGGAGAAGGCTTCGAACGCAATCGGTCCGTCGAATCCCGCCGCGACGGCGGAACGCACGAGCGCTGCCACATCGAGGCTCCCGGCATCCAGAGCTCCGCGACCTGCCTGCCCGAACTCGAGGATGCCAAGACCGTCGCCCGCGCGGATAACCGCGTCGTGCGGCGAGGCCTCCTCGATCATGACGTGAAATCCGTCCAGGTGCAGACTCGGCTTCTCCGGGGCACACAGGTCACGGAACGCGAGAGCCTGGGTGACCGTGTTGAGCGCTGAGCACTCGTAGCGGTTGAGAACCTCGACGCTGACCTCGATACCCCCGGCAGCCGAGCGGGCCGCGAACTCGCCGACGGCCTCGGCTGCCCACGCTCGCGCGTCGGAACTCCAGACCGATGACAGTCCGTACGCTGCGTAGGGCACACCCGTGATGTGATTCGCGCCGAGCACGTCGGCTGCCTGCAGCGCGGAATCGAGCAGTGCGCGACCCGCGCGTCGCTCGTCGGCGTCGGCACTCGAGACATCTGCCCCAGGACGCTGGACGACGAAGACGATGGCCTGCAACCCGCGCTGCCGCAGCGCCTCCCGCAGCGCGCGCGCCTGCTCCCGCGAAACCCCCGGCGGGAGCCCGACGGTGTCGAATCCCGCGTCCGCGATCACCCCGAGCGCGGCATCCCGCTCGGGATGCTCCACGTCGGCGACCAGGGTGTTGATGTGGCAGCTCAGCACATTCACGATCAGGGCCTCCTCGCCCGTCGCCGCTCCGGGTCGAGGGGGCAACCTTCCAGAGTTTACATACGAACGGTCGCGGCATCCGCGGACTCATGCCGTCGATGCCAGCGGGTGCGCCGCGCTGCTCGCGGTCCCTCCTGCTACCCGACTACGAATCGAATCCCACGCCGAACAGTCCTGCGAGCTTCAGCAGAATCCCGTCTTTCCCGCCGTTACGGTCCGACTTTGCTACGGCTCTGCGCATCATTTGGATGAGGGGGTAGGCCAAGGGCTCCGGCGGAATCGGGATCGGGAGCCGGCGCGACATCTTCAGCCTCGTGCGCTCGGTATCGCGGCACTCGAGCAGGTCGAGCATGACATCAGCTCCGAACCGCGTTGCTCCGACGCCGAGCCCGGTGTATCCCGCGCTATAGGCGACGCGCCCGCCGCGAGCCGACCCGTGGAATGCGACGAGCTGGGTGGACATGTCGATCGCGCCGCCCCACTTGTGCGAGAACCGGATGCCGGACAGTTGCGGAAACGTGCTGTAGAAGTGATCGGCGAGCCGCTCGAAGGTCTCGGGGCGTTGGTCCTGCGCCGCCTTCACACGCCTGCCGCGGTGGTAGACCGCGTCATACCCGCCGAACAGAATCCTGTTGTCAGACGACTTTCGGTAGTAGTGGAACTCGCGCGACGAGTCGGTGATTCCGTGACGCTCGGTCCAGCCGATGGCGGCGAGCTGGTCGGCGCTCAGCGGCTCCGTCATGAGCACATAGTCGTAGATCGGCACCGTGAACAGGCGCAGTTCGGGCAGCAGCGACGCGAACACGTTCGTGGCAAGGGCCACCCGGCTCGCGCGGATCTCGCCGTGCGCCGTCTGCGCGACCATGACATCGCCGTCGGTGCGCAGGCGGGTCACCCGCGTGTGCTCGTAGATCTCGACGCCAAGACGCTCGGCAGCCGCAGCGAGCCCCCACGCGAGCTTGGCGGGATTCACATACGCGACGCCGTCGGTTCCGAACATCCCGGCACGGTAGAGCGGAGAGTTCCCCCGCTCGCGAAGGCTCTCACCCTCGAGGAAGATCTCGTTCGCGGAGTGCTCCGCGGCCTCTCGAAGCCAGTCGACCTGATGAAGCTCGGTGGCCACCGTCAGGATGCCGGTCTCTTCCCACTCTGCGTCGATGCCATACCGCTCGATCGCCGCGCGGATTTCTGCGAAGTTCTCGTCGGCTAGCCGGTTCAGCACCGGCATCTCGTCAGCGAAGTGCAGCTCCCCGTTCTCCGGTCCGTGGGTGAGGCTTGCTTCACAGAAGCCGCCGTTGCGACCGCTCGCAGCCCAGCCGATGCGATTGCCCTCGACCAGAACGACGCGGCGCTTCGGGTCGCGCTCCTTGGCGATCAGTGCTGTCCAGAGCCCGGCGAATCCTCCGCCCACCACGAGCAGATCGGTCGACACCAGACCGGAAACGCCACCCCGTGCCGCGGGACGATCGGGATCGTCGAGCCAGAAAGGGGTTGTGGATGCCTCGGCCAACGCGCCACGAATGGTGCCGAGGTCAGTGCGTATCTCGTGGCCATATGCCGTCGGCGCACTCATGGGCATCTTCTTTCGATGGTGGTCGGGGACCCACCCGCGGTCGCGGGGCGGATCATGGTTCCGGTTCGATATCCCGCATGATGTAGACCTTTCGAAGCGGCACAGGCACGCGCCAGCGCGTCACCATCCCTGCCTCGAGCCGGCACAGGGACCCGGCGCGCAGCTCGATCGTTCGCGCGACCTGCCCGTCCTCCCCGATGAGTTCGACAGTCGCCTCACCCGAGACGACGACGAACACCTCGTCAGTCTCGATGTCGCGCATCGAACCGGCAGTCATCTCCCAGATCCCGACCATGGCGCCGCCGACCACTGCGACATCGAGGAAGCCCGTGCTGGGTTCTCCCTCGAGTCGAAGATCGTTGGAGACCGGAGCCACCGCGACATCCACAGCCGCGACGTCGAGCGGTTGGAATGGCTCGAGCCGTGTCATCACGGTCTCCTCAGCCGAGGCGGCCCAGCGCCGCGTCGATGATCGTGAGGCCCCGGTCCAGTTCCGACTCAGTGACGACGGCAGGCGGCACGACATGGAGCCGGTTCTCGGCGAAGAAGCCGAGCAGGCCCTGGTCGAGAAGGTCCTTCTTGAGCGCTCCCATGCGCTCGGCCGCGAGCGGCTCGCGTGTCTCGCGGTCGGCGACGAGCTCGACGGCCCAGAAGACGCCGCGCCCGCGCACCTCGCCCACCACCGCATGACGCTCGGCGATTTGGCGAAGGCGGGGACCCAACACATCAGTTCCCATACGGGCCGCGTGCTCCACGATCTTCTCGTCGGCCATCGCCTCGATCGTCGCGACCGCTGACGCCGCGGCAAGCGGATGACCGGAATACGTGAGGCCACCGGGGAACACCCGGTCATCGAACGTGCGGGCAATCTCATCCGAGATGATCACGCCTCCCAGCGGTACGTAGCCGGAGTTCACGCCCTTCGCGAAGGTGACGAGGTCGGGTGTCACACCGAAAGCGTCGAACGCGAACCACTCACCGGCGCGCGCGAAGCCTGCCATCACCTCATCGAGAATGAGGACGATGCCGTAACGATCGGCGATCTCTCGGACTCCGGGGAGGTAGCCGGGCGGCGGAACGAGCACTCCGGCGGTTCCGGGGATCGTCTCGAGCAGAATCGCGGCAATGGAGTCGGGGCCCTCTGCCTGGATGGTCCGTTCGAGGTGGCGGAGCGCTCGCTCGCTCTCCTGCTCGGGAGTGGTCGACCAGAACTCCGTGCGGTAGAGGTAGGGCCCGAAGACGTGGACGTGCCCTCGCGAGAACTCGTTCGGAATGCGGCGCCAGTCGCCGGTGGCGACGATCGCCGCGCCCGTGTTGCCGTGATACGAGCGATACGTGGAGATGACCTTGTCGCGCCCCGTGAAGAGCCTCGCCATCCGGATCGCGTTCTCGTTCGCATCCGCACCGCCATTGGTGAAGAACGCCTTCGCGAAGCCCTCGGGCGCACGCTCGAGGATCAACTCAGCGGCGCGTGCACGGGTGGCGTTCGCATGAGCCGGTGCGACTGTCGTGAGCTGTGCAGCCTGCTCCTGGATGGCGGCGACGACCCGCGGATGCTGGTGGCCGATGTTCACGTTGACGAGCTGGCTCGAGAAGTCGAGGTAGCGGCGACCGTCGACATCCCAGACCTCGCTGCCGCTCCCGCCTGCAAGCGGCAGAGGAGCGAGGGAGCGCTGCGCGGACCAGGAGTGGAAGACGCTCGACCGGTCGCGTTCGCTGATGCTCGCGTTCGTGTCGTCAGGAGTGAGAGCCATACGCCTAGTGTGCTCCGCGGAGCCGGCTCGCGTCGTTCACAATTGTCGTACTGCGAACTCTTCGATCGACAGATTGGCACGACAATTCCGACGACACTGCGCTCCCTTCTAGCTGTTCGGGCGTTCGGTCTGCGCGCCGTGGGCGAGCTCGATGCCGATCACCTCGACCGAACCATCTCGTGGGTTCACAACTCCGACCTGCCCGATCCCACGCCGTGGCTCGAAGCCGGTCAGCTGCTGTTGACCGACGGCGGGCAGTTCGCCGGACAGACTCCCACCTCTCCCGAGGCCTACTGCCTCCGACTCCGCCAGCGCGGGGTGGCTGGATTGGGGTTCGCGACGGACGTCATTCACCCGGAGGTTCCTACCGAGCTCATCGATGCGTGCCGCCGCCTCGAGATCCCCCTTATCGAGGTGCCCGGCACGACGCCGTTCATCGGCATCATCCGGCACGTCGCGGATGCCGAAGCCGCCGATCGCAGCGCACGGCTGTCGTGGACGCTGGAGTCGCAGCGAGCACTGGCCCGGGCAGCCGTGCGCCAAGACGGCCTGCGTGCGATTCTGCGAACCCTCTCCTCCCGGCTTGGCACCTGGGTGGCACTTTTCGATGCTGCAGGACGACCCCTCAGCCTTCCGGGAATCGCTGAGGTCCCGGCATCCGTCGAGCCCGCAGTCGTCGAGCGGGCCCGGATGCTGCTGCGCAAGTCGACACCGGCAAGCATCCGCGTCGCCGAGCCCCATGCTGCGACGCTGCAGACGATAGGTCAGAGCGGGCGACTCGGGGGCGTCCTCGCCGTGGGAGCCGACACCCCGCTGGACTCCGCCCACAGTGATCTGGTCGAGTCGGTCATCGCCCTGGCGAGCATCTCGCTGGAGCAACAGCGAGCAGTCTCGGACGCGCGCCTGCGAGTGCGGACCGGGGTCATCGAGCTGTTGCTGGCTGGCCGCGCAGAAGAAGCTTCCCGGTCAGCGACGGCGCTGTGGGGACGGATGCCGACACCGCCGCTGCTGGCGGGTCAGGTCGCCGGGTTCACCGGCAGTCAGTCGCTTCTCGACGAGCTTGAACTATCCGCAACGGCGGAACCGGGCATCCTCTTCTTCGCCGAGCGCGAGGAGGATCTGCTGATCCTGGTCACGCGCGAGGGACTCGCGGGGGTCGCTGATCTGCTGCAGAAACATGACACCGCCGCAGGCTTCGCCGAGCTCGATCGATGGGAGGAGCTCGGCCGCGCGCTGGCCGAGGCAGCCCATGCTGCCCGACAGTCGAGCGAGCCCGGGGTCATCGAGTTCGCCGCGATCGCCGACCGCGGGGTGATCGGCATGCTGCGAAACAACGGCGGTCCGCTCCTTGCCCGCCGCATGCTCGCGCCGCTCGATCAGCTAGCTCCGGCGCACCGTGAACGTCTGCTCGCCGCCGCGACCGCCTGGTTCGCAGCCAACACCGCATGGGACCCAGCTGCCCGCAGCCTCGACATCCACCGACACACTCTGCGCGCCCGCATCGATGAACTGGGCGAACTCCTCGGCCTGGATCTGTCGACCTTCGATGGTCGCGCTCAGCTATGGGCGGCGATGGAACTCTCCTCCGCCGAACGATGAGCGCCGACGCGTCCTCAGATGTTCTGCGGGAAGCCGAGGTTGATTCCGCCGTGCGTGGCGGGGTCGAGCCAGCGCGCGGTGATCGCCTTCTCGCGCGTGAAGAAGTCGAACCCGTGAACGCCGTAGGCCTTGGCGTCGCCGAACAATGACTTCTTCCATCCACCGAACGAGTGGTACGCGACGGGAACCGGGATCGGCACGTTGATGCCGATCATGCCGACCTGCACCTCGTTCTGGAATCGTCGGGCTGCACCCCCGTCGTTCGTGAAAATGGCAGTTCCGTTGCCGAACTCGCCTGAGTTGATCAGCGCGACTCCCTCTTCGAAGCTTCCGACCCTCACAACCGACAGCACCGGACCGAAAATCTCCTCGGTGTAGGCACGGCTGGTGGTCGGAAGGCCATCGATGAGCGTCGGTCCGAAGAAGAATCCGTCCTCGTGTCCGTCGACGACCAGCGAGCGGCCGTCGACGACGATTGTCGCGCCGTCAGCCTCGGCGATGTCGACAAACCCAGCCACCTTCTGGCGGTGCTGGTCGGTGATGAGCGGCCCCATGTCGGGTTCGGCATCGCCGGTCTGCGCTCCGTTGCCGACGGTGAGCCGCGCGATGCGGTCCGTGATCTTTGCGATCAGCTCATCGGCGACGGGCTCCACGGCGAGCACCACACTGATCGCCATACACCGCTCACCCGCCGCGCCGTAGCCGGCATTGACTGCCTGGTCGGCGACGAGATCAAGGTCGGCATCCGGCAGCACGAGCATGTGATTCTTGGCCCCACCGAGCGCCTGAACTCGCTTGCCGTTGCGTGCGGCGGTCTCGTAGATGTACTGCGCGATCGGCGTGGAACCGACGAAGCTGATGGACTCGACGGTGGGCGAGTTCAGCAGCCCATCCACGGCCAGCTTGTCGCCCTGCAGGACGGTGAAGGCGCCGTCGGGAAGCCCCGCTTCCTTCCATAGCCCCGCGAGCCAGAGCGCGGCCGACGGGTCCTTTTCGCTGGGCTTGAGAACGACGGCGTTGCCAGCGGCGATGGCGATGGGGGCGAACCACAGCGGCACCATCGCGGGGAAGTTGAAGGGGCTGATGACACCCACGACACCGAGGGGCTGCTTGAGGGAGTAGACGTCGATTCCGCTCGAGGCGTTCTCGGAGTACGCGCCCTTGATCAGGTGCGGAAAGCCGGTGGCGAGCTCCACGACCTCCTGGCCGCGCAGGATTTCACCCATCGCGTCGGAGAGCACCTTGCCGTGTTCGGCGGTGATGATCGCCGCGAGCTCCGGCTTGCGCGCGTTGAGCAGCTCACGGAAGGCGAAGAGCACGCCCTGTCGCTTGGCGATCGACCACGACGACCACTCCTCGAAGCCGCGTCGCGCCGAGGCAATGGCGGCGTCCGTTTCGGCCTGGTCAGCCAGCGCCACGTTAGCTGCCACCACGCCGGTAGCCGGGTTGAAGACGGGGGCTGTGCGGCCGGATGTCGACGCCGTCGGTGCGCCGTCGATCCAGTGCGGGATGGTCGGGAGGTCGAGTTCAGCCATGCCGTCAGGTTAGGTCACCTGCCAGGACAAACCGATCGACAATCTGTCACGGCAGACCGGCGCGGATGCCACACCGGCACGCTCGACCGTCGGTCGGTGACGCGGCTCAGATCAACAGGTATACGGCTCCCACGACAGTCAGGACGATCACGATCTGCTCGAAGAGGCGTTGACTGATCACAGCCGCTATCCGTCGCCCAACCAGGGCACCGATGACCACCGCGGGCACGAGGATCAGATCGATCAGCAGACCGTGTGGCGTGATGAGCCCGAGGCCGATCGAGAAAGGAACCTTCGCGACATTCACCGCAGCGAAGAACCAGGCTGCGGTCCCGAGAAAGACGTGCACCGGAAGCCGAGCGGCCAGGAAGTACATCGACATCACGGGTCCGGCGGCGTTGGCGACCATCGTCGTGAATCCGCCCATCACCCCGTAAAAGCCAGCTGCCACCACGCCTGGTGCCGCGTCGGCATCCGTGCGGGATCGCCGCCAGAGGGTGACAGCGATGACGACAAGCAGGATGACGCCGATCGTGCGCCTCACCCACTGATCCGACGCAAAGGCGAGGAAGAGCGTGCCCACCAAGATCCCAGCGATCACCGTCGGGATGAGCCGCAAGAGAGCCCGAACGTCGGCGTGACGCCGGTAAGCGAGCAGCGCCAGAGCGTCACCCACGATGAGTAGTAGCAGGATCGTCCCGGTGGACTGCTTGGCCGGGAGTGCTGACGCGAAGAGAACCACAGCGATGGTCCCCGCTCCCGGCAGCGCGGCCTTCGACAGTCCGATAATGACCGCGCCGGCCGCAAGCGCGACCCACGCGAGCGCGCTCAGTTCGGGCACGGCAGGTCTTCAACGGTCACGATCGGCACGCTACCGGAGGCTCGCGCCCTGCACTTCGCATCCGTGGCGGGCGAAGGTGCATGCCGGGAACTCCTCACTGCACGCCGAAGGGCCCCTCTTGCGCGTCGCCACGGGAGTCGGTACATTTCGAATCCGAACCATAGCTCGGATTCGAATATTCGCGCTGCGTATACGCGCGCAACCGACGGCCGCTCAGAGAGGAAACGCCATGGCAGAACCGATGAAGATCCTGATTGTCGGCGCCGGCATTGGCGGCCTGACCACCGCCTCGGCCCTTGCCCGAATCGGCGTCCACGTCGACGTCATCGACGTCAAGCCCGACAACAGCGTCGCCGGGGTCGGCTTCGGGCTGCGGATCAACGGATTGCGGGCGCTGCGAGAGATCGGCCTGCTGGATGACTTTCTGAAGCTCGGGCACCCTGCTCCGGGGATCGACAACTACGACGCCGAGGGCAACTTCCTGAGCAACATGAGCTACGGCACGCAGGACGAAGGCCTCCCGGGGTGCGTGACGATGGCACGCGTTGCCTTCCTCGAGATGGCTGCCCAGCATGCCCTCGACAACGGCTGCACTATCCGGATGAGCACGACCGTGACGAATCTGGAGCAGGACGAGAACACCGTCTCCGTCACCTTCAGTAGCGGTGACCGCGGCGATTACGACCTCGTCCTCGGCTTCGACGGCATCAACTCGCAGATTCGACAGGATCACTTCGGCGAGAAGTACGCTCCGCGGCCGGTGGGCGGTGTCGCGTGGCGCGCGGCGCTTCCGAACCGGCGCAAGCTCATGCAGCCGATCATCTGCCAGGGGTATGGCGGCAAGATCATGCTCACTCCCCTGTCGGAGGACGCGATGTACATGGTGCTCACCGTGGCCGAGGAGGGGCGCCCCCGCTACGACTCGAACAAGATGGCCGAGATCATGCACGATCGCGCCGTCGCGCTCACCCGCGGATCCGAGTTCCTCGCAGACGCGCTCGAGGACGTTCGTCATTCCGAGAACGTCGCGTACACGCCCTACTCGACAGTATGGGTTCCGTATCCGTGGTTCCGAGGCCGCATCATGATCATGGGTGACGCCGCACACGCGATGACGCCCTACCTCGGATCCGGCGCAGCGATGAGCATCGAAGACGGAGTCGTCCTCGCCCAGGAACTCGCGAAAGATCAGCCCCTCGTCGACGCGCAGATGAACGTCATGAAACGTCGCCTGCCGCGCGTGCGAGCCGTCCACGATCGCTCGATTGAGTCGATGCTCGAGGAGTTCGACTCGGTGACGCCGGAGACCTACCGCGCTCGCGTCGATTATCTCCGCCACGACGAGCCCATCGCGAACGAGTACGCCAACCGCCTGCTGCGGATGCCGTACTGAGCGCCCCGCATCCACCCCGTCACAACCGAGGAGACCCGCGTGTCGCATCCTGACGAATCGTCCCCTGCTGCCACCGCCACACCCACCGCTGATTCTTTACACCGAACGTTCATCATCGACGCCGCCGACGAGAGCGCCTTCCGTGCGCTCAACGGGGTGGGAGGCATCCCCGGACCTGTCGACGCCTACCCCCAGTTCCCCGACATGACGCCCCTGTGGCGTGAGGGGGGAGTGACGGTGGTGCGTTCCTTCGACTGGCTGTCGCGCCTTGACACCCGCAACAACCCGACGAGCCTCTTTCCCGACTGGGATGCCGATGTCAACGACCCTGCGAGCTACAACTTCGCAGCCACCGACCAGTGGGTGGAGGCGGTGCACTCCATCGGGGCGCAAGTGATGTTCACTGTCGCAAGCTCCATCCCCTCGAACAAGCTGCCTGCAGAAGACCTCGAGGTATACGGACAGGTCGTCGAGCACATCGTGCGTCATTACTCGCAAGGGTGGGCCGGGGGCCCCGCCACTCCCATCCGCATCTATGAATTCGGCGACCAGCCCGACTTCGGGCCGCTGCACTTCGCGGGAGAACCCGAAGAGTTCTACGAGATGTACCGGGCGTTCTGCGAGGCGGTGCACCGCGTCGATCCGTCGCTGACCGTCGGGGGCCCGGCTACCGCGTTCCCTCTCGACGGCGACGCACCCTACCGCGAGGGCTTCCTCGAGTTCGTGCGCACGAACGATCTGCCGCTCGACTTCTTCTCGTTCCTCTGGTTCACCGACGGAAGCCGCGACCCACTGGACTTCCGATACGTGTCGAATCAGCTGCGCGCGCTTCTCGACCGTCATGGCTTCACCGACACCGACCTGACCCTCAGCTACTGGAACTACCTCGCCGTTCCCAGTAGCACCGCGCCCGCGGCCGAGAAGGGAGCGTTCCAGGCAGCCACGGCGATCTACCTGCAGGACACGGTCATCGACCACGCGTTCTTCTTCCGCGCTGACAGCGGGCTCGACCCTCACTACGGCTTCGTCGATCCCGCCGGGGTAGGAGCTGCCGATGGCAGCCCCGACGAACGCTCTCGCGCGCTCGCGATGGCCGGGCGCGCGCTGTCGGGCAGGCGGCTTGGCGTCACCGGCGGAGACGAATCCGGGCTGGCTTGTGCAGCAAGCCGCGACGGAGATGTCGTGCGTGCGCTTATCGCCAACTATGTCGCCCCCGGCTCGGCGCTGGCACCGCGGGCGGAGGACCGGTTCACGTTCCGCATCCCGATCGGGGAGCATCGCATCGAGCTCGGCCTCACACTCCCCCCGCAACGTGGTGAACTGGCGTCGGCGGGAGTGACCTCGGCCCGCATCCAGGTCACGAACCTCCCGTGGGCAGAACGCTCCGTCAGCGTCACACGCACGTCGGTGTCAGGAGCTGTCGACGGGCCTTACGACGCGGTGGTCTCCGAGACGGGCGAGATCGAGGTGGACCTCGACCTCGCGCCGCAGTCGGTGTTCCTCGTCGAGGTGGAGGCGCGGTAGACCCGCCGCCGGCTGGTTACACTCCCGACGAGGGAAGACGACGCGCGAAACGGAGCGAGGATGGCGACACGATCGACCGTCAACGGGGTGGCCGAGCCCAAGCAGCGACGCAGCCGAGACTCCTTCGCGAAAGTACGCTCCGCGGTGCTGCAGCTTCTGCAGGAGCGCGGCAACGGCCAGTTCTCGATCGCCGAAGTGAGCGCGGCTGCTGGCCTGTCGGTTGGCACCATCTATGGCCGAGTGTCGAGCAAGGCCGACCTGCTGCGAGTGGTGCAGAACGAAGAGTTCGATCGCCTCGATGCCGAGACCAGGGATCGTGTCAGCGCTGCCGGGCTGGGAGCAGCAACGTTCGAGCAGGCCGTGACATCGGTCGTCACCGCGTACGCCGAGCTGCTGCGACAGAACCGCGAACTGCTGTCGCCGTTCTTCCTCCTCGGCGTTGAGGACCCCGCCATCCGCGACCGCGGCCGGCAGTCCGGCGACGCGGGCCAGGCAGTCTTCGTTCGCGCCATGTTGACCGCCGCCGAGGAGCACCATGTCGAGTTAGCCGCAGCGCGCGCGGACTGGGCTTTCGAAGTCTTCTACAGCTTGAGCGTCCGCTATCTCGGCCTCGGTGTCGCGGCAACGGTCAGTCCCGAGGACAACTACGACTGGAACGACGTCCTCGGACGTCTCGCCGACACCGTCCACCTGATCCTCACATCGAGCTGACGGCCACGCCCTTCGTCTCGGGCGCGGAGTCAGCGGGAGCCCCGCCTTCGACGCTAGCCATCGACGCAATGTTGATGATCCGCCCATAGCGCTGTCGATGCATCACGGGGACCGCAGCTAGACACATGAGGTACGTCCCGCGAAGGTTGATGGCAACGATCCGGTCGAATGTCGACACCGGCACCTCTTCGATGTCAGCCCGATCATCGCCCTGCGGCGCTGCCGCGTTGTTCACCAGCACGTCGAGGCGGCCGTATCTGTCGACGGTCTCGGGCGCGCCCGTCACCGTGCCGATTGGCGAATGACGAAGGCCCCGATTCCCGCGTTATTCCGCGGATATCGGGGCCTTGCACATGGCGGTGACGGTGGGATTTGAACTATTGCCGGATCCGATTTCGAGGACCGACTTCGAGGCATCCACGCCGTCTTCTCGCAGGTCGGCAGGTTTCGCAGACCCACCTCGTCGAGTCCTAGATGTCTACACGCTTACCCACACCCTTACCCGCGCCGGCTGACAGATCGGCGCCCCCCTCACCGTTGCGCACATGACACCTGACGTTGCGCAACCCGATGATGCGCTCGACCTCGGGGATCAGAGCGGCCGCGTCACCACCCACCCGACGGAGGTTGTTCAGCGCCTCGCCGATGATCTCGAGCTACCGCTCCACCGCGGAGCGCCGCAACGCATCGGCCAGGTAGTCGTCCCTCGTGAGTCCGGCGATGAACGTGCCGATCCTGTCAGCCGCGTTGCGGGCATCCCACATGAACGCGGCAGACTCAGGCCGCATACAGCTCTTCGGCGTTCGCGTTCGCTGCCGCCTCGAAGTACGGATTGCGCACGGCATCCGCCATCACAAGGTCAACGCGACGGCCGAACAGCACCTCGAGGTCTTCCTTCAACCCGAAGTACGCCTCGAACGGATCCGCGAGCTCCGGCACGAACTCGACGAGGAGGTCAACATCACTGCGAGCGGCATCGAAGCTGTCATCGACTGCGGATCCGAACACCCGCATCCGCCGCACGCCACGCGCGCGGCACACCGCGGCGACCGCATCGCGGTCGACGACCAGCCGAAGAGTCATGGCACGAGTGTACCGAGCACCCTCCGCTGTCGACGGGGGATCTCCACGCTTCGGGGCTCACAGCACTGAATCGAGCAGCACGGAGACCGGATCGCCTTCAGTCTCTCGGCAGACGAGGGGCGGGTCACGTGCGCTATCGTTACCGCGACCGGCGAGTTGTCGATCGGATGCAGGGAATGGCCTATATCTGGGGTCTTCTAACGATCTCGGTGATTGTTGCCACGATGATCGTGGTGGTTGCGTTGCCTCGGGCGGGGTCGTCGGGCGGTCATGATCTGTTCGCGCGGTTCAGCATCGGTGCGGGGATCGCTGCTGTCGGGTCTGCTCTGATGTACGCCATCCATGTGCACGTCGGCGGTATCGGGTCCCTCGTCGGAGGCGATGTCCTCATGGTGCTGGGTCCCGGCGGGATGCTCATCGCCGTCAGTTCACTCCGCGCAAGATTGGGGCACGCAGCAATCGCGGTGGGCTGCGCGGCCCTGACCGTGGCGCTTGTATCGTCGCTGTCGACGGCGCCGATGGGTCTGCTGGTGAAGGTGATCGCCCTCACCATTCTGTGTGTCGCGACCGCCGTCGTGTCGGCGAGAACGCCGACGCTGACCCGCAGCGCGCGTGCGATCCTGGTCGTGGTCAACGGGGGATACGCACTCTTCTGCGTTGGGAGGATCGCTGCGGGATTGGCGCTCGGGCCGGACTCACCGGTCTATGCGGAGTGGTTTTCTATCGTCCCCACCACGGTTGTGGGTGCTATATGTGTCGCGGCGCTCGGGGTTGCGGTGATCCTCGAGCTGCGGGGCCACGCGCCGAGCACCGTCTCGACAGGGGTGACCGATGAGCACAGTGTCGGCGCGTGGACGGTGCGGTTTGCTGATGCACAGCAGCTGCGCACCGCGATCGGATTAGCCTCACTGCGCACGCTCGCGAGCGATCTCGCAGAGGTGTGCGCCGACCTCAGCGTGGAGGCGGCCACACTGTCAACCGCCGATGTGCACACCGAGATGATGGTGGCCGCTGAGCTCAGAGAACGACTTGCCGCGCGCGGCTGGACCCCCCTCGAACTCGGAATGGTCATTGTCGCATCGGAAGCTGGCGACGACAGGTCCAGTCACCCCGGTATCGGCGGCTCCCATGACACCCGGTAGTCCTCAACAAACTGGGCACGCCGTGTGGGGTGCGGCCCGATCAGGTGACGGAAGCCCCGGCGTCGAAACACTGAGCGAGGCCGGCAAGCCCTGCGGCGGACCCTGCCCCTGAATGACCTAGTATCTACGTATGCACGTAGATACTGATGTTGACGGTTCGCAGCTCGACAGCGAGTTCGTCGAGATCGCGGCCGAGATCTTCGGGCTCCTCGCCGACGCAACCCGCATCAGAATCGTGCTCGCCCTCCATGCTGGCGAACTGCCCGTGAACGAGATCGCTGAGCTGGTGGGCCGCAGCCCGGCGGCAGTGTCGCAGCATCTTGCGAAGCTTCGGTGGGCGAAGATCGTGCTTGCCCGCAAGGACGGCAACCGCATGTTCTACCGTCTCTCCGATGAGCACGCACACCGCCTGGTTATGGAAGCGATCAAACAGGCCGAGCACGCCGTCAGCGATACCCCTCGTCACCACGCGTGATCCAGGTTCTTCGCGACCCGACCTATCGGTCGCTTTTTACCGCACAGGTGATGGCACTGGTGGGCACGGGTCTGCTCACTGTCGCACTCGGCTTGTTGGCGTTCGACCTCGCAGAAGAAGCAGCCGGGTCCGTCCTGGGCACTGCGCTGACGATCAAGATGGTCGCCTACGTCGGTGTCTCCCCCATCATGGCGGCCCTCGTTGACCGGCTACCCAAGAAGATGGTGCTTGTCGGCGCTGATCTGATCCGCCTCGCAATTGCGATCACGCTCCCGTTCGTCAGCGAGATCTGGCAGATCTACGTGCTCGTGTTCATCCTCCAGTCCGCGTCGGCAACGTTTACCCCCGCCTTCCAGTCGCTCATCCCGACCATCCTCCCCGACACCCGGGACTACACCCGCGCGCTGGCGCTGTCCCGCCTCGCATACGACCTCGAGGCACTGCTGAGTCCGATCATCGCCGCCGCGCTCCTGACCGTCACCACCTACAACAGCCTCTTCGCCGGCACTGCTGTGGGGTTCGCCCTATCCGCGGCACTCGTCCTCGCGACACGGCTGCCACGTCACGCAGCCGACGCCGCCTCATCGACGTTCTGGCAACGACTTCCCGAAGGCTTGCGTGTGTTCTCCCGCGCACCGACGCTCCGGTTCCTCGCGCTCGCGAACATCGTGGTCGCCGCCGGTACGGGGATCGTCCTCGTCAACTCCGTCGTCTACGTCAAGGCGGTCCTCGGCCTGGACGACTCCGCTCTGGCCCTCACCCTCGGCGCCTACGGCATCGGATCCCTGCTCGTCGCCCTGACGATCCCGCGCCTCGTCCGTCGACGCGGTGTGATCCGCACAATGAGGGCAGGTACCACAGTCACGGTGACCGGGCTGATCACAGCATCCGTAGTCACCGCGTGGGGAACCGAACTCGTCGCGGGGTGGTGGATGATCCTGGGGACCTGGGCGGCCCTGGGAGCGGGAACCGCACTGGTCACCACCCCCTCCGCGATCCTCCTCGCCGAGGCATCCACCCCGAGCAACCGCAACCTCGTCTACACGGCACAATTCGCACTCTCACACGCATGCTTCCTGATCACCTACCCCCTCGCTGGATGGCTAGGAGCTGTAAGCCTCACCGCCGCAGCCGTCGCCCTCACCGCCATCGGAGCCGCCGCCGCCATCGCGTGTCCTCGGATCCGATTCGATCGGTAGGCGGCACGGGGTGAGCAGGGGCGGGGGCGTATACCCCTGCGGGGTATACTTCGAGGCAGGAATACCCATGACCCTCGACGCAACGCGAACCCGTCTGCATCCGCCGATGCTGTGGCGGTGGATGCTGTCGGTACTGCTTGCGGCCCTCGTGATGGTGGGTCTGCTGTCCATGCACACACTCATGACTGGGCACTCCGAGGCGCCGAGTGGGAGCGTGTCGAGTATCGAGGCCGAGCACGGCCACGGATCCTTGTCGAACGCCGGTGCCCTCTCCGAGTCCGCCTGCGAAAGCTGCACCTCCGGCGGCATGCACGATGCGCTGAGCGTGGTGTGCGTGATCGGCCTGCTGGCGGTGGCGCTGTGGGCTGCGCGCTCCGGACCGGGGGTGATCCGCAGGCGAAGGAGCGGGCGGACCGTGCTGGCGCGCCTGGTCGCGGTGCCGACTTCGGTGATGACTCGCCCGCCGTCATTGCTGGATCTTTCGATAAGTCGAACATGAATCGGCCTTCCCGGCTCCCGCGGCCGGGGTCGAGTCATGCCCGCACGCGGGCGCAGTTCACTAATCGATGGAGAAGAAGAAGTGAGTGTGAAGAAGTATCGGTTGATGGCGTTGACGGTCGCGCCGGTCGCGATGGCGGTCTCGCTGGCAGGATGCGCGCATTTCGGTGGCGGTTCGACACCGGGGATGGGCCAGGGCGGGATGATGTCGTCCGCGGCTCCGTCTGCCCTCGCGGAGGGCGAGGTCAACGCGTCGGACTCGATGTTCGTGATGATGATGATCCCCCACCACGAGCAGGCGGTCGATATGAGCAAGACGATCCTCGGCAAGGAAGGCATTGACGAGCAGACGCGGGATCTGGCGCAGCAGATCAAGGATGCCCAAGGCCCCGAGATCGAGCTCATGCGGTCCTGGCTGACCAGTTGGGGATTGGGCACCAGCGTCGATATGAGCGGGATGGGACACGGCGACGGGATGATGTCGGATGACGACATGGCGGCCCTCGAAAGCGCCTACGGCGCCGACGCTGCGCGGTTGTTCCTGGAGCAGATGATCGTGCACCACGAGGGCGCAATCGAGATGGCGCAGACCGCACTCGACCAAGGGTCCAACCCAGCGGTTCGTTCGCTCGCCCAGACAATCCTGGATGCGCAGACCGCTGAGATCATCAGGATGAAGGACCTCCTCACCCAGATGTGACAGGACATCCCTCGGACCACTCCGCGCCTTCCTGACGGTGGGGCTTGGTCGACGCCGCGGCGGCACTCCTGCGTCGTGTCCTTCTACGAGCAGCAACCTTGTCGATGTCGCACGGACCATCGCGCGATGACTCAACAAAGGTCCGATGCGTCGGCCACCCTGCCGAAGGTCCTCCACCACGCGGGACGTCACCAGTCTCGACAACGCCCAGTGGCTCCCGCCAACCTACGGTGGGATCCCTTTACCCACGGAACACGCTTAGCGGTCCAGCGCAGAAAAACCCAGGCTAAAGGCGATTTCCTGGCTTGAATGCGTTTACCCGAATCTTTACCCACACGCAGATCAGCGCCCCAAAAAGAGGCGCTGATCTGGGAGAAAAATGGCGGTGACGGTGGGATTTGAACTATTGCCGGATCCGATTTCGAGGACCGACTTCGGAGCCATCTCACCGTCATCCCGCTGGTCGGCAGCTTTTCGGGGACCGACCTCGTCGAGCCCTACATGTCTACACATTTACCCACGCCGTTACCCGCGCCGGCTGGCCGATCCGTGCCCCTCGCGCTATTGCCCCGCCAACCCGCGTCCGCGTCTAAGGTGCCAGCGGCCTACGTCACTACCATCCGGTCGATGATCTCTCGGAGCTCGGGGACGCGGCAGTCCACACCACACTGTCGTCGACGACCGCGTAGCCGTGGGCGAGGACGTTGCGCAACCCGATGATTCGCTCGACCTCAGGGATCAGAGCGGCCGTGTCACCATACGCCCGACGGAGGTTGTTCAGCGCCTCGCCGATGATCTCAAGCTGCCTTCCACCGCGGACGGCAGTGCGGGGCTCACGCTTCGACGCGTCGTGCGGCGAGCCAGCGGACCATGTCGGGGTCGCGGTGGTCGAAGAATTGGGAAGTTGCCTCGTCCAGTGCCGCGATGGAGTCCATGTCGGCTGGACTGAGGGCGAAGTCGAACACGTCGAGGTTTTGCGCCATCCGTTCGGGGTTGACGGTCTTGGGGATCACCACGACCTCCCGCTGGATCATCCATCGCAGCACGACCTGTGCGACCGACTTGCCATGCTTCTGACCGATCGCGGCCAGGACCGGGTTAGTGAACAGGCCGTTCTTGCCTTCAGCGAACGGACCCCAGGACTCGTGCTGCACGCCCTCGGCGACGAGGATGTCGTGCGCGGCGCCCTGCTGGTGGAACGGGTTGGTCTCGATCTGGTTGACGGCGGGGGTGATCTCGGTGTTCAGAATCAGGTCGAGGAGTCGGTCGGAGGCGAAGTTGGAGACGCCGATCGCGCGTGCGCGGCCCTCGCGGTTGATCTGCTCCATCCCACGCCACTGACCGTAGTAGTCACCGAACGGCTGGTGGATCAGATACAGGTCGATGTAGTCCAGCCCGAGCTTGGTCAGCGAGTCATCGAACGCGCGGGCGGTGTTCTCTTCGGCGGGCGCGTCCTGCACCCACAACTTGGTCGTGATGAACAGCCCGTCGCGGGGGATGCCGGACTTCGCGATCGCAGCTCCCACGGCTTCTTCGTTCATGTATGAGGCAGCCGTGTCGATGAGACGGTAGCCGGCGGCGAGTGCATCGCTGACGGCCCTCTCGGTTTCTTCGGGGCCGACCTGGAACACGCCGAATCCGAGGATCGGCATCTGGATGCCGTTGTTCAATGTCACGGTCTGCATGGTGTGGTCCTTTCAACGGGGCATTGAGACCATTCCACTCCCACATCTACGCGGGTGGCAGTGACCGGTTATCCGTGTACTGCTGGTACCTCCTGTCCACGGATGTGTGCTCCTACTGTGGAGCCATGGACAACCGTGCTGAGGTGAGCGAGTTCCTCCGCACGCGACGCGACCGTCTCACGCCCGAGCAGGCGGGAATCATCCGCGGTGGACGAAGGCGTGTGCCTGGACTGCGTCGCGAAGAGCTCGCTATGCTGGCCGGCATCAGTGTCGACTACGTCGCGAAGATGGAGCGGGGAAACCTCACCGGTGTGTCTTTGGAGATCATCGGCACGCTCGCCCGCGCGCTTCAGCTCGATGACGCCGAGACGGCCCACCTCCACGATCTGCATCGCGCCGCAACTCCCACCACCGGACGTCGCCGCCCGCCGCAGTCCCCCAGCCCGACGGTAGGCGAGACCCTGCAACGATTCCTCGACGCCATCACCGGCACCCCCGTCTGGGTAACGAATCAGCGCTCCGACTACGTCGCGGGAAACGTGCTCGGGGAGGCACTGCTCACCCCTGTACTCGAAGACCCCGCCGCGCGGCGGAACAATGCCCTGTTCACTTTTCTCAGCCCAGCCGCGCGCGTCTTCTATCCGGAGTGGGACATCGGGGCCGATAGTGTCGTCGCCTCGCTTCGCACTCGCGCCGGGCCGAGTCCACACGACAAGCCCCTCACCGACCTCATCGGTGAACTCGTGACCCGCAGCGACGACTTCCGTCAGCGGTGGGCCCGCCACGACGTGCGCTTCCATCGCGGCGGCACCAAACGCATCCACCACCCCGCCGTCGACGACCTCGAATTCGACTACGAGGCTTTCACCCTGCCCAGCGATCCCGCGCTCACCCTCTTTGCGTACACGACGAAATCCGGGTCCTCGAGCGAAGAGCGGGTCAGACTGCTCGGCAGCCTCGCCGCCACACCGCATACGGCCGGTACCGTGCAAGCACCACCCCCTGGGCCCTGACCGACCCCTCGCCACACTGAACAGGGCACTCGGCGTCCTGGATCACAGAGTGCTACAGGTTGCGAGGTCGGTCTGGGCGGCGCGGACGGTGTCGAGTAGGAGCGGGAGATAGGCGCTCCGCACATGCTCGAGCGAATCCCGGCTCGCACTGGTTGAGATATTCACCGCGGCGACAACTTTGCCCGAACGCGCATGCAGGGGCGCCGCAATAGATCGCAACCCGGTTTCGAGCTCGCTGTCGACGAGCGCCCATCCCTGTTCCCTCACCCGCTCGAGATGCTCGCGCAGCTCGAGCGGGTTCGTGATCGTGCGGTCGGTGTGAGCGGTCAGGGGCGACGACTCGAGCAGAGCATCCAGCGCATCGGGCGGCAGCGATGCCAGCAGCACACGACCCATGCTCGTTGCGGCGGCAGGAAAGCGCGTACCGATCGTGATCCGCACGCTCATGATCCGACGCGTGGGCACACGTGCGACATAGACGATGTCGGCCCCATCGAGCACTGCCGCCGACACGCTCTCGTCGACCTCTCGCGAAAGCTTCTCCAGGTGTGGCTGCACGATCTCCGGCAGCGAAAGTGCCGACAGATAGCTGAAGCCGAGATCGAGCACCCGTGGCGTGAGCGAGAACAATCGACCGTCCGATCTGACGTACCCCAGCGCCTCCAGCGTGTGCAGGAACCGCCGCGCGGCGGCGCGGGTCAATTCCGTACGTCGCGCGACATCACTGAGCGAGAGCTCCGCGTGTGTCGCATCGAACGCGCGGATGACCGCCAGTCCGCGCGCGAGTGACTGGACGAACTCTCCGGAACTGGTCTCGGTGCCGGCATCACTCATGCTCAACATCCTGGCAGTGGATGCCGCCGCTCACCGCTCGAGGACGACCGCCAGACCCTGTCCGACGCCGATGCAGATCGCGGCGACCGCGACCCCGCCGCCGCGACGGGCAAGCTCGTGGGCGGCATGTCCGATGATCCGACCGCCCGATGCGCCCAGCGGGTGCCCGATCGCGATCGCACCCCCATGGATGTTGAGCTTGGCGGGATCGAGATCCGGCCATCCTTTCAGGCACGCGAGGGACTGGGACGCGAAGGCCTCGTTGAGCTCGACCACGTCGACATCGGCCCACGTCCGACCTGCGTTCGCGAGCGCCTTGTTGGCGGCCTCGATCGGTGCGATCGGGAAGTCGTCGGGGTCCACGCCATGGGCAGCGCGCCCGGTGATACGCGCAAGCGGTTCGCCGGGCAGCACCCCCTCGCCGGCCAGCAGCACCGCAGAGGCGCCGTCATTGATCGACGAGGCATTGCCCGCCGTCACCGTTCCATCTGCCGCGAACAGGGCGTTGAGACCGGCCAGCCTCTCGATCGACGTGTCGTCACGGATGCCCTCATCACGGGCGAGCGCGGCGCCGGGCACCTGCACGGTTTCGGCGTCGTAGATCCCGTCCGCCCACGCGGCGGCGGCGAGCCGGTGGGAGCGCACCGCGAATTCGTCCTGCTCGTCGCGGGCGATTCCCCACTCGCGGGCGATCTTCTCCGCCGACTCCCCGTTGGAGATCGTCCAGCGCGCAGGCAGCGCCCGGTTCGTCATCCGCCATCCGATGGAGGTGTTCCACAGGGTCTGGTTGCCGACGGCGGGCCACGGCTTGGGGGACTTCTCGACGACGAACGGCGCGCGGCTCATCGACTCGACCCCGCCCGCGAGGACGATCTCAGCATCCCCCGACTCGATCGCCCGCGCTCCCTGGATCACGGCCTCGACCGAGGACGCGCACAGCCGGTTCACCGTGACACCGGTCACACTCGTCGGGAACCCGGCCAGCAGCGCACCGAACCGCGCCACGTTGCGGTTGTCCTCCCCGGCCTGATTCGCATCGCCGAAGATGACGTCGGTGATCCGCCCGGGGTCGAGGTCATTGCGCTCGACCGTCGCGCGCATCACCACCGCGGCAAGGTCATCGGGTCGGATGCCGGAGAGGGCGCCCCCGCCGCGACCGAACGGCGTGCGCACGGCGTCGTGGATGTAGGTCGCAGGCATGGTCAGGCATCCTCTCGTGTCGCATCGACGAGTGCCAGACCTGTCAGCGCCGAAAGTGACTCGACGGTGTTCTCGCCGAAGGCCTCCCGCACGGCGAACCCGTCGGGGGAGACGTCGAAGATCGCGTGGTCCGTGTAGACCCGGGTGACGCACCCGACCCCGGTCAGCGGGTAGCTGCACTCCTGAACGAGTTTGGACTCGCCCGTCTTGGTGAGGAGGTCGGTCATCACATAGACGCTCTTCGCACCGATCGCCAGATCCATCGCGCCTCCGACGGCGGGGATCGCGCCGGGTGCACCCGTCGACCAGTTCGCGAGATCGCCGTTCTGCCCGACCTGGAAGGCGCCGAGGACGCAGACGTCCAGGTGGCCACCGCGCATCATCGCGAACGAGTCCGCGTGGTGGAAGAATGCCGCGCCCGGGAGAGCCGTGACCGGCTGCTTGCCCGCGTTGATGAGGTCGGGGTCGATTTTCCCCCCAGCGGGTGAAGGGCCCATGCCGAGCAGCCCGTTCTCGGTATGAAGAAGGATCTCCTCATCCTCCGGCAGGAAATTCGCGACGAGCGTGGGGGCGCCGATGCCGAGGTTGACGACAGATCCCTCAGGAATGTCAGCGGCGATGCGCCGCGCGAGCTCCTCGCGCGAAATCCGCGTTGTCATCGGACCTGCTCCGTTCCCGCCGCGCCGAGCGGACGACCGTCGATGTCCACCCCGCCGACGAACTCCCCCGCGCTCAGCCATGACCGCTCACCCACCGTGACCACGCGATCGACGAAGAGTCCCGGCGTGACGACCGATTCGGGGTCGATGGTCCCGAGGGGGACGACCTCGTCGACTTGGACGATCGTCGTCGTGGCCGCCGTCGCCATGATCGGGCCGAAGTTGCGCGCGGTCTCGCGGAAGACGAGATTGCCCCACCGGTCGGCGCGGTAGGCACTGATGAGCGCGAAGTCCGCGCGGATCGGATACTCCAGGACGTAGGAGCGCCCATCGATCTCGCGAGACTCCTTGCCAAGCGCCAGCTCTGTGCCGACGCCGGTCGGGCTGAAAAAGGCACCGATGCCGGCACCGGCCGCGCGGATGCGTTCCGCGAGGTTTCCCTGCGGCACAAGCTCAAGTTCGATCCTGCCGTCGCGATACAGGCCGTCGAAGACCCAGGAGTCCGTCTGGCGCGGGAAGGAGCAGATGATCTTGCGGACAGCGCCGGAGGCGAGGAGCGCGGCGAGGCCGACGTCCCCGTTGCCGGCGTTGTTGTTCACGATCGTGAGGTCGCGGGCACCGTGGGCGATCAGCGCGTCGATGAGTTCAACCGGCTGCCCGGCACGCCCGAAGCCGCCGATCATGACGGTCGAGCCGTCGGGGATGTCGGCGACGGCGGACGCCGCATCCGCCACGGATTTGTCGATCATCGAGTCTCCGTTCGTATTGCGAACATGCGTACGTATATCGTACACCTTAGAGGCGATCGGCCAGCGTCTCAAGGACGTCTGCACGCCGCTCGAGCCGAAATATCACCTCTCCGCAAAGCCAGAGGCTTTCCGGGCTGAGAAGGGTGCCTGGCGAATACCCCGCAGAGAGAGATCAGTACCGCAGTCTGACGTGATTTACGTATTCACGTGCGTGACGAACGCGAGTTCACCGCCGACCGGATCGCCGAGCTCGCCTGAGTCAGAGATTGACATCGCGGACCGATGCTCGCATTGGGAACCTCGCGTGTGTCAAGAAACTCCATGCCGGCAAACGCGCGGTGCGCGACGGCAGGAGCTGCTAACTCTGTCCGACGTTATGGATGAGCCGAGCGATCTCAGCGTTGTCCGGCTCGACGGCGATGGTGCCATCCTCAAGGAGGACGACTGGAGTCGCCACACCTCCCGACAATCGCTCAGCTTCCCGGGCGGCATCGCCATCCGCAGCCACGTCGATGAAGTGGAAGTCGATCGCCGCTTCCGTGAATCCTTCCCGCACGCGTCCGTAGTCCGGACACTCAGGCTTGCCGTACACGATCACACCGCTCATGTTCGCCTCGAATCAGATCATCGGATGAAACGCTCAACATAGTCGGGCCCCAGACCAACACGCTCGTAGTGTGCCCGCGCATTCGCAATCTTTGTGAACACGTCCTCAACGCCCGTAGGGGTGCCATCGGGGTCGACGTAGACGTACGCGCCGGTGACGTGAAACAACGTCGCCATTTCATCCACGCCGTCCGGTATCTCAAGAGTATGGATGTCACCCGGCGGCTCGAACACGAAGGAGCCCTCTTCCGCCCACCAGTCATGCTCCAGGTAGTGCCATCGGCCACGGAGCACGACCGCCTGCACCGGGCCGGCATGCCGGTGGCGAGACAAGATCCCGCGCCTTCGTACTCGGAGTATGTTCACGAAGTAGCCCTGACTGACCGAAAGCACGAGGGGCTTGAATCGCACGTCGCGCGACTGCGGAACCCAGAAACGATCATCGTCGTCTATGCGAAGGGCTCCCTCAACGACGAGGTCGTCCACCATCCCGAATGGTTGCTCCCCGCGGTATGCGGCGGCCGCGTCGTCCCGATCCGGTTCCGGGGAGCTCCCGGAGCTTGCGTAGGCCATCGTGGTTCCCATTTCCTCGCTCACACCACACGAAAGTGAAGCCCGGATCACCGGGAAGACCTTGACTTCGGAGGGCGTATCACGAAGGTCAGGAGCGCGAGCAGCGTGACCACGCCGACGAAGATCAGGTTTGCGCCCTGAGAGATCCGGAGCGTCGTCGCGAGCGTGAGCAGGAGGGCAAGGAGGACAGAGCCCAACAGTGCCCCGGCCAATGTTCCGCGCCCTCCCAGGAGACTCGCGCCCCCGATGACCGGTGCGGCGATGGCCAAGAGAGTGTAGGTATCACCCACGGTGGCATCGCCGATTCCCACCTGTGATGCGAGGAACACGCCGCCAATGGCAGCGAGTGCGCCGCACAGGAGATACGCGCCGGCACGCACCATCGAAGCTCGAATGCCGAGCCGATTCGCGAAATGGCCGTTGAGTCCGACCGCACGGACGCGTATGCCGAAGCCGGTCCGGCGAAGCACGATGTCACCCACGATGACCACGATGACCATCGCTACTACTGCGATCGGCACTGGCCCGACAGATCGGGTGAGGGCGCTGATCAGCTCGTAAGGCAGAGTTCCGCCTGGCGTTGGCCGAAGCGTGAGCGCAACCCCCGCGACGATCCCCAGAGTCGCTATGGTCGCGATGACAGCGGACAGCTTCATCCGTTCGACCAACCACGCGTTTACGAGGCCAACGAGGAGTCCCAGCGCAATCGAGACGGCGAACGCGAACATGAACGATCCGAAGACGTTCTCGGCTTGAACGAGGTACGAGATCGCGACGACGCTCAGGCTCATCGTCGCTCCGACGGAGACGTCGATACCTCCGATGAGGAGCACGAAGTACTGCGCAATTGCAACCGCAGCCAAGGGTGTCGAGATCGTCAGGACGTTTCGCAGACTGAGTTCGCTGAGGAACGATGCGTTCTGCAGGGCGGCAACCGCAGAGATCGCGACGATCAGTAGCGCCAACACGCCCAGGCGCACCGTCTCTTCGTTGCGCCACCATCGGCCGCGCATGACCGCTTTCGGCGGCGGCTCAGCCGTCTCGCCCGCACCGATGGGTGGAACCGCGTTCACAGGCTCCCCGGTATCCACGCGCTGAGACGCCGACGCGACTCCGGATCCCGGACCCGGCTCTTCCCACTCCGCGTCGACGCGCGACTCCACCGCGAATGCGCCGACGATGCTCTCCTCGTCAGAGCCCATGCCCGGCATGTCCTCGATAATGCGCCCCCTGGACATGACGAGGATGCGATCCGCAAGCCCGGCCAGTTCTGACGCGTCGGAGCTCACAAACACAACGGCGTTGCCGTCGTTGGCGCATGCGCGAAGCATCCTATAAATGTCCATACGAGATCGGACGTCGACTCCTTGAGTCGGCTCGTCGACGAGAAAGACCCTTGGCCCCGTCGCCAACGCGCGGCTGATCGCAATCTTCTGCTGGTTTCCCCCCGAGAGGGATGAGGGGAGATCGGATGACTTCCCCAGCCGAATGCCGAAATCGCGGATCTTCTGCTGCACGAAGGACCGTTCCGCGCCGAGGCGCACGACTCCCCCGAGCGACAGGGTGCGCAGCACGCCCGCGGTCAGGTTCTCTCTGATCGTGAGGGCCTGGAAGAGCGACTCGTTCTTGCGGTCGCCGCTGAGAAAGACGATCCCCGCCGATGCGGCCGCGCGATAGTTTGTCAGGTTCTTGCCCTCAAGCGTGACGGACCCCGCGGTCACCCCGAGAGTCGCCAGGCCCCGTAGCAGGTCCTCTTGCCCGTTGCCGTCGGCACCCGCAATTCCCACAATCTCCCCGGCCTTCAGCGAAAGGTCGATCGGACCGAATCCGCAGCCGGTGAGCTGCTCCGCGCGGAGCACATCCGCCGATCGAGAGTCCAGCGGCGAGCGCGTCGGGAACTCCATGTCGACTTTGGTGCCGGCCATCAACTCGACGATGTCCTCCGGGGATACCTCACTCACGAAGTAATCGCCGACGAATCTCCCATCACGCAGAATTGTCACCTCATCGGCAACTCGGAATACCTCTGAGAGCCGGTGAGTCACGAAAAGGACGGCCGCGCCCCCACTCGCCGCGGCGCGCATCAAATCGAGGACGCGGTCCACCCCGGCGGAGTCGAGCGCAGATGTCGACTCATCCAGCATGAGCACTCTCGGGCGAGCCATGACAGCACGCACGATCTCAAGGAGCTGGCGATCTCCGGAAGCAAGCTGTGACACCTTGAGCCGGGCATCCAGGTCCATGTCGTACTCCGACAGGCGCTGCGAAGCCCACTCGTCGATCTTCCCGTACTTGGGCCTCTGATCCGCCGGCGTGCCGATGTAGAGGTTCTGGGCCACGCTCAGCGAAGGAAGAAGCGACCCGTCCTGGAAGACCGTGAGCGCCCCGACGCTTTGCGACTCGACCGGTCGGTGTCGGGTCAGCCGCGTCTGTCCTACGCGCAGTGAGCCGCGCGTAGGGATAACGGTACCGCTGACCATGCCAACGAAAGTCGACTTCCCCGACCCGTTCTCTCCGACGAGCGCACGCACTTCGCCCGCCCGAAGGGTCAGAGAGAAGTCCCGAAGAGCAAGAACCGGACCGTATTGCTTGGTGAGTCCGGTCGCCTCAAGCGCAATGTCAGAGGCCGCCATGCCGGTAGAGGTAGCGACCAGGCTGAGGTTCGTCATCGTACCTTCCTTGTTCATCCGCGATGAGATCTCGTCCGCTGCACCGGCGGGGCAGGCTGCTGCCCCGCCGGTGTCAGCTACGGATCATCTACTCGAGCATTCCCGCCATGACGTTCTCGGGGATGAGGGCGCTCCACCCCGGGAAGTCACCGGGAAGGTCGGCCTGATAGATTCCCGGCTCGGCTTTGATGATCGGCAACGGAAGCGGCGTGCGATCAGGAATGTCGTCGCCGGCAATGATTCCCACTGCGTTCGTCAGCGCCAGCCTCGCTTGGTTGACGAGGGCGTTTGTGTAGTAGAGCGGGAACTCGGCGTCGGTGCCGACACGCTCTTCCCAAATGCCGAACAGTTCATTCATCTCAGTCCATGTGAGAATCGCCGGGACCTGGACACCTGCCTGGTCGTACGCACTGATGAGCTGCGGAACCGGGTCTGCGTAGGTGTTGAGTACGGCCTTCGCCGGGACTCCGGAGGCGATCAGGGCCGTTGCAGCAGCTGCGACACCCGGGCGTGACCAGTCGGTGTCTTGTTCGAAGCCGATCTGCGGACCGTCGAGCGCTACCAGCTGGTCGGCGAGGCACCCCTCGACAAGAGTGTCCTGAGGATTGCCGGGGGTACCGAAGAAGAACGCGATGTCATCCGACGAGGTCAGGCCCAAGTCATCGACCGTGACATCCGCCATGCCGGTACCGGCATCGCACGCCAGCGCGTAGACCTGGTTGTTGATCACGCCACCGTCGACATCCGGGGTCTCACCGGTGTACGTGACGACAACAGCACCCGCAGCCTGCGCCTCTGTGAACACCGGCGCCATCGCCGACCCGAAGGCATTGTAGCCGATGATGATGTCGGCACCATCGGCAGCGAGGCTGCGAACGGCGGACTGGGCCGAGGGCAGATCCGCAACGAAGGAGTAGGAGATCTTGCCGATCTCGGGATAGGTCAGTGCCTGCAGGATGACATCCATTACCGCTGCGGTCTGCCAGAGGTTGTCGACGGCGTTGTAGATGCCGACGTGCAACGGCCCATCTCCGATCGTGCATTCGGGCTGCTTCCAGCAATCCAATGCAGTCTGAACCTGTTCATCCGTCAGCTCGATCGTCGCACGCGCGAAACCGGTGACCGCTTCCGCCGGCAACTCGTCGATAGGAACCTCAGTTCCGAACGCCAGGTCGACGATGGCCTGAACCTCGGCGACGTCGTAGTCCTGTGAGGTGTCGATCTCGACTTGGCCGTCGGAACCTCCGGACGAACTGCAGCCAGCAAGCGTCAAGGCAAGCGCCATGGTTGCGGCACCAAGCATCATCGCTTGGCGCGTCAGTCGTGAGTACCTTGTCATCACATTTCCTTCTTCTCTTGGTGGGTGGATCGTGGCTTGGACGAGTCGGCTGAACCGATCACGTTGCGGTGCCGGGCGCAGATCTGCCGCTACTCGGCGGGGTGATGTCGCTGGGGCGAGCTCGCGCGGCGCGGGGCTTCAGCAAGAGAGCGACACCGGCAAGGCCGAGGGCCAAGACGAGCCCTTGGACGAGCGTGCGCGCGCCGGATGAGAATCCTTGGACGGCCAGCCCGTGGTCCAGGAGGATGATGAATGTGGCTCCGAGCATCGTGGCGAACGGACCGACGCGACCGCCGGTCAGAACCGCCCCACCAAGGACGACGACGATAATGCTCGACAGCAGATACGGGCTTCCCAGGGACATGTCCGGCGAAGCGATCTGACCGGCAAGAAGGACGCCCCCCATCCCGCCGATGAGGGCGGCGACCACCCACGCTGACACTCGCAGCACGAGCGAACGCAGGCCGACGAGTGTGCTTGCCCGCAACGATGCGCTGGCAAGCACCAATTCCCGCCCGACGACGACGCGGCGCACGGAGATGAAGATGACGAGCGCAAGCGCGGCCGCAACGATCAGGATGACGCTGACGCCGATGACATTTCCCTGGGCCCACTCATACAACGCAGGCGGGACGCGGGTGACATTCACGCTCTCCCGATAGATCACCGTCGCTCCGGTGACGAGCTGCCCCGTCGCGAGCGTTGTCACAAGGGCGTTCAGCCCCACAACTTCGACCAAGATGCCGTTGAGCACTCCGACCACAACGCACACGATCCCGGCGACGAGCAGAGCCTGGGGAAGCCGCGCATTCTCCCCGGCCGACTCCCCCAGGATGACGATTCCCATGAGGGTGACCACCGCGGGCAAGCTCAGATCGATGCCACCCGTGCCGATCACGAACGCCTGCGCGAGTCCGATCAGCACCATCACTCCGAGTAGCGGCGTAAGGGTGGCAAGCGTGCGCGGCTCGAACAGGTTCTGCCCAACGACGAACTGCAGAATCAGCAGCAATAGGACGTTGGCAACGACGATCACTGTGAGCGGTGTCCAGGAAATTCCGCGTTTGGGCACGCGGATAGTAACCGTGGATGCCGTCTCTGGCGAAGTCGACTGTGACACGCGGAATCCTCCTTTGCATTCCTGCTCGTGCCCGTTGCCGGGGCAGCACCGGTGCCATTCCTTGGTGGATCGGGTGACTGATGCACGATCATGCCCCCCGAGCACACGCATTCGGAGGGCATGTACCAAATCGGGACAGACCGCCTCAACGCCACCGAAAAGACACAGGCTTGTAGCGAAGTCGCAGCCGCAGCTTCAGTGGGCTCGCAACAGGCGTATGCTCACATCAGCAAATTCGCGAAGCCGCTGATCACGAGGATGTGTTCAGCAGCGAGGAGGCACCCGTGGCCGCAACCGTCACGAAACTCGATGAAGTTCGTGCGACGTTCCTCAGCACCGGCAGGCTAGACGACCGGATGGAGCATCTCGTACGACCCGTCGTTCTTGAGTCGTGGAAACGTTCGAGACTGCTGGGGAGCGGCTCCGGACGTGCCCGTCTGCCGTTCGAGTCGCCGATTGTCAGCGACTCCGTACTCCTTCGCGCCGCGCGTCCCATCCTGGCGAATCTGGCACAAGAGCTGGGCCTACGCCATTCGAGCCTGCTCGTAGCGGACCGTCATGCCCGCATCTTGCAGACCTGGAGCCCAGACGCCGAGTTTGCGCGTCGGATGGAGCGCATCGGCTCGGCACCCGGTCATTCGGGAGCCGAGGAAGACGTGGGCACCAACGGAATCGGCACGACGGCAACGGCCAAGCGCGCGGGGGTGATTGTCGGGGCAGAGCATCTCTCGGACGCGCTCAGTGACTTCGCGTGTGTCGGCGCGCCGATCTACAACCCAATAAACAATCGTTTCCAGGGCGTCGTCACTCTGACCGGCCTTGTGGCCGACGCCAGTCCGATTCTTCCGGGTCTCATCGGTCGTGCCGCGCGCGAAGTCGGCCAGCAAATGCTGAACCTCTCGAGCATGCGAGAGCGTGTCCTCTTCGACGCGTACCTCGTCGCTGCGGGCCGTCGGCGACCGGTAGCCGTGGTCGGGGGAGATATCTATATGGAGAACCCCTCCGCAACGGAGTACCTCCGGTTCGTAGACAAGAGTTCCCTCTGGCTGCTCGTGTCCGAGGCCGTGAGTGTCTCTCACCCCGATCGGATCGTTCACCTGGATACCGAGGAAGCCCGAACCGAACTAGCCTGCTCCGCAGTCATCTTCGACGACGAAGTCATCGGGGCGATCATCGAGGTCGTAGGTCAGGTGCGCGCAGTTGAGGAACCGCCATCCCGCGCCGCAGCACCGGCGTGGCAGCCGCTCTCCGAATCGCTGCCCGGGGCGAGCCAGGCGTGGGTGTACGCACGGGAGCAGGCAGAGTCCGCCATGAGAGCTTCGTTGCCGGTGGTGGTCTTCGGAGCCCCAGGGTCAGGAAAACTCACTCTGATCAAGCACATGCTGGATCGCCTCGCTCCGCGAGTCGTCCCTACCGTGTTCGATGCGCAAGAAACACACACCGATGCCAGCGGATGGATGGATCGCATCACCACGGCGCTCGCGGGCCAGTCTCCGATCATCATCCGACACATCGACCAGTTGGAGAGCAGCAACGCTCAGAACCTTGCAGAACGACTCAGCGCCGCACCGGATCTTCTCGAACGTGGTCTGATACACGGCACATCGGCGGCGCAGGGCGTAGCGCTTCTGTCGGCCGGCCAACAGAAGTTGTTGGACGTTCTTGCTATTGGGCGCATAGACATGCCGAACCTGCGAGAACGCCGCCAGGACATGCGCGTCATCCTGAAATCGATTGAACGTGACTATATGCCCAACACGTCGATCACCTATACGCCCGGCGCGCTCACCGCACTGTCTCGAGCCCCGTGGCCGGGAAACTTGCGACAGCTTCACAGCGTCATGCGCGGGGTTTTCGCTCTGGGGCGCGGCAGCGAAATCACCATCGATAGGCTTCCTCCTGCGATCGCAGAGTATGCAAGACGTCGGGACCTCACGATGCTGGAGCAGCTGGAGGTAGACGGCATCGTCAACGCGCTCATTCGTTGCGAGGGCAACAAGGTACTCACTGCCGAGATGCTCGGCATCTCACGATCGACCCTGTACCGAAAGATCAGCGGCTACCGACTCGACGAGGAGCGCCTCTTCCTCTAGACGAGGAGTTGGCAGCGTCGGACGGACTGATGTCCGACGCTGCCAACTGAGCGCCCTCCCTCAATGCAGATGTGTAGATGTGACGCCTGTCTCGGCATGGTGATGCCCATGAGATATCGCGTCAGCGACGGTAGGCACCTGCTCTTTGGCCGCACTCTCCTGGCGCGCCAGCTCCGTGTCCAGCGCGCGGTTGTCGCCTCGAGCCCGAGCGATCCATGCACGACCCGCAGACTCTGACATGTGGCAGAGTCCGGGAACGTCTGGTGCCGTGGCACACAGCGGTCGCCGTTGAGCACGCGATACCGGCGAAGCGGGCGCAGAGCGACGAGAACCCGACACGAGACCCGCCGAACTCCATCTGCGGCGAGCCACCCCGCCACAGTGCGGGCATGAAGCTCGCGCGGGCACAGGCGTCTCCACGAAAGCCTCGCTGAGGATCCCGCACGCAACGCAGCGATAATCGACGATCAGCATGTCGGCCCGCTCACTCGTAGAAGCCGGGAGCGTGAGCGAACTCAGCCCAATCGTCCGGATCGTGGCTGATCCAGATAGTCGCGTCCAGCGACTCCTTCAGCCGCTTCAGACGACGAAGTGAACGCAGCGCGGAGTGCGTGTCGGCATCGATGGGGAAATGGAACTCTTGGTCCATCGCCGCACGAAGGTGGATCGCGTCGCCCGTCAGGATGAACGTTCTCGACGCCAGCCGAACCACCAGGCTCGTCTCGCCAGGTGAATGGCCCGGCGTGGCCAGGATCGTGATCGCGCCATCACCGAACAGATCGAGATCACCGGGCACTTCGCGCGTGTCGAGAGTCGCGATTGTCTCAAGGATCTCGGGGCGATAGACGAAGCGCTGTATGGGGTCAGGCCAATGGGCATAGCGAAGCTCCCCTTCGCCGAAGTAGTGCTTCGCCTCAGGGAAGAGGAAGAGGCCGCCCGTGTGGTCGAAGTGGCCGTGCGAGGAGATGACGTGAGTGACGTCCGAGAGACGATAGCCGAGCGCTTCGATCTGACGGTCAAGACGCTGGTCGACCGTTCCTCCGATTCCGAGGTCGGCCGCGAGCGCCCCGTATACGCGTTCGGGGTCGGTGATCGCGTCCGGATGCATCCCGGTGTCGAACAGAACGAGCCCTCGAGGGTGCTCGATGAGGAACGAAGGCACCGGGATCGTCACCTCGCCGCTCGTTCCGTACAACAGCGTCTCAGACTGAACGGTCAGGGTGGGCGAATCCAGTGCCCAGAGTTTCGTGGCGTGGCCATGTGTCCGCATGTGTCGCTCCTTTGGGACGTGCGTCGAACAGTTGACTGAGCCAGTCTTTCCCCAGCCCGCACGAAGGCCGTGTCCCATCTTGGGTCAGCTCAAGGAGAGGCCCTCCCGTCGGCTTCCGCTGTAGCGAATCGGGACAGTCGCGGCGAAAGTGCTCCGCCTAGCATCGTCGTTGCGACGCCGCCACATCTCGGCGATGCACGCGAAGGAGCGAGCTATGCAAGGCACATTGGCGACGGTTGTCGGACCGAGTGAGTTGGCGATCAAGACCTACGAGGTCCCGGATCCGGCTCCCGGAGCTGTACTCCTGGCAGTCCGCCGCGCGAACGTATGCGGGTCCGACATTCACCAGTTCCACGGCGACAGCCCGGCCCTTCGAGAGGCCGTCCTCGGACACGAATTCGTCGGAGAAGTTGCAGCCCTCGGTGATGGAGTCACGCAAGACAATTCGGGGGAACCTGTACGAGTCGGGGACCGGGTTGTCCCCGTGTACTACGTCACGTGCCGGCGATGTGAGCGGTGCCTGCGGGGCGACTTCGGAATGTGCGCCAACGCTCTCCGCGAGTGGTCTCAGAATCCGGATGTTCCGCCGCACTTCCGCGGCGGCTTCGCAACGCACTATGTCGTCCATCCGGACCAGTACTTCTTCGTGGTTCCCGACGAACTCGACGATCAGATCGTCGCCGGAGCGAACTGCGGACTGGCGCAGATGCTGTTCACGCTCGACCAGACGCGCTTGGGGCAAAGAACCACAATTGTCATCCAAGGCGCAGGCGGCCTCGGCCTCTACGCGGCCGCCGTCGCGAAAGAGCGCGGGGCGAGGGTGATCGTCATTGACGGCCTGGCCGACAGACTCACCCTCGCGCGGCAGTTCGGCGCGGACGACGTCGTGGACATGCGAGAGTACACGACGCTCGAGGACCGTGTGGAACGAGTGCTCGACTTGACCCACGGCATCGGTCCTGACGTCGTCCTTGAGGTGACCGGGGCCGCCGGTGCGTTTCCCGAGTCGTTGGCGCTCGCGCGAGTTGGCGGCGAAGTGGTGTCGGTGGGGAATCTCAACGTCGGACCCAAATACGAGGTGTCCGTCTCTCCCGGCATCATCACCCGCAAGAGCCTGATCATCCACGGAGTTCTCCGCTACGACCCCTGGTATCTGCACCAGGCCCTCGCCTTCCTGCAGCACACCCATATGAAGTATCCGTATGCCGCACTCACCAAGACGGCACACCCGTTCAAACGAATCGAAGAGGCCATCCGCGACGGCGAGTCGCGAACCGTCGCACGGGCGTCGATCACCTTCTCGCCCTCCCCCACGCCCCACTGCGAATGTCGCTGACAGGCGCATCGCCCACGACAAGGAAGTTGATACCAATGACCGAGTACCGCACGCAGCTCTTCATCGACGGCGTTTGGCAGGACGCAGCGGACGGCGCCACCTTCGCGGTGCACAACCCCGCAGACGGCAGCGAACTCGTGCGCATCGCCGATGCATCCGCAACTGACGCCACCCGCGCGATCGATGGTGCCCACGCGGCGCAACCTGCCTGGGCCAGTACCCCGGCCCTGGAACGTTCACGCGTGCTGCGCGAAGCGGCACGCATCGCGCGCTCCGATATCCAGCGACTGGCGAGAATCATGACGCTCGAGCATGGAAAGCCCCACGAGCAAGCAGTGGGGGAACTGACCTACGGGTTGGACTTCATCGACTGGTTCGCCGAGGAGGCTCGCCGAACATATGGCACAACGGTGCCGTCCACCGGCCCCGACAAGCGGATCACCGCCATCAAGCAGGCGGCGGGAGTCAGCGTGGCAATCACGCCCTGGAACTTCCCATCACTGCAGATCCTCCGCAAGCTCGGTGCCGCGCTGGCAGCCGGCTGCTCGATGATCGTCAAACCGGCCGCGCTCACCCCGCTGTCAGCGTTGGAGATCGGAGCGTTCTTCTCGGAAGCAGGACTTCCCGACGGGGTCCTGCAGGTCGTGACCAGCTCACGGGCATCGCGCGTCAGCGACGCCCTGATGTCTGATCCACGCGTACGAGTGGTCTCCTTCACCGGCTCAACCGAAGTCGGCAAGGTGCTGATGCGCGAAGGCGCCGCGACGATGAAGCGCGTATCGCTGGAGCTGGGCGGCCACGCGCCGTTCATCGTCTTCGAAGACGCTGACCTCGACCACGCAGTCGAGCAGCTCATCGCGGTCAAGATGCGCAACATGGGACAGACATGCGTCTCCGCCAACCGCGTCTACGTTCAGAGGTCCATCGCTGACAAGTTCACGAGGCGAATCGCTGATCGGATGGGCGCGCTTCGTATCGGAGACGGATCCAGCGCGGGAACGGAGGTGGGGCCGCTGATCGATGACTCGGCGGTGGAGAAGGTGCACTCGCACGTAGCCGATGCAGTGGCAGCCGGCGCCCAGCTGGTGGTCGGCGGTCGCCGACCCGAGTCGGCCGCGCTCGCCAAGGGGAACTTCTACGAGCCGACCGTGCTGACGGGTGTCACAGACGACATGCTCGTCGCGCGCGAAGAGACGTTCGGTCCGGTTGCTCCCGTCTTCGAATTCGACACCGAGGAAGAGGTCGTCGCGCGCGCCAACAACTCCCCCTACGGCCTTGCCGCGTACTTCTTCACGAAGGACGTCAACCGCGTCGTCCGTGTGTCGGAGGCGCTTGAGTACGGCACCGTGGGCGCCAATGACGGAACCATCTCTGCCGTGCAGGCCCCGTTCGGCGGGGTCAAGGAGAGCGGTGTCGGGCGCGAAGGAGGGCACTGGGGAATGGACGAGTATCTGGACATCAAGTACATCTCCCTGGGCGGCATCTCCCGATGATGAGCGAAATTCCGGCGAAAGGGCAAGAAGTATGAACGAACGACTGAGCGGGCGAAAGGTCATCGTCACGGGTGCGGGTTCCGGCATGGGCCGAGCGATAGCGCGACGCTTCGCAGCCGAGGGGGCCGCGGTCGCCGTGCTTGATCTCAATGCTGAGTCCGCGCAGGAGACCACCGCTCTCATCGCCACCGATGGCGGCACGGCACGTGCGGTCGCAGTCGATGTGTCCGACGCGCGTTCGGTAGACGCTGCGGTGGCGGAAAGCTCTCAGGCCCTGGGCGGAGTCGACACGCTCGTCAACAACGCAGGCATCCTCGACGGCTACGCTCCGCTCCTCGACACGAGCGAAGAGCTCTGGGATCGCATTCTCGGGGTGGATCTCAAAAGCCTCTTCCTCATGACTCGGGCAACGTTGCCGCTGATGCTGGAATCGGGGGCAGGAACCGTCATCAACATGTCGTCCATTGCAGGCTTCGTGGCGCGGGGAGGTGGAGCCGCCTACACGTCAGCCAAACACGGCGTCATCGGCTTCACGAAGCAGCTCTCCGCAGACTATGGCCGCGCCGGAATCCGAGCCAATGCAATCTGTCCGGGGGCCGTCGAGACCAGCATGACCCGGCAGATCCTTGCCGAAGGCGATGCGGCGGTCATCGAGTCCATCAACGCCGTGCCCGCAGGTCGTCATGCCCAACCGGAAGAAATCGCGAACCTCGCGCTCTTCCTCGCCAGCGAGGAATCCGCATTCGTCCATGGGGCCGCCTACGTGATCGACGGAGGCTGGACGATCGTTTGAGGTTACATCCGATCAGCTGGTCTCACCCTGGCATCAACAGAGATCGAAAGGATCCGCCGCAATGGCACTACTCGAGCCGGTCACTCTCGGCGAATTGAACCTGCGGAACAGGGTCGTGCTGGCACCGCTGACGCGACGACGTGCAAGCGCGGCGGCGGTGCCATCCCCCAGCGCACCTCTGTACTACGCACAGCGTGCTGACGCTGGCTTGATCATCAGCGAGGGAGCCTGTATCTCCGCCGAAGGCATTGGAGACCGCAGGCTCCCGGGCTTGTGGACGGACGAACAGCTGAGAGGCTGGGAGGCGGTGACGGATGCGGTTCACAGCCGAGGCGGTCTTATCGTCGCTCAGCTCTGGCACACCGGCCGAGCCTCACATCCTGCGCTGCAGCCGGGTGGAGTCGCCCCTGTTGCCCCGTCGGCCATCGCGATCGGCAAGGACCGCGAACTCGACGGTCGGATGGTCCCGTCAGCCGTACCGCGTCCTCTTGGGTCGGACGAGATCCCGCGAGTCGTCCGGGACTACGCAACAGCCGCACGCAATGCGATCGCAGCGGGATTCGACGGCGTGGAGTTGCACGGCGCGAACGGCTACCTCATCGATGAGTTCCTCCAAGACGGTAGCAACCACCGCACCGATGCATACGGCGGCTCCGTCGAGAACCGCACACGATTCCTTCGCGAAGTTCTCGATGCGGTCGTCGACTCTATCGGGGCGGGGCGCACCGCAATTCGAATCTCGCCCGCCAGCACATTCCAGAGCATGCATGATTCGACGCCGTATGAGCTGTGGACGCGCGTGCTGGAGGTCATCGGGGGATTTGGGTTGGCCTATCTGCATCTGGTCGAGCCCGGAATCTCTGGCTCCGAGTCACATAGCAGCCACGCGGACGGCATTGATTCGCGGTGGGCCCGGGCGCGCTATCCGCATCCGCTGATCGCTGCGGGCCGCTACACCGCCGAGTCGGCGACCGCCGCCATCGACAGCGGCACTCTGAATGCGGTGGCGTTCGGGCGGCTCTTCACCTCCAACCCCGACCTGGCGATTCGGTTCGCGGAGCGAGCTCGGCTCGCTCCGCCTGACCGGACGACCTTCTACACGGCCGATGACCGCGGCTATGTTGACTGGCCATCGCTGGCTGCGGAGCGCCTGCTCCAGGAACTGGAGTCGGGCGAGCGCGACGAAGCACAATTGGCGGCGACCATCAGCGCCCCGTTCTCGGGAACTACTCCGCACGACGAGTGGGAGGCCGCATGGGCGGTCACCCAGTATCGGGCGTTACGCGACGGATGAGTCCCATCAGCGGGTAGTCACACGAACACGGCGTCGAGGTATTCCGCGACGCCGTGTTCGGATCATGGGGACATCGCCGCACACGCTACTGCGTCGCCCCCTCCAGGATGACGACGGCGTCGACGGCACGCACCGCAGGTTGCATCCTACCCTTGGCAGCCAAGAGCATCAGGGGGTTCACATCGAGCTCGAGAACCGTCCGGTCGCCATCCAGCATGAGCTCACCAACGCGCACCGCGGCCTCGGCCCATGCCCGCACATCCACAGGCGGCCTTCCTCTCGCGCCCCCCAACACGGCAGAGATCCGCAGCCGCCCAATTGCTGCGAGCGCCTCGTCGACATCGAACGGCGGTAGCAGGAACTGAACGTCGGGCATCTCTTCGAGATAGATCCCGCCGGCCCCGACCAGCACGACTGGCCCAAAGACCGGGTCGAGGCGAGCACCAAGCATCGCCTCATGAACGGACTCGACCATCGTCGCCAGGATCACACCCTCGTTGGCGACGCCCGCTTGCCCCATTCTGTCGAGCATCGTCTGGACCGTGCGGGTCGCTGATGCAGAGTCCGAGATCCCCACCTTCACAAGACCGAGTTCAGACTTGTGGGTCACTTCGGATGAGCACCCCTTCACGACCACAGGGTTGCCGCCCAGTGCGGAGAACGCGGCGGCCGCATCTGCTGCCGAGTTCACGACGGCGTGCTCAACGACGGGGACCCCGACAGAAGCGAGCATCTCGAGACTCCGCGCCTCGTTCAACACCACCCGCGGACCCTCGTCACGTGACCTCCGCGGCGTTGCGCCCGTACCGCGTGCAGCTGCCCTCCTCATCCGCTCATGGTGGCGCAAGTACTGCGCAAGCGCACCCACAGCCTGCGATTCATCGGCGAAGACGACCGCGCCAGCGTCCTTGAACACCTGCGCCACGCTCTTCTGCGGAACGGCCAGTACAACGGGGACTCCCGAGGAGTCTTCGAATTCTGCTACGTCGGCGGCGAATCGGTCGACGTCGTAGCCGCGGCCGGCGACCGGAATCCCGAGCACGACAGCATCGACTTCATCGTCGTCCGCCAGAACAGGCAGCACCTTCCCGAACAATGAACTGTCCGTGAGAAGCGCCGCGGTGACATCAATCGGGTTGTCGACCGATGCGAAGTGCGGCAGATCGGCCCTGAGCCGCGTGCGCGAGTCAGAGGAGAGCGTCGCAAGGGACAGGCCGTTGTCGGCGGCCGCGTCAGCGGAGAGGACACAGATCGCGCCGGAGTTGCTCACGATGGCCAACCGTTCACCACGCGGCCGCGTCCGTCGCAGGTAGAGCGGCACCGCGGCAACGAGGTCATGGGTGCTTCGCGCTCGCCAGATTCCGTGCTTCTCGAGGAACGCGTCCACGACCCGCTCCTCGGTGGCTAGCGCGCCTGTGTGCGAGGCCGCCGCCTTCTGACCAGCCTCACTGCGACCGCCCTTGAGCACCACGACCGGCACGTCACGTTCGCGCGCAACTCGCGCCACTTCCGCGATCGAGTCCAAGTCGCTGAAGTCCTCGAGGTACATGAGGAGTAGCTGAATGGCGGGGTCCGCCACGGCTGTTGCAGCGAGTTCGGCCGCGGTCACGTCGATGTCGTTACCGGTGCCGTGCGCGTATCGCACACCGATTCCCGCTTCCCGCAGGAGACCGTACGGGACGGAGCACATCGCACCGGATTGGCTCACGATAGCGACGGGGCCGTCCTCGGGCGGCTGCTCCGTGAAGAGCGTGGAGAAACTCAACACCGCGCCTGAGTGGAAGCTCGCCAGACCCTGAGCGTTCGGACCCACGAGCCTCATCCCCGTTTGCGAGGCTGCGGCAATCATCTCGCGCTGCCACGCCAGGCCCTGCTCGTCGCCGGTCTCCCCGAACCCGGAGGACATGATCACACAGCCTTTGACACCGAGTTGCGCTGCTCGCGTGATCTGCGCGACCGCGCTTGCCCCAGCGACCGCCACCACGATGACATCCGGGATCTCGGGCAGCTCGTCAAGACTCGCATACGCGCGCAGCCCCTGGATCTCCGGCCGGTTCGGATTGATTGGATACAGATTCCCGGTGAATCCGTACCGCCGCATGTACGCGATGGGACGCCCGCCGATCTTGTCGGGATCATTCGAAGCGCCAATGACCGCGATCGACTCAGGGTTGTGAAAGTAGTGCAATGCGCTCATGCTTCGGCCTCACAAGCCGGCACCATCCGGCCGGACGAGTTGTCTTCCTGCGGCGATACCCGGACGCGAGCACCGATAGTGGTCCCTGGCGCGCAGCGCGCCATGATCCGAATTCCTTCATCGAGGTCAACCAAGGCGATACCTATCTCTCCTTCACCGCCGTCTGCGCGCCGATGCACGGTGGTTGCCGCGAAGATGCGGCCGCGGCCGGACGGTTCAAACCACTCCGCAGCGCCTCCGCAAAACGGACAACGTCGGCGCGGCAAATACCATGCGTGCCCACTCCGGCAGTGTTGGCCCTGCAGCACCGTTCCGCCGTCTGTCCAGTCGCGTTCATCGTTCATGGTGGTTGACCTTCCCCGTGGCCGCTTGAGTGGTGTCGCCGCCGACGACCAGAGATACGTGCGCAGAGAGCACGCCACCATCGGCATGGACCAGTCCACGCCTGGGCGCACTGTCAGGAGCTGCTCGCCGAACCTGGCGTGCGCCGGCTTCGCCACGCAGCTGAGAGACAACTTCCGCGAGGTGAGCCATCCCGCCTGCAACTCCGGAATGCCCATAGGACAGCAGGCCTCCGTGCAGATTCAGTGGATACTGCCCATCCGCAGAGAAGGCTCCTTGCGCAGCCATCTTCCCCGCGCCGCCCTCGGGCGCGATCCCGATCTCCTCAAGCAGAATCGCCAGCGTCACGGTGAAACTGTCGTAGATGCCGAAGATATCGACGTCGTCCAACGACACCCCGGCCTCCACGAGGGCGTTCTGTGAGCTCTCCGCTGCGCCGAAGTGTCCGAATTCGGCTTCAGTGACGTGCTGATGGAGGTTCGCCTGCCCAATCCCGGCGACCTCGACCGATCGGGCTGAGCTCAAACCGGACTCAAGCACGATGGCCGCGCCCCCGTCCGACACCGGGCAGCAGTCGAGCAAGCCGAGCGGATCAGCGATCGGAAGTGCCCCGAGCACGTCCTCCACGGTGATCGGCTTGACGAATTGCGCTCCGGGGCTATGTGCTGCATGCGCACGCATCACGACTGCGAGGGATGCGAGATCCTCGCGCGTAGCGCCGGTTTGCTGCAGATACCAAGATGCGAGCAACGCGTAGTACGCGGGGATGTTCGCCCCCAGCGGCACCTCATGGGTGGCGTGGCCGACTTGCGCGAGGGTCGCGATAGCAGCATCGCGGCTCTGGCCGCTTGCCCGGTTCTCGCCACCGACCACGAGAACGCGTTGCGCGTGACCAGAGCGAAGCAGCCTCGTAGCTTCCGCAACCATTGCCAGGCCCGTCGCGCCGCCGACGTTCATCCCGAATGCCCGCACTGGGTGAGCTCCGAGCTGCTCAGCGAGGAGATTGGCCGGCATGATGTGCTGCACCGTCGTCGCGTAGCCCGTGATGATCGTATCGATGTCGCGCGGCCCGCAACCGGCATCATCCAGCGCCGCCCAGGCGGCGTCGGTCTGCAATTCCAGCGCGCTTCGGCCCAGGTCACGGCCGAAGGCGGTCAGGCCGATGCCGCTGATTGCCGCCCGGTGACGAAGCTCGCCCGGAACAAACTGGGTCTTCTGGAGGTCTTCTGCTGGTGACACCCCAGCAGTCTTTCCGAACACGTGCGACCGGCGCTGTCCCATCTTCGGACGTCCCAGACCTCGTCGGCACCGAACGGGTCATGATCGTTGCACACGGCCGGGACCCACCGGAACCATGCGGGACAAAGCGGAGGATGGTGCCCCACCAGCGGTATTGCCGCCCCGGCCGAGACCCTCATCCGGTGCAATCCGAGACATGAAAGGACATCCGACAATGAGCAGTGTTGCCAACTCGGAAGCGATCGAAATTGACGCCGTCGTCATTGGAGGTGGCTTCGCTGGCCTGTACTCCGTCCATAAGCTTCGCGACGATCTGGGGCTCAGCGTCCAGGCGTTCGACAACGCAGGCGATGTGGGCGGGACCTGGTACTGGAACCGCTACCCGGGGGCGCGCTCGGACACCGAGGTCAACGCGTACTGCTACTTCTTCGACCGTGATCTCTACGAGAGCTGGAAGTGGTCGGAGCGCTACCCGCGACAGTCTGAGATCCTCGGGTACCTCAGCCACGTCGCGGACCGCTATGACTTGCGTCGGAGCTACCAATTCAACACTCAGGTGCAGAGCGTCGTCTTCGACGAGGAGAACGAACGCTGGCAGATCAGCACCGACAGGGGCCAGGTGTTCTCCGCGAAGTTCCTCATCGAAGCGGTAGGTCTGTTGTCCGCAACGAACCGCCCCGAGTTCCCTGGCCAAGAGGACTTCCGCGGCGAGATCTACCACACCGCACGCTGGCCCCACGAAGGCGTCGACCTCAGCGGCAAGCGAGTGGGCGTCATCGGCACCGGGTCTAGCGGCATCCAGGTGATCTCCGAGCTCGCTCCCGTTGTGGAGCATCTGACGGTCTTCCAACGCACACCGCAGTGGGTCGTGCCATCTCGTCACCGCCCGATCGACCCCGCACTGATGCAGCGCATCAAGGATGACTATGAGGGATACCACCACGACTTGCTGTACTCGGTCACTGCTTTCGGGTTTCCAGAAAGCGCGGACTCTGCAGAGGAGGCGGACCCCGAAGAGCGTCGCGCCCGATTCGCGGAGACCTACGAGGACGGTGGCGGCTTCCAGTACATGTTCAAGGCGTACAACGACGTCGGAACGAGCCTGGTCGCAAACAAGGCTGCCACCGACGTGATCGAGGAGAAGATCCGCAGCACAGTTACAGACAGCGCCGTCGCGGATCTCCTGGTGCCCACCGAGATCTACGCCAAGCGCCCCCTGTGCTGTGACGAGTACTACGAGACCTACAATCGCGAGAACGTATCACTCGTGAATGTCAAAGCGAATCCGATCATCAAGCTCACGGAGAACGGCATCCTTGCCGGGAACGACGAATACGAGCTGGACGTCATCGTGTTGGCAACCGGATTCGATGCGGTCTCAGGCAATCAGCTGCGCATCGAGCAGCGAGGCCGCGGCGGTGTGTCCCTGCAGGACAAGTGGCATGAGCGCACCTCGACGTACATGGGCGTGATGACAGCCGGGTTCCCGAACATGTACATGGTCTACGGACCGATGGGACCCTTCACCAACCAACCGCCGGTGCACGAAGCGCAGGTGAACTGGATCGCCGACGCGATCCAGCACACGATCGACGCAGGAGCTTCGACGCTCGAGGCTTCACCTCAGGCCGAGGCCGAGTGGGTGGAGACATGTGACGCTAGCGCGGCGCTGACTCTGTTCCCGAAAGTGAATTCGTGGATCAACGGCTCGAATGTTCCCGGAAAGCCGGTCGTGAACTACTTCTACATGGGCGGCATGGCCGCATACATGGACCTCATGAACGCAGACCGCGCGAACGGCTTCGCCGACAGGTACCTCACCGACGGCAAGCCGGCGACGGTCCTGGCCTGACCGTTCGAAACCAAGCCAATGTGTCCGTACACGGGTGGGCGGCCTGGGCCGCCCACCCTCATTTCAGGTCCCGCCCGCGACGTCTCGATCACAGAAGTACAGGCCGAGGCACTCGAACTCCGACGCGTCATGCTGCGGATGGCCGCTGACAAGGGTGAGGGCTATATCGCCCAAGGCCTGGACATCGCTGATCTCTTGGCCGTGGTCTACCTACGCGAACTGCGGTACGAGCCCACCGACCCCGGCTGGGCGGAGCGCGACCGCTTCGTACTCTCCATCGGGCACTATTCGATCGCGCTGTACGCGGCGCTCCACAGGATCGGTTACCTGACAGAGGATCAACTCGACTCCTTTGGTCTCAACGGCGCGCCCCTTGCATTGAGCACATTTGACTCGGTGCCGGGTGTCGAAATCACGGGCGGATCGCTCGGCCAGGGACTGGGGCAAGCGGTGGGCATGGCACTTGGCGCCCGGCTCGACGACAGCCCCGCGCGGGTGATCTGCTGCCTCTCCGATGGCGAGCTGCAGGAAGGCTCCACGTGGGAGGCGGCGATGGCCGCGAGCAACTTCGGCCTCGACCGGCTGGTGGCTGTGATCGACTGCAACGGCATTCAGGCAGACGGTCCAACCGTGCTGCACATGGAACCAATCGCGCAGAAGTGGGAGGCGTTCGGGTGGGACGTACGCGAGGTGGACGGGAATGATGTCGCGGCTCTAATGGGTGCGTTCGACGGCCTGCGCGATCAGGACGCGAGCCCGAAGGCGATCGTCCTTCGCACAACGCCAGGCAAGGGCATCCCCACGCTGGAGAAGCGCGAACGAGCTCACTTCGTCCGAGTCGGGGCAGATGAATGGAATTCATTGCGCTCGGAATTGGAGGCGGAGAATGCGTAGCCCTTCGATCGATCGCGCCGGAGCGATGGGGGAGATCCTTGATGTCGAGGGGCCCTACGAACTCGCTCCATTCGGCCGCGCGCTCACTGAGCTCGCCGAGACACGCACTGAAGTCGTCGGACTCACAGCGGACATGGGCCGTTTCAGCGACATGGGACCATTCCGTGATACCCACCCCGACCGGTTCTTCAACGTGGGAATGGCCGAAGGGAACCTGCTGCTCATCGCTGCGGGCCTGGCGAAAACCGGGAAGATCGCGTATTGCACGTCGTACTCGGTCTTCATCGTGCGGCGCGCGCTGGACTTCCTCCAGATTGCCTGCGCGCACAGCGGTGCGAATGTGAAGATCTTCGCCGGCATGCCGGGCCTCATGAACCCCTACGGCGCGACGCACCAGGCCACCGACGACATCGCCACGCTTCGAATGATCCCAGGCTTGAGCATCATCGACCCCTGCGACGCAACCGAGCTCCGTCAGGTCGTGGAGGCTGTCGCGGACATTCCGGGCACGGTCTACGTACGTAGCCTTCGCGGTAAGGTCCCGACAGTGTTCGACCGAAAGGAATACACCTTCAAGTTCGGTGTGGCAAGGCAGTTGCGGTCGGGATCGTCGGTCGGAGTCATCAGCACAGGATTCATGACACAACGCGCCCTCGTCGCCGCAGACATCGCCCAAGAGCGCGGCCTCTCGGCTGGTGTGCTGCATGTGCCGACGATCAAGCCGTTTGACGTGGAGACGGTCGCGGGCTTCGCCGCCGAAGTCGAACGCCTCGTCGTCGTCGAAAACCACCAGACGACCGGCGGGCTGTCAACATCTGTCCTCGAAGCCCTGCATTCAGCCGGCATCCAACGCCCGATCGTGAAGATCGGTATTGCCCACCGCTTTTACGAGTGCGGGTCTCAGGCGCATATGGAACGCATGTATGGAATGGACCAGGATCGCATCACGAGGGCAGTGCTCGATGGCGTCTAACCAGAGCCGCGGCGGCAAGGAACTCAGCGGACGAACTGCGCTGATCACGGGGGCGGGCAGTGGGCTCGGCCGTGAGACGGCGGTTCTCATGGCCTCTCGCGGGGCAAGAGTCATCGTCTGCGATCGGGACGCCGCTGGTATCGCAGAAACGCTGACGGAGCTCGGCGCCGGACATTCCGGCGTTCAGGCGGACGTATCCGATGAGCAGTCCATCTTGAGCGCGGTTCGCGACGTCGACAGGATTGACATTCTCGTCACGAGTGCGGGCGTAGCTGAAGGCGCGGGCGACACGGTGACGCGCTCATTGGACCACTGGCAACGCATCATCGACGTCAACCTGTCAGGCACATTCTTCGCAGCACGCACGGTTGCCCCGATCATGAAGGCGAACGGTGGTGGCGTAATCCTCACGCTGAGTTCGATTGCCGGAGTGATCGGACTTCCTCGCCGTGCCGCGTATTCCGCATCCAAGGCCGCGGTGACGATGCTCACGCGGACGCTTGCCAGCGAATGGGGCCCGTGGGGGATCCGCGTGAACGCGGTCGCACCGGGATACATCCGCACCCCGATGACGGACGAGCTGATCTCCGCAGGGCGACTCGATGCGACTGCAGTCCTGCGGCGGACCCCTGCTGGCCGGATGGGCACGCCCCAAGACGTGGCTGCGGCGCTGGCCTACCTCGCCTCGGATGAAGCCGCGTTCATCAGCGGCGCAGTCCTCCCTGTTGATGGCGGGTATATGGCATACGGCGCCCCAGAGGACATCAATGTCTGATGATCGAGTCTTCGCCGCCGTATCACGGTATGTGCAGGGCTGGGGGGCTACTGACCGAATCGGCGACTACACGCGGCACCTCGGCGCGCGGTGCGCGGTCATGGTCGACGCACAACTCTTCGCCGCATTCGCGCCTCGTTTGGAGGCAGCGCTGAGCAGGAGCGGCATCCGCGCAGACATGTCCGCAGTAGGTGGCGAAGTCACCATCGCGGCGATCACCGCTGAAGCCCACCGAGTCCGGTCATCCGCCCCCGACTTCGTGGTTGGCGCTGGCGGTGGCAAGACGATCGACATCGCAAAAGGGATCGCCCACTCTCTTTGTCTGCCGATCGTCACTGTCCCGACCATCGCCAGCAACGACAGCCCCGCCAGCCGCGTGATTGCCATCTATGACGAGCAGCATCAGCTGAGCGAGGTTGCCAAGATGCAGCAGAACCCCGCATGCGTGGTTGTGGACACAGAGGTGATCGCGGCCGCGCCAGCGCGGTTCCTATCCGCCGGAATCGGTGATGCCCTGGCCAAGTATGCCGAAGCGAAGGCCTGCGCGGCCGCAGAGGGCATCAGCATGCAGGGAACGCGACCGCTTGCTTCTGCGTTGATCATCGCCGAAGGCTGCCACCGAATACTCCGCGCATCCGCCGTATCGGCGCTCAACGACCTGACGACGGGGCGATCAACGCGAGCGCTTGAGGAGACCATCGAGGCTGTCGTACTTCTCTCCGCGCTGGCATTCGAAAACGGAGGCCTCTCCATTGCCCACGCTGTCACGCGCGGGCTCATGGCAACACCCGGAGCCTCTCAACGTTTGCATGGCGAACAGGTCGCGTACGGGTTGCTCGTGCAGCTCACGATGGAGGGGGTCTCCGACACCGACCTCGGCGAGCTTCTTTCCTTCCTCGAGGAGGCTCGACTACCTCGCTCCCTGTCGCATCTGGACACAGAATCCAGCGATGAAACGCTGCACGCGATTGCAGCGGCGACGATGACTGCCCCTCATACGAGGAACGCACCGAAGAGAGTCGATGAGCAGAGCATCTTCGCTGCCCTCCAAGCGGTTGAAAGGCTCACAACAGGAATCGCGTGACTACGAGTGAACCGCCAAGCCCAAGACCATGGAAGGAAAGTCATGTTCGATCCCACACCGGCACTCGGTCTCGAACGTGTCGGAACCCACGACTACCTCGCGCGCAATGACCGCGGCGCGCAGTTGCGGGTGAGCACACCGGGGACGGCTGGGGCGTTCGCGCCCGGCGAGCTGCTGCAACTCGCCCTTGCCGCGTGCGCAAGTCTTTCGGCAGACCACACACTGGCAAGAAGACTCGGGTCCGACTTCCTTGCGAAGGTCAGCGTCTACGCGACGAAGGTCGGCGTCGACGGCAGCGCCCACGACGATGAGAACCGCTACGACGCGATTCGAGCCACGATTGCAGCCGACATGAGCGCCCTGTCCGCGGAAGAATCCGCCGCACTCGTCGCCCGCGCGCAGCGAGCTATTGAGCACCTGTGCACGGTCGGGCACACTCTCGACAGTGGTGCCGTGCGATCGATAGAAATTGTTCCGGTGGGACCCTGAGCCGCCTCGTCGTCATACGCCCGACAGACTGTCGACGAGGTCGATCAGCTCCGCCGCCCACCGCTCGCCCTTGTCGCGCGTGAAGCGCGCGATCGGCATCGAGATGCTGATCGCGGCACGCTGGCCACCCAGGTCTCCCGTGGCGATCGCCATCGCGGCGATCCCCGGCTCGCTCTCCTCGAAGTTCCATCCGATCCGCGTCTCGCGCACGTCGGCGATCTGCTCGTGCAGCGACTCCAGATCGACGTCGACGCGACCACGACGGGGGCTGGCCATCGCCATGCGGTAGCGCGCATCGATCTCCTCATCCGTCAGCTCAGCCAGCAGCGCCTTTCCCGCGGATGTGCGGTGGGCCGGCAGCCAGACGCCGACCCGCAGGCCGAACCGCAGCGAGTGCGACGTCGCTTCGATTCCGTCCAGATGCTGGATCTGCGTCCCTGCCAGCGTTGCGATGTGGACGGTCTCGTCCGTGCGCTCGAACAGTCGCTCCAGCGCGGGGCGGAGGCGCATGACGAGTGAAGGCTGAGGGAAGGCCGCGTGGTCGACGCGTAGCGCGGGTCCGACCGAGTAACGCTTGTCCGCACCGCGCTCCACGAAGTCCTGCATCGCCAATGTCGCGAGCAGCCGATAAGCCGTCGACACGTTGACATCGAGTGCCGCGGCCGCCTCCGTAACGTTCACTGATCCTTCGTCCAGCACGAGCGACATGAGTGTCAGCGCACGGCTGACAGACTGGATGGGTTCTACTTTGCGCTCCACGCAAAGTACTGTAGTTGCTTTTGCTTCTGACGCGCGTATTGTCAGTGACGCGACGGGGCACAGCCATCGGAATTCTCGCGATTCCGATGCGGAGAGGTCTTCTCGAGCCCGGTCGGACAGCCGACATCAACGAGCAGGGGAAGTCATGTCACCGACCAACACGGAGTCCATCACCTCGGTGATGAGCGGGGGCGGAAGGCCGGCGAACAGTCGCCGGGAGATCAAGATCGTCGAGACTTCCCTGCGCGACGGACACCAGAGTCTGTGGGCGACACGGATGCGCACCGACCACATCATCGCGATGGCCGAGCACTACGACCGCGCCGGCTTCGAGCAAGTCGACCTGGTCGCACCCATCCAGTTCGATGTCGCCGTCCGCTACCTCAAGGAAGACCCGTGGGAGCGGGTGCGGCTCGCGCACGAGCACATGCCCCACACGAAGCTGCGGGCCCTGATCCGCTCGCGCAACATCGCCGCGTTCGACTTCCTCCCGGACGACGTGATCATGGCCTGGGTCGAGCGGCTCTACGCGAACGGCTTCCGGGTCATCGGCTCCTTCGACGGCCTGAACGACATGGACAACATCGTTCCGGGACTGATCCGGGCCAAGGAGCTCGGCGCGTCGACCTTCGGTGCGGTCTCGTTCTCCGAGAGCCCCGTGCACACCGACGAGCTCTTCGTCACGAAGGCGCGCGAGCTCATCGAACGAGCAGACGTCGACGCGATCATGCTCAAGGACGCGGCGGGGCTCCTGACCCCTGACCGCATCCGTACGCTCGTGCCGGCGCTGAAGGAGGCCATCGGCGATCGCACCCTCGAGGTGCACACCCATTCGCTGACCGGACTCGCACCGCTCGTCTATCTCGAAGCGGTCGAGCTCGGCGCGGACCAGATCCACACCTCCATCTGGCCGTTGGCAACCGGGAACGCGCAGCCCTCGACACAGACCCTCGTCCGCGATCTGCGGGCACTCGGGTATCAGGTGAACGTCGATCTCGATGAGGTGGATGCCGTCAGCCGCGAGCTGGTCACGATCGCCGAGACCGAGGGCAAACCCCTCGGCGCACCCGTCGAGTACAACGGCATGCACTACATGCACCAGATCCCCGGCGGCATGCTCGCCAACTTCCGTTCGCAGCTGGAGACGGCGGGCCTGTCCGAACGTTACGACGATCTGCTGGTCGAGGTCGCGCGAGTCCGCAACGAGCTCGCCTACCCGATCATGATCACGCCGTTCGCGCAGTTTGTCGGGGTGCAGGCGGTCATGAACGTCATCACCGGCGACCGGTACTCCGCCGTGCCGAACGAGATCAAGAAGTACGCCCTCGGCTACTACGGCGAGCTGCTCGCGGAGATCGACCCCGAGATCCGCGAGAAGATCATCGCGAACGGCCCCTCCGACATCCCGCTGGAGCCGCCGGCATCCATCCCGCCGATGCTTCCGACTCTGCGCGAGCAGTACCCGGACGAGGACATCGACACACTGCTGCTGCGCGCGATGTTCGCCGGCTCGCAGGTGGACGAGATGAAGCGGACCGTCGCTGCGGGCGGGAACCCCGACGAGACATTCGGCCCCTATCTCTCACTCATCAAGACGCTTTACCAGAAGCTCCCAACCGGGACGCGGACGCTGCGCGCCGGAGAACTCACCATTCGCATCGAAAGAGGAGACAGCGAAAATGTCGCATAACTCACCCGACCTCGCCGAGCTGCGAGCGATCATCGACTGGGTCAACATGACCGACGACGTTCGCGAGCTGTCGATCACCTTCGGCGACGTGGACCTGTTCATCTCCCGCGACCGGCAGTCGACGGGCTCGAAGGCCGGCGTGGCGGCAGCGCCGACGCCGGTCGCCCCTGCACCGGTCGCGGCAGCACCGGCTCCAGCCCCCGCACCGGCTGCCCCCGTGGTCGCGGCTCCGCCCGCAGCCGCGACGCCCGCCGGAGACGAGCTCGGCCCGAACGAGGTGCTCGTCAAGGCCCCGATGGTCGGCATGTTCTACGCCTCGCCCAAGCCCGGTGCGCCCGCCTTCGTCAGTGTCGGCGATCAGGTCGACGTGGGGTCGGTGCTGTGCATCGTCGAGGTCATGAAGCTGATGAACAACGTCGAGGCATCGGTCGCGGGCACCATCTCGCGCATCCTCGTCGACAATGAGCAGGCGGTCGAGTACGGGCAGCCGCTGATGGTCATCACGCGCAATGACTGAGCCGCTGAAGAGCGTCCTCATCGCCAACCGCGGCGAGATCGCTTTGCGCGTCATCCGGGCCTGCAAAGAGCTGGGGATCAAGAGCGTGCTCGCCTACTCCGAGGCGGACGCGCAGTCCCTGCCCGTGCAGCTCGCCGATCAAGCGGTCTGCATCGGCCCGGCTCAGGTGGCCCAGAGCTACCGCAACGCGCAGGCCGTGATCAGCGCCGCGCTCGCCTACAAGGTGGATGCGATCCACCCCGGCTACGGGTTCCTGTCGGAGAACGCCGACTTCGCGGCCCTCTGCGAAGACGAAGGCGTCACCTTCGTCGGCCCGGCATCCGATGTGATCCGGCGCATGGGCGACAAGATCGAGGCGAAGAAGATCGCCCGACGCGCGGGCGTTCCCACCGTCCCCGGATCCGTGGGCGCGGTCAGCGAGTACCGCGAGGCGCTCGCCATCGCGAACGAGGTGGGGTATCCCATGCTGATCAAGGCGGCGGCCGGCGGCGGTGGTCGCGGCATGCGGGTCGTCGAGACAGCGGAGACGCTTGAGCGCGACCTCGGCGAGATCATGTCCGAGGCCGAGACCGCGTTCGGCGACCCCTCCGTCTACATCGAGCGCTACCTCACCGACATCCGTCACATCGAGATCCAGGTGCTCTCCGATGGCGAGACCGTCCTGCACCTGGGCGAACGCGACTGCACGGCGCAGCGACGCAACCAGAAACTGATCGAGGAGTCTCCGTCGCCGGTGCTGGATGACACCCTGCGCCGGGGTCTCTCGGAGGCCGCAACGGCCCTGTGCCGCGAGGTCGGCTACCGGAACGCTGGGACAGTCGAGTTCGTCTTCGACAACATCGATAGCAAGTACTACTTCATCGAGATGAACACCCGCATCCAGGTCGAGCACCCGGTGACCGAGATGGTCACCGGACTCGACCTCATCAAGATGCAGTTGCAGATCGCCGGCGGACAGCCGATCACGCTGACCCAGGCCGACGTGCGCCTGGACGGCCACGCCATCGAGTGCCGCATCAATGCCGAAGACCCCCAGAACGGCTTCGCCCCCAGCCCTGGGGTTGTCGGCGCCTTCCGCGCACCTGGCGGCTTCGGGGTGCGGCTGGACTCGCACGTGCAGGCCGGTTACGCGATCCCCCCGTTCTACGACTCCATGATCGGCAAGCTCATCTGCTGGGGCAACGACCGCGATGAGGCGATCGAGCGGGCGATTCGGGCCCTCGACGAGCTGGTCGTCGAGGGCATCATCACCACCGCCGACTTCCACAAAGAGATCCTTCGCAGCACGAAGTTCTCGCACGGTCACTTCAACACCGCTTTCGTCGCCGAGCTGCTCGCCGCCCGGGCCGGCTGACCGCGCCCTCTCGAACCCCCACCACCACGAAAGGAGAGCACCATGTCTCTCGTCACCACCCCGCAACGTCGCGTGCTTGCAGACCTCATCGCCCGCCCCTCGAGCCGCGCGCGGGCGTTCGCCGTCGATGCCGGGCTTGTGATCACCGGGGCGCTCGTCGTCGCGCTGCTGGCAAAGGTCTCGTTCTTCATCGGTCCCGTGCCGATCACCGGCCAGACTCTCGGCGTCATAGTCGTCGGTGCCGCCCTCGGAGCTCGCCGCGGCGCCGCGGCCCTGACGACCTACATGCTCGCCGGTCTCGCCGGTCTTCCGGTGTTCGCAGGCATCGCTGCCGGCCCCGCCTATGTTCTCTCGCCGTCGTTCGGCTTCATCATCGGCTTCATCCCCGCCGCCTTCGTCGCGGGCTGGTTCGCCGAGCGGGCCTGGGATCGCAACCCGATCCTCGCCTTCGTAGGATTCGCCGCCGCTACGGCGATCCCCTTCCTCATCGGAGTCCCCTACATGGCACTGATCCTGGCCACCGTGCTCGGGCAGGAGATCAGCCTCGAGAGCGTGATGGCCGCGGGCGTCCTGCCGTTCATCGTCCCGGGTCTCATCAAGGCCGGCTTCGCCGCCCTCCTCATCCCCGCCGCATGGAAGCTCACGCAGGCCGTCGATCGCGCGAAGCGGCAGTAGGCGTAGCCCGGGGTGGTCGTCAGACCGCGGTGATGCCGCCGTCGACGACCATCTGCGACCCCCTCATAAGGCTTGCGGCAGACGTATCGGCAACGGGGCGTTCGCACTGTCGAGGTGCTCGACGGTCGTGAAGATCAGCTCGTTGTCGCCGATGTTCTGGATGTCGTGCAGGAGGTACTCCCCCTTGCCGAAGGTGTAGTGCTTGGTCGTACCCTGCGCGTATTCCACCTCGCGAGTGGTGCCGTCCGCGGTGTGCTGGAGGCTGCGCCCCGGCGTCACGGCCGTCCAGAAGTAGTCGAGCACGTGACGGTGCGCGTGCCAGCGCTGCCCCGGCTGGAGTCGGATCTCCCACACCCGGACCCGCTCGTTCTCGCTCAGCAGCCGGGAACCGACGTTCCCGTCCATCGCGTGGGCCTCGAAATCGGCCATAAGTTCGTCCGACCACGCACCGATATCCTCACCCGTGAGGTCACCGGCCAGGGCGATGCCCTGCGGCAGATTGCTCTCGATCATCACTGCACCTCCATTGGTTCCAACACCCGCACCTGCAGGCTCTCGACGTAGGTCCCGCGCACATCGCCCAGCGCGATCCGCTCGGGCGTGCTGAAGAACTCGCGCTCCTGCTCCTCCACCGTCTCGGCACTCCGGAACTCTCGGATCCACACGAACTCCTGCGGATCGGCCGTGTTGCGCCACGCGGCCGGCACGGGAATGCCCACCAGCGCGTGGAGGTCGATGAGCGCGACCACGAAGCCCCCGGCATGACGGGCGTCATCGACGCCACGTAGTCCGCGCCCGCCTGGCGGGCGTTAGGATTGCCGGGTGCCGAAAGGGCAGCGGATAAACGAGAGGTCGAACACAGCGGGTGGCGACAGCGCCACACGCCGGTGGTTCACCGTGGTCGTGGTGTCACTGCTCATGGCCGGCCTCGTCGGCATGCACGCCCTATGGACTGGGTCGCCGACAGTGCACGCGGGATCAATGTCGACGCTGATCGCGGTTGACTCGGCAGCGGTCGGCCACGACGCCGCTAACATGTCAGCATCCGCAGCCGCGCCGTCGCCGTTGTCGGCGCCGGGTGGTCTCAGCGCCGACTGCGCGGGCTGCGCGACCACGGGCAGCCCTGATGTCGCGGCGATGTGCGTGACCGCGCTGATCCTGATCGTGCTCCTAGCAGCCCGAACCTTGCCGAGAGAGGTACGCATCGGCGCCGCCCCAATGGTCGTCAGCCGACTTGTGGGCGCGATGCGCGCGAGTGCGCGCCCCAACTCGCCGGATCTGACGGCGCTTTCGATTAGTCGTACGTGAGGGGTGTGCCCGACCTGTCCGGGCACACCTGGTCTTCGCCGATTCGGCACTACCCCTTCACTTTGATTGAGAGAAACCCCATGCACTTCCGCGTTCGCGCGGCGGTGGCGCTTGCCGCTGTCGCCACCCTCACCCTCACCGCCTGCACCGCACAGACCACCGCGACCACGGCCGATGACCACTCGTCCGCCCTATCCACCCACGTCCACGCGATCATCACCGACCCGGCCACCGGCACCACGATCCTCGGCACCCATGACGGGCTCCTCCCGGTCGATGCCGACGGCGGCATCGGGGACCCGATCGGCGGGTACCAGTTCGACGCGATGGGTCTCGCCGTCACCGGCGACGCGTTCGTCGCGTCCGGCCACCCCGGCTCGAACACCCCCGCGGAGTGGGGGTCGCCGCACCTCGGCATCATCCGCAGCGACGACGCCGGCCAGACCTGGTCCCCCATCGCGTACACGAGCGAGAAGGACTTCCACGCCCTGACCGCCGGGCGCGACGGCACCCTGTACGGGCTCTCCACCGATGAGCCGGCCGTTCTGACCAGCACCGACGGCGGTTCGACCTGGACTGCAGCGGGCGCGAACATCTCCGCGTACGCGCTCACCGTCGACGACACCGGCACCGTCTACGCGACCACCCCCGGCGGGGTCATGTTCAGCGTGGACGGCGCAGTCACCTTCGCGCCTGTCGCGGATGCTCCGGCGCTGTATCTGCTGTCGGCATCCCCCGACCACTCGACACTGGTCGGAGTCGATGTCGAGGGCACGATCTGGACCAGCGCGGACGCCGCCGTATCGTGGTCCGAGGTTGGCAGTGCGAACGGTCAGGCGCAGGCGGTCGCTCTCACCTCGTCGGGAGAGATCTCCGTGGCGGACGACAGCGGAGTTCGGTTCCTCGGCGGCGACCAGTGATCCGGAGCCCGCGAATCGGGAGGTGCACGTGAGCACGGAGGACACCAAGACCAGCCTCGTCGGCTCGGTGGCGCTGCTGAGCATCGCCGTGGTGAACCTCGTACGTAACCGCCCCGTGGAACGCTCAGCGCGGGTCATCGCGGTCCTGTAGATCGTCGGGATCCTCAGTGCTCGCGGTGGCGGGCCTGATCGGGCCATCCGAAGCGACGACGCTGCCGGCAGTTAGCAGTCAATAGCCTTCGCAGGGACACGTCACTTTCATGCTCTCACTGAATACTGGACGGCACCATGTTCGGTGCGACGACCGATAACGCCGCGTTGCTGATGAGCACCGACCTCGGTACAACCTGTACCGAGGCGGGGCGCAGATTCGCGCATACGCGCTGACCACCGACGCCGCAGGTCACTTAGCCTCGATCCACCGATGAGCCCTCGGCGGGTGGCGTCGGCCTGATCGGCGTGGGGTGACCCGCCGCGGGCAGGGGCGAGTTCCGGGCGTCTCATCCCGGTCGTCCACTGGGTCCTTGGTCGTGCCGTCGTCGCGGCGGTGGTCAGCTGGCCGTGGCTGGTGGCGGCGCGTGGGTTGCCGTGAAGAGCCGCTCGAACGCGGTCTGCCAGGGCCAGGCCTCGGGCAGGTGCAGCGTGATCCGGCGCGCGGAGCGTGCCAGCCGCGCCGGGATGGTGATGAGGGTGCGGCGGATCGTCGCGGCCGTCGCTCTGGCGAGCCGACCGGCTCGGTCGGCGGTCAGCCCGGCAGCGCGGGTGAGGTTGAACGCGATCACGGCGAGGACGAGCCAGGCGCTGTTCGCGGTGAACACCCCGGAGGGCAGGTGAGCGAGTGGCCCGCCCTTCAGGTCGGCGTGGACCTGTTCGATGATGGCGTGGCCGCGGTGGGTCTTGTCCGCTGCGACGGTGCCCATCGTGGTCTTGTCGGTGGTGGTGAAGAACGCGTGGTGCCGGTAGGTATTGAACAGTGTCGGCTGCTCCACCTTGTTCGGGTTCAGGTCCGGGATCCGCCGCACCACCAGTCGCCCTTCGACCCGCTCGGTGATCTTTCGTGACCGGAACGCGATGAAGGGCACCTCGGTGACCTCTGCCTTCGATATCCACCGGCCCGCGGTCTCGTCGCGGATCGCGTCGGTGTACTCGATCGTCTCCCATCCGTCGTCGGGGATCGAGGAGATCGCCGTCTTCACCGCGGGGTCCATCCGAACGGTCACGGACACCTCCGCACCGGCCTTGATCGCCGTGCCGACGGTGGCGTGACCGTAGAACGCGGAGTCGGCGCGCACAACGGCCGGACGGTGCTTCCGGAGGGCATGCGGCGAAGGGTGGCGAGAGCGTCCCCGACGATCCTGGCGGCGCCCTTCGGGGAGCCGGTCTTCCCCTGCCGCAACCGCTGACCCAGGATCACCGGCGCCGAGGCCGAGGTGCTGGCGGTGGCGATGAGTGCGTTCAGTCCACGGACGCCGGAGTACCCGAACGACGCGCCCTGCTTCTGGTATCCGTGGACCTCGATGATCGTGTCGTCCAGGTCGACCATCACCCGCTCGTGGGGCGAGGCCTGCAGCAGTGGTGCAGTCGAGCCGAGCGCGACGAGAGTTCGGGAGGCGACGGCGTCGAGTTGGCGGACGTGTCCGAACCGGAACTCGCGCAGGAACGATCCCAGCGTCGACGGGGCATACGTCCGATCGAACAGCCTGCCCATCCCGCCGTGACGCAGCACGTTCATGTCGTCGATCGAGTCCGCCCCGGTGAGCATGCCCGCGACCAGCGCCATCACCTTGCCGCCGGCGTTCGCGCCCCTGTCCGTCGGGACGGTCAACCGCGACTGGGCGAGCTCGTCGAGGCCCGCGGAACGGGCGAGGCGGAGCATCGGGACCAGCCCCGCGGCCGACACAAGATTCGGATCATCGAACACCGCAGACACGGCAGCGGGAGCATGCTTGAATTGCACCTACGAGATGCCTCTCGTTTCTGGGAACTAGAACCTTAGACAAGCTCTATTTTCCCTGATCCGAGGGGCATTTCCGCGTCACGGCACCCCCTCAACCCCCAGGCAAATCGGTGGATCGAGGCTTAGTGCGCCATGAGCCGTTCACGGCGAAACCCGACCGCGCGTGCCCGGCCACCATCTTCTTCCGTCCAGTGGAAGCGAGTTTGCGCGGGGGTCGGTGGTCAGCGGGTCCGGCGGTGCACGGACTGTGGGGTGAGGTACGCGTTGAGTCCTTCGATGCCGTATTCGACGCCGAGGCCCGAGTCGTGGCGTCCGCCGAACGGGGCCGCATGGTTGGAAGCGAAGAAGTTGATTCCGACCGATCCGGTGTCTATGCGCCGAGCGACCGCGAATGCAGCGTCCTCGTCGGCGCCGAATACGATCCCCCCGAGTCCGAAGGACGTGTTGTTCGCGATCGTCACGGCATCGTCAACGTCCCTGGCGCACAGCACCGTGATGACCGGGCCGAAGATCTCCTCGCGGGCGATGCGCATGCCGGGGTCGACGTCGGCGAACACGGTGGGCACGATCCACGATCCGCGCTCGAACGGCGGCGGCACGTCACCGCCGGCGACCACGCGTGCGCCCTCCTCGATCGCGACGTCGATGTAGCCGCGTACGATGTCGCGCTGAGCTGACGTGGCGACGGGACCGAACACCGTGGACGAGTCGAGCGGGTCGCCGAGCACGGCGGTCGAGACGGTGGACGCCGCGAGGGCCACCACGTCTTCGTAGCGCTCGGGCGTTGCGATGATGCGCGTCGAGATGTAGCAGGTCTGGCCCGTGTTGCGCAGGCAGCTGCGGAGGAGCACACCTCCCATGTCGTCGAGGTCGGCATTGGGCAGGACGATCGCCGACGACTTGCCGCCGAGTTCGAGGGTGACCGGCCGCAGCAGTTCGCCGCACACTGCGGCGATGCGCCGGCCGACTGGTGTCGATCCGGTGAAGGCGACCTTGTCCACACCCGGGTGCCGCACCAGGCGGTCGCCGACCGCACCGTCGCCGGTGACGAGGTTGATCACGCCCTGTGGGATGCCCGCTTCGGCGGCCGCGTCGACGATGAAGCGGATCGACAGCGGTGTCGGCGAGGCGGGTTTGATCACCACGGTGCAGCCTGCGATGAGCGCTGGCGCGAGCTTGATCACGACGAGGTTGATGGGGAAGTTCCACGGTGCGATGAGCGCGCACACTCCGATGGGATCGCGGTGCACGCTCGTCTCGAGCGTGGGGTCGAGAGGTGCGATACGCATGTCCTCCTTCTCGAGATACTCCGCGAGCGATGCGAAGTAGCGCAGGATGCCCGCAGCGTTGGATGCCGCGCGTGAGGTCTCGGCGATTGGCGATCCGTTCTCCAGGCTGTTCGTGACGGCGAGCGGCTCGCCGCGGCGTTCGACGGCGTCTGCCATGGCGATCATGCGGCGTGCCCGTTCTGACGGCGCCAGCCCGCTCCAGCCGGGAAACGCGCCGCGGGCCGCGGCGACGGCGGCATCCACGTCGCCGTCGGACGCGATCGGCACGGACGCCCACACGGCGCCGGTCGCGGGATCGGTCACCTCGCTGCGGCGCTGTCCCGACGACGGCCGATAGGCCCCTTCGATGAACACGTCGTCGACGTGCCGGTACGGCAACGCCGCGGCGGCATCGGCGTGCCCGGCGGCGAGCGTGCTCTGCGTCACCGTACTCATGCCAGCTGCTCCGTCTTCAGCAGCATCTCGGAGCGCGCGAGGTCGGTCTCGGCCATCTGCACGGCTGCGTCGGTGAGGAGCTCGGGCACGATCTCGGCGCGCAGGCGGCGGCAGTACTCCGCGGGCGTGAGCCCGAACCAGCTGGAGGCGAGCGCGATGCCAGTGGGAGTGAATCGCCAGAGGCGGTCGGCGTCACGCACGAGCGAGTCTTCGAGCGACCGCGACTCTGGTCGCGTGTCGTGGCCGTCGATGATGGTGGTGACTTTCGTGACGAACTCCTCGTCGTAGCCGAGCGGCGGCAGAACCTCCCGGGCGATGTCGCAGCCGTGCCGCTCGTGCTCGAAGCGCACGTCGGCTTTTCGCCAGTCGCCGGCGAAGCCTTCGGTGAGGATGCGGGACTCGTCGACGCGTGCCCAGCCGGTGTCGTGCAGCAGGATCGCGACGCGCACGACGAGCGCATCGGCGTCCGGATACGCATCGCAGAGCCGCTGGGCGTAGGCGAACGAGATCGGCAGGTGGATGTCGTTCGACCGGGCGCGCGACTCGGATACGATCGCCCGCCAGATCGGGTCGAGGTCGCCGTCGCTGTCGTCGGCCGCGATCGGTGAGGTGTCGACGGGGTGGACGGTCTGCAGGGTCATGTGTTTCACCTCAGAGTGCGATGGGCGTGGATGATGCGAGGGGCGCAGCCGCATCGACGGCGGACTGCTTGAGCGGGACGGAGGTGTCGGCGGCTGCCGCGGGCGGGATGGTGAGGCCCTTCATGAGCGCGTGCTTGATGGCCATGAACTCGGCGGGGTGGTTGACGCAGTCGGCGGCGATGAGGCGTCCGTCGCGGTAGTACAGCACCCCGAACTTCTCGGAATCCGGCTCGCCGCGCACGATCACCTGGTCGTATCCGGTCGACAGGCCGGCGATCTGCAGCTTGAGGTCGGCTTGGTCGGACCAGAACCAGGGCACCGACGAGTAGGCGCCCGGGCGGTCGAGCAGCGTGCCCGCAGCGACTTTCGCCTGCTCTAGTGCGTTGTTGACGCTCTCGATGCGTACGAGTCCGCCGACCCCGAGCGGGTAGGGGTTGGGCATGAGGGTGCAGTCGCCTGCCGCGACGGTGCGGCCGTCCGACGTACGGCACGCCTCGTCGACGACGATGCCGCCGGTCACCTCGAGGCCGAGCTGTTCGGCGAGCTCGACGCGTGGGATCACGCCGATGCCGATCACGACGAGGTCGGCGGCGACCACGGTGCCGTCGGCGAGCTCGACGCCGGTGACGGATCCGCGGTGACCGGCGACGTGGGCGTCGTCGCCGACGATGCGCGCGATGCGCGCGTCCAGGACGACCTCGGTGCCGCGGCGCCGGTGCGCGGCGAGGTAGAAGGCGCTGGTCTCTTCGGCGACGACCCGGCCGATGAGTCGTGGCGCGGCCTCGAGGACGGTCACGTGTTTGCCGAGGGCTCGGGATGCCGCGGCCACCTCGAGTCCGATGAAGCCGCCGCCGATCACCACGACCCGGTGCACGTCGGGCTCGCGCAGCGCCGGCTCGAGGGAGAGCACGTCGTCGGCGTCGCGCAGGTAATGGACGCCGTGGAAGTCGGTGCCCTCGATCGGCAGCCGGCGCACGGCCGCGCCGGTCGTGAGCGCGAGTCGCGTGAACGGGATGGTGCGGCCACCCTCGCTGGTCGCCGTTCCCGACCCGTCGGCAGTCCGGTGGATGGTGACGACCCGATCGCCCGTGATGAGCTCGATGCCGCGGTCGGCGAACCACTCCCGTGTGCGCAGGATCACGTCGTCGGGCTGCAGCTCGCCCTTGAGCCACCCCTTCGACAGTGGTGGGCGCTGGTAGGGGCGGTGCGCCTCCTCCCCGATCAGGACGATCGGGTCGGCGTCGCCGAGCTCGCGCAGCGTCGAGGCGAGCTGGACGCCGGCCTGGCAGGCGCCGACGATGAGTGTGGTCTCCATGCTGTCCCGTTCTCAGAGCTGCTCGCTCGGCGTGGTCACGTGGTACTCGCAACCCTCCTGGAGACGGATCTGGCAGGAGAGCCGCGAGTTCTGGGCGCGCTCGACCGCGGTGCCGTCGAGCATCTCATCCTCGAGGCCGCCGGGGCCGCCGACGAGCTCGAGGGTCTCGGGCGCGACGAACACGTGGCAGGTGGCGCACGAGAGGCTGCCACCGCACTCGCCGACGATGCCCGGCACGCCGTTACGGACGGCGGTCTCCATGATCGAGTCGCCGGGTCGTCCGTCGATCTCGGTGACGGTGCCGTCGGCGGCCGTATAGATGACCGTGCTCACGTCGTGCTCCTTGGAGTGAGAGGACTGGATTGTCAGAGGAATTGGCGACCGCCGTCGACGACGAGGGTCTGCCCGGTGAGGAACGCTGCCTCGGGTGAGGCGAGGAACAGCACCGTGCCGACGATGTCGTCGGGCTGGATGGCGCGTTTGATCGCGCCGCGGTCCACGCCGTACGATCCCGCGTCCGCGATGAGGCCGTGGCTTGCCTCGGTGAGCGTGAACCCGGGCGCCACCGCATTCACGGTGATGCCGCGAGGCCCGAGCTCAGTCGCGAGCACCCGCGTGAGCCCGATCACTCCCGCCTTGCTCGCGACGTAATGCGCCCACTGCGCCGACCCGCTCATCACCGTCGCCGACGAGATGTTCACGATCCGGGCCCCATCGGCCAGCAGTTCCGCGCACGCGCGTGTCACCTGCCACGGACCCTTCAGGTTCACCGCCATCACCCGGTCCCACTCCGCCTCGTCGATCTCGGCGAACGGAGACCGGGTGAGGGTCGCATAGATCGCCGCGTTGTTCACAACGACGTCGATCGTGCCTCCCCCGGCATCCCCTGCGAACGAGGCGAGCGCCCGCGCCGAGTCGAAACGGGTGACGTCGACGCCGGTGCCGACGACGCGGAGTCCGGCAGCCGTCAGCTCTCCGGCGGCACGGAGGGCGCCGGCTTCGTCGATGTCGGCGATCACCACGAGGTCGCCGAGGCGGGCGAACGCCTCCGCGAAGGCGCGGCCGAGTCCTCCCGCGGCTCCCGTCACGATGACGGTGCGAGACGACCTCGTGGTGTCGGACATCCGCGGGCCCTCAGTCCTCGAGCACCGTGACGGTGCCGGAGTTGCCGTCGACGCGGATGCGCTGGCCGGTGCGGATCTCGACGGAGGCCGTTCCGGTGCCGGTCACCGCCGGCATCCCGTACTCGCGGCAGACGATCGCGGCGTGGCTCATCATCCCGCCGATGTCGGTCACGGTCGCGCGGATCTTGCCGAAGATCGGACCCCAGCTGGGTGCCGTGACCGGCGCGACGAGGATCTCGCCGTCCTGCACCTCGGAGAGCTGGTCTGCGGTCGCGATCACGCGCGCGGGTCCCTCGGCGATACCGGGTGAGGCGGCCATGCCCTTCAGCGTGCCCTCCGGCACGTCGCCTTTGCCGAGCCAGTTCTGGATCTGGTCGTCGGTGATCCCCCACAGCATCAGAGTGAAGGGCTCCGTGATGACCTCGGGCGGCGTGTTCAGCGCGGGCTGCGGCCGCGCCGTCGACAGCGCGTCGACGATCGCGCGGCGACGCTCGACCTCGGCGGGCCAGTAGTCGGGGCCGATCGGAGCGGCGCCGACCATCCAGCCGTTGACGTAGTCGAACAGTGCCTCGCGCACCTCGTCGCGGCGCAGGTAGAACATGTCGCTCTCGCCCGGCCAGAACCCGGCGCCGTGCAGCACGGCCGACAGCTGCCGGGCCTTGCGCCAGAACACGCCCATCGTCCAGTGCTCGATATAGAAGTTGTGGTTCTCGACGTACGGGTACACCGTGCGGGCGAGCCCGAGCTTGCCGCGGAACGTCTCCAGCGCCTCACCGTCGAGCAGCTCCGCGTACTCCTCGGTGATGCGGTCGCGCTCGGCGACGAGCTCGTCGACGTGCCGGTCGATGTCGGCGCCGGCCCGCAGCCGCTCGATGTAGCCCTTCACGAATCCGAGCGGGATCGCGGGCACGTCGCGCCAGTACTCGTCGTGAGCGTAGAAGCCGTTGCCGGTCGTGAAGTTGAACCACGGGTCCTGCGCGTCGTCCCACGCCCGAGTCCACGCGGCTCCCGCCGGGTGGGCGGCGATCGCGGCCAGCGTGCCGGCAGCATCGGAGGTGTCGCCGAACACGTCCGCCAGCCCGTCGCGCACCGCGATCTTCGCGAGGTTCTTGAGCTCGTCGTCCGGACGGAACAGCTCCATGTCGACGCCCTGCACCATCGTCGCGATCGCCTGATCAGGGATGCGCGGGAACACCTCCTTGCAGAACATGAACAGGTCGAGATAGGCCACGTAGCCGAGGTTGAGGAACTCGAAGTGATACTGCCATGCGCGGTACGCGAGCGAGATGAGCCGGTCGTAGTCCTCCATGAGCCCGGTCGCCGGACCCAGCCCCTTGCCGGCGATCACGTCGTCGAGGGCAATCGCGTCAGGCAGCGCCTCGAACTCGATCGACTCGAGCTCGGCGATCGTGTCCTTCAGCTTGCGATGCCAGTTCTCCAGCAGCGAACCCCAGTTCTGGAAGTAGTGCCCCGCACGCTCCATGAACTGCGGCACGCGGGCCTCGATGTGCTGCGGGTCGACCGCGACAGGCGACATGAACACGTACCCGTTGTGGATGCGGTACTCGATACCGTTCGCCGTGGGGATCAGCAGCTGCCGCGAGTTGTACTGCCCCAGGCATCCGACCGCGAACTCGAACCCGATCGTCTCGAACGGCTTGGTGACAGTCGGCCAGTGCTGGCTGTCGCAGAACCAGAACTTCGCCTCCTCGACGGCACGGCGGTTCTCCTGGAACACGAGGTTGTACGCATACAGGTCCTGCCATCCCTCGGCACCGGCCGGGGCGGCCAGGTCGTAGGGGCTCGGGAAGGCGTTGCGTACAGGGGCGGCGACATCTGTCGTCTCTGACATGTCGGTCCTTTCTTGTCGGGCGATCGCCTGGCGATCTCGGGTGATTCGTCGAGGAAGGGTGGACTAGCGGCCGATCTGGGCCATGAGGGACTGGGTGATGCTCGCGATCCCGAATCCGGTGCTGGCGGGAGCCTTGGCGTCGGGGGCCTTGGCCGACCACACCGTCTCGGGACGGGACTGCAGCAGCAGGAGCCCTTCGCCCTCGGGGAGAGTACGGTCGATGGCCCACTCGATGTCCTGCGGGCCGCCGAAGTGGCGTTCGGCGCGCTTGGCCATTGTCGCGACCGCCGCAACCTCGACATCGCTGAGGCACCTAACGGCACGGCGCTCCGGCTCGACCTCGCGCTCGGCGACGCTGCGGGCATCGGCGTCGGGGACGAGCTCGACGTGCTTGTCGCCGATGTGCTCCTCGGAGATCGTCAGCATGACCTTGTCGACGTGCAGGTTGTCGGGGGTCACGTGGCCGGAGACGACGGTCTCGCCGAGGCCCCACGCCGCATCGATGACGATCGTCGACCGGTCGCCGTTGGAGGGGTCGACAGTCATCGCCACGCCGGCGACCTTGGCGTCGACCATCTTCTGCACCGCGACCGCCATCGACAGCCCCTCGTTCGGGATGCCGTTCTTGAGACGGTAGATGATCGCCCGCGACGTGTACAGAGAAGCCCAGCAGCGCCGCACGTGCGCCGCGACCTCATCGCGGCCGATCAGCCACAGGTAGGTGTCCTGCTGACCGGCGAAGCTCGCGTCGGGCAGGTCCTCCGCTGTGGCCGACGACCGCACCGCTACGGGCACCTCGTCGTCGAACCTCGCCTGGAGTTGCGCGTACGCGTCGCCGAACTCGTCGTGGATCGCTTCGGGCACCGGACGGCGGAGGATCTCGTCGCGGATCTGCGCTGAGATCCGATCGACGCCCGCGATGTCGTCGGGGTCGATACCCGCCAGGAGCGCATGGATGTCCTCGGCGATCCCGGCGGCCTCGACGAAGGCGGTGTAGGCGTCGGTCGTGACCGCGAAGCCGGGCGGCACCGGCATCCCGGCGTTGGTGAGCGCGACCAGCGACGCGCACTTGCCGCCCAGAAGCTCCAGCGGCGCGGGTCCGGTCTCGTCGAAGAAACGGATGAACAGGCGAGCGGTCATCTCAGGCCTCCCAGGTGACGGGGACGGACGTGGGGACGCGGAAGGAGAGGTTCTCACGGAAGCCGATCTCGGCGTCCTCGCGCAGGCGCAGGCTCGGCACGGCGGCGATCGTCTCCTCGAGCACGATGCGGTCCTGGAGCTTGGCGAGCATGTTACCCAGGCAGTAGTGGATGCCATAGCCGAACGACATGTGGTTGCGAGCGTCGCTGCGGTCGATGTCGAAGACCTCGGGATCGGCGAAGACGGACTCGTCCCGGTTGGCGGACCCCATCACCAGCAGGACGTTCGCACCAGCGGGGACCGCGACTCCACCGATCTCGGCGTCCTTCAGCGCCTTCCGACGCCACGCGACGATGGATCCGCTGTAGCGGAGCACCTCGTCGATCGCGGCGGGGATGCGCGACGTGTCGGCCACGAGCTCCCCCCAGGTCTCCCGATGCGAGAGCAGGACACGGACGCTGTTGGCGATCAGTGTCGTGGTGGTCTCGTGTCCGGCGAACAGCAAGCTGTAGCACAACGACGCGATCTCGTGATCGGTGATCTCGGCACCGCCGTCCTGCGCGGAGACGAGATCGGCGATGAGGTCGTCTCCGCCGGCGCGATGGGCCTCGACGACGAGGCGCTGGCACTCCTGCCAGTACTCGACGAGGTTGTGGGCGTGCGGGATCTGCTCCTGATCGCTCAGATCACCCCACGTCATGGCGGCGCGCGAGTCCGACCACCGCTTGTAGGTCGGCACCATCGCGGGGTCCACCCCGAGCAGGGTGAGGATCGTGATGGTCGGGATGTCGAACGCGATGTCGGCGAGGAAGTCCCCCGTGCGGTCGGGCGAGTCGAGCATGCGCTGAAGCGCCCGACGGGTGTTCTCGCGGATCGCGGGCTCGAGTGCCTTGTAGCGCCGGGGCGTGAAGGCGCGCTGCGCGATCGCCCGGATGCGCGTGTGGTCGGGCGGTACGCGCGCCGACAGCCCCGAGTAGGCGGTGAAGCCACCCTCCTTCATGATCTGAGTGGCCTCGGGGCCGCGTTCCCGCACGGGGGCCTGCGCGTTCTCGCTCGAGAAGGTCTCCCAGTCCTCGAACACGGCGCGCACGTCCGCCCAGCGGGTCACGACCCAGTAGCCGATCCGCTCGTCGTACATGACGGGCTCCTCCGCGCGCATCTGCGCGTATGCGGGGAACGGGTCGGCCATCTCGAACGGCTGATAGCCGTGGTGCCCGTCGGAGGCGGCTCCGAGAGCGGAGTGGTCGACGGGGCAGCCACCACCCTTCGTGGGCGCGGCATCCGTCGTGGTGTGCGAACGGTGTCCCGACATGTCGCCAACTCCTTCGTCGCAGCCGGTGCGGCTGCTCACATCTAATGACCGAGGCCGCGCTGATTCGAACCGCCATTCCGCTGAGCAGAAGTGACCTGGGCGGAGGCTCTTGCCGGTCGCATCGTCGCGAGGGGGAACGCACCCACGCTCGCCTCGATCCGTCGCGCAATGCCGCGCAACGCCGGAAGGTGACGTTCGAGCATGCCCGCATCCTCCGCGGCGGCGACGAGGCCGAGGGCGGCTCCGATGCCGCCCTCCCGCTGGAACACGGGCACGGCGATGGATGCGCCGCCATGGACGCGCGGTACCGGAACCCTGACGGTGATCCGCGCGTCTGGAAGGCCGGCGATCTCAGCGCCAGAGGCGCAGCATCGCACCAGGGCATGGTTTTCGGCATCCAGTCCCCCTTCACCGGCGCCGTGCACTACCCCCAGGCGGGCAGCCACTGGCGCACCGACCGCGCGACACTTACGAGGGCACGGAGTCGATCCAGGCCCTGCTGATCGGTCGCGACATCACGGGCATGAGCGCCTTCGTCTGACCCGTTCGGACTCGGGCACCCGCCCGAGATCGCCGTCCGTCGTTATTCAGCGTCCTGCGGTGCCGCCGACTGCTGTGCGGCGACCTGCGCGCGCACGTCATCCATGTCGAGCGAGCGAACTCCGTCGATCAGCTGCTGCAGCTGAGGGGCAGCGAGCGCCCCGGGCTGCGCGAACACGATGATGCCGTCGCGGAAGGCCATCAGGGTCGGAATCGAGGTGATGTTGAATCCGGCCGCGAGCTGCCGCTCGGCCTCGGTGTCGATCTTGCCGAAGACGATGTCGGAGTGCTGCTCGGAAGCGTTCTCGAAGACCGGGCCGAACATGCGGCAGGGGCCGCACCACTCGGCCCAGAAGTCCAGCAGCACGATCCCCTCGCCGGAAATGGTCGGTTCGAGGTGGTTGGTGTCCTGATACTCGTCGACCAGGATGTGGCGGAAGCGACGGCGGTAGGTGTCGGCGATCTTCGGGAACGCGCGGAACAGGTAGACGGTCTGCGCGAGGAGGTCGTCGAAGTCGAAGGCGTTCGAGCGCTGCAGGGAGCGCTGGTAGTCGGCGAAGATCTCGACGAAGATGCGCTCGGCCGGGTCGCTCATGTTCGCCGTTCGGGCGTAGGACTCGGCGTCGGCGAGCTCGTTCTTCAGCTTCGAGATGCGGCCCTTGACGCCGGCGGGGGTGAGTCCGTAGCTGTCGCCCTCGTGCTCCTTGATGAGCCGCTTGACGAGGGCACGCGAGTCGCCGGAGTCGTAGATGGTGAACGAGGACTTGAACCCGAACGCCTCGGCCTCGCGGCGCAGGATCCGCACGCAGGCCGAGTGGAACGTCGAGATCCACATGCCGCGCGTCGCCTCGCCGACCAGGGCGTGGACGCGCTCGCGCATCTCGGCGGCTGCCTTGTTCGTGAAGGTGATCGCGAGGATCTCGCTCGGCCAGGCTTCGCGGGCACGCAGAAGCCCGGCGATCCGGTGCGCGAGCACACGGGTCTTGCCCGAGCCCGCGCCCGCGACGATCAGCAGGGCGGGGCCGCGGTAGAGCACGGCCTCGAGCTGGGGCGGGTTGAGACCGTCGAGCAGGTCGCCCAGGAGGGGGTCGTGCGACCCTATTGCGAGGGGCGAGGAGGCTTCGGTCATATCCCCACAAGTCTAGGCGCGCGCGCCGACACCGCCGCGGGGCGGACCCAGGGTCCGCGGCGCGACGGGTCGCTTCGACAGGGTCTCGCGCACATCGGGGAGGAATTCCGAGCCCGATCCGCCCCTCAACAGGGCGTACAAGCCCTTCCGGCCCCAGATCTCCTTCGGAATTTACGCCGGCGGCGCTAGCCCGCCGGCGCGAGCACGATATCGAACCGCACGTCGCTCCACGTCGAACCCGCGACGTCGCGGCCGTCCGGCGTCGCCTCGGTTCCCGCGTGCGGGCGAAAGTCCATCACGAGCGACTCCTTGACCCCGAACACGCTGTCGCTTGCGAGCAGCTCGTCGCCGCGCACGAAGATGTGCGTCACGAGCGTCCGGAAGCCCGGCGCGCTGACCATGAAGTGCAGGTGCGACGCGCGCATCGGCGAGCGGCCGACGAGCTCGAGCAGCTGCCCGACCGGACCGTCGTGCGGGATCGGGTATGGCGTGGGGGTGAGCCCCCAAAAGCGGTAGTCGCCGTCGGCGTCGCTGAAGATGTGTGCGCGCGCGGCCGTACGGCCATCGCTGTACTGCACATCGTAGAAGCCGTCCTCGTCGGCCTCCCACACCTCGATCCGAGCCCCCACGATGGGTCGCCCCGCGGTGTCGCGGACGCTGCCCTCGACCCAGCAGGGCTCGCCGACTGCCCCGAACGACATGTCGCCACCCTGGTCGATCACGGGTGCGTCACCGACGAAGAACGGGCCGAAGACCGTCGCCTCGGTGGCGTTCTCGTATGCCTCGTTGTTCACCGCGACGACCTGCATCGAGGCGCCCAGGACGTCCGAGAGCAGGATGAACTCCTGCCGGCGATTGTCCGTGATGTGCCCGGCCGCGGTCAGGAACGCGATCGCCGCGTTCCACTCTTCCTCGGTCAGCCGCACGTCGCGGATGAAGGCGTGCAGGTGCCGCACGAGGGACCGCATGACCTGCTTCAGCCGCTCGTCGGGCGCGCCGTCGAACGAGGCGACGACGGTCTCGATCAGTTCCTGCTCGCGCGCGGCCTGCTCGCTCGAGATCGGCTGGGTGTCGGTCACTTCTCCTCCTCGTTCGCGGTGATCGGTTCGCCGGCCCAGGCGGCCGCGAGCAGCCGCTCCAGGTCGACGACTCCGACGGGACGCGGGTTGGACATCGGAACGGCGCCGATGATCAGGGTCGCAGCCTCGGGGATCGCGTCCTCGGGCAGGCCGAGTTCGCCGAGGGATGCGGGGGCCCCGAGCTCGGCACGCAGCGCGTAGAGCCCCGGCGCGGCGGGCTCGCCGCCGAGCGCCTCCGAGATGCGGTGTCCGGCCTCGGGCGCGGCCGGCACGTTGAACGCCGCGACGTACGGGAGGACGACGGCGTGGGTCTCGGCGTGCGGCAGGCCGTAGGTGCCGCCGAGCGCGTGACAGATCTTGTGGTGCATGCCCGATCCGGCGGATGCGAAGGCCACGGCGGCGAGATAGGCACCGTAGAGCGTCTGCTCACGCGCGTCCAGGTCGTCCGGGTCGGCGTGCAGCGCCCGCAAACCAGGCACGAGCGCCCGGAGACCCTCGGCCCCGATCGCGCGGTTGATGGGGTCGGCGCGCGGGGCCCAGAGTCCGTCGACGGCGTGCGCGAGCGCGTTGAGCCCGGATGACACCGCCAGCCGCCCGGGCAGACCCCGGCTGAGTTCGGCGTCGTAGACGACGACACTCGGCAGGACGACATCGTCGACCCCGGTCGTCTTGCGTGCCGCCTCGGTGAGCCCCCAGACGTTCGTCGCCTCGGACCCGGCGAACGTCGTCGGGACGGCGACGATCGGTAGCCTCGTGCGCAGGGCCACAGCCTTCGCCAGCCCGGTGCTGGAGCCGCCGCCGATCGAGAGGATTGCGTCCGCGTGCGACGCGCGCGCTCGTTCCGTCGCCTCCTCGGCGCGCTCGACGGGTACGTGCTGGATGACGTCGTGGATGCGGTCGACGACGTCGACACCCGCCGGGAGGGCCGCGACCGCGGCATCCGCGACGGGTATCGCGAATCCGTCGGCGATCAGCAGCACGCGCCGAACGTCGAGGCTCTCGAGGGCGCTCGCGATGTTGGCGGGCGCGGCGCCCGCGCCGAAGATCACGCGCTGGCCGAGCGTGGCGTGGTCGAAGGAGAGGCCCACGGTCAGCTCCGGCTCAGCACGGCGTCGAGGGCGGCGGTGAGCGCCGCGCGGGGGTCCTCGACGAGACCGGTTGAGCGCCACGCGATGATCTTGTCGGGTCGCACCAGGATCGACCCGTCCTCGTCGACGCCGCGGATGCGTGCCCAGTCGAAGTACAGATCCTCCGCGGGACGCCCCGGCCCGATCACGACCGCGGCCACATCGATGCCGAGCTCGTCCGATACGGCGGCCGCGGCATCCGCCCACGCCTGCCCCGCGATCCCGGTGAACAGTGTGAACCGGGTCGAGGGGGCGAGGTCGAGGGTCGACCACTTGTGCGCGTGGTCGCCGACCCAGACGTGCGGCAGCGGCGATCCGGGAACGGTCGAGGCCTGGAAGTACAGTTCGGGATCGCGCGTGGGCTCGGGTGCCGTCTCCCCCTCGCCGCGCACGACCGCGCTCGAGGTGTAGAACTGTCCGAGCTCGACACCGTGGGCGTTGAACTCGTAGTTCTTCAGCTCCATCGCCTGGCGGAGGGCGTCGCGACGGATGCGTCCGGTCTCGGTCGGGAGTTTGCGCTCCTCGATCGCGGCGATCATCTCCGCCTCGTTCTCGGCCGTCGTGACACCCAGGGCCTCGAAGAATCCGCCGAACTCCCGCGAGGACTTGTTGGCGCGGAGGACGATCTGCCGCGCGACGGGCGCCCGCTCGTCCGAGTAGGTGTCCAGCAGGGCGTTGCCTGCCTGACCGCGCAGCACCGCGGCGAGCTTCCACGCCAGGTTGTAGGAGTCCTGCACCGACGTGTTCGAGCCCAGCCCGTTCGACGGCGGGTGCCGGTGCACGGCGTCGCCGACGCAGAAGACGCGCCCCTCGTGCAGCCGCGTGGCGTACATCTCGTTGTTGCCCCAGAGCGAGCTGCCGGTGATCTCGACATCGACGTCCCGCCGGCCGAGCAGCTGGTACACGACCTCCCGCGCGGCGTCGTCGTCGAGGACGGGCGGCGACTGCGAGATGTCGTAGCCCCACACGATGAGCCACTCGTTCCAGGGACGCACCATCCGCACCAGGCCGGCGCCGATCCCGCCGACGTTCGCGCCGGGCTGGACGACCCAGTAGAGCACCGACGGGCGGTGCCCGACGAGGGACGTCAGGTCGGCCCGGAAGGTGATGTTCATCGAGCCCGCGATGTCCATCTGCCCCTCGTAGGGCAGCCCGAGGTCCGCGGCGACCTTCGACCGGGCGCCATCCGCGCCGATCAGGTACTTCGAGCGGACGCGATACGGTACGCCCGTCACCCGGTCGAGCACCGTCGTGGTGACCCCCGTCTCGTCCTGCACGTGCGAGACGTACTCGCTCGAGAATCGGGTCTGGGTTCCGCGCTGGGTGGCGTTGCGCACCAGGATCGGCTCGAGCAGGTGCTGCGGCATGTCGCAGTTGAGTGTCGGCGAGGCGGCCTCGTAGTCCGCGTGCCGCTCGGGGCTCGTGCCCCAGGTGAGGATGCGTCCGAACTCCTCCCCCGCGATCGACGAGCAGAACACCGTGTCGCCGATCAGCTCGTGCGGCGTCGCGAGCGCGTTGACTTCGGCCTCGATGCCCATATCGCGGAAGAACTCCATCGCGCGCTGGTTCGTGATGTGCGCGCGGGGGGTGTTCGCCGTCCACCGGTACTTGGTGATCATGATGTTCGGGATGCCGTAGGTCGACAGCGCGAGCGCCGCGGCGCCGCCGCTCGGACCCGAACCGACGACGAGCACATCCGTCTCCACGATCCCGTGTGTCGGCAGCTCGGTATCCGCGAGGCCATCCTGGAATTCCGACATCGAAACCTCCGCATCGCCCGCGTCGTCGCGGGACCCGCCCAGTCTGCCCCGGCCGGGGATCCCGCGACCCGGAGAGGTCCCGGATGGACTATCCGCTGTCCGTCAGCGACAAACCGATCAGGCTCGTCCCGCCCGCGCGCGCACCTGCGTCGGGGTCTCCTCGAACCGCTCGCGGAAGACGCGCGTGAAGTGAGCGTGCGACGAGAACCCGCTGTTCTGCGCCACCTCGCCGACGGAGGGCGCACCCGAGGACCCGAGCAGGCGATGCGCCAGCTCGAGCCGCATCTCGAGGATCACCCGGGCGGGGCCCGCACCCGTCTCGGCGAAGATGCGGCTGAGGTGGCGCTCGCTGACCCCAACGTGTGCCGCCACGTCGTTCACCGACAGGCGCGGGTCGCGCAGGCGGCGCTCGATGTAGGCCAGCGCGCTCGCGCGGTAGCCCCGCGCGCTGCGTCGCGCGTCGCCGCAGAACAGCGTGCGGATGAGCTCCTGCACCCGTTCCGCCGCGCCGTCCAGGCCCGCGTCTGGCTGCTCCAGCGACGCGGCGACGACCCGCGCGAGCTCGGATGCGTGCTCGTTCTCGTCCGCGGGCCCCGCGAAGTCCATCGTCACGGGCCTGCGCGGCGCGCCACCCTCGGACAGCTTCTCGAACAGCGGCTTGGGAACCGTCAGCACGAGCTCCCGCAACCCGCCCGCGAATCCGCGCATGAACGGACGGCTCGTGTCGCAGACCAGCAGACCCCCGGGTCGCTGCACGTGGACGCCGTCCTCGTCGTAGAAGAACGACTCTCCGCGAACGGTGAAGTAGAAAGCGATGCTCTCCTGCGTCGATCGCGAGATCTGGCGTTCGTCCCGCCGCACGACATGCGGGTTCGCGCTCACGTGCGCGAACTGCAGGTCGCCCAGGCGCAGGTTCCGCTCCGTGGCCTCGAGGGCGGCACCGTTGAGCGTGCGCGCCTCGAGAGCCACGAGCGCCCGCGCGTTGTGCTCCTCCCACTTCTCGACGCGCTCCGCCTCACACAGACCCCGGGTCGAGAAGTGCTCTCGCCGCGCGTCGTATCCGTGCTGCATGCTCAGCCTCCGTTCATGCCCGCTCCCGCGCCTCTTCGCGCAGACGCCGCGGCCAGATGCCCTGCTTTCCCGGAGCGAGGATGCCCTCGGGGTCGATCGCGTCCTTCAGGGTCTCGTAGAACCGGCGCATCGCGTGGTCGTTGAAGTCGAAGGTGTCCTGCACATTGTCCATGTTCGACAGGTGCGCGCGATACTCCCCGTAGCCCATCGCCGCCGACGTCGCGACGAGCTCGCCGCAGAGGTCGCGGGCCCGTGCCGCGGCCGGTTCGTCCGCGGTGTCGTAGACCATGAGCGTCACGTGCATCATCGACCGCTCGCGCAGCAGGAATCCGCCGATGTAGTCGAATCCAGCCTGCTCGGACGCGGGCCGCACGAGGTCGGTGATCGTCCGGCCGTCGCGGCCCGTCAGCGGCAGCACGGTCGAGAAGCCGATGTGGCCGCCCTCCCCGCCCGCCCAGCTGCTGGTGTTGAGCAGCTGCATGTCCGGGATGCCCGCCTGCACCTTGCCGCTCTGGTCGAGCGACTCCGGGTCGATCTCGTCGCCGCGCATCTTCGTTCCGGTGATGTTGATCCCCGGGATGTGCTCGAGCGCCCGCGTGATGTTCTCGAACTGCGCGTCGACGACGTTCTCGCGGCCGTAGAGCGCGAAGCGCAGGTTCCACATGCCGAGGTTCGGGATGCTCGACACGATCGCCTTCGAGATCTCGAACGGGATGGGGCCCTCGCCGTCGTAGAAGTCGGTCCGCTTGCCGACCACGGCGAGCGCGCCCGAGGCGGTGAACACCGACGGGTAGTTCGGGATGGTGCGGTCGATCATGAGCGGACGCACGGCCTCGAGAAGGTCGGGCAGCTGCTCGTCGTCATCGATCGTGACCCAACCCGTGAGGTAGAACTCGGGCTCGGGCATGCACCACAGGCCCATCTTCGTCACGATGCCGAAGTTGGACTGCATGAACAGGCTGTCGACCATGGGGCCGAAACCTCGCTTGGAGAGGTGCCACGAGGGGTTGTCCGTCATGGCCCCCATGCCGGTGCGCAGCAGCTCGCCGTTCGGCAGCACGACTTCGATGCCGCAGACGCTGTTGGCGCGATCGCCGTTGACCGTGTAGCCGAAGCCGTGCTCGAGCGAGTTGCCGACGACGCTCCCCCACCCGATGTCGGGGCAGTCGACCCAGATGCGGTGGCCGTTCGCCTGCGTGTAGTCGTAGAGGTCGTTGAAGGACACTCCGGGTTCGACGACGACGTAGCTGAACTCTTCGTTGACCTCGAGCACCCGGTTCATGCGGCGGAGGTTCACGACGACCGTGCCCGCGTGGCGCGGGGCGGACCCGCCGTAGCCGTTGTTGCGGCCCTGCGAGTTGGCCCAGAGCTCGATGCCCAGACGGTTGGCGATGCGGACGACGGCCTGGACCTCCTCGACGGTGGCGGGCTGCAGCACCGCGGGCGGCAGGTACTCGGTCCATTCCTTCGGCGAGTAGGTGTCTGAGTACTCCCGTCGCGTCTCGGGGTCGGTGTGGACGTTCTCCGCCCCGATCACCGCGCGGAATTCCTCCAGCGCGGCCTGGAATGCGGAATCGGCGAGCGCGTCCTCGGTCGAATGGGTGATGGTCATGGGGTTACCTCCCGGCGTCTTCGGCGGAATCGACCACGGGCGTGGCCAGTCGGATAGGGGTTGTCGGATAGGGGTTGTGGTCGTCGGATCGGGTTGTGGTCAGTCAGCCAGCGGATGTCTGGCGGCGGCATCCTCGAATGCCGCCTCGATGCGGGCGTGGCGCTCGCGCACGATCGGCAGCATCTCGGGATGCGTCACGATGTACAGGTCGCCGGCGCGGATCGCCTCGACGACGAGCGCTCCGACCTCGCCGGGATCGAGCGCGCGGCCGGGTGGGATCTGGTCGAGCTGGGGCGGTGCTCCGCGTCCGCCGCCCTGGCGATTGCGCTCGCTGTCGGCGATGGCCGTGTTGACCAGCCCCGGCACGAGCACCGAGATGCCGACCCCGGCTCCGGCCGCGGCGAGCTCCTGCGCGACGGTCTCGGTCAGCGCGACGACCGCGAATTTCGACGCGGCGTACGCGGCCATGCCGGGGGCGTCGAAGAGCCCGGCCATGGACGCCGTGTTCACCATCCATCCCGACGCGGAGGTCTCGCGCAGCAGGGGCAGGAAGACGGTCATCCCGTTGATGACGCCCCCGAGGTTGACGTCGAGCACCCAGCCGAAGTCCGAACGGGTGAGGGTGTCGAAGGGCGCGAGGTATCCGACACCGGCGTTGTTGCACACGATGTCGACGCGACCCCACCGCTCGATGACGAGATCGGCGAGCGCCTGGACTTCCTCCGCGCGGCTGACGTCGAGGCGGAACGGGAGGGCGCCGATCTCGGCCGCGGTGGCATCCAACGGGCCCTGCTCGATGTCGGCGATGACGACCTCGGCACCCGCGGCGATCAGGGCCTCGGCGATGCCGCGGCCGATCCCCGATGCGCCGCCGGTAACGACGGCGACCAGCCCGTCGAACGATGGGGGCCCGCTCACGCGCCGCCCTCCCCGACCCCGGCGAACCAGTCCGTGATCACGGCGAGCACCTCGGCGTTGTTGAGCTCGAGCATCATGCCGTGGCCGTTGCCGAGGATCCCCGCGTCCTCCAGACGGAGGAAGGTGCTCGAGCAGCCGGTCTGGTCCAGGAACGCGCCCAGATGCCCGTCGAAGTAGCGGAAGGGCGACGCCGGCGCGGTCACGATCGCGATCGGCACGCGCGCCAGGTTGGGCAGTCGGCGCGCCGGCTCCTCCTGCAGCGCCAGCGGCACGGGCCCGCTCGTGTCGACGGCGATCCGCAGGTCGTCGGGGCTCTCGGCGGGCGGGTCATAGGCGAGCGGCGCGGCGGCCAGACCCCACGGCAGCAGGATGCCGGCCTGCGGCTGACCGAGGAAGGGGGGCCCGATGGTCTCGACGGCGGCGAGGCCGAGCACGAGGTCGGGACGCGTGTCCGCCGCGAGGAAGGCACCCGGCCCACCCGCGGAGTGGGCGACAACGAACGCCGGCCCGACCTTCTCGAGCAGCGCGACGAGCCGGTCCCGCTCGACTTCGTGCATCCCCGCGGTGTCCGCCATCATCGGCCCCTGCGACGCGATGAACTGCTCGAACACGGCGTCCGAGGCATCCAGCGCGCCCGGCCACTGGGTGTGGGGCGGGAGCGGCGGCCCCGCGGGATCCTCGAGGAAGATGGCCCGGAGCGCCTCGCTGCCCCACGTGGGGGCGGGGTCGCCCAGCACGGCCGGGTCGTACGGCGAACGCCCGTGTCCGGGACGGTCGACGACGTAGACGGGGTGCCCCGCGGCGGCGAGGAGGGGCGCCCAGCCCGGCCGCCCGTCGGGCGTGACGAGGTAGTCGGTGCCCTGGCCGCCGCCGCCGTGCACGAGCACGACCGGCGGCCGCTCGGCGGCATCCGGGCGCTCCCATTCGACATACATCGGGGCGCGGAGCACCGTGCCGGCCGGGGTCGGAGCGGTGTCCGCCGTTATCCAGAACGATCCCCGAGTCATGTCACGACCTCCGTTCCCGTCACGACGGACGGTGTTATCAAAGCACGCATCGCCAGCAGGTCCTGGCGCCGGAATTCGCGGTCCGCGACCAGATGCCGCAAGCCGCCCAGCAGCTGCGCCTTCTCCTCCGGCGGGTGCGGGTCGAACAGCATCCGCTTGTTGGCGCTGGCCGCCGGGGAAGCCACGTCGAGGTAGACCCGACGGCGCAGGGTGGAGTAGGCGTCGAGCACGCTGTCGTCCGCCGCACCCCGGATGACCGCGGCGAGCGCCTCCGTCAGCACGAAGGAGTCGAGGAACCCCCCTGTGAGCCCGAGGCCGCCGACCGGATTCGTGATGTGCGCGGCGTCGCCGGCCAGCAGCACCCGCCCCACGCGGAACGTCTCGGCGGCGCGCTGGTGCATGCGGTAGGGCTGGAACTGCACCAGCTCGTACGCGGCGCCGCCGGGCATCCCCACCGAGAAGTGCTCGTGGATGCGCTCCTCCAGCCCCTCGTCCGGCAGGTCACCAGACTCGCGGAACGTATACCGCCACAGGTTGTCGGCCGTGATCTGGGCGATGATGGCGCCGTACACGGGATCGATGCGCCAGTTGGCGATCTTGAGCCCCTCGGCACCGAGGTCGGCCCGGATGTTGGTCGAGATGAACCGGTCGGGCCAGGTCATCCCCTCGAACCCGAGGCCGACCGACTTGCGGACGACGCTGTTGGCGCCATCCGTCCCGATCAGCCAGGCGGCCCGGAGCCGCTCGTCGCCGTCGGCGCCGGTGAACGCGACCGTCACGCCGTCCTCGTCCTGGGCGATCTCGGTGACCTCGGCGCCGAATCGCAGGTCGACGTTGTCGAGCCGCTCGAGCCGACGCACCAGGATCCGGCTGATCTGGTCCTGCCCCAGGTGCAGCGTGTACGGGTGCGCGACATCGTCGGCGATCGCGTCGAGCGAACTGTGGAACTGCTCCCCGGACGCGTAGTCGATCAGGTTCATACCGTCGCCCAGCAACGCCTCGGCCGTGAGGTCATCGAGGATGCCGAGCTTCTCGAAGCCGTCGTGCACGAAGAACAGGTACGCCATCGCGCGGGGGGCCGTCACGACGGTGTCGCTCTTCTCGAGCACGGTGACATCGACGCCTGAGGTTGCCAGGCCGTAGGCGGTGGCCAGACCCACGGGTCCGCCTCCGACGACGATCACGGTCGGGTTTGTCATAGATATCCCTGTCGACACTCGTGCCGGCGCGGCCGATGAGCGGACCGGGATACCCGGGGTGGAACTCGGATCGACGTCGCTGGCGAACTCCCGCCGTTCGAGGCGGTCATCCCACCGTGCATCAGCGCCGCGCACAGGTCCAATGCGCATCGGGTAGCGCCTCATGCGCACGACTCATGAGCATCTCCCGGACTCCGCGCCACGCGCTGGGGTACGGTGAAGTACTCCAGGTCACGGTGCAAGGAGGCACGCCATGGAGATCCGCAATCTGCGCCACTTCGTCGCCGTGGCCGACACGCTCAACTTCCGCGTCGCCGGGGAGCGCCTGCACCTGACGCAGCCGGCCCTTACGCGGTCGATAGCCGCGCTCGAGCAGGAGCTCGGGGTCACGCTCTTCCACCGCGACACCCGCGGCGTCGCGCTCACCACGCACGGCGCGCAGCTGCTGCAACGGGCCCGGGGAGTGCTCACCGGTGCCGACGAGTTCACCTATGCCGCACACGCCCTGCGCGCGGCATCCCCCCGCCAGGTGCACGTCGGCGTCTACGGCAACGGCCTGGCCGAACTGACTCACCCCGTGCTCGAGGCATTCTGCGAGCGCTACCCGAGCGCCGAGATCCAGGTCCGCGACGCCGACTTCGCCCGCGGAATCGAACCCCTGATCTCGGGCGAATACGACATCGCCTTCCTGCGCGCTCCGGTGGATCTACCGGTCCTGCGCACGATCCGCCTCTTCTCGGAACCCATGGACCTGCACGTCTGGGAGGGCCATCGGCTCGCGCGCGAGGAGATCGCGGACATCCGCGACATCTTCGACGATGCGTGGGTGACGCTCCCCCCGAGCATCCCGGCACCATGGAGCGCCAGCTGGCTGTTCGCCGAACAGCGCGGGGGCCTCGCGCCCAACATCGGCGCCTTCGCCCGGACCGAGGGCGAGTTCGACGCGGCGGTGGCGTACCGACGGATGAGCGGGGTGCTGCCCGCGTCCGTGCATCGGCTGCGCGGCCAAGCGGGCGTCTCGGCCGTGCGCGCACGGAAGGCACCGCTGTCGCATGTCGCCGTCGCCTACCCCGCCACGGGGTTCTCCCCCGCCGCGGCCGCCCTGGCCGAGATCGCCGTCGATGTCGCGGGGCGCCGCCTCCACCTGGTGCCCGAGGCGGAGCGTCCCCCCGCCGCCTGAGACCGGGAGCGATGCACGGCGCGCATGAGCACGTGCGTACCCGGCATTGGACGCGGGCTCCCGCGTCGGTCACATTCGAACCATCACAGCGGTCACGGCCCCGCCGTGGTGTCAACGAACGACATCCCGGCGATCCAGTGGGTGCCCCCAGCCGCTTCAGAACGTGAGGACGGCGTCGTCCTGGCGGGGTGGAGCCGCGGGAGTCTCGCTGACGAACCCGAAAGGCACCACCATGAAGACGACACGTCCGCTCGCGGCTCTCGCCGCGACATCCCTCGCAATGATACTCGCGCTCGCCGGCTGCAGTTCCGACTCGTCGGACGGCGGGTCGACCGCGGCGACCGATACCCCGATCGTCGTGGCCGCGCTCAGCAGCCTCTCGTTCTTCCCCGAGGCTCCCGAAGCGGTGCAGGCCGTCTTCGACGAGTACAACGCCAACGGCGGTCTGAATGGCCACCCCCTCGAGTACGAGGTGTACGACGACAAGGCCGATCCTTCCGCGTCGGCCACGGCGGCCCAGGACGCCCTCTCGTCGGATGCAGTCGCCCTCGTCGGCAGCTCGTCGTTGCTCGACTGCCAGGTCAACCACGAGACGTGGGAGACGAACGGCATCGTGTCCATCCAGGGCACGGGCGTCGACCCCTACTGCTTCACCAGCTCGAACATCGCCCCCACCAACACCGGGCCCTACTTCGGGGCGTTCGCGGCCCTGTACTACGGGTCGGAAGAGCTCGGCTACGAGAACATCTGCGCCGTCTTCACCCCCGACAGCCCGGCTATCCAGTCCGCGTTCGAGCAGGCTTTCGACGCCTGGAGCGAGGCGACCGGCAAGGAGCTGCTGTACGTCGACGACACCCTGACCCGCGGTCAGGCCTCCTACGCGGCGAACGTCTCGACACTCAAGTCCAAGGGCTGCGAGACGATCTTCGACGGCGACACCGGCGACCCCGTGCTGAAGTTGCTCGGTGAGGCATCCAACCAGGGGCTCGAAGTCCCGGCGCTCGCGCTGACCTCGAGCTTCTCCGACGCGTTCGCGCAGGGATCCACTTACGGCGGAGACATCCACCTGATGGCCGAGTTCGCGCCGTACTTCGATGAGAGCATCGACGGCAACACCGAATGGGCCGAGCTGATGGACGAGTACGGCGTCGCGAAGACCTCCTTCGCCCAGGGCGGGTACCTGGCGGCGGAGTACTTCATCGACATCCTCGAATCGATCAACGGGGACGTGACGCGCGAGTCCTTCACGGCCGCCGCGAAGGCGATGTCGACGCCGATCGACCTGGCCATGGCCCAGTCCGAGTGGATCTTCGGCGACGCGGACGCCCACCAGCCGAACGACACCGCCTACGCCGTCGAGCTCAAGCCGGGTTCGGGCGAGTGGACGGCCGTCGGGCCGCTGCTGGACGGCGCGGACCTTGGATGGAGCGGCATCACCGTCGCCGCTTCCAACTGAGTCAGCGGCTGCAGAGTGGATCTGATCTTCGGCGGACTCGTCGTCGGGCTGACCTCGGGCGGACTCTTCGCGATCTTCGGAGTCCTGCTCACCCTCACGGCGCGACTCACCCGGGTGGTCAACCTGTCGCAGGTGGCCGTGGGGGTGTTCGGGGCGTACCTCTCGATCAACCTCACGCGCCAGCCGCTGCCGCAGTGGCTGTCCGTCACGATCGCGATCGTGGCGGCAGCCCTGCTGTCGGCGGGCGTCGGATGGGTGATCTCGCGCTGGTTGGGCGAGGCCAGCACGACGGCGCGGTCGGCCGTCACGGTGGGAACCCTGCTGGGGCTGATGTCGGTGTCGTACGTCGTCTTCGGCACGCAGCCCCAGCAGCTCCGGCCGCTGGTGATCGGCCCGCTCTTCTCGATCGGCAACGTCGCCGTCACCAAAGTGGGGGTGCTGCTGCTGGGCATGGCGATCGTCATCGCGTTCGGCTCCTGGGCGCTGCTGACCTGGACACGGCTCGGCGTGCGGCTGCGCGCCGTGGCCGACCGCCAGACCGCGGCGGAGCTGATGGGCGTGAACGTGCGGCTGCTCCAGGTCCTCGTGTGGGCGTTCACGGGCGCTATCGCTGGGCTCGTGATCTCGATCGTGGGAAACGCGCAGGCCGCGGGCGCGGGGTCCATGATCACGCTGCTCATCCCGGCCGCGGCGGCGGCGCTCATCGGAGCCTTCCGGAGCCTCTGGCTCACCGTCGTGGGCGGGCTGCTGGTCGGCGGCGTCCAGGGGATGCTGACCTCCATACCCGGCCTGACCCTCATCGCCGACTGGGTTCCGATCATCCTGATCGTGATCTTCCTGCTGTGGAACCAACGCAAGGAGGTCTGGGATGCCGCGCGCTGACCACCACACGCTCATCCGACCGACGGTCGCGCCCGGCGCGTCGCCGTCGAGTCCCCCGTGGCTGCCCTGGGCGGTCCTCGGTGTCTCGCTCGCGGTGGCCCTCGTCGCCGCGTTCACGCTGCCGGACTACTGGCTGCTGATCGCCACATCGGTCGTGGTGTCCATGACCTCGTTGATCGGCCTCGGGATCGTCACGGGCAGCGCCGGGATGATCGCGCTGTGCCAGATGACATTCGCCGCCGTCGGCGCCTGGGTGCTCGACTTCCTCATGACGCAGACGCCCCTGCCGACCTGGTTCGGCGGTTTCGCGTTCATCGTGGCGATGATCGTGGGCGCCCTGTCGGCGGCCATCCTGGGGTTCGTCGTCTCGCTGCCCGCGCTGCGTCTGCGCGGGGTGAACCTGGCCGTCGTCACGCTCGGCGTCGCCGCCGCCGCGGATCTCACGCTCGAGCGGGTATCGTTCCCGGACCAGTGGCGCGGCAGCACGATCGCCCGCCCCTTCGGCATCCCGGGCGTCTCGGACCTGTCGGGCAACCGCAACTACTTCCTGTTCGCCGCCGCGGTGGTCGCGATCATCGCCGTTTCGGTGTTCTTCCTGCAACGCAGCCGCGTCGGCGCGACGTGGCGCTCGGTGGCCTTCTCCGAGCGCGTCACGGCATCGGCCGGCACGAGCGTCGTATTCGCGAAGGTCAGCGCGTTCACCGTGAGCGCCTTCATCGGCGGCATCGCCGGCGCCCTGTTGATCGGGCAGCTCGGCACCGCCAACTATGGCACCTTCCACACGCTGAACTCGCTCGGTCTCTACCTGCTCTCGATCGCGGTCGGCGCCCACTTCCTCGAGATGGCGTTCCTGGGCGCCCTCATCGTGGTGCTCGTGCCCGAGCTGCTCAAGGAGTGGCGCCTCCCCCTCGACTGGTCGGGCATCGTTTATGCCGCCCTCGGCATCCTGGCACTCACGACCAACTCCAACCTGGGCGACGACATCCGCAAGGCCGTGTTCCGCCGCCGTCGGCGCCTCGGATCCGACGAGTCCGCTTCCCGCCTGACGTCGCTGCCGAGGCTGCCGGTCGCGGTTCCGCAGCCCCCCGGAGAGGTCGTCCTGGATGTGCAGGGACTGACCGTGGCTTTCGGGGCGGTAAAGGCCCTCACCGGGGTCGACCTGCAGCTCCGGCGCGGCGAGATCCGCGGCCTGATCGGACCCAATGGCGCCGGCAAGTCGACGCTGATCGATGCCCTCACCGGATTCCTGCCCGAGCACGGTGGCCGCATCAGCGTCGGCGGAGAGGAGATCGACCGACTCCCGCCCCACCGGGTCGCGCGGGTGGGTCTGCGTCGCACGTTCCAGCAAGACCGTGTGCCGTCCACGCTCACGGTGGGTGCCTACGTGCGGTTCGTTGCGCGGGGCAAAGCCTCACCCGAAACGATCGACGAGGCGCTGGCCTACCTCGGCTGTCCGCCGCAGGCGACGGCGCTGCAGAACGTGGATGTCGGAACGCGCCGCGTCATCGAGGTCGCGGCCAATCTCGCCGCACGGCCGCTGGTGCTGATGCTGGACGAGCCGGCTGCAGGGCTCTCGCACGAGGAACATCTCGCGTTCGCCGATCGACTGCGGGGCATCCCGGAGCACTTCGGCACGACGCTCCTGATCGTCGAACACGACCTCGACCTGGTGCGGAGCGTGTGCACCTCGGTCACGGTGCTCGACTTCGGCGAGGTGCTCGCGTCGGGCACCGCCGAGGAGGTCCTCGCCGATCCGCGCGTCGCGCGGGCGTACATGGGAGAGGGAGAACTGCTGTGAGTCTGCTCATCGAAACCGTCACCGTGCGCCGCGGCGTGGGACCTGTCCTCTCGGACGTCACCCTCGAGGTGGCGCCCGGACGCATCACGACACTCGTCGGGCCGAACGGCGCGGGCAAGACGAGCCTGCTCGAGGGCATCTCCGGCATCCTGTCGACCGTCTCGGGAAGAATCTCGATGGACGATCGGGACCTGCGGCGGATGTCGCGACGCCGCCGATCGCTCGCGGGCCTGAAACACGTCGAGCAGGGGCGCGCGATCTTCCCGAACCTCACGGTGCGCGAGAACCTGCAGTTGACCAGCCGCACCCGCGCGGACTTCGACGCGTCCGTGGCGCTCTTCCCCGAGCTGGAGCGGCGCCTCGAGTCGGCGACGAAGCTCCTCTCGGGCGGGGAGCAGCAGATGGTCGTGCTGGCGCGCGCGTTCGCGGCCCGCCCCCGCTACCTGCTGATCGACGAGATGTCGCTGGGGCTCGCGCCCGTAGTCTTCCTCAGGCTGCTCCCGGTCATCCAGGGCGCCGCAGCGGATGGTGTCGGCGTGTTGCTGGTCGAGCAGTTCGCCCGTCACGCGCTCGCGATCGCCGACGACGCGGTGGTGGTCGCGAATGGGCGGGTGTCGTATCAGGGTGCCCCCGAGCCGCTCGTCGCGGACGAAGAGATGCTGCGCAAGGTTTATCTCGGCTGAGGGCGCGCGTCGAAGGGACCCGGCCGGCTCCGCTGCCGGCGACCCCGTACCTCGGAAAGGAAACCGAGCCCGATCCGGGCTGCAGCGGTCGCTCGAGCGGCATCCGGCCCCAATTCTCCTCCGAGATGCACGCTCTGGGCGTGCCACACTTCTGGCATGCGCACCCTGCTCAACATCATCTGGCTGATCTTCGCCGGCTTCTGGCTCTTCGTCGGCTACATGGTGGTCGGCGTGGTGTTGTGCATTCTGATCCTGACGATCCCGTGGGGCATCGCGTCCTTCCGCATCGGTCTCTACGCGCTGTGGCCGTTCGGCCGCGAGATCGTGTCGAAGCCGACGGCCGGGGTCGGCTCGTTCATCGGCAACGTCGTGTGGGTCATCCTCGCCGGATGGTGGCTGGCGCTCGCGCACATCGTCTCGGGGGTCGTGCTGTGCATCACGATCATCGGCATCCCCCTCGGCATCGCCGACTTCAAGATGGTGCCGATCTCGCTCATGCCCCTCGGCAAGGACATCGTCGACACCCGCCGCGGCGCGTTCGACCCCCGCTAGGGCAATAGGGGCAGCCCCGCGCTGACCGAGACGAGCAACGCGGGGCCGGCTCACCCCGCGCGACGCATCGAACGGATGCCGACGGTCAGTCCCACGACGGCCAGCACGATCGCCGCGACCCATCCCCACAGCACAGTCCCGTCCGCGAGGTTGCCCGCGAACAGCGACCGCTCGGCCTGAACGACCCAGTTGACGGGATTGACGGTCGCGACCGCGCGCATCCACTCGGGCGCCGCGTCCAGCGGCAGCAGCATGCCCGACAGGATGAGCAGCGGGAAGATCAGCGTCTGCTGAACCCCCCAGAAGAGCCACTCGCGGTTCTTGGTCGCCAGCGCGAGCGAGTACGACAACGAGCCGAGCCCGATGCCGAAGACTGCCAGCAGGGCGAGCCCGATGACCAGACCCGCGACGCTGATCTGAAACCCGCTTCGCGAGCTGCCGCGATCTGCTTCACATCGATGTATGCCATGACTTCCTCGTCTCGCACACGCATCACGTCGGCCGCGGGTGGGCGACCGTTGGGTCCCGCCGCTCCAATCTGCCATCCGCGCGCGACGGTGACCCATGTCGCTTCTACTGAGTAGAAGTGGTGGTCGGCTGGCAGATGTCGCCGCGTAGGGCCGTCAAGCTCACTGTGGAATCTCGGATGACGAGGAATGATCGCGCAGCACCGCCTCGAAGACGCCCATGAGGAGGTTGAACGTCGCGTCGGCAGTTTCAGTACTCGCCCAGTACCTGCTCAAGGCGCACAACCATTTCGCTGACCTGCGACTCGTTGACGATGTATCTGACCCGCTGCCCGCGAAGGGCGATCTCTCGCGGCGGATCGGCGACTATGAGCCCAGCGTCGATGAGTGTCTCGAGGCCGTTAGCGATAGTCATTTTGGGCAGCTGCAGCGCATCCGCGATTTCCGCGCGGGTCTGGCCCGAGTACTTACGGAGGTGCCCGATGATCGTGGCTTGCATCAAGTTTCCTAGCGCTTTGATTGGGTCCTCCGCGTATTCACTGTTGGCGGGGCGCGCGTATCGGGGCATGTAGGAATTCTGACGGAGGGCAACGCAGCCGTCCAGTGGACCGACTCAGAAAGCGCTTCACATCTCGAGTGTATGGTTATACGCTTCCCTTATGTCAAGCATCGGAGTCGGAAATCGACGCGGAGTGGTTTGGACCGCGGGCCGCGTGTCCCCCAAACGCCCTACAGACACGCGAGCCGCTGCGGAACTACGGTCGGCGATAAGTCGCCCAGCAGCTGGGGCGGTCTCCAGTTGCGGTATAGTCGCGCCTCCGGTCGGAACATTAGAGTTTTCTCCCCCATGGCCAGGGGTTTTCCTGCCTAGGATTCCGGAACGGCACCGTTCGCGGGATCCCCACGACTTCGGCTCCGTATCAGGACGCGGGAAGGGTCGGGGATGATGTCAGAGCAAAGACGGGCACGCCGCGGGACGGTCTGGGCTGTCATCGGCGGCGTGGTGGCGCTCGCCGCGGTTGCCGGCATCGTCCTCGGGTCGCTGTTTCGGGACGGGGCCGCCGCTCCGGCATCTCCTTCGACTTCGGCGGTGACTCCGGATCCTGAGCCGACAGGTTCTGTCCCACGGCCCGCTGATGTCGTGGACGCGTCCGTCGCGGCGTCGGGGTGGGTACCGGAGCCGGTCACGACAGACCCTGACGTTTACGCGCGAGCCGCGCTCGCTGCAGCGTCCACGTTCGACACCCAGCTGAGCACCCGACAGGAGTGGCTCACCTACCTGGATTCCTGGTTCACCCCTGACACCCGCTACGCGACCAACCAAGACCGCGAGTCAGACATGGTTGCAGCTCAGTTGGAGTTGCGGCAGGGGGTCGTGTTGCCGCAGGAGGGGTGGGATACGCTCGCGGCTCAGGACGGTCGTGTGGTCGCGGACGTGCCCAGGGACGTCATGTTGACGGGAGTGCCGGATGATCCGGCCGGTGAGATGCGGATCGGGACAGCCGATGTGGTGCTCACCTTCACCCAGTCCGACGGGTCCGGCGGTGAGCTCTCCTACGACGAGAGCGTGCGGGTCAGCGTTCAGGTGCTCTGCGGAGAGGACTCGATCCCCGCACCCGGGTCGGCGCAGCGACCAGGAGATTGCAAGGTGGTTCGGTTCTTCTCCGGGAGGGTGGAACCGTAGTGGGCGCCCCGGCCGCTGCGGGCGCGGCGCTAGCGAACACGAAGACCGGCCGGAAAGTCATCGGTGGCATCCTTGCGGCGTTCGCACTGGCCGCGGGTATTCTTCTCACCCCGCTGTTCGCGGTTCCGTTCGCTGTGGCGGGGCAGACGGCAGCCGCGGCGATCGGTGACCGCGGCGTCCCGGTGACTAGCGGGGAGTGGGGGTACCCGCTGGCGGGGGACTACTTCAAGGGGCGCGGGTTCGGGTACCACCCGGTCGAGGGTTGCAGTTACTGCTCGAAGAATCACCGCGGATACGACATGTCCCAAGGCTGCGGGTCGACCATCTTCGCCGCCGGTCCCGGTGTCGTTGTGACCGCGGGCCCGCTGTCGAGTTGGGGGAACACAGTCCGCATCGACCACGGCGGCGGCCTGCTCACCCTGTACGGGCACATGATCTGGGGGTCACTTCTCGTCACTAGCGGCGACACCGTCACCGCCGGAACCCCGCTCGGGGCAGAAGGGGAAACGGGAATGTCGTGGGGGTGTCACCTGCACTACGAGGTGCAGATCGATGGCGTCGCTGTTGATGCGGAACCCTTCATGGCCGCGCTCGGCCTACCACTGAAGTAACCACACCGAGGGAGAACCATGCACACCACCACCATCCGACCCGCTGACGTGGAGATCCCGGACATCCAGCCAGACTTCTCGGCACCGTTCTTCCAAGGGTTCCAAGTGATCGCGTCCTACATCCTCGCGGGGGCGATGATTCTGGTGCTGATCATGCTGATCATCGCCGGCGCCTCCCTCGCCTTCCGCGGACTCGCATCCGACCGGGTCCGCACCTGGGCGGGAGAAAACATCCTGTGGATCTTCATCGCCGCCGCCGTCCTCGGAGCTGCCAGCGGCCTGTTCCAGTGGTTTGTCAACTTCGACTTCGGCTTCTGATGACCCGCGCCCAAGCCCTCCTCGCAGCCGTCGCACTCAGCGCACTGCTCGCCGTCGCGCCCGCCACCGCAGCCTCCGCCACAGACACCCGCGGGGCCACAGTCGCGACAGCTGCAGGGGCTGAGCCCGTGAGCGGGGAACCATGGTCGGCGCCCGCCTACCCGGTGGACTGCGTCGGCGTCGACGGGCAGATCACCTGCACCCCGCAGAGCACCGCCGACGTGAAAGCCCAACAGTGCTTCATCAACGTCCTCGTCAATGGCGCGCAGGCCACGGTGTGCACGACGGATGAGGCTCACATCCCTGCGATCAAGGCGGATGGTGGCAAGCCGTTGTTGGTGGAGTACGGGTGCTCGGTCGGGGACGTGGTGTGTGTCACGTTCGAGAACGCCGGCCGGGGGCTGGCGCTGTCGGCGACATCGATGATGTTCGCGGTCGCCGACAACATGCGGTTCGACACCACCAGTGTGCTGTGGACCGCCGCGACCTCAGAGTGGTCGTTCTGGCAGTGGGCGATCCTCGCGATTCTCTTCGCCGCGATGGTCTGGGCAGTCACCGCGGCGATCATCTCCGGCGACCGCGCCGAGCTCGTCGGGGCGCTGATCCGCAGCTTCATCGCGTTCCCCGCCACCGCCGCGACCCTGTGGGTTACCGGGCACCTGCTGAACGCGGTCGATGACCTCACCTGGTACCTGATGGGCAAGGACGGGTCCGATGGGGTGTTCGCGACGCTGCAGTCGGTGATGTGGGCAGGCGGGCAAGCGAACTACTTCTTCGCGTTCCTCATTCACGGGTTGTTGATGCTGGGGATGCTGCTGCTGATGCTGGTGTTCGCGTTCCGAAACATCGTCCTCGCCGCCCTGGTCGCGGTCGGGCCGATCGCGTGGATGCTCTACCCCGCCCGGACCGTCGGCCCCCAGTGGGTGATCCGATACGTGTCGGCGGTGGTCGTGCTGCTGCTCACGGGGCCGCTGACGATCGGGTTCGTGAACCTCATCATCACCGGCCTTGCCGGGGTCAAGACGATCTGGGACCCGCAGTCCTGGCCGCTGCTCGTCGGGCTGGTGCTAGTCGCGTTCGCCCCATTCGCGGTGTTCGGACTGTTCAACTTCGTCGGCGCTGTCGCGGCCGACTCCATCGGCTCCAGCGTCGGCACCAGCGCCAGCCGCGCCGCGACCGGCGCCGCCCGCTCGGTCACCCGGGTCCCCAACCGGATCGGAGCGACCCCCGCCGGTACCACCGCCGGCGCCACCCGTCCCGGCGCACCTCCCTCGAGCCCGCGCGGTGCTCCGGCAGTGGCGGGTGCCGTGCGCGGACCATCCACACCCGCCGGGAACCCGCGCGGCACATCACCCACGGCGCCGATTGCGGCGGCACCCTCGGCGTCACCGCGTCCGTCACCGTCCACGCCGGCCGCGCAGGTGGCGGTGCCGGCGCGGGCTGGAAGGAGCTCATCATGACCACCCAGGATCTGTCCCGGCCGGTGCGGCTTCCGCGCCGGTCCCGGCAAGGAATTGTCATGGGCATGGACCCCTGGCAACTCGTGTGCCTCACGGTCGCGGGACTGGTGGTGCTGGTCAGTGTGAACCGGTTCGGCCCGCCCGGACTCCTGTACGGGGCGGGGATCTATGTGCCGGTGGGGGTGTTCGCATTCCTCACCATCCACGACGACTCCGCACCCCGCCAAGCAGGACTGTGGGTGATGAAGCAGATCCGGCACGCGACTGGCGCGACGCGGGAGGTGTACCGGCCGGAGCGGGCGCAGCTTACGGGGACGCTGAACCTGCCGGGGGTGCGGGCCTCGATCCAGTTGTGGGATGTCGACGGGGTCGCGTGCGTGTACAACCCGCACGACCGGTCGGTGTCGGTGACCGCGGAGGTCGAGGTGCAGGGGTTCCTCATGAAAGATGTCCCGGAACGGTACGACCTCGCCCAGCAATGGTCCCACGTACTGGCCTCCTTCACCCAGCGGCCGGGGATCAAGCGGGCAGTGTTGCAGGAACGCACCATCCCGACCACGATCCGTCCCGCCCGCGATCACTACCAGACCACCCGCCGCACCCGCGGGCTCGAGAACGGGTCGTTGGTGGGAGCCAACTACGAGGAGGTCATGGACCGGTCGGAGCGGTACGCGGTCTCGCACAGCAACTACCTCACCTTCACCCTCGACCTCATCGCCCTGAACCCGCAGCTGAAGGCCCTCGGGGGCGGGAAGGACGCGATCACCGCCCTCGCGGCGCTGGAGGCCCGGAACCTTGCCGATGCCCTCACTTCGGCCCGCATTCGCGTCCGCAACTGGCTGGGTGTGCGGGATGTCGCGGCGCTCGCCCGGGTGGGTCTTGACCCGGAGTTCGCGGCGAACGTGCAGAACCGGGACGAGCAGGTGGCGGGGGTGGACCCGGTGGGGATCGGGCCGATGTATTTGGAGGAACCCCGGGGCAGAAACGGTGTGGTGTACACCGACTCCGGGGCGCACACGACGATGTGGATTCATGAGTGGCCCCGGTCGGATGCGGCAGTCGGGTTTGTGGAGCCGGTGGTGTTCGCGAGGATGCCGGCGACCGGGGAAGCGATCACCCACATCTTCTCGATCGTGCTGACCCCGGTGTCGGTGAAGAAGGCGATGCGGCGGATTGAGGATGACAAGAAGGTGTGGCGCGGCAACGAACGCCTCCGCGCCAAACGCGGCGTCGACGGGTCCGCGGCGGACGCCGCGGACTGGGACGCTCTGGAGCGGCAAGAGGAAGAGATCGTCGCCGGGCACGGGGAGTTCCGGTACGGCGCCTACCTGACCGTGACCGCACCGGATGAGGACCGGTTGGAGCAGGCGATCGCGGGGATGCGTAACGCGTTGGCACGGGCGGGGATGGAACCGCAGATCCTGTACTGCCAGCAAGCCGAGGCCCTGCTGGTCAATGCTCTGCCTGTCGGGTTGGGGATGCGCTGATGGTCCGCCGCGTCGCCACCTTTCAAGCCGCCACCCTCACCGCCCAGCAGAAGCGGGAACAGCGCCAGCAGCTGGCGCGCGACGCGTACTACGCACGCCCGGCGCCTCCGCGGCGGCGGGACCGGGGGTTGCCGGAGCCGGCGGTGTCCGGACCGTTCGGTCCGGGCTTTGTCCAGGGCGGGTATTGGAATCTGGCGCGTCCGTCGGTCCCGGCGCATCAGGCGACGTCGCGGCAGGTGGCGGGGATCTACCCGTTCGTTGCCGATACCGGTCTCGGGCATCGCGGCCCGATCCTGGGGGTGGATCTGAACGCGGACGCGCTGTGGCACTTCTCCCCCTGGGAGGCATACACCGACCACACCGACCGGGGGACGTTTTCCACCAACCTGCTGGTGCTCGGCGCCTACCGGGCCGGGAAGTCCGCGACCATCAAGACCCTCGTGGTCCGTTCCCTCGCGTTCGGACACCAGGCTGTGGTGCCCTCCGACCCGAAAGGGGAATGGGCAACGGTCGCTGACGCGATCCCGGGCGGGAGGGTGATCCGTATCGGCGGGGGCAGCCCCGCACGCCTGAACCCCCTCGACCGGGGCCCCAGACGCACCGGGGCAGGGGATGAGCAGGACACGAAACTGGTCGCGCAACGGCGGATCACCACCCTCACCTCGCTGGTCGAGATGGCCCTCGGATCGGGGCGGCTCACCGCGGTCGAGCACGCCGCCCTCCATGACGCTCTTGCCCGTGCGATCACCACCACCGGTGACCGGCCGACCCTGCGGGCCGTGTACGAGCAGCTCGGGGACATGATCGAGAACCCGGGCCGCGATGGGCGACTGGCGGAGGGGGCGGTGCAGCCGCGGTTCGTGTTGCGCCGGTTCGTGGACGGGGACCTGTCGGGGCTGTTCGAAGACGAATCGACCGTCACGTTCGACCAGCACGCCCCGATCGTGGTGGTCGACACCAGCGAACTGTTCTCCCGCAGCGAGCTTGTCGCGCAGCTCACCCAGGTGTGCACCACCGCGTGGATCCAAGCGGTCGTGTCGGACCGGTCGGCGAGGCAGACCCGGTACCTGATCCGGGAGGAAGGGTGGCGGGATATGACCAGTGTTGCGGCGTTGCAGATGTTTCAGCAGTGGCTGAAACTGTCCCGCCACTACGGGATCAGCAACATCGTCATCCTCCACAAGATGGGAGACCTCGACGCGGTCGGCGACCACGGCTCCAAAGAACGAAACCTCGCCTACTCGATCGTCGGGGACATCGAGAACAAGTTCATCTTCCGCACCAACCACCAAGAAGCCACCGCCCTGCACACCCGGCTGAATATCCCTCCCTCCCACATCGAGGAGGCCCGTCGCCTGCGAATGGGGGTGTTCCTCGCCTACGTCGGGCAGCACGCGTACGCCGTGGACTGCTTCGCGACCTCCACCGAATGGGAGTACGACCTGTTCGCCACCGACCACGCCCTCACCCCCACCCCCGACACCGGACCCGTCGTGGATCCGGGCGGTGTCGAACAGGCGTGGCCCACCCACACCCACGATGCCGGCCTGGACGGTTGGCTCACCCCCACCGGGACGGAGACCCCATGACCACCACCACTGTTCTTCGGGCGCGGGCAACCGTCACCGGCACATCGGCGACCTTCCTCACCCCCGACGGGCGCCTCGAACACCTCCCCAACCCCGACGGGGACGACATCCGGCAGGTGATCGTGCGCCGCGCCGCCACCGACGCAGCCCGCACCGACACCCCAGTGGAACTGGTCACCACCGGCGACCGCGGTGACCACCACCTCCTCATCCACCCCGACGGCACCATCACCCCCACCACCCACCGCCCCCACCCCGCACCTGCCGCCCTCGACACGAATCCCGGCGCAGAAGGACCCGGTGAGCGAGCCAAGGACAGCACCCCGCTGTCTCCGCGCCCGCAGCATCAGGACGCCACCGATCCGGAATCTGCACAGGGGGCAGACGTGACGCCCGCGCGGCGGTCGTTCATCGACCACGACCCGGGCACCGCAGCCGCGGTGTCGTGGTGGGACAGGGTTCTCGCTCGCATCGGCCTGCGGGAGTCCCCCGCGGTGTTGACGCAGCGGCAGGCAGAACGCAACGCGGCCCGGCATTGGGCGGGGTGCCGGACGATCGCCGTGGTCAACGGGAAAGGCGGGGTCGGGAAAACCATGACCACCGCGATGCTCGCCGCGGTGTTCGCCCGCCTGGGGGGCGGGAACGTACTGGCCTGGGATAACAACGACACCCGCGGCACCCTCGGATGGCGCACCGAACAAGGACTGTACGACACCACCATCAAACACCTCCTCCCCGCCGCCCCCCGCCTTCTCGCGCCCACCGCCGGGGTAGCCGATATCGCCCGGTTCGTGCACCACCAGTCAGATGACCGGTACGACGTGCTCCGCTCCAACCCGGAACTCCTCGCCGCCGACCAGCGGATCACCGAGGCAGAGTTCGATCTGTTGATGCAGGTCGCGTCCCGGTACTACCGGGTCGTGATCTTCGACTCCGGCAACGACGAATCCGCACCCCGGTGGCTCCGGATGATCGACTCCTCCTACCAGCTCGTGGTCCCCACCACCGGGTCCCCCGAATCCGCCGAATCCGCAGCGCTCCTGCTCGACGCGCTCCGCGACCGCGACCACCGGTCCCGGATCCTCGCCGAAAACGCGGTGGTCATCGTCACCGAAGCAGAACCCGACCCCCGCACCACCGACCGGATCGTCGACGGGTTCACCGGGCACGTCCGCTCCGTTGCCCGCATCCCCTTCGACCCGGCACTGAAGTCCGGGCCGCTCCGGTTCGACACCCTCCGCCCCACCACCCGGGACGCGTGGGTCCGGACCACCGCCGCTGTCGCCCACGGCCTCTGACCGGACCGAACCATGATGAGTCAGGGAGGGGTCGGGAAAGCCCTCGCGGTCATCCTCGCCGCGGCGGTCGTCCTCGCTGTGGTCTTCTCCGCGGTCGCGGAGATGGTCACGGTTGCGGTGTGTGGGGTGCGGCCTTTGGCGGAGTCCCTGTTCTCGGGCCTGATCCTCGCGGCAACGGGCTCCCCCACCACGTACACCGCCCCGCCAGGGTGCGTGATCCCGGTCACCGGGATCCGCCTCACCGACGCCGCACTCCTTGCCGCAGCGGCGGTGTTGGGGGTGTTCGGTGTGCGGGGGTGGCGGCGGTACCGGGAATCGGACCGTGCGTTCCTCACCGACCTCCGCACCCGCCCCGGGTTCGCAGAGGCCGGCGAGATCCGCGACCACCTCTCCGCTCGCGCGGTGCTGCGCCGCGCCCCCCACCTGCGGCCCAGCCTTACCCGCCCGGTCCCATCGGATGTGGGGTGGCGGGTCGGGTCCTCCCGCGGACGCGACGTGTATGTGTCTATCGAGGACTCCGTCGCCCTGGAAGGCCCCCCTAGGTCGGGGAAGGGGTACCGGGTGCTGATCTCCGCGATCCTCGACTGGTCCGGCCCCCTGGTCACGACCTCCACCACCAACGACAACCTGACCGCCACGTGGGGGATGCGTGCCCGCCGCGGCACCGTCCACGTGTTCGACCCGCAAGGGCTGTCGGGGATCCGCCACCCGCTCCGGATCTCCCCGGTCGCCGGGTGCGAGGACCCCCTGGTGGCGATGCAACGCGGGTCCGCGATCGTCACCGGCACCGCCCTGGGCGCATCGGCCACGAATGGGGAGTGGGCGCAAGCGTCCGGGGTGGTCCTCGGCCGGCTGCTGCACGCCGCGGCGGTGTCGGGGCGGACGATTGCGGACGTGTATGACTGGGGCACCAACCCGAACCTTGCCCGCCGTTCCGCGGTCGCGATCCTCCGCTCCGACGGTGCCCCCGGGTGGGGTGACAACCTGGAAGCGACCCTGTCCGCCGACGACAAGCTCGTCTCCTCCATCTGGTTCGGGGTGCAAGGCGCGGTCGCACCCCTGGCTGTCCCGAAGATCCGCGACGCGCTGCTCCCCCACCCCGGCGACCCCGTCTTCGACCCTCGCGAGTTCCTCGACGCCCAGAACACCCTGTACCTGTTGGGGTCCTCAGCGGGGGCGTCCGCGATGGGAGGGTTTCTCGGCGCGCTCATCGACGACATCGTCGAAACCGCCCGCGTCACCGCACTGGCCTCCCCCGGGTCGCGGCTTTCGCTGCCGTTGGGGTTGGTGCTGGATGAGATCGCGAACATGTTCCGGTGGGCAAACCTCCCTCGGGTGATGGCCGACGGCGGCGGGCGGGGGATCTGCACCTTCGTGGTCCTCCAAGCCCTCTCCCAAGCAGAAACCTCGTGGTCCAGGGCTGAGGCGGACACGATCTGGGCGGCAGCGACCGCGAAAGTGCTCCTCGGCGGGGCGTCCCACGTCCCGCACCTCAAGGACATCGAAACACTCCTCGGCACCCGCACCACCCGCCGTACCCAACGGTCCTGGTCCACCCGCGACAGCGGCCACGCCACCAGCGAGCACCACGAACGACTCCCCCTGATGTCGGTCGATGAGATCCGCCGCATGCCCCCCACCACCGGGCTCCTCGCGTACCGGAACCGGCGCGGCGTGCTGCTGGAGTTGACCGGGTGGGACACCCGCACCGACGCGAACGAGATCCGCGCGACCAAACAGGACACCGAACATGACCAACGCGACGTGTTCACCACCGCCGCCCGCCGGGCCCCCGACCCGGGCGTGGACGGGGAGGAGCGGTGAGCAACCGGCGACACCGGTCCGGGACCGGCCGGTACTGGGACCAGTTCCTCCGCTCCCCGGTATGGCACGCCCGCCGCGCCCGGTGGTTTCGCACCGAGCACCGGCGACGCGGCACCCTCGCGTGCGCGGGATGCGGGAGGGCGGCCACCGAATCCGAGTTGGAGTTACACCACCTCAGCTACCGGGGTGTGACCCAGGTGGGCGGGGTGTGGCGGGCCTTCGAAGCGCACCGGGACCTGACCGCGATGCACCCGTGGTGTCACGGGATGATCCACCGGATCATCGACCGCGACCGCGGCCTCTCCCATCACCGCACCCGACGCGACGCAACCACCGCAGCCATCCGCATCCTGCAGTCGAAGCTCGCGCGCGGGGAGGGGGTGGCGGGGTGAAGGAGGACCCGATCGACCCGGACGAGCTGGAGGCGCTCATCGCCGCGCAAGTCGCCGGCCCTCCCCTGGGCACCCGCCCGGGCGAGGCGGCACCGGCCGGCCCGGTGAACTGGCGCACCCTCCCCCCGGGTGATGCGGCGCGGGTGTGGGAGGAGCTTCGGGAATGGGTGGAATGGTTCACCGTCCGCTACAACATTCCCCTCACCACCGTCCCTACGTGTTGGTACCGGCACGGGCAGCTCGTCGAAGAACTCTCCGCCCTCCACACCCTCCATCAGGTGTCCTTCGACCCCGCCGACACCGGGTACGGGCCCATCGGGTTCCACGAACGCCTCACCCCAGCCCTGACCCGCCTCGCGCGCGCCGGGTCCGGGTGCGCGACCTCACACATCGACCTCAAACCCCGCACCTGGCCGTCCCGGCCCGGTGCGGACTGGGACGCGTGGATCACCCAGACCCACGCCCACGGAGACACACCCGTGCCTCCCGAACAAGAAAGGAAGAAATGAGATGACAACCAGAATCCCGGTCACCCTCGAGGGAAACCTCACCGGCGACCCCGAACACGGCACCGGCGAAACCGGCACCGACTACGCCCGGTTCACCGTCGCCGTCAACGACCGGCGCCTCAACGAAACCACCGGGCGGTGGGAAGACGCCGGCACCGTGTTCCACCGCGTCGTGGTGTTCAACCAACAATCCCGGAACGTCGCCGCATCCCTCCGGAAAGGCGACACCGTCCTGGTCGCCGGGGACCTCCGGTTCGGGACCTACACCGACAAAGACACCGGCGCCACGCGGGAGACCCGCGACGTGGTCGCCGACCACGTCGGCGCGTCCCTGAAATACCAGGCCGTGACCGTGGAGCGGTCCCCAAAAGCTAACGGCCCCGCCGCGGACAGATCCGCTACGGGGCCAGTAGCCGAGCCGGTCTCAACCACCGGCGCGGGAATCACACGCTAACCAACAACACAGGAAGCGGCGTGGGAGCAACACTACCCCCACGCCGCTTCCGCTGTCCCCGCCCTCAGTGCCGGGGATCAAGCGCAGGATCTGGTCCCAGCCGCCGCTCCACGAACCCGATCAGGTCAGCGCGAAACGCGTCCAAACCGGCAATCGCGTCCCGAAACTCCTGCGTGTCCCGAACGATCACGTACCCCTCGCCGTCAGACACACCCTGCAGGTGCACGGCGCGCGCCGCCGCGTCCACCTCGATCGCGCGGCGCCGAAGAACCTCAAGTTCCGCCTCGAACTCCACCCCGGCAAGCTACCGCGGTCAGGTAAACGGCAGATCACAGCGTCCCACGGACCGGACCACGGGTTATCCACACCCTCACCGGTCCGGGCACGGCTCGGTGAGATGCTGGGGGGATGGAGGACGTGCTGGAAGCGGCGGCAACACCGCGGTGCGCCTCGTGCGAAACGGTCCTGCATGAACATCCCCGCGGGTGGGAATGCCACACCTGTGGCACCAGCATCCGGCTCCCCTGGTCCGCGTCCGCTACCTGACCCCTGTAATGATCGCCGACACGTCGTCAACAACGCCCCGGTCGGGCACCGCCCCCACGGGTTCGGTAGGCGCCGGGCGTGGGGGTTGGGCGGCGCGGGACAGTTCCGTTCGTGCGGCGCGGATCGAGTCGGGGATGCTGATCTCGGGGAGGCCGCGCAGCATGCTCTCCGCGAGCAGGTCCCGCGCGCGGCCGGCGCTGCCGGCGACCACGACAGCGGTGTTGCTTGTGCGGCCTCGGGTCATCCCAACGTAGAGCCCGGCGGCGTCCACCCCGGGGCCGACGATGGACACGTCAGTGGTTTCGCCTTGGATGCCGTGGACGGTGGACGCGTACGCCAACTGCACATGCTCCGCGGCATACCCCGCCGACACGGTCCGAACCTGGAGCCCGTCCGCGGTCGAGACCAGGTCGATACCGGCCGGGCCGATCGACCGGATCGTCCACAGGGCACGGTTCTCCACCCCGGCGTCCCGGTCGTTGCGGCGGGTTTGGACGGTATCTCCCTCGAGGAGGAGCTGGTCCCCGCGCCCTGCCGCGGTTCGGTCCGGGCGCAGTTCGCCGCGTTCGATCCGGCGGGCCTGGATAGCTTCGTTGATCGCGTCGGCCTCCTCGTTCGTCCCCGTCACCAGCGCCACGCTCCGATACGGGCCGGCCGTCGCGAAGTACCCCTCCACCATCACCTCCCGTACCTCCACGCTGTTCTCCACCCGACGGACGTGCCCGCCCGCTTCGAGATCCGCCGCGACGCCGAGCGCCGTGTCACGGTTCGCGGGCTCCCGCAGCCGAAGGGTCAGGGCCGCATAGGCAGGATCCTGGAACCGGTGAACCGTGCTGAGCTCGACCGTGGCGGTGGCGCGGCCGGTCAGGGACGCCATTGCGCCGGCGTGCCCGACCGGGAGGGCCTGGAGCGGGTCTCCGACCATCGCGATCCCCGCCCCCGTCTCCGCCGCGATAACCGCCAGAGCGTTGGCGGTGTGCAGGTCCACCATCCCCGCCTCATCAACCACCACCCGGTCCCCCGGCCGGAGGGTGAACCGTCTCGGACCCTCGAACCGGGCACCCGACCGGGGGTCGACCTGACCGGGGTGGAGGCGTGTCCAGGTTTCGGCGCCAGCGGCATCGCGGCCCCACCGCCACCCGTGGTCGGCCAGCAGCGCGTGCAGACTCAGCGCTGCCGCCCCGATCTCCCGCCCCGCCACCGTCGCTGCCTTCTTCGTGGGCGCAACCACGATCAGGGCCCGCCCCTGACGCGCCAACGCATCGTGCGCGACACGAAGCATGGTGGTCTTCCCCGCCCCCGCAGGGCCCGTCACAGACACCAGCCGGTCCGTCCCGGCGATCGCTGCGGCCGCCTCTGCCTGCGCACGATCGAGGGTCAGATCCGGGTCAAGCACCTGAGCGGACAGGGTCACGATCGCGTCGATCGGCACCGTGACACCCGCCTGGGTGAGCTCGTCGAGCCGGCCGGCGAGATCCACCTTCAGCGCCGCTGTCGAGGCCGCCATGTACCCCTTCACATGATCCGGACGCGGCCCCTCCGCGGTGAGGAGGTCAACGGTCATTGCCTGGGCCCGGTCCGTCACATCATCGATCAGTTCCTGCAGCACCTCCCGTTCGGCCACCACCCCGGAAGAGGCGACCGCACGGGTCGCGCCCGCTCGAAGGTCCACCCTGCTGAACCGTCCCCCCGACCCCGTGGAGCGGGCGTCGGCGTCGACGATCGCCCGCGCGCCGAGCAGGCCACGGTCCAGCTCCCCCACCCTTACTGAGGCCACCGGCACCGGAGCACGGGGCACCAGCAGAGAGCGGTCGACCCGGCGGATCTCGCCGCGCACCACCTCTTCCCACTCCGTCTCGTCAAGGTCCGCGGGTATGTTAGGGCGCCCGGAAGCCCACGCCAACCGGTCCATCTGCTGCAGCACTGCATGGTCGGGTTCCTGCCCCGGGTGGCTCTCCCGCCACTGCTGGAGGAGCCTTGCCCGGTTCGCTTCGATCTGGTTCGACCGGCGCGATAGCGGTTTCACCGCCGCGACCAGTTCTGCGATCTCGCCGTCAGCGTTCAGGGTGTACCCGTGGCGGGCCAGTGCGGCAACCCATTCCGGGTCGGTGCGGGCAGCGAGGTCACCTTCGGCGTTGATGAGCGTGTGGAGCTTCATCGCGACCCGCGAGTCAACGTTCGACCATTTCCCGTCTCTGCCCTGCACCTTGACGTTCAACCACAGGTGCCGGTGGATGTGAGGGTCAAGTGCCCGAGACCTGCGGTGCCGTAACTCCACGACCTCGACCCGGCACAGACCCTCCCGGACTCGGCCTCCCGCCCCACGGCGCGCGTTCAGCTCCCGCTGCCACGTCTGGATGATCCGAGTACGGAGACGATCCTGCAGCTCCTCAAACTCCGCCGCCAGGTCCGCATCCAGCAGAGCCGCAACGCTGAACGACTTCGGTGCATTGATCGTCCCATCAAGAATTAGATCCGCATCCGGCGACAACAACTCCCGACCGCGCATCTCCCCACTCGACGGATCCCGACCATCCACCCACCGCTGCAACTGCGTTCCATCCAACTCATCGACCGTCACCGCGCCGTCCTCAACGACGAAACGCGTCACCGTCGGCGCATCCCCTGACCCGTAAGCCGCGAGCGCTTGAACGCCAGCTACGAGTCGGAGGTGTGAGTCACACGTCCCCTGGAACGCGTAGGCCATCGCCTGCCGCACCCCCTGCGACTCGACACCCCGCTTCCACCGCTCCAAACCCCCACGCATACCCCAACCGTAACCCCTAATGTCTAACTCACGAGCACTTACACAGAAAGTGCCTGCGTGCATTGGATGATTTCCTTTTCAGAGCGGCCCGTGGCTGTCCCGGACGTTGGCGAGTCTGCGGGAGGGAGTGGCTCCATGAAGATGCGCCTATCGGGCATCTTCATGAACCGGGTTCTCGGGCGGGGATCGTGAGTCAGACGCTTCCTGCGGGTCCTCGGTGGCCCCCACGTCGACCCGCCCGAGTGGACGGCCTACACGAGCTACTCGCCCCAGGCGTCGCTCAGCCACCGTCTGAGCCGCTGTATGCCTAGGTCGCGGTTCTGTGCCAGTGGCGGTCCGCTCTCTCGTGCCGGTCACCGCGGCACTGGTGTCGGAGGCCGTCCATATGCTTGGTGTTCCAACTCGCCATTCTTCAGATGAGGGGACGCCGATGGCTGACTACGACGTACAGTACGACAAAGACAAGGGCGACTGGTCCGCTAAGCGGGCGGGCGCCGACCGAGCGGCTGGTCGCTTCGACACCCAGGCGCAGGCGCACGACGCCGCGGTCGGGTTTGCGACGCGAAGTGGAGGCGGCGAGGTCCGCGACCATCGCAAGGACAACAACCAGATCAGGAACACCGACACCGTCGGCAAGAGCGACCCGTATCCGCCGAAGGGCTGAACGCGTGGCAGAGGACGAGTTCAAGGCATCAGATCGGCTGTTCCTAAGTGCCGTATCACGGTGCTTCACTCGCGTTCATGAGTCGCGGAATCACGCGGAACGTGAACCGCAATGAACTCCCGTGAGCTCGCCAAAACCGTGAGTTAATCGTGAGCGGCTGCGCTCAGGGACTCTCTGCGGATCTACTTTGTGGTCTGCGCGTTCTCCAGCACAACGGCCAAGCCCTGCCCGACGCCGATGCAGATCGCCGCGACACCCCACCGGGCGTTCGACGCCTGCAGTCGACGTGCCAGCGTGCCCAGGATTCGTGTGCCCGAGGCGCCGAGCGGATGCCCGAGCGCGATCGCGCCACCCCAAGCGTTCACGATTTCGGGGTCGACGTCCCATGCGTCGATGCAGGCCAGGGATTGCGCCGCGAACGCCTCGTTGAGCTCGACGGCCCCGACGTCGCCCCACCCGATACCGGCCCGTATGAGCGCACGGTTCGCGGCCTCGACCGGGGCGAATCCGAAGAACTGCGGCTCGTTGGCCGCGGTGCCGCGTCCGGCGACACGAGCGACCGGGTCGAGGCCGAGGATGTCGCGGGCGCGGTCGCTCCCGATCCACGCCGCCGAGGCGCCGTCGGTTAGCGGTGAGGCATTCCCGGCGGTGATCGTGCCGCCCGACGGGGTGCCGTCGGCGGGACGGAACGACGTTCGCAGTCCCGCGAGTATTTCGGCCGTCGTGTTCACCCGAACGGCCTCATCGCGGGTGAGCGATGTACCGTCGACCGGGATGACGTGATCGTCGTAGCGCCCGGCCTCCCACGCCTCGTGCGCCGCAAAGTGTGACCGCGCGGCGAACTCGTCCTGCCGTACCCGGTCGATGCCGTGCAGTTCGCGCAGCTGCTCGGTCGCTTCGCCCAGCGACACCGACCACTCGCTCGGCATCTTCGGGTTGACCAGGCGCCAGCCGAGCGTCGTCGAGGCCATCGCCGCATCGCCCGCGGGGAACGCGCGCGACGGTTTGGTCACCACCCACGGCGCGCGGCTCATCGACTCCACGCCGCCCACGAGCACCAAGTCGGCGTCGCCCGTCTCGACCTGACGCGAGGCGATCATGGCCGCATCGAGGGAGGAGCCGCAAAGTCGGTTGACCGTGGTGCCAGGCACCGAGGTGGGCAACCCGGCCAGCAGCGAGGCCATGCGCGCCACGTTCCGGTTCTCCTCGCCGGCGCCGTTGGCATTGCCGAAGACGACCTCATTGATCCGAGAAGGGTCGAGCACAGGCGCGCGTCGGACGGCATGCCTGACGACGTGCGCGGCGAGGTCGTCGGGCCGCACCTCGGCGAGGCCGCCCGCGAAACGGCCGAAGGGCGTGCGGATGGTGTCGTATAGGTAGGCGTCCATGAAGGGGTCCGTTTCGTGGCAGGGTCGGCCGGGGAGGGGCAGTGCGTGCCGAGGAGGGGTTAGGCGAACGCCGCGATGCCGGTGATCTCGCGGCCGATGATGAGCGACTGAATGAAGTCGGTGCCCTCGTAGGTGTGCACGACCTCCATATCGGTGAGGTGGCGTGCGACGTGGTTCTCGAGCAGGAGCCCGTTACCGCCGAGCAGGTCGCGAGCGTCGCGGCAGAGCGCGCGCGAACGCTGGCCGGTGAACATCTTGGCGAGCGACGCCTGCTCGTTGGTGAGCCGACCCTCGTCCTGCAGCGTGGCCGTGCGGAAGCAGATCAGCTGCATCGCGGTGAGGTCGGCGAGCATGTTCGCCAGCTTGTTCTGCACGAGCTGGTAACTCGCGATCGGACGTCCGAACTGCACCCGCTCGTGCACGTATCGGGCCGCTGCCTCGTAGGCGGCGACGGCGTGGCCGAGCGCCTCCCACGCGACGGTGCTGCGGGTGCGGTTGAGGATCGCGGACACGTCACGGAACGAGCTCGACAGTGCGAGCTTGTTCTCGGCCGGAATCTGGAGACCCGAGATCTCGATGTGCGCCTGCTGGATGGCTCGCTTCGCGATCTTGCCCGTGATCGCCTCGGCGCGGTATCCATCGGGGTAGCTGCCGTCGGCATTCTTCTCGAGCACGAACGCCTTCACCTTGTCGTCAGCGGTGTCGCGAGCCCAGATGATCACCAGGTCTGCGACATGGCCGAGCCCGATCCAGCGCTTCGCGCCGTCGATGACGTAGTGATCGCCGTCGAGTCGGGCGGATGTCTCGAGGGCGACCGAGTCCGACCCGTGGTCGGGCTCGGTGAGCGCGAACGCCCCGAGCTTGCGGAGGGCTGCCATGTCGGGGAGCCAGCGCTGCTTCTGCTCTTCGTCGCCGAGGAGGGAGATGCTGCCCATGGCGAGGCCTGAGTGCACGGCGTTGATCGTGTTGATGCTGCCGTCGCCGCGCGAGAGCTCCATCGCGACGAGGCCGGCCTGCAGACGCGTCAGGCCGGGGCATCCGTAGCCCTCGATCGCCGTGCCGACGATGCCGAGTTCGCCCAGCGCGGGAAGGATCTGGTACGGGAAGTCCGCAGACTCCCAGTACTCGTTGATGATCGGGAGCACCTCGCGGTCGACGAAGCCGCGCAGGCGAGTCACCAGGGCGCGGTCGTCGTCGTTGAGGAAGTCGTCGACGGAGTAGAAGTCGGAGTTCACCGCGCGCACCGCGGTGTCGTCGATCGTGATGCTCATGGTCATTCGCCTCTCATTATGGATGCCGGCATCGGATGGACCGGCTGCTCCGTCTCGTTCGTCTCGGGGTCGGGCCGGACGTCGTCGTCCATCAGCCAGCGGCGGATGGCGGCGCCGTCCTGGTCGAGCCGGGGAGCCGCATTGCGGTAGGTCGGGGGCGTGCGCGAGAACCGGATGGGGTTGCGGATGGTCGGCATCGCGCGTTCTCCCTCGCCGGCGATGACCACTGGGTCGAGCCCGATGCGACGGGCGAAGTCGATGCCGCCTCCGACGTCGAGAATGGGCGCGCATGGAATGCGGGCCGCGGTGAGCAGGTCGAACCAGTCCTGCGCGCTCCGAGCTGCGAGCCGCTCGGTGAGGATGGGTCGCAGCTCGTCACGGCAGGCACTGCGGTCGGCGTTCGTCGCGAACCGCACGTCGTCGGCCAACTCGGGCAGGCCGAGTACGTCGCAGAGCTTGCGGAACTGTGCATCATTGCCGATCGCGAGCACGAGATCGCCATCGGCGGTCGGGAATGGGGCGTACGGGTAGATGCTCGGGTGGTCATTGCCCATCCGGGTCGGCGCGCGACCGCTGAGGAGGTAGCCGCCCGTCTGGTTCACCATGCCCGAGAGCGCCGAAGACATGAGATTCAGTTCCACGTGCTGGCCCGCGCCGGTGCGCTGCCGATGGAACAACGCGGACGCGATGGCGATGGTGGTGTGCAATCCGGTGATGACGTCGAACACGGCGACGCCGGCGCGGAATCCGTCGGTCGCGGGGGCGCCGGTGATGCTCATCAGGCCGGAGAGTCCTTGGACGAGCAGGTCGTAGCCCGGGAGGTCGGCGCCGCCCTCGGTGCCGAATCCGGTGATCGAGGCGTAGATCACCTCGGGGTTCGTCCGCGCCACGGACTCGTAGTCGAGCCCGAATCGGCGCAGGCCCCCTGGCTTGAAGTTCTCGGTGACCACGTCGGCGCGCGCGGCGAGCCGCTGCGCGAGCCGCAGGTCGTCGGGGTTCTGGAAGTCGAGCACTACCGATTGCTTGTTCCGGTTGACCGACAGGAAGTACGTCGCCTCATCCTGGTACTGCGGTGGAGTCCAAGTGCGGGTCTCATCTCCGATCGGGCTCTCCACCTTGATGACGGTGGCGCCGAGGTCGGCGAGCAGCATCGTGCAGTACGGACCGGCGAGGACCCGCCCGAAGTCGGCGACGAGCACGCCGGCGAACGGGCCGGCGCCGCTTCGGGCGAATGGGTCGAGGTCGAGTGGAGATGGCGTCGTCATTGGAGAACCTTCGTGATCGGTTCTCTCAGCGTGACAGGCCGTTTCATGCAGGTCCAATACCTAACGAGGTCTCGATTGATACCGAGGCGGCCGGTCAGGGCGTCCGTCAGTGTTCCGTTTCGGCACACCCGCGGTCCGGCGAGTGGCCCGAGGCTGGTGCTCGGCGAGGCGACGACCCCGAGCGGGGCAGTCTCGCTTCCGTATACGCAATGAAGCTGAGGGAGAGAACATGGGAGATCGACTCGCCGGAAAGGTGGCCATCGTCACCGGTGCGGCCAAGGGCATGGGCCGGGCGCACACGCTGCGGCTGGCGGCCGAGGGTGCGAAGGTGGTGGCCACCGACGTCGACCTTCCCGCGCTCGAGGAGGTCGTTGCCGAAGTCAATGCCGCGGGCGGCACCGCCGTGGCGCTCGAGCAGGATGTCACGGACCCCGACCGGTGGGCGGAGGTCGTCGACCACGCCGAGCAGGAGCACGGCCGGCTCGACATCCTCGTGAACAACGCGGGTGTGTTGATCCTCAAGCCGCTCGACGAGACGACCCACGAGGAGTGGGACCACATCTTCCAGGTCAACGTGAAGTCGGTCTTCCTCGGGTCGAAGGCGGCCGTGCCGGCCCTGACGCGCGCGGGCGGCGGCTCGATCGTGAACATCTCGTCGATCTACGGGATCATCGGTGCGCCGAGCGCGGCAGCCTACGAGGCCTCGAAGGGCGCCGTGCGCCTGCTGACCAAGGCAAGCGCAGTCGACCTGGCGAAGTACAAGATCCGGGTTAACTCCGTGCACCCGGGCGTGATCGCCACGCCGATGACGACGGGTCTCCTCGCGACTGATGACTCGACGAAGGCCGTGCTCTCGACGACCATCCTCGACCGCCCCGGGCGTCCCGAGGAGGTTTCGAACGTGGTGCTGTTCCTCGCCTCCGACGAGGCGTCGTTCGTCACGGGCGCCGAGTACGTGGTCGACGGCGGCTACACCTCGCAGTGAGCCCGGAGCCGGGATCCGTGCGGCACGACCGCGCGGGTCCCGGCTCGCGGCATCCTGGTCTCAATCTTGTGTCGATCAGTGCTCGCACTGCAATAATCGACGGATGGACCTCCAGCAGGTGCGCGCATTCCTGGCCGTCGCCGACGAACTCCACTTCGGGCGCGCGGCAGAACGGCTGCACATGGCGCAACCGCCCGTCAGCCGCAGCATCCAGCAGCTCGAACGCGAACTCGGCGCGCGGTTGTTCGAGCGCAGCACCCGCCGTGTCACGCTGACCTCGGTCGGAGAGGCGATCGTCGCGCCCGCCCGTGAAGTCATCGATGCGCTGGAACGGGTCAGAACCGTGGCAAGGGCGGCCGGAGTCGGCGAGATCGGCCGCGTGCGCCTGGCGTACGCCGGCGCGTCGTCGAACGTCATGGTCGGCAAGCTGGCGCGGGCGGTCAAGCAGGACCATCCGGGCATCACGCTCGAACTCCTGAGCGGCCACTTCGCGCAGCCGGCCATGCAGTTGCTCACTCGCGGCGATATCGACATCGCGCTCGGGCGATGGGACCACGTGCCGACCGCGGTGCGCACTCGCGTGATCGCCATCGAGCAACTCGTGATCGCGGTGCCCGTGACGCATCGGCTCGCACGACGGAAGCGCGTCTCGATGAGCGAGTTCGAAGGCGAGCCGTTCGTCTCCCTGCCGCCGGAGTCGGGCAGCGTGCTCATCGAGCGGCTCCGGCAGATGACCCGCAGCGCGGGCTTCAGCGTCGATGTCGTGCAGGACGCCTCCGACTCCTGGACCGTGATGTCGCTCGTGTCGGCCGAGGTAGGATGCTCGCTCACGCTGTCGTCCGTCGTCGACAGCATCGCGGACCCCGGCCTGCGATTCCTTACCTTGTCCGACCCGGTGCCCCCCGTGGAGCTGCGTATGGCCTGGCGCGCGGACAGCGACGACCGCGCCTTGCACGCGGTACTTCGGCTGTCGGAGACCGTGCTGCCCACCCCGGGGGCCGTGTAGCGGCATCCGGTATCAATCGGCCCTCGATTCGGTATTGGAGAGAATCAGCGCGCGATGCGAGTCTGGACGGATCAGGCACCCATCAATGACGAGGACCAGCATGCACGCGTTCGCGATCTTCGAAGACGACCACTCCGTCACGGACATCGAGCTTCCGACCCCGCAGCCACAGGGCACCGAAGTACTGCTCCGCGTGCTGCATTCGGGCGTCTGCCACACCGACACGCACCTGCGTGAGGGGTACTACGACCTCGGCAGCCGGGGCCGCATGAATCTCGTCGATCGGGGCGTGACCTACCCGATCGTGCTCGGCCACGAGGTCGTCGGCGTCGTCGAGGCCGTCGGGCCCGAGGCGGCCGGCGCCTCCGTCGGGCAGCACCGGCTGATCTACCCCTGGATCGGCTGCGGCACGTGCGACGCCTGCCGCAGCGGGCAGGAGAACCTCTGCCCCACGCCGAAGAACCTCGGCGTCGCCAGGCACGGCGGCTACGCCGACCACATCCACGTGCCGCATTCGCGTTACCTGGTCGATGTCACCGGACTCGACGAGCGCTGGGCCGCGACGCTCGCCTGCTCGGGCCTCACCGCATACAGCGCGGCGCGCAAGGCGATGCCCGCCGACCCGTCGCTGCCGGTCGTGGTGATCGGCGCCGGCGGGGTCGGCCTGATGGCCATCGCCACGCTCGCGGCCCTCGGGCACCCGGCGATCGTCGCGGTCGACCTGCAGGAGCGCAATCTCGAGCTCGCCCGCGAGATGGGCGCGACCGCCACGGTGTCGGCCGCGAGCGAGGACCTCGCCGGCGCGATCACCGAGGCCACCGGTGGCCCGGTCGCCGCCGTGATCGACTTCGTGAACAACGGCGCGACCGCACCGGCCGCGTTCGGCGCCCTCCGCAAGGGCGGGACGATGATCCAGGTCGGTCTGTTCGGCGGCGAGTTCACAATACCCACGGCGCTGCTGACGCTGAAGATCATCACGATCCGCGGCAGCTTCGTCGGATCGCTCGACGAACTCGTCGAACTCGTGGCACTCGCCAAGCGCGGTGCGCTTCCCCAGATTCCGACCATCGGCGCCGAACTCTCCGCCGAGGCGGTGCAGCAGTCGCTCGACCGCCTCGCCGCCGGCGGGGTGCCGGGAAGGATCGTGCTCAGCGCCTCCTGAGCGTGCCGGCGAACGAAGACGGGCCCCGCTGCTGTGCGGCCGGCTACCGCCCGGGGGGGTACTCGAAGAACCCGCGTCCCGTCTTGCGCCCGAGCTCGCCCGCCGCGACCTTGTCGCGCAGGATCTGGGGGGGAGCGAAGCGCTCGCCGAGGGTTTCGTGCAGGTACTCGGCGATGCCGAGGCGCACGTCGAGTCCGACGAGATCCGAGGTGCGCAGCGGGCCGGTCGCGTGCCGATAGCCGAGCACCATGGCGGCGTCGATGTCGTGCGGGCTGGCGACGCCCTCCTCGACCATCCGCATCGCCTCCAGAGCGATAGCGAGCCCGAGTCGCGAGCTGGCGAATCCCGGAGCGTCGTTGACGACGATCGCGGACTTCTCGAGTGCCGTCACCCACTCAACGGCCCGATCGCGCAGTTCGGGCGCGGTGCGCGCGGTCAGCACCACCTCGACGAGGGCCGAGGGCGGCACCGGATTGAAGAAATGCAGGCCGCAGAAGCGCTCCGGCCGCTGGAGGTGCTCGGCGAGGTCGGCCACCGACAGCGACGACGTGTTCGTGGCGAGCCACGCGCCATCGCCCAGGACCCGCTCGGCACGCGTCAGCGCATCGACCTTCAGGTCGAACGACTCCGGCACCGCCTCGACCACGAGTCCCGCCGCTGCGAGCGTGTCGTACTCGGTGCTCACGGCGAGCCGCCCGAGCAGGGCGTCGGCGTCCATGGAAGCGTCGCGCTCGGCGGCCTTCGCCACGCCGTCCTCGAGGCGAGCGCGTGCCTGGCCGGCGGCCTGGTCGTCGCGTTCGATGACGAGGGCGGATGCTCCGGCACGGGCGAACACGTGGGCGATGCCAGCGCCCATGCGGCCGCCGCCGATCACGCCGATCACGTCGGGCAGGGTGGTCATGCGGAATCCTTGGTGCGAGAGAGGAAGCGGGACATCCGTTGCGCCTTCGACTCGGATTCGAAGAGGACCGCCTGCGCGAGGTCGTCGACGAACGGGTGCGCCGAGCGCGGTGCGGCCAGCACGCGCTTGGTGAGTCGCACGGCAAGCGGATCCTGTTCGGCGATGCGATCGGCCACGGCATCGGCCGCTGCGGCGAGCTCGTCGGGCTCGTGCACGGATGCCACGAGTCCGGCCTGCAGCGCCTCCTCGGCCGTGAGTCGGCGTCCGGTGAAGAGAATCTCCTTGGCCAGCGGCTCGCCCACCAGCTCGAGCAGCCGCCAGGTGGCTCCCGCGGCCGCCATGATGCCGAGCGCCGATTCGGGGTTGCCGAACACCGCCCGCGTTGAGGCGATGCGAAGGTCGGCCGCGTACGCGAGTTCGGCGCCGCCTCCGATGGCGTAGCCGTCGACGGCGGCGATCACGGGCATCGGTAGCTTGGCGATGCGGTCGAACAGGCCTGAGTTGATGCCGGCCAGTGCCTGGTCTCGGCGGCGATCGAGCAGTTGGCGGATGTCGGCGCCGCCGGCGAAGACTCCACGCTCCGGGGAGCTCGCGCCGGTGAGGATGAGGATGCGCGGCTCGCGTTCGAGCGCGTCGCAGACGGCGTGCAGGTCGGCGACCATCTCGTCGTCGATCGCGTTGCGGATCTCGGGCCGATGAAGCTCGACATGGAACCGGTCAGCCTGTTCCCGGATTCTGAGGGTAGTCATGCCCCTCAGGCTCTCATCGCGCATCGATACCCGTCCAATACCCGATTCACCCGCGTTCGATGCGTCCACAGTATTGATAGTCGGCGGCATCAGTATTGGACGCCCGCGCGCGGAGCAGTGAGGCTGGAGAGTACCGCCGGTCCATTCGGTCACCCCCGATTCGGCCCCGCAGTCCGGCGCACCGAGACTCACGCGAAACAAGGAGAGGGCGATGGCCGCCTACACCACGATCAACCCGGCGACCGGCGAGGTCCTCGCCGAGTTCCCCGTCATCGACGACACTGCGGCACTCGATCTTGTCGACCGCTCGTTCGCTGCGTACCGGTCATTCCGGGATACCCCGCTCGCCGAGCGCACCGCGATGCTCGCTCGCATCGCCGACCTGCACCTCGAGCGCATCGACGAACTCGCGGGGCTGCTCACGCTCGAAGTGGGCAAGCCCATTACGCAGGCCCGCGGCGAGGTGGAACTCGTCGCCTCCATCTACCGGTACTACGCCGATCATGCCGAGAAGTTCATGGCCGACGAGACGCTCGCCATCGCGGGCGGCGGGTCGGCGGTCGTTCGCACCGAGGCGATCGGGCCGCTGCTCGGCATCATGCCGTGGAACTACCCCTACTACCAGGTCGCGAGGTTCGTCGCCCCCAACCTCGCGCTCGGCAACACCATCATCCTCAAGCACGCGAGGAACTGCCCCCAGTCGGCGCTCGCCATCGAGACGGTGTTGCGTGACGCGGGCGTTCCCACGGGCGTGTACCTCAACGCCTTCATCGACAGCCGCCAGGTGGCCGACCTGATCGCCGACCCGCGAATCCAGGGCGTCTCGCTCACTGGTTCGGAGATGGCCGGTTCGGCTGTGGGCGAGGTCGCTGGCCGGCACATGAAGCGGTGCGTGCTCGAGCTTGGCGGCTCCGACCCCTTCATCGTGCTCGAGGACGCCGACATCGACGCCGCCGTCGCGGCAGGAGTTCGCGGGCGGGTCGCCAACGGCGGCCAGGCGTGCACGGCATCCAAGCGGTTCATCGTCGTCGACGCGGTCTACGACGAGTTCACCGAGAAGTTCATCGACGCGATCACCCGCGTGAAGCCCGGCGACCCGACCGACCCCGACACCTTCCTCGGGCCGCTCTCGTCCGCAGGAGCCGGCGACGAGCTCGACGTGCTGGTGCAGGACGCGGTGGCGAAGGGTGCGACCCTGCACAGCGCTCCCGGGGCAGCCAGGGATGGCGCCTACTACCCGCCGAACGTGCTCACCGGCGTGACGCAGGACATGCGGGCCTATCACGAGGAACTGTTCGGGCCCGTCGCCGTCGTCTACCGCGTGCCCTCACCGCAGGCCGCGGTCTCCTTGTCGAACGAGTCCTCCTTCGGCCTCGCGTCGAGCGTCTTCACGCAGGACCGCGCTGTCGCCGAGGATCTCGCCAAGAAGCTCGAGGTGGGCATGGTCTGGATCAACAGCACGAGCAAGAGCGCACCCGACCTGCCGTTCGGCGGGGTGAAGCGATCCGGCGTCGGACGCGAACTGGCCAAGTACGGCATCGACGAGTTCGCCAACAAGAAACTCATCCGCTCGCCCGCGGTGTGACGCTGTCGACGTGAGCCCCTGAGCCCGTCGCTCCCTCAGGGGAAGCGGCGGGCTCACCTCTATGTGAGCGCCGGGCTCCCGTCGAGCCCGTACGCGCGCAGCTTGCGATAGAGCGTCGTGCGTCCGATGCCGAGCGCCTCCGCGGCGCGAGAGCGGTTGCCGCCGGACTCGCGCAGCGCGTCCTCGATAGCGCGGTACTCCGACGCCGCGATGCCGTAGAGGTTCCGAGCGCGCGTGCGCAGCTCGACCGGAAGCAGCTCGGGCCCGATCGTGCGCCCCTGCATCACCCGCGACAGGCACTCGACGAGGTCGACCAACTCCGCGACATCCCCCAACCACTCCCCTCGCGTCAGCGCCTGCAGCGTCGCGGATCCGAGGGTGGCGCGGTGTCGCCCGGCGATCTCTTGCGCGATCTCGACGATCCGCTTGGGCTGGTCGCGCAGGGCCGGGAGCCGCAGCTCGGGCGCCGTTCGGTGGACGACCCGACAGAGCACCGGGTCGAGTTCGGAATGGACGAAGGTCGCCGCCAGCCTCGCGCGCCCCGTGGCATCCGTCGCCCCCATCAGGGCACGCAGCCGGCCGACGTCGCTGCCCTCGAGTGCTTCGACGTGGCGAACGAGTATCGACCGACCGGCGCGCAACTCGGCTGCGAGTCGCTCGCTCGTGCCGGCGAATCGGAGCTGCATCGCCTCGACCACGACGGGTACCCGACCATCGCGGCGTTGGAGCCACGACGACGCGAGGTGCGCCTTGCCGCTCCCCGCGGGACCGGAGATCCAAACTCCGCCTGCTTCGGCCGACAGCTCGTCGAGGCGCTCGAGCGGGTCCTTCCCGGTCGCCTGCACATCAACGGATGACTCGGCGCCGGCATCGGGCTCCAACTCAACGATGTACACGGCCCCGCCGTCGCGAGTGGGCACGCGGCGTGCGGTGCCGGGCAGCCCGGCGAACGAGACCGTGCGCGTGGCGTGCGCCCACTCGCCCGACTGCAAGTCGTCCCACAGCAGCACGTGCGAGCCCGCCGACAGCCACGGCACCGCGACCGTGGTGCTGAGCACACCCGCCCGGCTGAGCGCGAACACCGGACGGTGCGCGGAACCGTCGATGAAGCGGGCGATGAGAGACCTGAGCTCATCGGGTGCCGCCGCTTCGGCCATCCGCTCCTCGACCTGGCGTGCCGCCTGCCGAGCGATCGCGAGCATCGTGGGATCGGATGAGTCGACGGGGGCGGCCAGGGCGACAGAGCCGATCACGCGGCCCGATGCGGGTTCGCGGACGGGCGCACCCGCGCAGGCCAGCGTGTGGAGGGCGTCGTTGAAGTGCTCGGCCCCACGAACAAACACCGCGCAGCGTTCCTCCATCGGGGTGCCGAGTCCGTTCGTGCCCAGGGAGGTCTCGGAGAAGTCGAAGCCCTCGGCGGCGAATGCTCGATCGAGGCGGCGCTCATGATCGCGTTCACCGGTGCGCCGAGCGATGATGCGACCGGTGCGATCGCTGACGAACAGGCCGACCCGCATGTCGGCGAGCGAATCGGCCCAGTGCGCGAGCACGTCGGTGGCCGCGAACGACAGAGAGTCCGTGGATCCCGCTCCGGACAACGGACGGAACTCGGGCGTGACGGAGGCGTACGGCGAGTGCTGGACGACCGACCGGCGCCAGCTGCGCTCGATCGCGTCGGGCACGCCGAGGGTGCGCGGAGCGGGCGCTCGCTCGCCGACTCCGGCCTCGATGAGCTGCTGCCGCGCGGCCCGCAGCTGCCTGGCGGAGTAGTCGTGGCTGGACATGGGGACCTCGCACCTTCGCAAGATTCGACGACATGTCAAGCATCGCTCATTATTGAGGCGGCACAAATACCGAGTGGCGCCCCGACCGATGCCGTGGAGGTATCGGTCGGGGCGCCACTCTTGGATATGGCCCGATAGGGTCGGGCGAGATGGCCCGAGCGGGTCAGGCCGCTTCGACGAACTCGCCGGCGTTGAACGCGTCGAAGCCGTTCGCCTCGACCTCGGCGAGCACCCCTCGGTAGGCGGCGAGTCCACCCAGATAGAAGAGCACCGAGTGCTTCTTGCCCGGGATGTTCGCCCCGAAGATCCACGAATCGGTCTTCGGGAAGAGCGTGAAGTCGGCGATCGTCTTGCACGTCTCCGTCCACGCGTCCTCGGTCTCCTGCGTGACCTCGAGCACCCGGCCGGTCTGCTCCGCCTTCGTGATGAGCTTCGTGATGAACTCAACCTGGGCCTCGATGCTGGGCACCAAGTTGGTGAACGGTCCGTTCGGGCCGAGCACCATGAACATGTTCGGGAAGCCGGCGGTGGCGAGGCCGAGGTAGCTCGTCGGCGCCTCCTTCCAGTGCTCGTCGACGCTCACGCCGCCGCGGCCGCGGATGTCGATGCGCCGGTAGTTGCCATCGACCGCGTCGAACCCGGTAGCGAACACCAGCACGTCGAGCTCGTGCTCGACGCCGTCGGCGGTCAGGACGCCATTCGGCGTGATCTCGACGATCGGGTTCTCCTTGATGGAGACGAGCTCCACGTTGTCTTGGTTGTAGACGTGGTAGTAGTTGTGGTTGCACAGCGGGCGCTTCGCGTACGGCAGGGTCGGCGTGAGCAGGCGCGCCGTCTCCGGGTCCTTCACGATCTCGCCGATCTTCCGCCGGATGAACGCAGCAGCAGCCTCGTTGGCCTCCGCGCTGACGGCGATGTCGTTGAACGTGCCGAACATGAAGTAGAAGCCGTTGCCGCGGTCCCAGGCAGCCTGGAACACGCGCTCGCGCTCGGCCTCGTCGACCTCCGTGGCGGCGACCGTCGACTCCTGGAAACCGAAGGCGACGCCGGAGTTGCGTACTTGCTCCCAGATCTCCGGGAACCGGGACTTGACCTCGTCGACCTCGCCGGGCTCCACCGGGCCATTGCCCGACGGCACGCTGTACTGCGCGGACCGCTGGAAGACCGTGAGGTGCGACGCCTGCTTCGCGGCGGCCACGATGAACTGCGTGCCCGTGGAACCGGTGCCGATCACGCCGACGCGCTTACCCTCGATCGACAGGTCGTCGGGCCACTCGGCGGTGTGCACGAGTCGCCCCTCGAAAGTGTCGATGCCCGGGATGTCGGGCATGTTCGTCGCAGCGAGCAGCCCAAGCGCCGTCACCACGTACCGAGCGGTGACCGACTCCCCGGTGGACAGGCTCACGGTCCAGGTTTCCGTCGCCTCGTCGAACGCCAGTGAGTTGACCTCGGTGTTCAGCTGGAAGTCCTTGCGAAGGTCGTAGCGGTCGACGACCGCCTCGAGATAGCGCAGGATGTCGGGCTGGTCGATGTACTTACGGCTCCACTCCCACTCCTGGAGGAACTCGTCGTCGAACGAGTACCGGTAGTAGGGGCTCTCCGTGTCGCTCATCGCGCCCGGGTAGCGGTTCCAGAACCAGGTTCCGCCGATCCCGGATCCCTTCTCGAAGCCGCGGACCCGGAGGCCGAGTTCGTCGCGGAGTTTGTGCAGTTGGTAGATACCGCCGAAGCCGGCGCCGACGACGACCGCGTCGTAGTCGGTGGGGTGGGTTGTGGACATGGTGACAACTCCTTCGTTGTGATCCAGTGGTGGGGTGGCGTCAGCCGCGCAGCCAGCGGCCGATCGTGGCGAGCTCGGCGTCGACGTCGTCGTCGCGGCCCGCGAGGAACGGGTACACGTGCTGCTGGCCCTCCGCGACGTTGAGCGTCACGTCCACACCGGCCTCGCGTGCGATGGCGTGCAGTCGCGTGGCATTGTCGACGAGCGACTCGACGCTGCCGGCCGTGATGTAGAGCGGCGGGAACCCGTCGAAGTCCGCGTAGAGCGGGTTAGCGAGCGGCGCGGTGGGACTCGTGGAGCCGCCCAGCACGCCGGCGATCATGCCCTCGAGCAGGGGGACGGTGATCAGCGCGTCGGTGGCGTCGTTCGTGACGAGGGTCTCGCCGGCGTTCTCCATGTCGAGCCACGGCGAGAACGCGATCACGTGACCGGGCATCGGGAAGCCCTTCTCGCGGAGGGCGAGCGGGATGGCGATGGCGAGGTTGCCGCCGGCCGAGTCGCCGATCGTGGTGATGTCCTCGGGGCGGATGCCCTGCTCGATCAGGCCCAGGAACGCGGCGACGCCGTCTTCGATCTGGGCGGGGTGCGGGTGCTCGGGCGCCCGGCGGTAGTCGAGCACGAACGTGGTGACCCCGGCCGCCTTCGCGACGTGCGCGGCCAACTTTCGGTGGCTCGAGGCCGAGCCGACGGCGAACCCGCCGCCGTGCGTGTAGAGGAGGACCTTCGATCGGTCCGCTCCGGCGGGGAACGCCCAGATGCCGGGAACGCCGCCGACGCGGTCCTCCTTGTACGTGACATCCTCGGGCTCGATCGTCGGCTGGTGCCACTCGTCGAAGATGCTGCGGAACAGGCGCATGTCGAGCGCGCTGGTCTCCATGATCCGCGACCAGTCGAGGTAGAGGTCGCGCAGCGGACTCTCCACGACCTTGACGGCGGCCTGGGCGGGGGAATTGGAAGTGGACATCGGGAACTCCTTCGTCATGATGCTCAACGTCCCGCGGGCCGTTCTGGCGTCTCGCGGGTGTCTCACTACGATGCGGCGATGCGGCATGGGTGGGGTGTTCCGATGTGAAACACCCCTTCGTTCCGGCGGTCGGCGGCACCGCGACGTGCCTTGATTCCACCGGTCACGTGCTCATCAGGATGGGTGAGGTCTTGACGTGAGCGACCCGCCCATTCGCCCGACGAACTGACGCGACATCGTCGCGTTAGTTCGTCGGCGTCTGCGTCAGTCGGCGATCGCTCGAGATCGACGTCCGCAGCTGGCGACTGATCCCGCTTGCGCCGCCAGTGACTCTCGCGACTCGTTGCGGCTGCGTTGAGGGGTTCCGCTCATGAGCGCTCATCGCTCCTCTCCGGGCGGTCGGCGCGGACGAGCGAGATGACGACCCCTGTGAGCGGAAGCGCGATGAGGAGCACCACAACGAGCACAGTCCCGATCTGCGAGCCCGTGATGATCTCGATGTTCGCCAGGGACATCATGAGCACCCACAAGAGGCCGAGCGCCGCGACGACCGGTGCGATCAGCCATACGAAGATGCCGGGCCTGTTCCGCCCGGATCGAGCAAAGTAGATGACTGCGGAGATCGATGCGAACGCCATCATCGTCAGCACTGCAAACCCGAGAATGCCCACGAGAGGGCCGAACACCTGAAGGACGGGATCGAGGTTGAGGGCGGCTGCGACGACGATGGCGAGGAGCGTGAGCGCCGAAAGAACGAGTGAGGCGTTCGATGGCACTCGGTGAATCCCGTGCACCCGTCCCATGTACGAGGGAAGCAGACCCGAGGAGCCCATCGTCAGCAGGTAGCGGGTGACCACGTTGTGGAAGGAGAGCGCGCACGCGAAGATGCTCCCCAGAAGCAAAACATTGATGACAGCTGAGAACCACGGTCCGACGTATGCATCTGCGAGTGCGAACAGCACTGCCGCGGGATCCGCCGCCACCAGTTCCCAGACCTCATCCGTGCCTGTACCGGTCACGATGGCAAGTGAGACGAACATATAGAGCGCACCGATCATCAGCGCAGCGGCGTATGTTGCTCGCGGAATCGTGCGCTCCGCGTCACGTGCCTCGCCCCGGAAGACCGCCGTGGCCTCGAACCCGACGAAGCACAACACGGCCCACACGATCCCACTCGCGGGCGAGCCGTGCCCGAACGCTTCAACAGGATTCAGTGCAGCGACCGCGAGGCCCTCCTTGCCGCCAGTGGCGAAGATCACAGCGCCCAGGGCCACCAGAATGAGCACTTCCATCAGAATGAGCACTTCCATGATCAACAGCACGGCCAGCACTGTGGAGCTGAGGTCGATGTTCCGATAGCCGAGTAGCGCCAGAAGGGCACAGCTGAGAAGTGACCACAACCACCAGGGCGAGTCGGCCCACGGAGTGAAGGTGGCCACCAGGCTGCTGGCGAACGGCCCCGCGTACACCGCGAGCGCGACAACCGTCAGCGTGTAGGCACCGAGAGCAAGCATCGCGGCTGCGTTGCCTGGGATGCAGCCGAGCCCCGCGCGAATATACGCGTATGATGCCATCCCGTCACCTGGGCCAGTGCCTTGTAGAAACGGCCCGCTGAGTATGCCGGATCCATGATCTGCTCCGGCGTGCCCCAGTCCATCGAAGGACGCTGCTGGAAGAGGCCGAGCGAGTCGCGGTCGCCGTGATCGATGTTCCGCAGCCCGGACTCCTGCAGCGCCGTGGCGATTGCCACCAGTGCAGCTCGCTGCGCTGTCGTCTCGTTCGGGAAGAGTGCCTTCGCAGCTCCGATGAGGATTCCCGCATACTGGGACTGCTCCGCGTCGAGCTGGGCGACCGGAGTGTCGGTGACCCGCGGTGGTGCGCACGATGCCGCCTGCGCATCGCTTGCGAGGAGCGTCACGACCACCGCGATCGGGCCGACGATAGCGACCACGAGCACTGCCAGCAGGACACTGGCCACCCAGAGCACGAACTTCACGGGCTACTCCGAGGCCCACCCGCGAAAGTCGAACAGCTGCAGTCCGGTCATGTCCCATGTGGACGCCGCGCTCGGCCAGTTCTCGTGGGTGCACGGCGCGGTGAGAACGACGGTGACTGTCTGCACTGCGGACTCGGGCTTGATGCCGTCACCGGCGCGGGTGATGGTCACCGTGTAGTCGAGCTGCATCAGCGAATGGTTCGGGGCGGTCGTCACCACCTGATTGACGCGAACCTCGCTGCGCACGCCGTTCTGCGCCCACCCGGCCCAAGTGGACTCGCTGATGCCGATGGACTTGAGCCGGTCCTCGACCAAGCCCGTGTCGCCCTTGCCGTTCATCCCATCGCCGCCGTAGTAGCCGAACAGGCGATTCCATTCACGGTCCATTGGCGCCGCCCACTGGTCGAAGGTCGCCCTCGATGTGCTCCAGGTGAACAGGTAATCGACGATGTCGTTGCCCATCGCGCGGGCCTCGGGGATCTGCGAAGCGGCGCACTCGGCCACGGGGACGTCGTCGTACTCGGGGACCGTGAGCTCGTCAAACGGAACCTCAGCCGGCCACTCTGTGAGACCTGTCTCCGAGTTCGGCTTGGCCTCTGGTTCGTCGGGATCGACCCAGCCGTCGACGTTCGCCGGAATCCCGGGGCCTCCGACATCGACTTGGCCGTTGTCCAAGATGACAGGTGCCGTGCCGGGCCTGTGCAGCGGTTCTCCCGGCGCCGACCAATGGCGGGCGAAGCGCGTCCACGCTGTACGGTCGGTGTGTGGAATTGGTCGACGACAAGCTGCACATGGCGCTGATCTATGTCGACACGATCGAGAGCACGGGAACGCCGCTAACGCTCGAGGCGCTCGATGGCTTCGCGGTCCACCCCACGCCAGTCCCGGGACGACAGCGGTCCTCGTACCTGGCGGCGATGCGTGACGAGATGCTCAACGAGTACTACTACGAGCCAGGGGAGAGTCCGAGCGCGTTTCTGTTGCGAGCACAGTGGATCCAGCTTGTTGGCGGCTCCGTACGACTGACCAATCTTGGAAAGGCCGTTCTCCGCCACGCGCAGAGGCCGCAGCTGCAGAGCGGTATGGAAGGGCCGCTCACCGTCACAATTGATCCTGACGACCGCCTCGCATACCTCCGCGTGTTCGACCTGCTCGGAGGTGCTGGTGCCGGTCTGCTCGTCGACCCGTACATTCGATTCGAGGAACTTTTCGATCTGGCGGAACTCACACGCGTGGACCGAGTTCTGACGTCCAACCGAGTGGATCGAACAGGGCTACGACTGAATCAACTCTCTCGCACTCTTGCCCAAGCCGAGATGACACTAGAACTGCGCGTGCTCGCTCCGGAGCATCTCCATGACCGCTTCTACATCCCCGACACGGGAGACATCTATCTGCTGGGCTCGAGTCTCAACAGCATCACCGCTCGTCCTGGTGTCATCGCTCCGATCGCGGATCACGCTGGATCGGAAGCTGTACGCAATGCTTACGCGAAACTATGGCGGTTGGCCGACGTGCTTCCGCCGAGTAGCCGAGACACCGCGGCGGAGAGCCCGCCCGCGTAGGGGGCACCGCCGATTGTTTGCCGCTCGGAGCGATCCTTCGTGCGCGCGGTAGGACCGCCAACCGACCGCATGCGAGGGCGCGGTACCCCGCGCTCGATGTATGCATGTGATGCCCGCGCCGTTGGGCGCGGAGCGGTTCAACCGAGGGCTAGTTCCACTCAAGCCCGTAGCGGATGTAGTCGTAGGCGACGACACCTTTGGAATAGTTGGTATGCCAGTAGGGAGGCTCTGTTTCCAGCTTTCCGGCGTTGTCGATTAAGTAGTCGCGCAGGTCGCTCGCGAGTTCGATGTAGGACGGCACTTCCAGGAAGTTCGAGAACATCCAACGCCAGTCGTGCTTGGCTTCCAGCGCGGCCATCGTGCCGCGACGGCGGTAGCGGACCTTCGTGACAACTGCGGTCCGGTTCCGTTGGGCGAGCTTGACCACATGAGCTGGCAGCACCGCTTCATCGAGGATGTTGCCGTCGGAGTCAAGATGCCCGGCTTCACGCAGGTACTTGAACACCGGATACCACCAGTTGCTGGGAATCTTTGAAATGTGCAGCTGGAGGATGTCGTCGGCCGGAAGCCCACCGGGAGGGTTCTCGAGAACGTCAGCGATGATGTCGCCTCGGCTCATGCCGACGATTCCAGTCGCCGCGATCTTCGCACCAACGCCGAAGACGATCGAGATGTCCTCCGCCTTGGCCGAGTCGATGTCGGCGTAGGCGAACAGTCGATCCTTGGGATCGTTTGACTTGACGATCTCATAGACCTGCTCTTTCAGAATGCGCAAGGTCCGAGCTGGGAGCGCGTGCTTTCGCGAGCCCAGCGCCTCGAAAACCTCCATCCAGTCGGGCGTCCTAATACGCGTGATCGGCAGCAGGTGACCGCTGATATTGACGTCGGTCACTTCCACCGAAGCGTCGCCGTCGGCGCGCCACTCGACGAAGATGAGGCGGTCACGCAACTTGTCGATGCTGTGGTTCTGGAGTCCCTGCACAATGGCAGTCAGCATCCGTTGCACATTGCCGTCATTGAAGCTATAGCCGAGGAACACCACCGGGTGCTCCACAAAGATCGTGATCAGCTTCGCCGCAAGGTAAGCGTTCCGGGCGTCGAACCGCTCGTAATCGGACTGTGTCAGGACTAGCGACATCGGGTCGCCCGTCGAACCATGGATGGCGTAGGTTTCAGCGATGCCCTGAGTGTCGGAGAACAGCATGCCCTCTTGACCGACGTACTCGAGGTACGAAGGGAAGGCCTCAGACAGGACGCGATCGTAGTTGGTAGTCACGATGCCGTCTACGGTCGAGGCCCTTAGCAACTCCCATTCGGCCTCAAGCGTCTGCGGAACCGTCATCGCCGCCACTCGCTCATCGAGGAGCTTCGCAATCTCGATCTTCAGAGGTCCGGCCTGATCGACCACCGTTGACTGCCACTTGCTGCGGCTGTCCTCGTACTCCGGAGCGCTAAACCAGACACCGTGAAACGCCTCGGCGATCTTGGTTGCCGCCAAGGGCAGGTCGCCGTCCGCCGCCGACAGATAGAACTCGTAGGGCTGGCCTGTCTTGTCCGCAAACAAGCGCAGCAGCTCGGGCCACGAGGGAAGCGCCGCGTATCGACGGGAGAGTCCCGCTCCGACGAACAAGTACGGCGTCGCGAGCGGCGCAAGGTGTGGAATCAAGAAGTCTTTGACTGCACCCATGGCTGAAGAGTATTGCCAATCCCCGACCGAACCGCCGCACGCCGTGCCCGAGTCTCGCTAGTTGCCAGCTGCGGACGACCGGGGCAACGCGCAGCGGAGCCCTTCATCAAGCGTCGCCCAGGGGGTCCAGACGCGACTGTCGTCGGCCCGCGAACTACGCGCGAACGAGGGCACGAACGTCGATGGCGAAGTGTCCCTTGTAGTTGCCAAGCTCTATCACCACTGTTTGGCCGCACTCGCACCAAGCAGTGAGGCTGACGTTCGGCGAGTACTCCTTCACCGGCTCCAGGCTCGCTACGTGGCCGGTGGGATGCAAGGTCGACTCACCGCACGTTGGGCAGGCGACGTTGCCCTCCATGAGTTCGCCTGCGTTGAAGAAGGCTCTGTAGGTGTGCTTGCTACTGTGTCCAGGCATGGGTCGATCCTGGCGGGCCAGCGCCAGCATGTCTATGCTGCACCGCGACTCAGTCACCCCATGCGCACTGCTCGTGCGGGGACGCATCCGTGCGCTTGGACGGGGACTGTCATGAACCCGAGAGCCCGCGGGCTGACGCGAACGCAGGAGGGCCGTCGCAGCGCACGTCGGACGTGGCCGTGCTACCCGCGGACCATCTCTGGTTCCAGAGCGGCGCGTACATGGTCGAGGACTTGCTCTCGGTGACAGTGGCGTTCGTCCTCTTCGAAGCAGAACACGGCGATCGTTTGCGTCCGGGCGAGCTCCACCAATGCGCTCAGACTGGCGGCCGCTGCGTCGTGTGCGAGCGTGGTGCGGTATTGGTCGCGTGCCTGGCGAGCGGATGGGGATGTGGTTTCGGCGTATCCGTCCCGATTGGCGCGCGGGTTGCCAAGTGAGGGCATGTGGCGGTAGTGGATGCCGGCTTGCTCAAGCGCGGTCGTAAGGGCCTTCTTGGAGAATCCTGGCTTGCGAGAGATAGCGTTCAATCGCACGTCGACGAGGGTCTCTACGCCGCGGAGGCGGAGCCGGGAGATGAGCGCGTCTTGGGTCAGGCCTTCGTATCCGATTCCGGTGATGTCCACGTTCGGCTTCCTTCTCGTTGTGCGCTTGCGGTGGGCTGCGACTCGGCATCGCGTGCCGCAGAATTGTGCGTCGCGCCGTCCGGAGAAGGCGGCGCCGCACCATAGGCAGGTGCGAGACATGGGCCGACGAGCGCGCAGCTCACGGCTCACGCTGGTCGATAGTGCCTTGAGCTCCTCCAACGTTAGGACCCCGACATCCTGCATGTAACGGATCATATCTGTTACATACAGGATGTTGCGCAGCAACGGGATATGCGACCGGGCGGACCGGTCCGGCCCTCACCCGCCCGGGTCTGCCCTATCGCCCGATGGGTGAGGGCGCGATGGTCAGTGCCCGCGGTGAGCACGCCGGCCGCGAAGGATGTTTCCGCCGCCTACTAAATGCCGAGATCGAGGGTGGCGGCGAAATCGGATAACTTCGGCGGCGCGTAGACCCCGAGGACCGAGAAGTTGCGCCTCTTGGTGGGATCCGCGATATTCCCGACGAAGAAGTGCGTGCGCTTGTCGTCTGCGCAGAGTTCGTTATGGAACCGGCGGCGGATGCTCTCTGCTGCGGCCTCGTCGCTCATGTTCCGCAGGCGCAACTGAAACGCGGTGAGCTCCCAGTCCAGGATTCGTTGCTTGTGCCCGGGGCAGTCAGCGGTCTCGCAGAAGTAATGGTACTTGGCGATGAACCGCGGCGCCTTCAGTTCCGGAGGAGTCGCGTCACCAAACAGGCTTTCCTGTTGAAGGGCCCGATCGATCTTGGCCTGTTGGGAGGGTGTCCACGGCTGGCCGGGTTCCACGATCACTCCCTTCAGCGTCCGGACCCGGACCAGTCCCAGGGATGTGGCGTTCATGTTCTGCACGACGCCTGCACGCAGCTCGCACATCGTCGGCCCGATCAGTGGCTCGAGGATCGCGCCTCGCGCGCGAATGTCCTTGATCGGTTTGCCTTCACGGCGGACGGTGTCGATGTTGAGCCGGTTGCTCTCCGGACGCAGATCGTTGATCGGCGGGATCAGATCGACGTCGATGACGTCGTACTTCTTAAACTGCTGGTCCGTGGCCATCCACCGGAACGGCACGGGGTAAAGGCGGATGAACTCAGGCCGGGCCCTGTCCAGGCGCACGCCGGCGACGCACACGGTGTCGCCATATTTCTCCGAGGGCTCTGGGGAGGCCTTGACTGTGATCAGCACACGAGCGCTCTCTGACAGAACCACAGAGCCTCCTTCGCGTTGATCCCATGATGCCTGGCACCGGTATCGGGCACGGTGTGGCGCGCCCGACGTCAGCTGTGCGGAAGCGCGTAAGAGTCGGTTCCGATCGTTCGCGCAAAGTCCTTGGCCCAAGCGAAGTCCGGCCGCACCGAGACGACGTGGCGGGATGCCATGAACACCTGCGCGGTGTTCTCGCTGCGCACCATGCCGTCGGTGAGCTCGACGGCCGAGATCTGGTTGTTGAACCGTGCGACCGACGCGGTTCCGTACCTTCCATCGGTCGGGTATCCATACATGATGACGTCCGGAGCGAGCGGATAGACGAGGTAGGTGCCTTCGGAGAGGATCGCTCCCTTCAACCACATTCGATTGTCGTCGGTCCGAAACGCGACAGGGTTGTCCGAGGCCGCCAATGGCGTGGAGGAGCCGTTCTTTGCGAAGACCCAGGTGCAGTCGATGAGCCGGGAGGCGATGCTGGCCACGAGGTCTTCGTCCCACAGCGCATGCAGGTGTAGCTTGCGCGCTTCCTCGACTGTAGGTTCCGGCGCGCTGTCGCGGGAGGCGAACCTCGCGATGGTTTCCCGCGTGTCCGCTGAGCGCAGAAACTGCAGCGCGACAAAGAGGCCGACCCTGTCGCGATCATCTGTCGAAATGTCGAGCGCGTCGCCAGGTTCGTGTGCGCGGATCCAATCAAGCCACGCACCCGTGAGCCCGGAAACGGCGCCTTCCAGAGATGCGAACTGCGCCTCCATGGTCAACGGGTCGTGTCCCTGCTCTGCAAATTCGTCGTGGAAGTAGAACTTGGTCTCCGCGGCGATCGTGGACGGGCTCGTCGCATAAACCCGATCAACGACGCGGTCCCACACCCAAAGCCTGCCTTCCGCATCGGCAAATCGCCTCAGGTAGAACCTCGGCACGTAGTGGTGCAGCTTCGGTGAACTCACGGGCTGCTCGGGCAACGCGCGACAAGACCTGGGAACTCCCGCACCACGCTTCACTGTGCCGGTCGCGCTGTCGGCGTGTCAGCCGATCGGCACCCGCGGGTGGGGTGCTGACCAAGCGGGTGACATCCGATCCGGCTTGAACGAGGCGGTCCGCTCAACGGGCGCCACCCGCAGGGGATCCATGCCGTGCGGACAAGAGGTACGCAACTACGGCTGTGCGATGGGTGGGCGAACGCCACCGCCTGAGCGCTGGTTCGCCGTCCATCCCCGCGGAGCGCTTACTCCGAGCTCCGAGATTGAGTTGCTCCACCGCTTGTCGACGGCCTGCTTCGTCGCCAGGAAACCAGGGAAGTTCGCATGTTCGCTCAGTTTCGTGGTCGGCGCGAACCGGAACTCCCAGTTGCCTGTCACGGAGAATAAGCATGCCGCCACGACGTCGAAAGCGTCGAAGCGGTAGAGCCGGCCCGTTGGATCGTTCTTGCTGTTGCGGGTTCGTTGGGTCTCGACCTGGATAGTTCCGTCTGCGAGCACGGTCGGGCTGACATTCTTGCACTCAACAACAAGCTCTTGACCGGAGGTCAGAGTGACATCAAAGTCGGCGCCCCGGTCATCCGTGCGCCGCGTCACGCGATGGACGCCAGGGTCCGCCTCAAGCAACTCTTGCAGGTGTGCCTCTGCCACTCCTCCTTTGACGGCGGTGCTCAACATTCGCCGCTCGGCGATGAGGTCGAGGATCTTTGGCGCTGGCAACCCGAACTGCGCTTCAAGTGGATGGATGCCTTGGGCCATCTCACTCGCGGATGATCTCTTGCGGAACCTCTGGGCGAGGTTGACGCGAAGGGCCGCGTCCAACGCTAGGTCTGTTGCGCGCTTCTCGAATCGCGCGTAATCCAGAAGGCGGTCCGGTGTGAACGCAACGCGGGACTCGAATCCCTCTTCTGTGCGGGCGGCATTGCGTGAGCCGCCCCTCGTATCCACCTCCCACGTATGCCAGCCGTCGGCACCCATCTGGTCGAAGTCCCGCTCATACGCGTAGAACGAGATGCCCAACGGCATGGGGTCCCAGAGCGCAGGGTCCAAGCCAACGAGCTTTTCTTCTTGGGCGTTGATGCCGAGGAACAAGGTCGTATCGACGCCTGCGACGTCGAAACCAATCGGGTGGACTTCCGTTCTCCAGTCGCTGTCTGCCCCGAACTTGACTTGGGCGTGGTGTTCGTCGCTTGGTCTGCCCTTTGTGACAATCCGGGTCAGTCTGACTGGGTAGATGAGCAATCCGAGGCTTTCCCCGCGATCAGTCTGAACTCCGAAGTAGAAGGGTGCCCGTGTGTGGGCGCTCTCCCATACGACGCGTCCTCCGCTTCGCTCAATAGCGGTGTGTAGTAGAGCGTGCATGTCTCCGCGGCCGCTCGCGCGATACACACGGGCGTAGGTCCTTCCAGCAAGGTCTTCTCCAGGCTGCTCGGCCAAACTCACCCTTCCTTCGCCGGTCGACACTGACGCGCCGATCCTCCACAGCACTCGGCCAGACGGCGATCTCCACAGATCGGGCGCCTCCCGAACGCATGTCGGAACTCCGCCGCAAGCTGGTCTCGACGATACTGGTTCGAGGCGCGCAGACTACTCGGTGAGCGGCGCGCGCGTCATCTGAAGTTGAGGTGTGAAATGGCGGAGCAACTCCCGGTCGTGAGCTTGTTCTCGGGGGCGGGCGGACTTGACCTGGCTGTCGAGAGAGGCGATGCCGAACCGCTCGTCGGTGACGACCCCGGGAACCAGTTGCTGCGGGTCGCAGTCGCTACCGACTACAACGAACCCGCCCTTCGAACCCTCAGAGCCAATTTCTCGCGTACCGCAACCCTGAGTGGAGACATTCGAGAAGTCCCAACGAGCGAGATCCTCGGGGCTGCCGGTCTTCGCGCTAAGGAACCGGTCTTGTTGGTAGGTGGTCCGCCCTGCACGCCCTTCAGCAAGTCAGGGTTCTGGCTTGAGCAGAAGCGGGAGAGCCGTGACCCGAATGCCTCTCTGCTAGATGAGTACGTCCGCGTCGTGCGGGAAGCCCGCCCAGAGGCCTTCATACTCGAGAACGTTCAGGGTCTGACGTACAAGACCCACAGGGCTCAGTTTGACCGACTCCTCCGGGGCCTGGGCGACCTCGGCTACAACCCTCAATGGAGGGTCCTTCTGGCGGCCGATTACGGCGTCCCTCAGCTTCGTCGACGAGTGTTCGTTGTCGGTCGACGAGACGGGGAGAAGTTTGAGTTTCCGGAGCCGACACACTCCGGTTGGAGCGAGCACTCACGGTCCTTCGATTCGAGCAAGATTCCTCACGTGACCGCATCCCAAGCCTTCGAGGGGCTCCCGCGGCTCGTCCTGGCATCCGACGATGAGATCGTCGATGGAACGTACGGACAACTTGCAGCCGAGGTGCCAGCTGGCCAGAACTATCTTTGGCACACCGACCGATACGGCGGACGCAACCACTTCGAGTGGCGGAGCCGGTACTGGACCTTCCTTCTCCGGCTCGATCCCGATCGCCCCTCGACCACGCTCCAAGCACAGCCAGGTCCGTGGGTCGGGCCCTTCCATTGGGAGAACGTTACGACTGGTGTCGGCATTGAACGTGCGCGACGTCTGCGAGTAAGCGAGATGCTCCGTCTCATGTCGTTCCCTGATGACTTCAAGATCGCCGGTTCTCGGGCTGACGCGCAACGACAGCTCGGCAATGCTGTCCCACTCGAGCTTGGGAAAGCAGTCGTGCGTTCCCTCATGACCCAGCTTGGCTACTTGGAGAACTCCACACCGCGCCTGATCGCCGCCGGCTAGACGCACTTCAGAGTGCAAGCGCATCCCCGCGACAGCCCTCACCTGGCCATGGAACCACTGGAGGGGCCAGCCATGTATTCGCACCGACACTCTTCAGCGGTACAACAGACGCGACTGCGTCAGGCGCGTCCGCGACGGCCGAAGGTCGTGTCGGTACACTGCCGCTGGAGGTTCGGCTGGTGAGTGGCTCGTTGTGGCGCGTGTCTGACGCCGTGTTGTTCGACACCGCCGTCGACGCCGCGGCGCTCACGATGTCCCGACTCCTCACGTCACCCACCGGCGTGGAGTCCGCAATCGAATTCCGGGGCGAGGTCGACGCGGTGGACGGCTTCGACCGTGCGGCACTTGAGGCACTCATCTCGCGCCCACCTCACGACCTGCCCGAGGCGCACGATCGTGAGTGACGCGTCGTTGGGTGGTGCCGCCGAGGAGCTGTTTGAGGAGCGGGTCGCTCCGGTACTGTTCGCGGGACGCAGCGCGGAGTCGAGCCCGGTCCTGACGATCGTCGTTGGGCAGCCTGGGGCAGCACCGCTGCGGGCCGCGTCCCGAGTCACCACCAGCTCCGGCGTGCCGCCCGTGGTGTTGGCCGGTCAGGAGTTGGCGGCGTTCCATCCGAGGTTCACCGAATCGGTTCTCGGGGACTCTGAGGGCGCGCGCGGTGAGGTCGCGGCGGCGGCTGCGGTGTGGACGCGGATGGTGCTGCGGCGTGCGCGGGCGGAGCGGTTGTCGCTGGTATTGGATGGGTCGCGGCTCTCGACAGATGTCGCGGTCGCCACTGCCGGACTGTTCGCAGCCGACGGGTTTTCAACGACGGTCGCGGTGATGGCTGCGCCACGGGTCGAGACCCTGCTCTCAACAGTGTCGAAGCATCTGATCAGTGCTGCGCAGGGTCGTTGGTCGCCGCTGGTGACACTTGAGGAGCATGACGCTGGGTTCGACCGGACAGCTGAGCTCGTGCGCGTCGTCGAGGCGAGTTCCTCTGTCGAGAGGGTCGTGGTTGTCGGGCGGGGTGGGGAGATGCGTTTCGATTCCGCCCGGGACGGCGCTGAACGGCTCGGTGGCGCCACGGCAGAGCTGGAGGCCGCACGGTCGGAGCCTGTTCCAGCGCCGGCGGGGAGGCGCTGGCTGACCGAACTCCGCGCGGCCACCGACTTCGCCCTTTCCACGGGCCGAATTGATGCCCCGTTGGGGGCGGTGCTGGGGGAGTTGCATGAGGTCGCGTTGCGGGAGGTTGTGCCGTCGTTGGGGTTACCGGCCGATTCTCTCGCCCGCCCCATCCTGGAGCAGACCCTCACCGCACGAGCTGCCGCGATCCGTGACGCGATCCCCACCGCAGCCGCGCATCCGGCACCGCGGCAGCCGGCACCGCAGGTCGGTGGCCCCGAGCCCGAGGTGGGCCCGTCGATCTAAGCCATGGACCGTGTGATCGGTGTGTGGGGGTGTTCCGATAGCGGCGTATGATGTGGGCGGAGGTGGCGTAGTGCCGGGTCGTGGAGTAGCGGAGCGAGCGCAGCGAGGGAGCATACGCCGCGAAAGCCCGGCACGGAGCCGGCACCGCCCGCTATCCTCTCGGCGTCGGATCACCACCCCCGCTCCCCGCGAGAGCGGTGAGGTCCGCGATGAACGCTTGCCGGCCAGCTGCCGGGTCGGTGATCACCTCTCGGATCCGTTCCCGCCACACCGCTCGTGCGGTGGGGTCGAGGTCGCGTAGGGGCGTGAGTGCCCAGTCGATGTCCTCATCCACCGTCCACCCTGGCTCATCGAGATGTTTGGTCGGGTGGTAGAGGAACGCGGCGAAAGCGACCCGGGCGAGGGAGGCTTCGGTGTCGGCGCGGTCGATCATGCGGTGACCTTTCGTGACGTTGCTGGTCCTGACGGTGTTCATAGCGATAGTCCTCCTGATGTGTCGGGGATGTGCGGGGTGGGTGCATGGTTGTGGGATCGGACAGGGCGCGGGTGTGTGCGGAGACGGTCGTTGATCGCCCTGGCGATCTGATCCATCCGCGCCTCCTCCACCTCCCGCGCCACCTGCTTCTGCCGCGCAGCGCGCTCCCGTTCCCGGTGACGCATCTGTGAGGCAGTGAGCGGGCGGGTGATGTCCGTGTCGGCGGCGATTGCGGAGGCGATGCGGGCCCGTTCGCTGTCCCGCTCCCACCGCGCAATGACGTCGTCGGAGGTGCGGAGTTCCTCCTTCAAGATCGCGACATGCTCCGCGGTGCGTTCCCGCTCGAAGAACTCGACCGCCGCGCCACGGTTCGCGGCGCGTTCTGCGGCGGTGGTGCGGTGCAGGCGGCGGGGTGGGAGTCCCGCGTCGCGGCGGCGTTTCTCCCGGGCCCGCCACTGCCGTTGCTTCTCCAGCTGCGCTTCCCGGTTCGCCTGGTAGTACGCGCGGCGCCGCTCCCGCACCTGCTCTCCGTGAGCTTGGTAGTACCGCGCTGCGCTCTCACGCTTGGCGTCCGGGTTGTCGCGGTGCTTCTCCCGTCGTTTGGCGTTCTGCTCTTCCCGGTGACGGTCCTGCCACCGCTTGTTCCGCGCCCGCTTCGCTTCCCGATACCCGTCCGGATCCGCTGCGCGTTGCGCTGCCCGCCGCTGCCGCTGATACTCCAGGTTCCCGGCAGGGTCCTGCGCGTACCGTTCCCGCGCCCGTACCCGCCGCCGCTCCGCCGCGGCTTCCGCGGTCCGTTTCTTCGCCGCCCGGCGCCGCTCCCCCTCCCGGTTCTCCCGCCGCACCTGCTCCAGGTGCCGTTCACGGAACCGGGCCCGGTACTCCTTCACCTTCTCCGGATGCGCTGCCTTCCACGCCCGCAACCGCTCCGCCACTTCCTCCCGGTGAACCTCCGCGTAACGGCGCCTGCTCTCACGCTTGCGGGCACGCCGCGCCTCCTCCCCATTGGTCGCATCCGAGGGGTCCGGGCCTGAACTGGTCGCCACGGCTTAGTCCTCTCCCGCGGCCGGCACGGACTGGATCCGGTCAGCGACCGCACGGACAGCGTCGGGCAGGTACCCGAACCACCGGTTCGCCTCGACCGCGCGGTGAGCTGAGTCGAGTGGTGCCGGTGTCTTGGCTCGGCGCCGCAGATCGATCTCCAGCGGCTGCACGCCCGCCGCGATCAGGACTCGCTTCACCAGCCGGCAGTCCACGCACTCATCACCGCTCGTGTACAGCACCACCCGGATCATCGCGACCCCCTCCCGCCCGAGAGGCTCTCCAGCGCTAACCGAGTAGCCGCGGAAGCGGAGACTCCGCACACGTCCGTCGAGCGTGAGTGGGGAAACGTTGGGGGGTTAGACACAATGGGTGGGTGAAGATCGAGGTGACGACTCCGTCCGGTGCGCCGGTGACCGTCGCTGACGCGACCGTCCGGGTCGGCTCCGCGCTGCGCATCGTCCCGGTCTTCTCGGCGGCGGCAACGGACACCGGAGCCGGTGTGCGCACGGCGATGACCGCCCAGTACAGCGCATCTCACGGTCGGTACGTCATTCGGGCCGTCACCAACGAGGCTGTCAGCGAGGGTATTGAGATGAACTATCCGACGATCGCTCGGATCGGCCTCGCGGGCATCATCCAGGCGGCGGCGCCGCGGTGCATCTTCCTCACCCTTGGCGACGAGGATGGCCCGGACGCTGTGTGGATGAGTGTTGATCGGCTGAGCACCGCCAAGGGACGGATTCTGCCGCCCGCGCTTGCGGCTGAGGTTGTCCGACGCGGCGGTTCGGAAGCGAGGATGGAAGCGATCGAGCTGCTGTACGGGACTGCTGCGCTGAGCAATCTGCCTCCGGCCAGGCTGATCCAGGAAGAGCTCGGGATCCCGCACCGGACCGCATCGCAGTGGATCATCGATGCCCGAAACGCCGGCAGGCTTGAGGGCATGAACTACCACGCGGGTCGCCAAGCCCGCACCTGAAACGGCGATGCTGGCGCCCACGCGGTGCTGCGACCGCCGCTCAGCGCGCACGGCCCGCTCCGGTGTGCGTCGACGCCTGGATCCACCGCGTGAGCTCTGCTGCGGGGTAGAGAATCACCCGCCCCAAACGGCAGAACGGGGGGTCGAGGTGTCGGTGACGCCTCACCGCCAAGTTGTTCAGCGAAACCCCCGGCAACCTGTCCACAACCTGCTGCGGCGTCAAGTACTCACCCGGCACCAGGGTGGAACGATCCTCGTCTGTCTTCACCATGCTCTTCTCCGTCCCGGTCGACACGGCCACATTCCACAGTGGACCGTTTAGTGATTCACATTTCTGGAGTGAAGCACTAAAATAGTCACTAGTCAATGGATGTCGTAGACCGACTCGGGGAGGGAGGTGCCGGATGGGAAGCGTGCAGAAGTACAAGACGACGGAGGGGATGCGTTACCTCGTCCGGTATAAGAAGCCCGATGGCACCCACGCGAACAAGCGTGGGTTTCGCACCAAGTACGACGCGCAACAGTTCCTCGCGACCGTGTCGGTATCGATCGTCAGCAAGACCTACATCGACCCCAAGGATGCCCGCGTCACGATCGACCAGCTCTCCGAGGTGTGGCTGGCCGACCAGCAGGCGGTGTTGAAGCCATCAACCTTTCACGCCCTCGAATCCTCACACCGTGTGCACGTCATCCCCCGGTGGGGGAAGGTCTGGGTCGATCAGGTTCGGTACAGCGACGTTCGCGCCTGGGTCACCGAACTGGCCTCCCAACGCTCCGCGTCCACGACGATCCGCGCTCACGGGATCCTCGCTGCCGTCCTCGACATCGCGGTTCGGGACCGCCGCATCGCTGAGAATCCGGCGCGTGGGATCAAGCTCCCGAAGAAGCGACCCAAGCGGCGGGTATACCTCACCCACAGCCAAGTCGACCTCCTTGCCCGGCAGTCGCTGCATCCGGACCTTCTCTACTTCCTCGCCTACACCGGGCTGCGATGGGGCGAAGCGACCGCGCTCCGCGTCTCAGACGTCAACCTCGCGCGACGCCGGGTGACTGTCCAAGAGAACGCGGTGCTCGTCGGCGGCACCATCCACACCGGGTCACCGAAGACACACGCCACACGCTCCGTTCCCTACCCCGACTTCCTCGACGAACTCGTCCAGCTCGGACACACCCACAAGCACCCCGACGACTACCTCTTCGGAACAGGAAGCGAGCCGCTCCGACTACCGAACTCTCAAGACGGATGGTTCGCGGGGGCAGTCCGGCGAGCCATGCGCGCCGACCCGACCTTCCCCCGACTCACCCCACACGACCTCCGCCACACCGCGGCGAGTCTCGCGATCAGCGCCGGCGCCAATGTCAAGGCCATCCAACGGATGCTCGGCCATGCGTCTGCCGCCATGACGCTTGACACCTACGCCGACCTGTTCGACGACGACCTCGACTACGTCGCGCAAGCACTTAGCACCGCCCGGCACCACTCCGCGGTCCGGGTCCTCGAAGCCGGCGCCAGCCACCTCGCCAACATCCCGCCGTCCGCCGCAGGCATCGATCTCTCCTGACCCGAGGCGCCCGACGCCGGCTCGCACCAAGGGTCCAGCCTCAGCGAATGCTCGTTTCACGACGGATCTCGCGCGTCGTCCAAGGGCTTCGCGGCGCGGCGACGGCACACGGCCTCGATCACGGTTTTACCCACTCTTTACCCACGAGCCCGATTCGGGAACGAGAGAAGCCCCGCGATCCCTGTGTTTTCAAGGGTTCGCGGGGCTTCGGCGCTGGCGGTGACGGTGGGATTTGAACCCACGGTAGGGGGTTACCCTACACAACTTTTCGAGAGTTGCACCTTCGGCCGCTCGGACACGTCACCGCCGTCCAGTTTACGACACGCCGCTGCTCCGCAGAAATCCTGGTGACGACAGCATCCGGCATCCGCGAGCACCGTCGAAACCGCGCCGACATGAACCGGCGATAACGTCACCGGGAGCGAGCGTCGACATCCGTTGCGGCGCCAGAACGGAAGGGACAAGCGTGCACCTCCTCACCGCCGACATCCTTGTTCCGATGGATGCCTCCCGCAGCGTACTCACCGATGCCGGTGTGGCGATCGACGGCGACACCATCGTCGCCGTCGACGCTCGCGACGAGCTGGAGCGGCGATATCCGGATGCCGAGCACCGTCACCTCAGCGATCGACTTATGATGCCGGGGCTCATTAACGGCCACCACCACTCTGGGCTCCTGCGCGGAACCGCCGAGCACATGCCCGTGTACGAGTGGCTGCGCGTGCACATCGATCCCATGCATCGAGTTCTCCAGCCGGATGACGCGGCGGCAGCAGCCTGGCTCTGCTACGCCGAGGGACTCCTCTCAGGCACGACCACCGTCGTAGATATGTGGCGCTACATGGATCGGGCCGCCGCCGCCGCGGTCGAGCTCGGCAACCGACTCGTCACCGTCAACTACGTCGGCGAGCATCCCAACTTCGACTACTTCGACACCCTCGATGACAACGAACGGATGCTGCGCGAATGGACGGGCGCGGGCAGTGGTCGAATCATGCCATGGGTGGGCCTGGAGCATCCGTTCTACGCCGACGACGCCGGTCGCGCCCGTGCCGTCGCGATGGCGCGGGCCTACGGCACCGGCATCTACACGCACTGCAGCGAGTCCGACCTGGACGTGCAGATATTCGCGGAACGCACCGGGCTACGCCCGATGCATGCCCTCGAGCGCATGGGCTTCTTCGACACCCCCCGCGCCATGATCGCGCACGCAGTGTGGCTCGACACTGACGAGATCCGCCTGATCGCCGAGCGTGGTGTCGGGGTTTCACACAACCCCGTCAGCAACATGAAGCTCGCCAGCGGCATGGCCCCGATCGCAGAGATGCTGGCCGCGGGCGTGAATGTCGGCCTCGGCACCGACGGCGAGAAAGAGAACAACAACCTTGACATGTTCGAGGAAATGAAGGTCGCGTCCCTGCTCGGCAAGCTCCGAAAGATGGATGCCGCGGCCATGGACTCCTGGCAGGTGCTCGAGATGGCGACCGTCGGCGGTGCGCGCGCAATCGGCCAGGGCGACAGACTCGGTTCGCTCGAGCCAGGCAAGCAGGCCGACCTGATCACCATCCGTACTGACACACCCCGGATGACCCCGCTCCTTCCCGCGGGATCCCACGCGAATGTCCATCACAATCTCGTGCATGCGGTGCGCGGTGGTGACGTCGATCGGGTCGTCGTGGCCGGTCGCACGGTGGTCGCTGACGGCATCCTTACAACCGCCGACCTCGACACCCTCATCGCGAACGTGCGCGAGCGAGTTCCAGGGCTGTTCGCACGCCGCGCCGACTACCTCACGTCGGTCGGGGAACCCAGAGGCCTGTTCACTCAGTGACGGCCCTCTGCCAGGATGGCAAGGAGAGTATCGCGACCCGATCGGAGTGTCATGACCACGTTCGACCAGCTGCTGTCGGAGCAGATCGGCCACGAATTCGCCGCCAGCCAGCAGTACATCGCCATCGCCGTCTGGTACGACGACCACGACCTGCCGCAGCTCGCGCGTCACTTCTACCGCCAGTCGGTCGAAGAGCGCAACCACGCCATGATGCTCATCCAGTACCGCCTCGACCGCGACATGGGCGTGACCATCCCCGGTGTTCCCGCGGTGAAGACGGACTTCGCCGACCACGCCGAGCCCATTCGTCTCGCACTCGAGCAGGAGAAACGAGTGTCCTCGCAGATCGAAGCGCTGTTCGCCGCAGCTCGTGCCGAGAGCGACGGCCTCGGTGAACAGTCGATGCTCTGGTTCCTCAAGGAACAGGTCGAGGAGGTCGCGTCGATGACGACGCTCCTGAACATTGCCGAGCGCACGACGAACCTGTTCGACATCGAGAACTTCGTCGCTCGCGACATGCCGAACGGCGACTCGACCGAAGCTGACGCGCCGCCCGCTGCCGGCGGCGCCCTCTGATCTGAGCGACCCACCGTCGCGCAGGGCGCGTAGCGTGACGGTGTGGCATCTCACATGAGTCGGTCGCAGCGGCTCATCCTCACGATCGCGATCCTCGCGTCGTTCGTCGCGTTCCTCGACGGAACGCTCATCAACGTCGCCCTCCCCGCGATCGAAGACGACCTCGGCGGCGGCCTCACGACCCAGCAGTGGGTAGTGGATGCCTACCTCATCACCCTCGGATCGCTCATCCTGCTCGCCGGGTCGATCTCGGATGCCTTCGGCAGGCTGCTCGTGCTGCGCATCGGCCTCTACGGATTCGCCGCGGCATCCGTCGTCATCGCGATCGCGCCAGACCCCGCCATCCTGATCGTCGCCCGAGCGGTGCAGGGTGCAGCTGGCGCGTTCCTGGTCCCGAGCTCTCTGGCGCTCATCACCTCGCGCTTCGACGGCGCGATGCGCGGCCGGGCGATCGGCATCTGGACGGCCATGACCACCGGCGCCATGATCGTCGGGCCCCTCATCGGCGGCGTCTTCGTCGACTACCTGTCGTGGCGATTCGCGTTCGTCATCAACGTCGTACCGATCGGCATCACGCTGTGGCTCCTCCACACCCTCGGCGAGCGCGACGAGCGCCGCCCCGATGCGCGCATCGACTGGATCGGCGCCGCCCTGTGCACCTTCGGACTCGGCGGGGCGGTCTTCGCGCTGATCGAACAACCGAACCTCGGATGGGGATCGCCCGTGATCTGGGGGACGTTCGCGGCCGGCATCCTTCTGTTCGCGCTCTTCCTCTGGCGTCAGCGGTCGGCGACGGCGCCGATGTTGCCGCTTGACCTCTTCCGCATCCGCAACTTCTGGACTGGCAACATCGCGACCCTCTTCGTCTACGCGGCGCTCTCACTCAACGGCTTCGTCGTCACCGTGTACCTGCAGCAGCAAGCCGGCTTCTCTGCGACTCTCGCGGGGCTTGCGAGCCTGCCCTCAACCGTCATGATGGTGCTGCTGAGCGCGTCGATAGGGTCACTGTCCGACCGTTTCGGACCACGGATCTTCATGACCGTCGGACCGCTCGTGATGGCCGGCGGATCGCTGCTGCTTCTCACGGTCACCGACCCCGTCAACTACTGGCTCCAACTCCTTCCGGGGCTCATCCTCTTCGGACTTGGGCTTGCCATCACGGTCTCGCCCCTCACCGCGGCGATCCTCGGCGCGGTGGACCCTGCCCGATCGGGCATCGCATCGGCCATGAACAACGCGGTCGCAAGAATCGCCGGGCTTCTCGTCATCGCGACGCTCGCGACGATCGTCGCCGGGAGCCTCGATCTGGACGGATTCCACCGCGCCGCGATCGTCACCGCCGGACTCATGGTCGCGGGCGGCATCGTGTCTCTCCTCGGCATCCGGAACTCCGATGTCGCCTCAGCCGGCGGGGACCCGGCGCCCGCTACCGGGGCGTAACGTCGACCTGCCAGACTGTCCCCCATGAGCGTGATCGAGAACTCGAAAGTCACCGTCGTCGGCGCCGGCAGCGTCGGCTCCAGCGTCGCCTACGCCGCCCTCATCCGCGGCTCAGCCCGCCATGTCGCCCTCTACGACATCAATACCGCGAAGGTGGATGCCGAGGTTCTCGATCTCGCTCACGGCACCCTGTTCACCGGCACGAGCGACATCACCGGCGGCAGCGACATCTCGGTAGCCGCGGGTTCGCACGTCGTCGTGATCACCGCCGGCGCGAAGCAGAACCCGGGGCAGAGCCGCATCGAGCTTGCGGGCGTGAATGCCGGCATCCTGCGAAAGATGCTCCCCCAGCTGCTGGAGGTGGCCCCCGACGCGGTCTACGTCATCGTGACCAACCCGTGCGATGTGCTGACGGTGCTCGCCCAGGAGGAAACCGGGCTTCCTCCGGAGCGGCTGTTCGCGTCGGGAACCGTACTCGATACGTCTCGGCTGCGCTGGAAGCTCGCGCATCGAGCTGGTGTTGCCACCTCGAGCGTGCACGCCTACATCATCGGTGAGCACGGCGACACGGAGTTCGCCCTGTGGTCCCATGCGAGCATCGGCACGGTCCCGCTCCTGGAGTGGGAGTCGGAGGGCCACCCTCGAATGACGGTCGATGAGCTCGACGCGATCACCGTCGATGTTCGGGATGCCGCCTACAAGGTCATCCAGGGCAAGGGCGCGACCAATTACGCGATCGGACTCTCGTCGGCGCGCATCATCGAGGCCATCCTGGGTGACGAGAACGCCGTCTTGCCCGTCAGCACGGTGCTGCAGGACTTCCACGGCATCGACGGGGTGGCGCTCTCGGTGCCCTCGATCGTCAATTCCCGCGGTGCGTTCCCGATCCGCCAGACGCCGTTCTCCCCGAACGAACTCGCACTGCTGCGCCGGTCGGCAGATGCCCTTCGCGAGGTGGCGACCTCGCTGCGCTGACCTGGATCGGGCGCTCCCGCAGGCGTAGCTAACTCCTCACGATCGGCGGAACTTCGGCGACTCGGCACAGCAGGAGCGGGCCGATGGCGCCGGTCCTGCTGAGTTGGCGACGGATGCCGTGGCGGACCGATAGCGTGTGGTCAGCCCCACTGCGGAACGCGTCCGTGTGAGGAGAACCCGTGACCACCTACCTCCCACTGCCACGCCCGGGTGGCGACGCGGACACGATGCGCGTCCAGCATGGGCTCCTGCGCTACGTGCGCGAGGCGGCGGCGCTCGGGGCCCCGTTGCCCGGGGAACTGGAGTTGACGGCGCGCCTGGAGTGCAATCGCCAGCAACTGCGCAACGCGATGGCCCAGCTCGAGGCGCAGGGCATCGTGCGGCAACGGCAGGGGACGGTGACCACGGTCGATCCGATCGCCCTGCGCTTGAGCGTCCGCCTTGAGGAGCAGTTCGAACACACCGAGCTCCTCGACCGCCTCGACTATCGCGCCGAAGTGGAGGTGCTCGACTCCCGCACTCTGCCCCTCGGCGCGGAGATCGGTGCAGTGATGGAGCGGCCGGCAGACACCACCCGGCTGGCGGTTCGCAAGCGATGGTGGGCGGATGGTGCCGTCGCGATGATCGCCGATGACACCGTGCCGATTCCGGTCGAGCTCCCCGCGGATCTCGACCCTGTCCGCATCGGGGCTGGATGCCGCCTTCCTTCCACCGGAGCATGGCGGCCAGGGCCTGTCCTATGTGACGCTGGCGCACACCGTCCGCATCCTCGCCTCCCACCACCCCGCCGTCGCCACGGTCTGGCTCATGCACATCGGCGCAGCGCACGCGCTCGTGACGATGTCCGCTCCCGATGAGGCTGCCTTCTTCGCAGCCAAACTGCGCGCCGGCGAGCGCTTCGTCAACGCCCTCTCCGAACCCGCGGGCGGCAGGTTCTTCCTCGCACCCCAGCAGAACGCGACTCCCGCCGGCGAGAACTGGGTGCTCACCGGCCGCAAGGTGTTCGTCTCGGGCTCGGAGGCCGCAGACCACATGCTCGTCAACACGAGCATCGACGGGACCCCGGCCTTCTTCGGGGTGACGGTCGATGACAGCATCAGCTTCCCGCCCATCGACGAGACCGTCGGCATGCGCGCAACGCGCAGCCGCACTGTCCTTTTCGAGAACACGCCGCTGCTGGCATCCCGCCCGCCGACTATGCGAACCTCATCACCGTCGGATTCGCGATGCTCTCGGGGTCTGCCCCGAGTTTGGTTGACATCTGAACTGTGAGGATTCGTCCTCGCTGGAAGGATGTTCTTGTGGCAAAGCCCTATCCCCGAGAGTTCCGCGATGATGTCGTGGCCGTGGCCCGGAAGGGTCAGGCGCCGCTGGCGCAGATCGCGAAGGACTTCGGTATCTCCGAAGGCTCGTTGAGCAACTGGATGAAGCAGGCCGACGTCGAGGACGGCAAGCGTGCCGGCCTGACCGACGACGAGCGCAAGCAGCTGCGTGAGGCGAATAAGCGGATCCGGCTGTTGGAGCAGGAGAACGAGGTGCTGCGGCGGGCCGCGGCGTATCTGTCGCAGGCGAACCTGCCGGGAAAATAGTCTTCCCGCTCGTCCACGAGATGGCTGCGGCCGGTGCTCCCGTGAGGGTGCCGGTCGCGGTGGCGTTGCGGGTCCTCGGCCTGTCCAGGCAGGGGTACTACCAGTGGCTCAAAGACCCGGTCTCCCAGCGGGACTGGGACGACGCGCACCTGATCGATGTGCTCTACGACCTCCATGCCGACGACGTCACGCTCGGCTACAGGTTCCTCACCGATGAGCTCGAGAGCGAGCACGGGATCTCCGCGAGCGAGAACCGGGTGCACCGACTCTGCCGGATCGCGGGCATCCACGCGTCGCACCACCGCAAGCGCAGCAAACCCGGCAGCACGGGACCTGCGCCGCATGATGACCTCCTCGCGGTCGTCGACGAGCACGGCGTCATCCGGCACGAGTTCATCGCCGACGGGCCGAACAAGGTCTGGCTCTGGGACATCTCGGAACACCCGACCAGAGAAGGCAAACTCTACATCTGCGCGATCAAAGACGTCTGGTCGAACAAGATCGTCGGTTACTCCATCGACACCCGCATGAAGTCATCTCTCGCCCGCGCGGCGATGCGCAACGCGATCGCGTTGCGCTCACCTGACGGCACGATCTGCCACTCCGACAGAGGCGGCCAGTTCCGCGCGAAACGCACCCAGAACCTGCTCCGCAACAACGGGCTCGTCGGCTCCATGGGCAGATCCTACGGCGCCGGGGACAACGCGAGTATGGAGAGCTTCTTCAGTCTCCTCCAGAAGAACGTACTCAACACGAGACGCTGGGACACCCGCGCCGATCTCCGCCTCGCGATGGTCACCTGGATCGAAACGAAGTACAACCGCCGACTATGCGAACCTCATCACCGTCGGATTCGCGATGCTCTCGATCGGCATCGCCGAGTCTGCGATGGATGCCTACGCTGCCGCCGCCCGAAAGAGCAAAGGCGGCGCCCCGTCACAGTCCGAGAACCAGTGGGTGCAGATGGAGACCGGCATGCTGTGGACGCAGCTGCAGGCAGCACGCCTGTTCGCGGAGCGCGTCGCGTGGCTCGCCGACGAGCGTTCCGAGGAGGCCATGCCCGCCGCCGCCGAATCGAAGATGCTCGCGAACGAGGTCGCCAAGCAGGCTGCAGCGGAGGCACTCCGGGTCGGCGGTGGCGGGAGTTTCCTGCTGAGCTCGCCGATTCAGCGGATCTTCCGCGACGCCCAGGCCGGAGCCCTCATGGCGTACTCGGTGCCCCTGGCCCAGCAGGTCGTCGGCGAGGCCGTCCTCACCGCCGACTGACCCGCGGCATGCGTCACGAACTCCTCAATCCTGGCGGCCCTCCCGCCCAGGGCGCTGGTTCCCGGGCTTGGCCGCAGCGGGTGTGAGGAGTTGGCTCCGGGCGGGGTGGCCGCCCCGTCCGGGGCAGCGACAGAGCCACCCGGCGCGCACCAGCGCGGGCCGGCGTCGCCAACTCCTCAAGAACGCCACATCTCCGGCCTCGGTCATGCCGGCTTGGGCCCGTGCCGGTCGGATGTGAGGAGTTAGCCACAGGGCAGGGCGCGCCGGGTGGCGGTGTCGGATGCCGCGGCTAGCCTGATCGCATGGCCAAACGTCCGACCACCGCTGCTCCCTACCGGTGCACCGAGTGCGGCTGGACAACGGTCAAGTGGGTCGGCCGCTGCGGCGAGTGCCAGCAGTGGGGCACGGTGGTCGAAGCCGCCGAACAGACCGGGATCGTGCGGACACTCACCCCCACGGCGCCGAGCGCCGATCGCGCTGCGCAACCGATCACGCGGGTCTCGGCATCCGACGCGCCCCGCCGAACGACAGGCATCGGCGAGTTCGACCGCGTGCTCGGCGGCGGTCTGGTCCCGGGTGCCGCAATCCTGCTCTCCGGCGAGCCCGGCGTCGGCAAGTCGACACTGCTGCTGGATGTCGCGGCGCACTCCGCGGCATCCGGTCACCGCGTTCTTTATGCGAGCGCCGAGGAGTCCGTCGCGCAGGTCAGGCTGCGGGCCTCGCGCACCGGGGCCCTGCACGACGAGCTCTACCTCGCGAGCGAAACCGACCTCGCGACCATTCTCGGCAACGTCGACGACGTGCAGCCGAGCCTCCTGATCGTCGATTCGGTGCAAACCGTTTCGTCGGCGATGCACGAGGGGGCGGCGGGCCATCCGTCGCAGGTGCGTGAGGTGGCGTCGACACTCATCCGGGTCGCGAAGGAACGGGGCCTGCCGGTCATCATCGTGGGGCACGTGACCAAGGACGGCTCGATCGCCGGCCCCCGCATCCTGGAACACCTCGTCGATGTCGTCTGCCACTTCGAGGGCGACCGCCAAAGCTCGCTGCGCTTCGTTCGTGCCCTCAAGAACCGCTTCGGCCCGACAGACGAGGTCGGATGCTTCGACATGACCGGCGACGGCATCCAAGAGGTCGCCGACCCCAGCGCGCTATTCCTCGGGCACGGCGATCCGGTAGCGGGAACCTGCGTCACGATCGCGATGGAAGGGCGCCGGGCCCTTCCCGTCGAAGTGCAGGCGCTCACGATCAAAACCTCGGCACCGAACCCCCGGCGGATCGTCAACGGCGTCGAGGCCTCACGCGTAGCCATGGTTCTCGCGGTGCTCGAACGGCGAGCTGGCGTGATCGTCAGCGACCACGATGTGTACGTGTCGACCGTCGGCGGGGTGCGGCTGGCCGAGCCCGCGGCAGACCTCGCCATTGCGGTCGCCGTTGCCAACGCTGTCAGTGAGACTGCGCTTGCCAAGGGGACCGCAGCGATCGGCGAGCTCAGCCTCGCTGGCGAGATCAGACCCGTGATGCAAGCGGCCCAGCGGCGGGCAGAGGCTGAGCGTCTCGGCTACCGCACGGTCGTGGATGCGGCATCCAAGAATCTGCGCGGCGCACTCGGGGACTTGAGTCTGCATACGGTGCGGCCGGGCCGGCGACCCGGCTCCGAGCGCTCCGACGATGGACCAGGTTTCTAGCTGCCGGCCGGGTTAGTCCTCGATCCGGACCTCGAGGGCGGCAAGCACATCGGCTGGGCTCGCCTGCATCGGATGAGGCCCCGCCAGGTCGAAGAAGACTGTGGTGATCTCGTCGCGGTGCGCCTGTAGAAAGGTCTTGAGGCTTGCCGGCGGCATCAGCGCGACCGCCGGGGGAAGGGTCGCCGGCTTGTTTGCCGCGTCGCTGAACAGAAGGAGAGCAACCTGGCCGGTGTTCGGGTCGCGAAAGGTCCACACCTCACCGACGTCGAGCGGATTGTCGCGCTGCCCCGGCTTCATGAGCGGCACCACTGTCGGACCGTGCCGCAGGGCAAAAGCAACAGCTGCGACATCCTGCGTCTGAAGCGCATCAGCCAATTGCGTGTTGCGGAACTCCAGCGGCTTCGCGCCCTTCTTCCCAGCCATCCTTCCAGGGTAGATGACCCCACCGGCAGGCTCCCGGCGTGCGGTCGGCGTCAGTAGAGGAAGAACTGCTTGGTCTGGTCCGAGGCGATGCCGCCGATCTCCACAGCGAGGTGGTACGACGCACCACCAGCGCCTGCTGACGGGCGCGACTCGGCGTCGCACGTGCTCACGGATGAGCGGGTGCGGTCCCACGTCAGCGGTGTCGCGCTGTCGACTGTCTGGCCAGCCTCCAGCGTCACGATCATGTCACTCGGGTCGGTCTGACAGTCTGTCGAACGCCACCACGTGTCGCTCCCACTGGTGATCGTGAACGACTGCGTCGTGGTTCCGACATTGATCGTGCACGAGGCATCCGAGGTGTTCGTGAGCCGGATCGACAGCTGGGGGTTCTGACCCGAGGCGTACTCGTCCTGGTCGGTGAGTGCCTCAACGGTCACGTCTCCGCGCGTGCACGTCGGGGGCGCGGTCTCCAGGGGGCCGGGGTCGGTGGTCGCCGCAGCCTCGGGTGCTGACGAGTCAGTCGGGGCGGGCGTTGTCGCGGTCGGGGCCGGGCTGACGGATAACGTGCGGGTCGGCTTGGGACCGGCATCCGGCTGCGCCGCGCTCGACCACGGTTGGGCGACGAACAACCAGACAATCGCGGCGATGATCGCGATCAGTGCGAGCAGCACGACGAGGCGCCGCCGACGGTACACGCCCGGGGACGGGCGGCGACGCGGTGGCTGGCTGCTCATGCATCCAGGGTAGGCGCGGGGCCGCGCGACGCCGGATCGGCGCGCCTCAGTCGAAGGTCTTCAGCATCCGCGTGTTGCCAAGGGTGTTGGGCTTCACATGGGCGAGGTCCAGGAACTCGGCGACACCCTCGTCAGGCGAGCGGATGAGCTGTGAGTACACGTCCGGGTCGACGACCTGCTCGCCGATCACCTCGAAACCACGGGCCGAGAAGAACTCCACCTCGAAGGTCAGGCAGAACAGGCGTCGCAGCCCGAGCGCACGCGCGTTCTCTTCCAGACGGTCGACGATCGCTCGGCCGACGCCGTGATGCAGCCACTCGTCAGCGACGATGAGAGTGCGGATCTCGCCGAGGTCGTCCCACATGACGTGCAGCGCACCACACCCGATAAGTCGGCCATCGGCATCCTCGGCAACGGTGAACTGCTGCACCGACTCGAACAGCACCACGAGGTCTTTGCCCAGGAGAACTCGTCGCTGCACCCAGGGTTCGAGGAGAGCCTGGATCGCGCGAACGTCCGCCGTTCGTGCCGGTCGGACGCTGAATTCGGTCATCCCCCCAGCCTAGAGCGCGAACTCTCCAAGGAATCTGCCAGGCGCACCCCCTTCCCTGACTGACCGGCGCGGCGGATGATCGAGGTAGCACCACCGATCGCGCGGTGATGTCAAGCCCCCACCGTTTCGCCCGGTGCGGGTGGACCCTTCAGGAGCAGTTCCCTTCAACGGGAGGATCCACCATGGTCCCCACGACATCCACGCCCACGCCCGCTGCCCCGCCCCGCGCCAGCGCGCCGCCGGTCGAATCGGTCGTTCTCATCGGCCCCACCACGTACGAAGTGCACCGAGCCGATCGGATCGTGGGTTACATCGACATCGTCGGCGGCGTCTATGTCGCCCTCGCCGGCCCCCGGTACGACCATGCGGTCGAGGTGCGGCAGTCGATCGTCCTCGACACAGCGGTAGCGGCGCTCCTCGCGCCTTCCCTGGCGGCTTGAGCGAACGACGAGGGGGACGGATGCCGAAGCATCCGTCCCCCTCAGCTTGCGCCGGGATCAGTCCGAGGTGATCGCCAGGTCAGGCGTGATCGAGATGTCGCCGCCCGAGATCACACCGACCGCGACCTTCTCACCGCGGGGGCCGTGCTCGAACAGGAACTGGCCGTTCTCGGCATCCACCTTCACGTGGTCACCGGGGTTCAGTTCGCCGTGCAGGATCTTCTCGCTCAGCTGGTCCTCGATCTCGTGCTGCATCGCGCGACGCAGCGGGCGAGCACCGAGGGCCGGGTCGAACCCGACCTCGATGAGGCGGTCCTTCGCGGCCAGCGACAGCTCGATCGTCATGTCGCGGTCAAGGAGCCGCTCGCCGAGGCGCTTCGTGAACAGATCCACGATCTGGCGCAGTTCGTCCTTGTCGAGCTGGGGGAACACGATGATGTCATCGACGCGGTTCAGGAACTCGGGCTTGAAGTGGCGCTTGAGCTCCTCGTTCACCTTGCCCTTCATCCGCTCGTACGACGTCGAGGTGTCACCCTCGACCTGGAACCCGACCGGGCCGCCGGCGATCGCCTGCGAACCGAGGTTCGTGGTCATGATGATGACGGTGTTCTTGAAGTCCACAACGCGTCCCTGACCATCGGTCAACCGGCCCTCTTCGAGGATCTGCAGGAGCGAGTTGAAGATGTCGGGGTGGGCCTTCTCGATCTCGTCGAACAGCACGACCGAGAACGGCTTGCGACGCACCTTCTCGGTGAGCTGGCCGCCCTCTTCGAAGCCGACGAATCCGGGAGGGGCACCGAACAGACGCGAAACGGTGTGCTTCTCGCCGAACTCACTCATGTCGAGCGAGATCAGGGCACCTTCATCGTCGAACAGGAACTCGGCGAGTGCCTTGGCGAGCTCCGTCTTTCCGACACCGGTCGGACCGGCGAAGATGAACGAGCCGCTCGGACGCTTCGGGTCCTTCAGCCCCGCCCGCTGACGACGGATCGTCTTGGATAGAGCGGCGATCGCCTCTTCCTGGCCGATGACGCGCTGGTGCAGCGCCTTCTCCATGAAGACGAGGCGGCTCGACTCCTCCTCGGTGAGCTTGAAGACGGGGATGCCGGTCGCCTGGGCGAGCACCTCGGCGATCAGGCCCTCGTCGACGACGGCGGGCGACGAAACCTCACCCGAACGCCACTGCTTCTCAAGACGCAGCCGCTCGGCGAGCAGGCTCTTCTCCTCGTCGCGCAAGGATGCAGCCTTCTCGAAGTCCTGGTCCTCGGATGCAGCTTCCTTCTGCTCGCGGACCTTCGCGATCTTCTCGTCGAATTCGCGAAGCTCCGGCGGGCTCGACAGGATGCTCAGGCGCAGGCGTGCTCCAGCCTCATCGATCAGGTCGATGGCCTTGTCGGGCAGGAACCGGTCGCTGATGTAGCGGTCGGCGAGGTTCGCGGCCGCGACAATCGCGCCATCGGTGATCTGCACCTTGTGGTGCGCTTCGTAGCGGTCGCGCAGCCCCTTCAGGATGTTGATCGCGTGGGGCAGGCTCGGCTCGGCAACCTGGATCGGCTGGAAGCGGCGCTCGAGCGCAGCATCCTTCTCGAAGTGCTTGCGGTACTCATCCAGCGTCGTGGCACCGATGGTCTGCAGCTCACCGCGCGCGAGCAGAGGCTTCAGAATGGATGCCGCGTCGATCGCACCCTCGGCAGCACCGGCCCCGACGAGCGTGTGGATCTCGTCGATGAACACGATGATGTCGCCGCGGGTGCGGATCTCCTTCGTGACCTTCTTCAGGCGCTCCTCGAAGTCGCCGCGGTAGCGGGATCCGGCGATGAGCGAGCCGAGGTCCAGCGAGTAGAGCTGCTTGTCCTTCAGCGTCTCGGGGACATCGCCCTTCACGATCGCCTGCGCGAGGCCCTCGACGACGGCGGTCTTGCCGACGCCGGGCTCACCGATCAACACGGGGTTGTTCTTGGAGCGGCGCGACAGGATCTGCATGACCCGCTCGATCTCTTTCTCGCGCCCGATGACGGGGTCGAGCTTGTTGTCGCGCGCGGCCTGCGTGAGGTTGCGACCGAACTGGTCGAGCACCTGCGATCCGCCCTGAGCCGTTCCCTGGGCCTGCTCGCCAGCGCCCGTGGCGACACCCGCGGGCTCCTTGCCCTGGTAACCCGAAAGCAACTGGATGACCTGCTGGCGCACCTTGTTGAGGTCAGCGCCGAGCTTGACGAGCACCTGAGCGGCAACGCCCTCGCCCTCGCGGATGAGGCCAAGCAGGATGTGCTCGGTGCCGATGTAGTTGTGGCCGAGCTGCAGCGCCTCGCGCAGCGACAGCTCAAGGACCTTCTTGGCGCGCGGCGTGAACGGGATGTGGCCCGTCGGCTGCTGCTGGCCCTGGCCGATGATGTCTTGCACCTGCTCGCGAACGGCATCCAACGAAATACCGAGCGACTCGAGCGCCTTGGCAGCAACGCCCTCACCCTCGTGGATCAGACCCAGGAGGATGTGCTCGGTGCCGATGTAGTTGTGGTTGAGCATCTTCGCCTCTTCTTGGGCGAGCACAACCACGCGACGGGCACGGTCGGTGAATCTCTCGAACATCCGCTTACTCCTTCGGCCGGTGAGTCGCTGGATGCTGACCCACTGCTGGCGTCGTACATCGAGAGTAACGACGGAGCGGGAACGCTATGCCCGTGTTCGCCAGGGGCATACCGCATCCTCCTTCTCGCGCGGGCTGGCGATCCGGCCTCGCCGCAATCCCGACCGGCCCGCAGGTGCACGGGCGGTGAGAGGCCGCTACTTGACGGGAGCAGCATATCGTTTATCGTTATTAACGAAGAACGATAAGGAGTCTGCCCATCATGTCACAGGACACCCAACCCGGCCGCGTCGACCGGGGCACTATCCGGACGATCGCGGTACTGGCAGCCCTCATGGCACTCGTTCTGTGCGCGGGTCAGCTTGCGCGGGCGTTCGCAGTCCTCTTCTCTCCGGACATCACCCTCACTCTCCTTGCCGAAGCCCCGTTACCCATCACGCCGGATGCCGGGGTGACTGCAGCCTCGGTGGAATCGGCATCCGTGACCGCCGACTTCGCGCAGTCGGCGCGGCTACTGATGGCGGCGGGAAACGTCGCCTTCGCCGTGACGGCACTGATCGTGGGCGCGGCGGCGGCCTGGCTGCTGTGGGCCATCGCCTCGGGCATGCGCTTCCCGGTCACGCTGTATCGGTTCACGCTCGCGGCCGGATTCGCCCTCGCTCTCGGGCCACTGCTGGGGACCGCTGCGCAGGGGTTTGGATCGATGGAGGCTGCGCATACGACCAACGATGCCCTGGGCGGCATCCTGCTGGTGGGGTTCGGAATCGACGGGTGGGGGTTCACCATTCCCCTCGTCGGGTTCGCCGTCCTCGCCCTCGGCTACGTGTTCCAGGCGATGCGCCGGATGCAGCGTGACACCGAGGGACTGGTGTGAGCCCCGCCGAAGCCGAAGACGACGGACCGAGCGGCATCCACTGTCGCCTCGATGAGTTGCTCACCGAACGCGGGATGACGCTCACGCGGTTGTCGGAGCTTGTCGGCGTCTCGATAGTGAACCTCTCGATCCTCAAGAACGATCGCGCTCGCGCGATCCGGTACTCGACACTGTCGGCGATCTGCCACGCGCTGGATTGCGAGGTCGGTGACCTCCTCGTCCGCGCCGACGGCTCGGACTAGGCATCCGCGTCGTCTCCACCCCCGCTCCGCTGTCACAGATCGCAGCCGGACTGGCTCGCAGACCGCACTCTGTGACAGTCGAACCCCGTACCTGAATCAGGAAGTCGCGCTCAGGGCGGCGCGGACTCGCGCGATCAGGGCGCGAGGCGTGACGAACAGATCCCGACGTGTCACCCGGATGATCCGCCAGCCCTCGTCGGCGAGGAGTTCGTAGCGTTCTAGGTCGGCGTGCCACTGAGCCGCCTCGACCCGGTGGTGGTCGCCCTCGTACTCAATTCCCACCCGCTCGTGAAGAAAAGCGAGGTCGAGCGCGACATCGCGCTGGGCGGTGAGGCTGACACGGGCGTTGAGCTCTGGCTCCGGCAAACCTCCATCCACGAGAGTCAGCCGGAGCCATGTCTCGGTCCGAGAAGCCGATCGGGAGCGGATCCTCGGCAACGCAGCACGCAACGCGCCGACACCAACCCGACGCCCCGCAACGACGAGCGCTTCCAGGTCCGCAACCGTGGCGAGCGGTGAGCCTCCGTGAGCCAGACGCCAGTCCCGAACGATCGCATCGCCGAGTGCCACCAGGTCGTAGGGGTGGAGACTCGCCGCCAGCGACGTCCAGGTGCTCGCGGCATCCAGGAGACGCATCCGATTCGCTGGGTGCTCGACAACGGTCACGAGTGAAGAGCGGAGCTGGTGGCCGGAAACGCCCTGTCCTCGGGGAAGCCGTCGAGGCGCCAGCACGCCAACATCAACGCATGTTTGGCGCATGGCTCGCGGTGGCAGCGGCAGACTCCACAACGCAGCGCTCGTGAGATGGCTAAAGAACTCATGCTCTCCCATCCGGGTCGCAAAGCACTCGGCGTTCTCTCGGATCAGGGCCGCGGGATCGCCATCGGGTTCACTCGCGTGCGGGAGACTTCGGACACCGTAGAAGGGCCGATCCAGGTCCGTAGACCGGAGTCGCGAAGCCCTAAGTCCGTGCTTGCGCGCGTCCTCGACGGAGAACGTTCGACCCAAGGCTGCTGGAATTTCGATGAGCCCCATGCCGAAAGGCTGCACCACCGTGTCGCCTCACAAACCCCGCGGCGGTCATCTGTGAGCAGTCGATGGCCTATCCACAAGCATCCACGCGGCTTCGACTGTCACAGAATGCACGCGCCGACGCCTGAACACGACAATCTGTGACAGCGGAACCGTGGGGAGGGCGCGAACGGATGCCGCCCACGGGGGCGCGGGGGTCAGTCGCTGGTGCCGTAGATCGGGATCGTGCTGTCGAGGGAGTCGCCGCTCAGCACGAGCTGAACGTCGGAAACGCCCGACAGACCGTCGGCGAAGCCGAAGTTCGTGCGCGGCGCCATGTCCATCGTGCACGCCTGGTTTGCCGGCGGCTCCTGGAACGTGACCGTCACCTCGGCTTCCGCGGTGACCTCACTCGTCTCGACGACCGGCACGCAGCTCGACGACCCCCAGGTGAGGATGACAAACTGGCCCTGCTGCTGAGTCCATCCCGCGGTCGGTTCGTAGTCCGTCGAACCACCCGGGCCGGCGAGGCCTGAGACTCCAGGAAGTGTCACATCGCCGTAGTAGCCCTCGCCGGTAGCCCAGATCACGAGGTCCTGGGACGGGTCGACCCCCTCGGGCACCTGCACGAGCGTCGCGCGCGGTGCGAGGTCCGCGGTACAGGGCTGGTCGGCATCCGGCAGAGAGAGCTCGACAGCGAGCGCGCCGTCCTGATTGATCTCGGCGCTCTCGGCAACGGGCACGCAGCTGCTGGATCCGGTGGTCACGAGCGCGATGATTCGGCCGTCGTCGAGCCAGGCGGCGTTCACGTCGGTCTCCTGCCCGGCGGGGGCATCGGAACTGCTGAGGCACCCGGTGAGGCCGAGCGCGGCAACCGCGCCGAGGACGAGGGATGCAAGGACACGGCGTTTCATGAGGCTCCTTGGTGCGGCGCTGCTACTGGAGTGCAGAAGTGAGCCGGGCGAGATTATCCAACACCGTGGACCTGAGTGGTTGCTTCAACCATTCCTCGAGGGTGAGTTCGCGGCTGAGGGATCGGTATTCGGCCTCAACGCGGCGCATATCGGCGACGAATTCCTCGCCGCGCACCATCATCGAGATCTCCATGTTGAGGCCGAAGGAGCGCATGTCCATGTTGCTCGAGCCGATGACGGCGACATCGTCGTCGATCGTGAGGCTCTTCGAATGCAGGATGAAGGGCTTCTTGTACATCCAGATCTTCACGCCTGCACGGAGGAGGGCTTCGTAATAGCTGCGCTGGGCGTGGTACACCATCGCCTGATCGCCCTCTTCCGAGACGAACAGTTCGACGTGGATGCCGCGCTGGCAGGCGGTGACGAGCGAGAGCAGCAGCGACTCTTCGGGCACGAAGTAGGGGCTGACGACAATGATCTTCTCGCGCGCCGCGAATAGGAGTCCCATGAACAGCTTGAGGTTGTTCTGGTACTCGAAACCGGGACCGGACGGGACGATCTGGCAGTCGAGGTTGCCGCCCGAGTCAGGGACGGATGACAGATCGATCTGGTCGGTGAGGATCTCTCCGGTCTCGCTGTACCAGTCCGAGAGGAAAACGACGTCGATCGACGAGACGACCGGGCCTTCGACCCGCGCCATGAGGTCGACCCAGTGCAGGCCTCGCTTGATGTTCTTCTTCAGGTTGTAGGTCGAGTCGGTGACGTTCTGTGACCCGACGAAGGCGACCTTGCCATCGACGACCAGGAGTTTGCGGTGGTTTCGCAGGTCGGGTCGCTGCCACTTACCCTTGAGCGGTTGCACGGGCAGCATCAAATGCCACGCGGCACCCATGCGATCGAGCCGCCGCAGCGTCTTCTTGTAGAACGGCTTGCCGCGGTTGGCCCAGTGATCCAGCAGCACACGAACGGTGACGCCGCGCGCAGCGACCTCCTCGAGGGCTGCGAAAAAGTTGTCGGTCGATGCGTCGGTTTGCAGGATGTAGAACTCGACGTGCACGTAGCTCTGGGCGCCGCGAATGGCATCGGCCATAGCATCCAGGCTCGCCTGATACTCCGAGATAAGGGTGGCTTGGTTGTCACCGGTGAGCGGCATCGCTCCGAGGTTCGTGTTCAGATCGACAAGCCCCGTGAACCAGGCCGGCGCACCGGGTCGGAGCGTCCCGACCGCGATGCTCTCACCGTTCTCCCGCAATGCGGTATTGATCTGCTCCTGCTGCTGGCGCTTCTTTCGAGGCAGTCGCGGGTTCCCGATGAGCAGGAACAGCAACACACCGACGATCGGGATGAAGTAGATGGCAAGCAACCACGCCATCGCCGAGGTGGGGCGGCGATTGCGCGGGATCACGATGATCGCCGCGATACGGATGCTGAGGTCGAACAGGAAGAGCGCGAGGAGCCACCAGAACGCGATGTCGGGGAGGTCGACTGTCACATCGACATCTCCGCCGGACGTCAACGGCACAAGTCCTGCAAGCACCATGCGTCAGCTCCCTCCGCTGTGACGGTCTGACGCCAGCGTAGTGGGAACTCGGGCTATTGCTCGGTTGCAGCGGGCGCCGGCGGAAGCCCACGCGCCGCGCGTTCCTCGGCTTCGATGCGCGCATACTCGCGGCGCTCGTTGCGATCGGCACGGATGATGCTGCGCAGGACCCAGAAGAAGAGCGTCACTACAACGATGGTCGGCAGGATCGCCCACAGCGCTGCCACCCAGAAGTTGTCCACGCCTCCAGGATACGCGGCCCCCTCTCCCCAGGTTGCCCCGAGCCTCACCTATCCCCGTCCTGCCGGTGATCCTGCAACGCAACGCGGCGCCGCTCGCATGCTCATTCCCATGACTCCGATCATCCATGCGACCTCACCCGCCGAGTTCCTGACCGTCGTTCCTCGCCTCCTCGGGTTCGTTCCGCAGCGCAGTGTCGTTCTGGTGCCGTTCCGGCGTGGACGCAGTCGCGGCGCCCTGCGCCTCGACCTCCCGCCCGACGACGACCGCGCCGATGAGATCGCGGCGACCATGATGGGGCTCGTGTGCCGGGTACCCGAGGCCGACGGCTGCGCGATCGTCGTCTACGGCGAGACGGATGCCCCGGCCCGCGCCCTCGTCGAGGGGATCGAGCGTCGAGCCGAGGCGTGCGGTGTGGTGATCGTCGAGGCCCTGTGGGTAGCCGACCGGCGGTGGGGTTCGTATGCGACGTCGGACGCGGGTTCGGTTCCGTCAGCGGATGATCTGCCCTCGGGCCTCGGGGATGTCGCGGAGCCAGAAGCGAATCAGTTCGCCGGCGCCGATCTGGTCCCGCTCGATGCCGCACGATCGGACGCGGTCGAGAGTGCGTGCACGGCGCTCGATGCGGCCATCCGGGCACTGGTGCTCTCGGACGCGGACACTCCACAGGCCGATGCTGCGCGGATCGATCCCCGCGCCTTCGCGGCGGCATGCCTTCTCGATGACCTTCCGGCGTTCGTTGAACGGCTCTTGAGCGAGGATGCCGCGACTCTCGACCCGTTTGAGATCGCCGCTGTGGCGTGGGCACTGGGGAGGCCGTCGCTGCGCGACATCGCCCTTATCTGCTGGATCGACGGGATCGATGCCGGAGACGAGGCGGCCAATGCGCAGGCTCGCTGGGAAGACGGGGACGAGTACCCGAGCGAGATCGCGATGCGGCTGTGGGGCGAGGGCGCGAGGCCGTCACCTGAGCGACTGGGCCGCGCCCTGCTGCTCGCGCGCCTTGTCGCCAGCGCCGTTCCCGCATCTCGGCGTCCAGGCCCGCTTGCGGTTGCCGCGTGGTTCTCGTGGGCACTCGGCAGGTCGACGCACGCCGACCTCTTCGCCCAGCAGGCGACGGCGATCGAGCCCGAACATGGACTCGCTGAGATCGTGCGGTCGTTCGTAGGGGCCGGCCACCTGCCCGACTGGGCGTTCCGGCTGGATGAACCGGGGCGGTAACCGCGCGCCGGACTATTTCACAAGCGGGAAGAGGATGGTTTCGCGGATGCCGAGACCCGTGATCGCCATGAGCAGCCGGTCGATCCCCATCCCCATGCCACCGGTAGGCGGCATCCCGTGCTCGAGAGCGCGCAGGAACTCCTCATCGATCCGCATCGCCTCGTCGTCACCGCGCGCGGCAAGCTTGGCCTGCTCTTCGAAGCGCTGACGCTGGATGACGGGATCGACCAGCTCGGAGTATCCGGTGGCCAACTCGAAGCCGCGGACGTAGAGGTCCCACTTCTCGACGACACCGGGGATGGATCGGTGTTCGCGCACGAGCGGGCTCGTGTCGAGGGGGAAGTCCATGACGAACGTCGGACGCACGAGCGTCGGCTTGACGAAGTGCTCCCAGAGCTCTTCGACGAGCTTTCCGGGAATCGGATGCGAGGGCACGTCGACCCCGAAGCGCTCGGCGATCGCGGTGAGATCGGCAAGGGGAGTCGCGGCGTCGACGCGAGGGGCAGCATCCGTGCCCTCCCAGGCGGCGGCGAGCGCGTCGTTGAGCGAGTCGTACATCGACAACCGATCCCACTGACCGCCGAGGTCATAGACGGTCCCGTCGGCCCAGGTGACCTCGGTCGAGCCGGTGACGGCGATCGCGGCGTTCTGGATGAGCTCTTGCGTGAGGTCGGCGATCCCGTTGTAGTCACTGTAGGCCTGGTAGGCCTCGAGCATCGCGAACTCGGGGCTATGGGTCGAGTCCGCTCCCTCGTTGCGGAAGTTGCGGTTGATCTCGAAGACGCGGTCGATGCCGCCGACCACGGCGCGCTTGAGGAACAGCTCAGGCGCGATCCGCAGGTACAGCTCGGTGTCGAACGCGTTCGAGTGGGTGACGAAGGGCCGAGCTGACGCCCCACCGTGCTGCACCTGCAGCATCGGGGTCTCGACTTCGACGAAGCCGTGAGCGGCGAATGTGTCGCGCAGGCTCCGGTTGACGCCAGCGCGGGCAAGCACCGTCTGGCGCGCCTGATCGCGGGCGATGAGGTCGAGGTAGCGGCTGCGGACGCGGCTCTCTTCGCTCAGTTCCGCGTACAGGTTCGGCAGGGGCAGCAGCGCCTTCGCGGCGATCGTCCACTCGGCCACCATGATCGACAGCTCACCCCGGCGGCTCGAGATCACCTCACCCGTCACGGCGACGTGGTCGCCCAGGTCGACGAGTTCCTTCCACCGCTGCAGCGATTCCTCACCCACGGCGGCAAGCGAAACCATCGCCTGGATGCGGCTGCCGTCGCCCGCCTGGAGCGCGGCAAAGCACAGCTTCCCGGTGTTACGGCTGAAGACGACCCGACCCGCAACCGACACGGTCTCGCCCGTCTCGTCACCTGCCTCAAGATGGGCGAAGCGTTCGCGAACCTCAGCGACGGTTGCGGTCACCGGCACACTCACCGGATAGGCGCCGCCCGCGGCATCCGTGCGCTCGGCCAGCAGCCGCTCGCGCTTTGCCAGCCGCACCGCCTTCTGCTCGAAGACGTCCTCGTCGGATGCTTCGGGGGCGGCGTCCGCGGGCACGGCGGCAGGCGTGTCGGTCATGAGGGGGGCTCCTTGAAAATCGTCGCCCAGTCTATCGGCGGGCCGTTGGGAGTCCGTTGGCGGTCGCTCGGGCTCAGTCCACGGGTGGGCGGATGTCGTCGGTTCCCGCCTCGACGAGCGCGTGGTCGACGGTCGTATGCATGAGCGCCGCGAGATAGCGCCCCGGCTCGGCGACGCCGGCCGAACGCAGCAGGTCGGTGGCCTGACGGATGATCGAGCGCGAGAAGTCGGTGGCGGTCGTCACCCCCTCGGCGTAGGCGGCTCGGTCGCTCTCGGCGATGATCACGGGCTCGCAACCGAGTTCGACCGCGAGCGCCTGCGCGATCGGCAGGACGGGCGCTGGCGCAGTGACAGCCGCGTACGCTCCGACAAGGGTGCGCAGGTCTATGGAGGTGCCGGTGAACGCAATCGCCGGATGAATCGCCAGCGGAATCACGCCGCGCGCCAGCGCCGGAGCGAGGACGCCGGTCCCGAACGCCGGATCGGTGTGCACGACGAGTTGACCCGGCTGCCAGGCGTCGAGTTCGGCGAGTCCGGTCACGAGTCCCTCGAGCTGATCGTGCGGAACGGCGATCACGACGAGCTGGCTCTCCCGCACGACATCCTGCGGGTCCCGGAGGGGGACGCCCGGAAGGATCGCGGCGACGCGGTCGTCGTCCGAGCCGCTCGTGATCGAGACGATGGCGTGCCCCGCTCCCGCGAGTGCCGCACCGATGACAGGACCGACCCTGCCTGCGCCGACGATCCCGACGCGCAGCCTGTCGCTCACTCCGCCCCCGCCCAGCGGTGCGAGCGGTCGGTCGCGACGGCGCCGATGGCGGCGCGCTCGCCGTCACTGAACAGGCGCAGCGCGTCATCCCGGTCGAGGATGCCGAGGCTGCCCGACACGCGACCGATGACCGTGTGTGCGCGGATGTTCGCAACTCGAAGCGCGCGATCCACAGGACCCTGGCTCACCTCGAGGCTCTGCATCCGTGCCAGCGGTACGACGGCGAGAGTGCGCCAGATCCGGCCCCGACGCAGGAACAACGCGTCAGTTCCGAGCCAGTATCCGTTGCGGCGCCAGGAGAGCGGTCGAAGCAGCCGCGCGCGCTTCGGCGTGGTTGTGTACGGGTCGTCGCCCACGGGACCGAGGGCACCGTTGTCGACGATCATGGGCCAGTCAGCCTGGTCGATCGTCGGCAGGATGAGCCGCAGCACCCGCTCGACATCGGCGCGGTTGCCCACCGGCAGCACGGTGCCGAACTGGTCGTTGGCGCCGTCGCTCATGCTGCGACCCGAGAGCCGGTTGATACGAATCGCCCACCAACCGAACGGGCGCCACATCAACGGCTGGGTCACCTCGACGGCGTGGATACGACCCGGCGGGATGATCTCGGTGATCGTCGTGAGCAGACCGTAGGTGATTCGCACGCCGCTCGGGGTCGGGGCTATCGAGTAGCGCAGCGACCGGGTGATCGAGCGGATCCAGTAAGCACCGAAGCCGAGGACCGCCGGAACCACGGCGAACAGCACCCACCCGGTCGTCGTGACCGCCCCGGTCACGATCGCAGCGATCGCCGCGACCAGAAAGATCGTGGTGCCCGACAGGGTTTGGGAAGCGACCAGGCGTCCGACGGGGATCGACACGACCGACTCGGGCTCGGCAACGGGCGCCTCTGCCCCCGCGATCAGGCCGGTGATCCCTGCCGACACGGTCTCGGATGCCGTGGCGCGCCGCTGCGCCTCGCCCCGCTCGCCCAGCTGGCGCCCCGATGCGAGCCGCAGGATGTCACCGCGAATCGCCTCCGCGTTCGCCGTCGACAGGTATTCGAGCTTGACGTTCGCGTCCAGGCCCGCGCCCACGACCTCGAGCTTGGCCAGACCGAACAGTCGCGCAACGGTCGGGCGGGTGAGGTTCACGCCCTGCACCCGGTCAAGCGGTGCGCGGCGGTGCGACCGAAAGACGACACCCGAGCGCACCTCGACGTCGTCATCCGTGATGCGGAAACTGTGGAAGCGCCAGCCGAGGTAGAACAGGCCCACAAGGACGATCACGACGGCCAGCACGACCAGGGTCGCGACCAGAATCAGGTTGTGCGAGACGACATAGTCGACGGGGTCGCCGGGGATCGACTCTCCCTCGAAACCGGGAGCGAGCCACGGTAGGAAGATCGCGATGAGCCGATCACGCAGGTTCGCGATGATGACGCCGGCGACGATCACCAACACCAGCCCACCGCGAAACAGCGGCGTCAGGGGATGCATCCGATGCCATTCGCCGTCACTGAGCGGCGAGCGCACCTCCGCGGCGGGCGGCGGGCTGGGAGGCGTGGCGGGGGTGGCGTCGGTCACAGGCCGGTCCGGCGGGTCTCGGCTACTGCGATGAGCGTGTCACGCAGCTGCTCGGCGGCGTCCTGCCGGATGCCGGGAATCGCGACCCCGGTCGTGGCTGCCGCGGTCACGAGCTTGAGCTGCGCGATCCCGAACCCGCGATCGAGTGGACCGTGCGTGATATCGACGAGCTGCATGCGCCCGTAGGGCACAGCGACGACCCGTTGCCAGAGGATCCCCTTGCGAAAGACCAGGTCGTCTTCGCGCAGCTGATAGCCGTAGGCCCGAGCCTGGCGTGGCGTGACAGCAAGCGTGATCGCGAGGATCACCAGCACGATCCCCGCGGGAATCCAGACCCACCCCACCCCGACGATCAGCCAGATCGCGAGTGCGGCAGCGAGAACGAGAAGGAAAAGGATGCCCGACGAGATGAGTTGCACCCAGACGTACTGCCGGGCGAGCTGATGCCAGGTGCCGTCGCCGATCGGAAGCCGGTTGGCGGAGCGCGGCTCGAGAATCCGTGAGAAGGTGCCCTCATCGAGCGCGGAAATCTCGGCGCCCTCCGCCGCGGATGGGTCAGTGGCTGTGGGCTCCGAAGCCGGGGTCGACGCCTCCGGGCTGTTCGTCATCGTCATCCTTCCGGATCGTGCACAGATGCTCGGCCACGAGCCCAGCCGCCACCAGCAGAAGCCCGGCGACGAGCGTTGCCAACTGGGTCGCCATCGAGCCTAACGGCGGGACGACGGGTCGGGTCAGGAGGAAAACCACCAATCCACCGGAGAAGCCCACGGATGCCGCGCCGAGCAGACTGGAAGCCTTCGCGAGCATCGCGATGCGCAAGGCCCGGAACGGGTTGATCGGCGCGCGCGTGTGTCCGCGGGATGCGCGCCACACCGGGATCGCAAGAACGACCACGATGGCCCCCAGCGCGATGAGCAGAACCGGAAGCGTGATCAGTGGCGTGAAGGTCGCGTGTCCTGTCGCGGTGAGCAGTTGGTTCACGAGGAACCCGCCGGCCAGCGCGACGGCGGCGGTCGCGATCAGGATGCCGGGGCCGGTGCGCCTCACGGGGCATCCCCGAGGCGCTTGAGGAGGTCGGCAACCCGCCCGGCGCCGACAACGGAGGCATCCGGGTCGATGCTCAGCCACGGCGCGAGCACGAAGTCGCGCTCAGCCGCGCGAGGGTGGGGGAGCGTCAGCGTCGGGGTGTCGCAGACCACGTCGCCGTAGGCGATGAGATCCAGATCCAGCGTGCGATCGCCCCACCGTTCACGACGCACGCGTCCGTGCTGGTCCTCGATGGCGTGAAGGTAGCTCAGCAGCACCGTCGGGGCCAGGCGCGTCGTGACGATGGCGACGGCGTTGAGATAGCCGGGTGCGTCCGGATCGGGGCCGGCGAGGGTGACCGCGACCGACTCCATCGGCTCCGACATCCGCACCGCCGACACCAGCGGCAGGTGCTCCAGCGCCGTGGCAGCCGCCGCGAGTGTCTCGCGCCGATCGCCGAGGTTCGCCCCGAGCGCGATGACCGCGTCCACGGCGGGAGCGGCATCCGGGTGGGCGGCCCCGTCGAAGCCTTCGGCCAGGCGGCGGCTCACGCTCCGCCCTCCGCACGGTTGCGCGTGATCGTCACCGAGACATCCGTGAACTGCTGCTGGATGGGAGCCTGCGGCTTGTGCACCGTGACCCGCACCGCGAGAACACCGGGGAACGCGAGCACACGAGCGGCGATCCGCTCAGCGAGCGTCTCGATGAGGTTGACCGGGTCACCGGCGACAATGTCCGCGACAGCGTCGGCGACCTCGCCGTAGTGGACGGTGTCGGCAACGTCATCTGTCTGGGCGGCGCGCTCGGCGCGCACGGTCAGGGCGAGGTCGATGACGAAGTCCTGACCGTTCTCGCGTTCATGGTCGAAGACACCGTGGTTGCCGAAGACGCGAAGCCCATCAAGCCGGATCTCATCGAGCTGCGACATCCGAACCTCCCCACAGCTCCGCGATCCGCAGGGCGTCGCGCGTAGCCGCGACGTCGTGGACCCGCACTCCCCAGATGCCGGCGCGTGCAGCGAGGGCACTCGTGACAGCCGTCGCGCCATCGCGGCGCGCTTCGGTGACGGTGCCGACCGTGTCGGTTGACGAGTCCTCGTCACCGGCCCGCGCTGCTGCGGCTCCGGTACGCTGCGCGAACCGACGCTCGGCGTCGATGGATGCCTCGGCCAATGCCTCAGCCAGAAACCGCTTGCGACTCGTGCCCAGCAGCACGCGCTGGCCGGCCGCGACGAGGTCGGGAAGCGCCCGCAGGACTTCCCAGTTCTGCTCGGGGCGCTTGCCGAAGCCGATGCCGGGGTCGACGATGATCCGGTCGGGAGCGATGCCCGCCGCGCGGGCCGCAGCAACCCGCTCGGCGAGTTCAGCTGCAACCTCGGCGGCGACGTGTGCGTACTGCGCTGGCGCATACATCTCCCGCGAGTGCCCACGCCAATGCCCGAGGATGATCTCGGCGTCAGTCTCAGCGACGGCGGGCAGCATCGCGGCATCCGCGAGTCCCCCCGAGACGTCGTTGACGATCCTTGCGCCCGAGTCGACAGCGGCGACGGCGGTCGACGCGTTCATGGTGTCGATGCTGATCCAGGCGCCGCGCTGGGCGAGGGCACGGATGACGGGCACCACCCTGTCGCGTTCGATCGAGGGGTCCACCCGTTCGGCACCGGGGCGGGTCGACTCGCCGCCGACATCGAGAATGTCGGCCCCGGCAGCCCACAACGCCAGACCGTGCGAGATCGCCGCTCCCGTGTCGAGATAGCGGCCGCCGTCGCTGAACGAATCGGTCGTGACGTTGACGACCCCCATGACGAGCGTGGACATGTCAGCTCGCTCCGATGAGCGCGATCAGCTCGGCGCGCGCGACTGGCTCTTCGTAGGCTCCGCGAGCGGCAATCGTGACGGTGGATGCGTCGGTCTGGCGGCCGCCGCGCATCGTGACGCACTCGTGTGTGGCATCCAGCACGACGAGCACCCCTCGCGCATCGAGCGCGTCGGAGATCGTGTCCGCGATCTGTTCGGCAAGGCGCTCCTGCACCTGCGGCCGCGCGGCGAGTACGTCGACGACCTTGGGCAGTGCGCCCAGGCCCACCACCTTTTCGCCCGGCAGGTACGCGATGTGGGCGTGCCCGCGGAAGGGCAGCAGGTGATGCTCGCACACGGAGCGGAACAGGATGTCGCGCAGCATCACCGCACCGGAGGGCAGGGTTTCAGGCGCCGGGCCCCGCGAGATCGAAATCGTGTGCGCGAGCGGCTCAGCCGGGTCTTTGCCGATGCCGCCGAAGAACTCGGAGTAGGCATCCGCCACCCGCTCGGGGGTCAGCTTCAAACCGGGGCGATCCGGGTCTTCCCCGATCGCCTCGAGCAGTTCGCGCACCAGTGCGGCGACGCGTTCACGATCAACGGCCACCAGGCGAGCCTACGCGGTTGCGGGACGCGCCTGCCCGGTCGGCCGACGACGCGGCGCCTTCTCGGCAGAGCCCGAGTCGGCCTCCGTCGAGGCCGCAACGCTCGCCGGCGCGGGGCGGCGCGGAACCTCGACCGGAGGCAGCACCGACACCGGACGCTGCTCACTCGAGAGCCACTGCGGGCGCTCGGGCAGCTTCTTGACATCCTTGAAGATCTCCTCGATCTCGAGGTGGTCGAGCGTCTCCTTCTCGAGGAGCTCAAGAGCGAGCTTGTCGAGGATGTCGCGGTTGTCGTTGATGACCTGGTAGGCCTCGTTGTGGGCTTGCTCGATGAGGGCCCGCACCTCGGCATCCACCCGTTCAGCGATGCGCTCGGAGTAGTCCCGACCGTGACCCATGTCGCGACCCATGAAAACCTCGCCCGAGCCCTGACCGAGCTTGACCGGTCCGACATCCGTTGTCATGCCGTACTCGGTGACCATCTTGCGGGCGATGTTCGTCGCCTTCTCGATGTCGTTGGATGCACCAGTCGTCGGGTCGTGGAACACGATCTCTTCCGCGACGCGGCCGCCCATCGAGTAGGTCAGCTGATCCTGCAGCTCGTTGCGGGTCACCGAGTACTTGTCATCCAGCGGCATGACCATCGTGTACCCGAGAGCGCGGCCTCGCGGCAGGATCGTGATCTTGGTGACCGGGTCGGTGTAGTTCATCGCTGCCGCAGCAAGGGCGTGCCCACCCTCGTGGTAAGCCGTGATGAGCTTCTCCTTGTCCTTCATGATGCGCGTGCGGCGCTGGGGACCCGCGAGCACACGGTCGATCGCCTCATCGAGGGCGCGGTTGTCGATCAGCTGCGCGTTGGAGCGCGCCGTCAGCAGGGCTGCCTCGTTGAGAACGTTCGCGAGGTCGGCGCCCGTGAAACCGGGGGTCTTGCGGGCGACGACCTCGAGGTCGACGCCGTCGGCGAGCGGCTTGCCACGGCCATGCACCTCGAGGATGCGCTTACGGCCCTGGAGGTCGGGGGCGTCCACACCGATCTGACGGTCGAAACGGCCGGGGCGCAGCAGCGCCGGGTCCAGGATGTCGGGGCGGTTCGTCGCCGCGATGACAATGACGTTGGCCTTCGGGTCGAACCCGTCCATCTCGACAAGCATCTGGTTCAGCGTCTGCTCGCGCTCATCGTGTCCGCCACCCATACCGGCACCACGGTGACGGCCGACAGCGTCGATCTCGTCAATGAAGATGATCGCGGGGGCATTTTCCTTTGCCTGGTTGAACAGGTCGCGCACACGGCTCGCTCCGACGCCGACGAACATCTCCACGAAGTCCGAACCCGAGATCGAGTAGAAGGGCACGCCAGCCTCGCCCGCGACAGCGCGCGCAAGGAGAGTCTTGCCAGTTCCAGGAGGGCCATACAGCAGCACGCCCTTGGGAATGCGCGCGCCGACGGCCTGGAACTTCGCGGGCTCCTTGAGGAAGTCCTTGATCTCCTGCAGTTCTTCGATCGCTTCATCTGACCCGGCGACATCGTCGAAGGTGACGGTCGGGCTCTCTTTCGTGACGAGCTTTGCGCGGGAGCGACCGAACTGCATGACCTTGCTTCCACCACCCTGGGCAGAGGAGAGCAGGAACCAGAACAGCACACCCAGCAACAGGATCGGGAGGAAGAGCGAGAGGAAGCCGTCGAACCAGGTAGCCCGGGGCACGACGTCGTTGTAGCCGTCGGCCGGGTTTGCCGCATCGATCGCGTTCACGACCTCTTCAGCCCGCGCCGTCACGTAATAGAACTGGACGTCAGTGGAACCCTCAAACGGCGTCGACAGCGTCATGTCGACCCGCTGATCGCCGTCTGTGTTCACGACCTCGGTGACCGTGTTGCCGGCCAGGAGGTCAAGACCCTGCTGGGTCGTGATCTGCTTGGCGCCGCCCAAGCTCGACATGAGCGTGAATCCGATGATGAGGAACACCGCGATGAGCGCGACGTACAGCAGCGGGTTGCGTGTGAGCTTCTTGAAATCCATGGTTCGGGGCGAACCCGGTCCCTCCGTCGATCAGGCGCCGATCCGCGCGGGAACGCGGAAACGGTGCAGACAGGCTATCGCGGGCTTGCTATGCCACGTCTGAGCATTCGCCCACGGCGTACCCCGAAATCGCTCAGCTGTAGACGTGAGGGGCCAGGACCGCGACGTCGCGCAGGTTCCGGTACTTCTCCGCGTAGTCGAGCCCGTAGCCGACGATGAACTCGTTCGGGATGTCGAATCCGATGTACCGGCAATCCACCTCGACCTTGGCGGCATCCGGCTTGCGGAACAGGGCGAAGACCTCGACGGATGCCGCGCCACGCGACGCGAAGTTGGTCAGCAGCCAGCTGAGGGTGAGGCCGGAGTCGATGATGTCTTCGACGATCAGCACGTGCTTGTCGTGCAGATCGGTGTCGAGGTCCTTACGGATCTGCACGACCCCGCTCGAGCGCGTGCCGGTGCCATAGGAGGAAACGGCCATCCAGTCCATCGTCACGTGCGTCGGCAGCGCACGAGCGAAGTCGGCCATGACCATGACAGCGCCCTTGAGTACCCCCACGAGCAGGAGCTCTTTGCCCTCGTAGTCAGCTGTCACCTGCGCCGCGATCTCGTCGAGCTTCGCGCGGATCTGCTCCTCCGTCACGAGCACTCGGGTGATGTCGGACTGGACCTCCTCGGCACGCATGCCTTTGAGCATAGGCGGACCGCTAGCGCGCCGTGAACTCGATTCGGCCGTTGATGCGGGCCGCGCGGCATCCGGGCAGATCGATCGGCCCCTGCCCGCGCCAGTCGGTCACGAGCCGGGCGACATCGAGGGTCTGCGAGCGCGTGAGGCTCTGCCCGAACTCGGCGGCGACAACGTGACGGATGAGCCGATGCCGCAGCGCCGCCGGGTTGGCGGCCAGCGCCCCGACCGAGAGCGAGATGCCGGCTTCGGCGTGCTCGACGACATCCTCGATGATCTCGTCGATCATCTCGTCGAAGGCTTCAGCGTCCTCGCGCAGTTGCGCCGCCGTGCGCGCAAGCGCCTCCGCAACGCCCGGGCCGAGCTCGCGCTCGAGTGTCGGCAAGGCGGTCTCACGCACACGTACGCGGGTGAAGCGGGGGTCGGTGTTGTGGGGATCGAGCCACGGCTCCAGGCCCTGAGCGGCGCACGCAGCCCGCGTCGTTTCGCGCCTCACCTCGAGCAGGGGGCGCAGGATGCGGCATCCGTCGCCCCGCTCGGCTACCGGGGCCATCCCCTGCAGGCTCGTCGCGCCGGACCCACGGGCAAGCCCAAGCAGCACGGTCTCTGCCTGATCGTCGAGGGTGTGGCCGACGAGGATGGCTACCGCGCCCACCTCGCGCGCGACGGCATCGAGTGCCTCGTACCGCGCCTCGCGCGCTGCGGCCTCCGGTCCGCCACCCCGGTGCACGTCGACCCGGATGACGCGGGCGGCGAGTCCGAGAGCCTCGGCCTTCGCGGCCGCGGTCGCGGCGACCTCGGCCGAACCGTCCTGCAGACCGTGGTCGACGGTGACGGCGACGCCGATAATCTCGCGCTTGGGCGCCTCAAAGGCCGTTGCCGCCGCGAGGGCCAGGGAATCCGGTCCACCCGACAGGGCCACGATCACCGTCGAGCCCTCGGGGAGGCCCGCGAGGGCACTCCGCACCGGCCGCCGCACCTCTGCGACGGCCGGATCCAGACCCGGTCGAACGTCCACGCCGCCACGCTACCGGCCGCCCACCGTTGCTAACTCCGCAAATCCGGCCGCCGGGCCGGCTCGGCGGGCCGGCCAGGTGTGATTTAGCGCCGATCGTGCGGAGTTAGCGACAAGTGCGAGGGCTCGGGCAGGCGGACCCGGCGCACTAGGCTGGTCGGCGGCATCCGTCATCGACAAAGGAGCACAGAGCATGGGCGCGTACGACGCCGTCATCGAGATTCCGCGTGGCAGCCGCGTGAAGTACGAGGTCGACCACGGCACCGGCCGCGTCTTCCTCGACCGCATCCTCTACACCGTCTTCGGCTACCCCGCCAACTACGGCTTCTTCGAGAACACTCTGGGCGAAGACGGCGACCCGCTCGACGTCCTCATCCTGCTTGACCGCGACCTCTACCCCGGCATCCTCGCCAAGGTGCGCCCGGTCGGCGTGCTCAAGATGAGCGACGAGGCAGGCGGCGACGACAAGGTCGTGGCGGTCCTCGCGAAAGACCCGCGGTGGGACCACATCCAGGATGTCGCCGACATCCCCGAGTACACGAAGAAAGAGATCGCGCACTTCTTCGAGCACTACAAGGACCTCGAGCCCGGTAAGTGGGTCAAGGTCGACGACTGGGCGGATGCCGCCGAGGCCGAGAGACTGATCGCCGAGGCCGTCGTGCGTTTCGACGAGCACGAGGGCGAGACCCGCACGCAGGGTGAGGGCGAAGCGCCCAACACGCTCTGAGCGTTCCAGATCATCACACGAGCCGCGGTGTCCGTCACGGATGCCGCGGCTTCGTGTTTCTGCCGCCGAACTCGGCTTAGAAGTAGACGCCGCGGGCTGCCATGAACCCGGAGGGGTTGACGGCGGCGCCGTTCACGTAGGTCTCGAAGTGCAGGTGGCAGCCGAAGGAGTTGCCCGTGTTTCCCGTGGCGGCAATCGCCTGGCCCGCGCCGACCCACTGCCCGTAGCTCACCCAGAATCCGCCGTCCACGATGTGCGCGTAGCCGGTTCCGATGCCGCCGCCGTGGTCGATCTTGATGTAGTTGCCGTAGCCACCGTTGCGTCCGACGTACACGACCCGGCCAGCACCTGCGGCGTAGATCGCAGCGCCGCATCCGGGAGCGAAGTCATAGCCGTAGTGGAAGCTCGATGAGCAGTAGTTCGCGTTGCACACGCTGGAGCGTGATCCGTAGCCCGAAGACACATACCCGGATGACGGGCGTGCCCATCCGCCGCCCGTTACTGCCCCGCCGTTGCCGCCGCCGTTGGCCGCCTGCTCGCGCGCGATGCGTTCAGCCTCTTCCCGGGCTTTGCGCTCCCGCTCCTCGCGAGCCTTGCGCTCGGCTTCCACGCCGGCCTGGTAGCCGGCGACGGTCTTCGCCGTTTCGTCCTTCAGTGCGGCCAGCTGCGCCTGAAGATCGCCGAGGTGAGTGGTCTGGTTGTCGAGAGCGACCTGCGCTGCAGCGGCAGCCTCTTGGGCTGCGATCATCTTCTGCTCGGCCTCTTGCTGCAGCCTGTCACGCTCGTTGCGGGCCTGAACTGCCTGGTCGCTGTAGCTTTGCGCAGCATCCCGCGCCCTGACCGCGTCGTCGTAGACCGTCTGGTTCCGTTCGAGAAGCTTGTCCATCGTCCCGAGGCGCGCGAGCAGTTCGTCTGCCCCGACCGCGGATCCCGAGAAGAACAACTGCATGGCGGTGTCATCGCCGCCATCCCGGTAGAGCTGTGCCGCGACGCGCCCGGCCTTCTGCGCAGCCTCGTCAGCTGCTGCTGCCTGCTCGTCAGCCTGCGCCTGCAGGTCATCGGCGCGCTTAGCGGCGTCGAAGTAGGCCTGCTGCGCGACGTAGAACTCATCCGAGAGGCGCTGCGCTTCGGCTTGCGTGCGCTCGACCTCGGCGGTCAGGCTCTGAATCAGGCCCTCGATCCGGGTCACCTCGCGGGACTTGGCAGCCTCATTCGCCTTGGCGTTCTGCACGTCATCCCAGCTGGGGTACGACTCTGCGAAGGCCGGTGCGAGGCTGAAGGCCGAGGCGCCGCCAAACAGCAGAAGTCCGCCGGTGATTCCGATCCCCAGGGCGGAGCGGCGCGAGAGCGCGCGACGCTCGCGGGGTGTCGGCGCGCAGCCGCACTCCTCAGCGCTCGATTCGAGCTCCACCGGTTCCTCCTGTCACACAGAACGTATTCACACTAACAACATCAGTCACACAAACAACAGGTTTCGCGAGGGAAGTCGGGGGTCGGCATCCGGTCACGAGGCCTCATAGAGCCATGGCTCCCCGGGCGATCCGGCCGGCGGCCGGTGTCCCAGCAGCAGCGATGACGGATGCTCCGGTCCGGTGTGGATGATCGCGGTGCCGCCTCGACGGCGCGCGTATCCGGCCGGGAAACTCCCCGTGACGGGGTTGCGGCTGTGGACCCAGCGGCCGCGGATGACGAGTCTCAGCTCCTCGCCCGCCCGGAACCGGGTCGCGTGCTCACGCACCTCGATGTCGACCGGGATGATCTCGCCGGGGCGAATCGGTGTTCGCTGCTCGAAGGTGTGGACGGGCTGCAGGTCAGTTGTGAGGTCTGGATCGAGGTCGCGGTAACTCACCCGCTGCCATCCGTACGACATCCACGCCCGGTCGAATCCGTACGACCCCTCGAACGGCACGACGGCACCGTCCGCTACCTTGCGCACGCCGACGAACAGGGTCAGGTCGTCGGCGGCCCGCGCCGATACGTGCAGCCGCACCGACATCGGGCCGATGACGTCCAGGTCTTCGGAGATGCGCCACGCCCATTCGAGACCCGGACCGTTCATCGCGAATCCGGTCTGCACTGATGCAGGGGGCAGATCATCGTGGAGTGAACCGTCCATCCCGTCGAGGTGCAGTCGCTGAATCCGAAGACCAGCCGGTGGCCACTCGGACTCCGCGGTGACCGCGACCGGCGTGGGCCCGCGCTCGTAGACGGCCAGCCGCACCGGGGGAAGTGCGTCCCAGCCGTTGTCGAGCTCCCGCAGGGTGTGGTCGAAGAAGCGGGCACGGATGCCGGCGGCATCCGTGCTGTAGTACGTGGCCCATTTGCCGCCGCGGTGGGTGTAGAGCCAGCGGCGGGGGCGCTCGGATAGCGCCCGGCCAGCGCGACAGAAGACCTCAAACGAGCCGCGGGTGTGGAGGTTGTGATCTGAGAAGCTGGCGCACACCAGCATCGGGACGCCGATGCGATCGATGTCGGGGGTGCGATCGCGGTACCACTGGTCGCGCGTGGTGTGCCTCGCGAGCTCCCGCCGCAGCGGCGGGGGCGCGACCCGAGCAGCGCGCGAGGTCAGGGTTGACCACAGCACCGAGAACCCGTTCTCACGGATGCCGCCGGGCCAGACGAAGTCGCGGTAGAGGTCGCTGAATCCCTCCCACGGACAGATCGCAGCAAGGTGCTCGGGCGCCCGGGCCGCTACCGCGTACTGCGAGAGCGCGAGGTACGAGACCCCGTCGAGGCCGACCTTGCCGGTCGACCACGGCTGGGTCCCCGCCCACGCGATGAGGTCTTCGTAGTCGTCGGCCTCCTGTGCCTCGAACAGATGGGCCTGTCCTTCCGACGTACCGCCGCCGCGGGCATCCGCGTTCACGACGGCGTAGCCGCGCGGCACCCAGAACGCAGGGTCCGGCGCCTCCCACCCGGTCCACGCCGAGATCCCGACCCGGTCGGGCTGCGGCATGATCCGGTACTGCGGATTCAGTGCGCGGCGGCTGCGCGAGCGCGCCGGCACGGCATCCTTCCCGTACGGGTGCGCCGACATGATGACCGGCACCGGCTCATCACCACGGGGCCGGAACACATTCACGCGCAGCAGAGTTCCGTCGCGCATCGTGACCGGGATGTCACGTTCGAGAATCCAGTCCGGCTCGTCGGTAGCGACATCCACACGGGGCTTCACGAACAGACGGATGCGGCGCGCGACGCGACCGAGCAGCCACGCGGGCGAGTGGCGAAATCTCTGCGGGGGCGGCACCGGCACGGGCCCGACGCTACCGCCGGGTCGGGTGGCTCGTGGGTAGAACCGCGTGAGAGGCTGCAGGTCGGCATCCGTGTGTCGCACCGTCGATTGGCGGATCCCTCAGGTATTGCGTATGCTTGACCGTCGGTAAGCGTGAGCCCCCGGGGTCCTTTTCGAAGGATGCTGGAGTTCATCCGGCCCCATCGTTTAGCGGCCTAGGACGCCGCCCTTTCACGGCGGTAGCACGGGTTCGAATCCCGTTGGGGTCACCCTACAATTGAATAAGCATGGCCCTGTAGCGCAGTTGGTTAGCGTGCCGCCCTGTCACGGCGGAGGTCGCGGGTTCAAGTCCCGTCAGGGTCGCTCCGAAAGCGACGGGCCCTTTTTCGGAAGGGCTCTTCGTATAGGACGCGGCAACTTAGGCTGCCGTGCGGCTCTGTAGCTCAGTTGGTAGAGCGCACGACTGAAAATCGTGAGGTCACGGGATCGACGCCCGTCGGAGCCACTGGCCCTTCTTCAGGCTTCTACTGGAGGAGGGTCTTTTATTTTGCCCGGTCAGCGGCGGTTTTTGTTCTGTCGTTGCGCGAGCGGAGCGATACGAACTGCCTCACGCGAATGCCGAATCGTCACTCTCGCCGGACCGATGGGCCGGTCTGGGGCCGGTTGAGGCTCGTGTGGACCGTCAGTTTCGCCTTCCGGGTGAACATCTGGGCAGTCCGCGAGGCAGCATCCGCACATCGGGCGTTCGATGGTCCCAGCGTCGGCTTGGTTGTCGCAGGCGCACTCGCATGAGCAGCCAGTACCGCGGGCCGGTAAGCCCAGTTCGATGCGCTGATTGTCGCTGACCTCGGATGCGAAGACAACGTCATACTCGATCCCGCCAAGGACCACCACCCGGCCCGAATCCTCATTTTTCATAACCCGCCAGTTTAGGCGGTGCTCACGACCACGACCAGTCAAGATTCAACTCGACGCGTGATTCCGCCGAGGAGGAGACCTGATAGTGGTCAGCGACCCGTGGCGTCGTCCAGCGCGTCCGTGAGGTCGGAAAGCTGGGTGAGCTCGAGGAGTTCAAGGACCCTCGATGCCTCGCGCTGAGACGGGGGGGACCGGCTCCCGGTCGCGAGTCGGGATAGAACCGCTGAGCCGTACCGCGGCAGCGAAGCCCGCCACGGCGATCACTGCCAGCGCGATGGCGGCGAGGATGAGGCTTTGGCTTCCGAGCCAGCCCGCGATGGGGTATGTGATTAGGAAGCAGGCGTGGGAGAGCGCGAACTGGGCGGTGTAGACCAGGTTGCGGTTCGCGGGTGTGGAGGCGTCGGCGAGTAGGCGCGAGGACGGCGTGTTGACCATCGCGGTGCCCATGCCGAGGAGCGCCCAGGTTCCCAGCAGCAGGAACCATCCGCTGGTGGTGGATTGCGCGACCGCGGTCACCAAGATGGCTGCGACGAGGCCAGCAACGATCGTGACTGCGCCCGCGATCATGGTCCGCACGACACCGAATCGGTCGACGATGGGAGGCGTGCTGATGGCGACGACGAGGGATCCGAGACCGTATGCGCCGAGCGCGAACGCGAGCCCGGCCGCGTCCAGATCGAAGACGCCGCGGGCATAGACGACGGAGTTCACGAGGACAATCGCGGTGCCCGCTGCGACGACAACGTTGGTGAGCATCAGGAAGCGGAGCGACGGGGATCGGGCGAAAACCTTCGCACCCATCGGGAGACGGCGCCAGAATCCGCCCGCAGCCGGGTCGCTTGCATGTGCGGGGATACGAGCGATCAGGACGAGGAGCGCCGATCCAGCAAACCCGACCGCGGTGCCCATGAACAGACCCGTGTAACTGATGGCCAGCAGCAACACCGCGGCGATGGTGGGGCTGAGGAGTGCTTCCAGGTCGTAGGCGAGACGGGACAGTGAGAGTGCACGGGTGTAGTCGCGCGCGTCGGGGAGGATGCCTGGGATCAGGGACTGAAACGCGGGAGTGAAGGTGGCCGAGGCGGACTGCAGCACGAAAACGAGGACGTAGATCTGCCAGGTCTCGTTCACGAAGGGCAGCATCAGGGCGATCGCGAACCGGATGGCGTCGGCGCCGATCAGGACGGCTTTCTTCGGCAGCCGGTCCACGAGGGCAGCAACGAGAGGGGCGACGCCCACATAGGCGACCATTTTGATCGTCAGTGCGGTGCCGAGCACGGACCCCGCAGCGTCGCCGGCGATGTCGAAAGCGAGGAGCCCCAGCGCCACGGTAAGCAGCCCCGTGCCAAGCAGGGCAATCACCTGCGCGAAGAACAGCGACCGATAGGTCGGGTTACGCAGCACCCCGATCATCAGCGGCGCTTCCGTGAATGGCGCGTGCCGCGTGCCGCGGGAACGGTGTCGGGGTCCGCGAGTTCATGGCGGCTGCGTCGCGTCGGGATGAACGTGTGAATGTCGACGAGCGTCGGCGGAGGCGTGGACCACAGGGTCGGGGACTTCACCCACCCCGTCAGATCGTCCGTGTCATCGGGGTCGTTGACTTCACCCACCCAGACCGGTTCGACTCCCCGATCACGGTCGTGCGCGTTCGGGACGACGACGATGACGTTGGAGTGCTCGCACGCATCCAGACACTTGCTGACCAGAACGTCCGCAGCGTCTCCCACGGCGATGCGGATGAACGCGAGTTGGGTCGCGTGGTCCACAGTCGGGTGCTTGCGACGACTGCCGCAGTCCCCACCCCGGCACACGATCACCACAGCGCCGTCGGAGTCCAGCGCCGACCGGGCCTGTGCGGGTCGTTTAGCGCCATCGTCCGCACCGATCCGGGGCGTCGTCTTGTGCGTGGTCATGTCCAGGCGCTCTTGCGGAGGAGCCTGAGCCCGTTGAGGGCGACGATGACGGTGGACCCCTCATGGCCTGCCACGGCCAGGGGCAGCGGCAGACTGCCGACCAGATCCCACGTCACCAGCACCGTGATGAACGTGGCAGCGATGATCAGGTTCGCGACGACGTATCGGTGCGCTTTGCGAGACAGGTTGATGACCGAGGGGACCGCGGTGAGCTCGTCGCGGATGATCACCGCGTCAGCCGTGTCTAAAGCGAGGTCAGAGCCGTGCCGGCCCATTGCCACACCGATGCTCGCGGCTGCCAGGGCGGGAGCATCGTTCACCCCGTCACCGACGACCATCACCGTGGCACCGTCATCCTCGAGCCGTTTCACCGTCGTCGCCTTGTCTGCCGGCAGTAGTCGGGCATGAACAACGCTGATCCCGGTGCGAGCCGCGATGTCAGCTGCGGTGCGGTCGTTGTCGCCCGTCAGCAGATGCACCGGCGATGAGGTCAACGCCTCGGTGCGGGCCACCGATTCGGGCGCGTCCGCACGGAGCGCATCATCCAACGTCAAGGTGCCGACCAACTCACCATCGACCAGGACGTCAACGACAGTGCCGACCGTCTGGGTTTCATCAGCGGTCTGCACCACCCTCACCAGGCGGCCGTCGACCGTTCCCTCGACACCATGGCCAGGGAGCGCCCGGAAGTTCGTGGCGGGGTTCACCCGCTGCGGTGCGGCGCGGACGATGGCGCGCCCGATCGGGTGCTCGCTGTGTTGCTCGACAGCCGCAGCCAACGCAAACACGAAATCAGCGGTGTGCCCGGGTCGTGCGGTCACATCCCGTACGACGGGGGCGCCGTGGGTGAGGGTGCCGGTCTTGTCGAACGCGACCAGCGACGTCCGGCCGAGACGTTCCATCACCGTCGCCGATTTCACCAGCACACCGTGGCGACCCGCGTTCGCGATCGACGCAAGCAGTGGAGGCATCGTCGAGAGGACCACAGCGCAGGGGGACGCGACGATCATGAAAGTGATCGCCCGCAGCAGTGCCTCACGGAAGTCGTTGCCCAGAAGTAGCGGGATGAAGAACACCAGCAGGGTTGCTGCGACCACCCCAAGCGAGTACCGCTGCTCGACCTTCTCGATGAACATCTGCCGCTGCGACTTGGTCTCGGACGCCTCGGAGACCATCGTCACTACCCGGGCGATGACCGACTCACTCGCAGGGCGCGTCACCCGGACAGTCAACGACCCGGTGCCATTCACCGTTCCAGAGAGCACCTCCTGACCGACCTCCCGGCGAACTGGCATCGACTCGCCCGTCATCGCGGCCTGATCGACCTCGCTGACACCATCGATCACGGCACCATCCGCGCCGATCCGCTCACCAGGGCGAACCAGGATCAGATCCCCCACCTGCAGCTCAGAAGTCGGTACATCCTCGAGCTCCTCCCGCTCCCCCGCGTAGGTGAGCCGGGTGGCCTGCTCAGGGGCAAGCGTGAGGAGGCTGCTGACCGAGTCAGCGGTGCGCTGCGTGACAAGGGCCTCGAGCGCGCCGCTGGTAGCGAAGATCACGATCAGCAAGGCGCCGTCGAACACCTGCCCGATAGAAGCTGCCGCGATCGCCGCGACGATCATCAGCAAGTCCACGTCGAGTGTCTTGCTCCGCAACGCGGTCAACCCGGCCCACGCCGGCTCCCAGCCACCCGCGACGTACCCGGCGAGATACAAGGTCCACCACACCGGCTCCGGAGCACCGGCCAGCTGTAACGGCCACGCGATCAGGAACAGCAGCAGCGAGAGTGCCGCCCACCTGACCTCGGGAAGTCGTGATCCGGTGACGAAGATCGAAGGCGGTTTGGGCAGCGCGCGGCCCCCGGGCCGCAGCCCGAGATCTGTCACGACGGTCATGCGTCCGCGCTCAAGCTTTCCTGCAACTTGACAGCGTCGGCGTGGTGGTGAGGAGGCGTGCCACCAAGACTGTGCTCCGCCTGGAAGATCGCATCCCGCACCAGCTGCGAAGCGTGCTCATTCGCGAGCTTGTAGAACACCCGCGTCCCCTCCTGCCGAGTCGACACGATCCGCGCCAACCGCAGCTTCGCAAGATGCTGCGACACCGACGCCGCCGGCTTCTCCACAATCTCAGCAAGATCATTCACAGACAGCTCGCCCGCCTCACGGAGCGCGAGAATCATCCGCACCCGCGTGGCATCCGCGAGCATCCCGAAGATCTCAACCGCCAACTCAACGAAATCACTCCCCGGCAGCCGACCGCAAATCCGCTTATCTGCATTCATGCATAGATAATAACAGTCTTGCGTCGGACTAGAACCCCAACGACGCAAACGCGGAAGGGTGCGTGGTGGGCGCCGCGTTCGTGTTCGGGACGTTGTTCGATAGCGCCGAAAGCTTCTACAGGTCCAGGGACCGGTCGCGCTCGACTCGCTCCTCGATGCGCCGGTATGCATCCTCATCGATTAGGTCGACCATGTGCGCGTATTCGACAGCCTCGAAACTATTGGGCCGGGATTCCCAATCGTCTGCCAGACCACGCGTGCGGTACTTCGGATCGAACTTCCAGGATTGAAGTGCGCCAACGAGTTGGTCCCGCGAGATCTCTCCACGCTCCGCGCTACGGACGATGTCCATCGCGGTCTTTGCGTCAATGAGATCTCTGCTGTCGTCGAGATTCATGGGTTCCAGTGCGAGCTTCGCAGATTCACGCCGTCTGCGAATCGCCGGATGAGCTTGCGGTCGGTGTCGGCATCACGATGAATGCCCTCCTCGTCAACCACATACAGGGTGAAGACGTCCCTACCGAGGGTGTTGTCGAAGCGTGCCTCGGTGGCGGCCTCCACGAGATCCCAGCTTCTGACCTGGATCGACATCCTTCCGGCACGACCGAACGTGTACGCGGCTTCAAGTCCGGAGAACCAAAACCACTGATCCTCGAGGCGAACGGCGAACCCGTTGGCGCGCTCGAGGTGCGGCGCGCTGATAGGGCTTTTGAGCCGCTCTGTCTGAACGACCTCGTCGTACTCGACGCGCATCACGATTCCTTCCTGTAGACGCTGACGTCCCATCCCGGTGCTTGCCGGTCCTCCTTGAGCGAATCACACACAACCGACAGCGGCGGCGGGACCAGCCAATCGTTCCAGCGCTCGGTCTCTCCTTTGTCTCCAGAAGCGAATCGATCGGGTCGCTCCCAGGCATCCCAGGCGAGCTCGAGCACGTGATGTTCTACGACGAGTGCGGCCCAGCGGTTCGCCATTGTGATTCGATCCATTGTTCGCGCCCGCGCTCCACCGACCGACACGAGACGCTTGCTACCGACCCGGGTCAGTCCCACTTTGAACTGACTTTTCTCCGGGAGGTGCAGCAAGTAAACCTCGTGAGGCTCCCACCAGCCGAGATCAACGTGCGGTCCATCGGCGTTGCGGGGCGGGATCGACAAGCTCGTGCGGGCATAGCCGAGCCAGGCGGCACGGATGCCCTGAATCCGTTCGAGCGGGTTGTCCCGCGTGAACACCTCGAACACGAAGGTGACGGTCTCGGCCATCAGGTCAGGCTCGGCACGGCGATCGGCGCGGAGCCATGCCCGACTTTGCGGCTGTCGCGGTATTGCTCCCCACCACGTGTGCTTCGAACGAGCCTGTGGCGGAAGCGGCCTGCCAATGAGCGCTTCGACGTCGGCGAATGCGAGCACGGCATCCTCGTCGTGGCTCACCGACCGCAGGTAATCCCCTAGGGGCGTGTAGACCTGCTCGAGCCGCGACAGCGACGCTTCTGTTGGTGAAGCCATCATTCTTCCTCTCGGGTCTCGGGGGCGGATGTCTCCCTCAGTTTTTGGGGTCATCGAACAGCGAGTCGATGGCGACTGCCGCGCGCTTGGCGACGTCGGATCGAGAACGGCTGTAGCGCTCGGTCATCTGCATGCTCGAGTGGCCGAGGACAGCTTGAACGTCGTTGGCAGAGGCTCCTGCGTCGAATAGCAGTGTCGCGAGCGTGTGCCGCAGGTCGTGAATGCGGAGGTCATCGCGCTGAAGCTGCGCCCGGACCGTCTTCCAGTCGATCGCGCGCCGGACGTTCGATGCGTTGATCCGGCCGCCACGAGGACCAGTAAAGACGAGATCGCCACGCTGCTTGCCTGCCATCGCCTCGGTCAGCGGCCCGACGAGCGGCGTCGGGATTGGGACGTCTCTCTCTTTGTGACTCTTCGGCGTCAGCTCGATCCCCCGCCCGTCGGCTCCGATGCTGAACGCGCGACGGACGTGAATGGTGCGATGCGCAAGGTCTACGTCCTCTATGCGCAATGCTGTCGCCTCATTGGCGCGCATACCTGTGTAGACCAGGCCAGCGATATAGCGCCGGTAGTGCGCATCATCGATCGACTCGAGCAGGCGTTGCACTTCCGCCGCGGTGAGGGCGCGTGACCGCAGGCTGTTCCCAACGTCGGACTTCGGTCGGCGAGCGAGCCGCGCCTGATTGAGCGGTACGAGATGCGCTCGAACAGCGCCATCCAGCAACCGGCTGAGCACTGATAGCGCGTCAATGCGCGTCGAGGTTGTGCCGGTCCACCCCGAGATCGCCTCCTCGATGACGCCTGCCGTCAGCTTCTCGAGCTTGATGTGCCCGAGCCACGGCTTCACGCGCAGCCGCCATCCCCGCTCGTACGCTCTCGAGGTCGACGCGCGCACGCTCTGCTGAATCACAGGCCAGTGCCGTGCATGCCACTGCGTCAAGGTCATGTCTCCGTCGGGGAACCGCTTCGTGAGCGTCTCGGCGCGAAGCTTCTTGGCCTCTGCCAGCGTCTCGACGTAGAAGCTCCGCTCTCGCTGCTCGCCGTTCAGCCCGATCGCCCAGACGCGGACTTGGTACTTGCCGCGGTCCGTGCGGAATCGGATACCATCAGGCAGCTGTCGCCGAGTCTTCGGATCGATCCGCCCACCCCGTTCAGTCGCCACCGCGGGTACCGCCTGCGTCGAGGAATGCCGTCACGGTAGAGGCCCGCCAGAGCATGTGCTTGCCCATATGCGCGTCGGGGAACGGGAACCGGTTCTGACGCCGCAGCGAGTCGAAGGTCGACAGCGGCACTCGGCAGAGGGCGGCGGCTTCGCGCCGAGTGAGGTAGTCGCTGTGCTGCTCGGTTTCGACGATCGCCGGCTGCTCGGCAACGGTCAGCGTTGGGGTGCTCATCGTGTGCTCCTTTGGGTGGATGGGTTTCTGCGGTCACGGGCTCGTTGATCTCGCCACTGCCGTGCCGCATCCGCGGCATTGGTCGCCAGCGCTTTGTCGCCGTCGGTGAGCCAGCCCATGCCTGCGTAGGCCCACGAACCCAGCACCAGCACCTCATCGGCCGTGATGTCGTCGCTGGGCCTCGCAGCCTCAAGAAGGCGCTGCAGGCGCCAGGTGCGACGGGCTCCGCGCAAGGAACCGAGCGTGACGGAGTATCGGCGCGACTTGGTCGAGAAGTGACCGCGGAAGCCGAGCATCCCGTCCCAGCGTTGGAGCTGACCGTACGGCCCTTCGACATCGATGGTCGCGGCGAGCTCGCGCACGGTCGACTTAATGCGCTTGATGTGCGCGCGGCCGGCGCCTGTCGGCTCGAGGTCCTCGGTCGCTTTTGTCGCGTACTTCGCGATGTACGCCGCCACAGCCCGATCGGATAGCGGCCCAGAGTCTAGTGATTCACTAGACTCCCCTAGATTTCGGTAGCTATCGTCGCGACGAACGATGGCCCGTGCATCGAACTGCTTGCCCCAGACCAGAGTGCGACCCCGCTCCTCCCCCGGCAACGGAGCAGCTACGGTGCGAGTGCTGCGAACGGCGGCACCAATTGCGCTCAACAGATGCGCTGTCGTGACAGCCGTGGGGGGTGCCGGAAACGGATGCTCCGGGTGCACTCCGTCAATGCGGATGATCGCGTGAAAGTGCACGACCCCGCGACGCTGGAACTCGGCGACCTTCGCGAACTGCAATCGAACGATTCGGGATGCCGCCCGCTGAGTGAGGCCGAGACTGCGGGCAAGCTCGCGCCGAAGCCGGATTGTGAACCGGCGCCAAAGTTCCGGCGCGTGGTACTGCCACACCACGTGTCCGACGTAGTCGTAGCAGTCTTCACAGACGGCATCGCCGCGTTGAGTGTCATCGATGTCGTGATGGCACCGGCAACCGGTCGGCCTGCCGTGTTCGCAAAGGCCCACGCGACGATCCGAGGCGGTTGTGTGCACCGCTCCGAAAGATGGCGCGGTGAGAGTAAGAAAGACCATCGGATGCTCCGCGACCTGCTCCGGGACGTCCTTCATCCCACCGGCGGCGCCCGCCATGATCATGTGCCATGTGTCGCCCTTGTACTCGTGGCTGCACGACTCGCACCGCCTGGACCGCCGGTTGCCGCACCGCGTGAAGGTGACTCCGTCAGATTCGTTCGCTGAGGCGTACTCGGAGAGAACCTCGCCCGACGTCTCGTGGAGCGTTGTCGACGAGCCCACGAGACGCACGGGGTTGTGGCAGTAGCCCGTGGCGGAGACCCCACGCATCCAGCGGTCGAAGTCAGGGCTACGGAGCCGTCGAGCGACCGATTCATCGAGACGCATCGGTCACCACCATCACGGGCACGGCACAGCCGATCGGATACGTCGTCGCGGAGAAGTAGTCGTCGTAGTAGACGACACGGCAGATCGTGTCGCTTTCGCCAAGCTCGCGCCGAAGCTCCTGCCACTTGATGATCTGAGCATCGGAGCACGAGTTGTTGGCGATCATCGGGCCGTAGTGCTCAAGCTCGTATTTGCCGGCGGCCGGGGTGTCGTAGCGGGCGCGCTTGACCATCGCGTCGTGGTCGAACTGCTCTCCGAGGTTGCAAGGAGCAACCTCGAATGCTCGAACCGGACGCGTCTCGCTGGAGGATGTCTCCGCGGGAGCGGGGGCTGCCGCACAACCCGCAAGCGCGGCGGCAACGAGGAGGATGCCTGCGACTGCGGCGCCATTCGAGTTCTTCATGATGCGGTTCCCTTTCGTGTGGTCGTGCGGGGTTCACGTCGTGGGCGCGGCTGGCGCGGGACGTCTGGCGGAGATTCGGGGGTGACGATCGGGATCTGCCGCGGTGCGGCGAATCTGGATGCCGTGTCGCGGATCATGTCGTCGGTGACGAGGCCAGCCCTTACGCGCTCGGGTGGCCTGCCGTCCTCGGGCAGCACGTAGGCGACGCCTGGGGTGTCGGGCAGAATCTCGTGACAGAGCGCGCCTGCTACGACTGCACCGTCGCCGAGGACCATCGAGGTCTCCATCCGGTCGCGGAGGCGTAAACCGACTGTCTGAGTGAAGAGGCCGCGCGCGGGCAAGGTTTCCTTGCGGGGATCCTGCAAACAGGCGAACACCACGAAGCCGACCGCTCTCCCCTGCGAGGCGAGAGTCGCGATGGCTGCGTTCGCGCGGCGAAGAAGATCCCGATCGGTCTCGTAGGCCGTAAGCGCCGCGAGTTCGTCGATGAGGATGACGACAGTCGGGCTGTCTTTCGTCGGGACGTGCTGCCGCGTCTTGCCAGCGAGCAGTCGTGCGCGGGCCTGCATCGCGTCGACCGCTTCTTCGAGCAGAATCACCGAATGCTGTGCGTCGTCAGCGAACCGCGTCAGCAACAGGCGACCGAGCGCGAGTTCCATACCGCCCTTGCGATCAACGCCCCACACTTCGACGAGACCACTGTGGATCGGCTCGGCAAGTCCGAGCAGAAGCCCCCACACGAGCGAGGCTTTGCCGCTGCCCGAGGATCCAGCTACGAGGGTGTGCGGCCCGAGCCGCAGGCGCCAGATCTCCCCCGAGGCGAAGATGCCCATCGGGACGGTCTTGCCATCCCAGGGCAGGTCGTTCTCAAGCCGGAAAGGCTCCTCCAGCGCGTCGGCGTACTCTAATCGCAGCACCAACGATCCGATGTGAGATCCCTCGACGACCGCACGCCGAGCGCCGAACGCCTGCGCCAGCAGTCCTGTCTGAGCTTGAAGGTGCTCACGTCCGAGACCTTGAGGGAGTGAGACGCGCAGGATGCATGTCCATGTGTCCCACACGGGATAGCTGATCGCTGGTGGCACCGTGCCGCGCGTCGCGTGGTCGGGCACTCCGAGGCCGAGGCGTATCGCGACGGCTGCCCAACTCCCGTGGATGCTCCGACCGACGTCCCGCTTCCACTTCTCATCGGGCTGACGCGGCATCCGACGAGCGGTGACGATCGCCCACGTCGCGACGAGCACGACCAGAGCGAGGATCGCCCAGTTGAACGCAACCTGCACAGCCGGAGCGGGAGGGAGCCACGTCATGGCGACGATGACCGCGAGTATCCACCACCAGCGACGAGCTACAATCCCGACCTCGTCACCCCAGGTGCGCAGCTCGCGCGGCACGGTGTTGCCCATCACTCTCCCCCGCGAGCCTTCGGTGCCGCTTTCATCTCGCGCGCCCGGAGGGAGTACGCGACGCGAGGACGCCCCTGGCCCTCCTTCACGTATGGGGTGACGGTGAGCCCGTCGAAGTAGGCCGGTCGGAACGGCAAGCCGTTCGACTCGGGCGGCAACGGCGGCTCTGAGATGCTGACGATCTTGACCGTGACCTCGCCCTGCCCCTTCTTCGCGTCAGGGTCGGCGTCGATCACTCGGACCTGCCAGAGCGGATGGCCCGTGACCTTGTCGAGGTCCTGCCCCTGACGCTGGCCGTCGTCCGACCACTTGACGACAGGTTCGACCTCGCCGACGACAAACGCGCCACGCGGGAAGAACGCCTCGAAGTTGACCGGGATTGCGGACTGAAGTGCCATTCTGTCTCCTATCTAGTTATCTAGACAAGTTGCGCTAGTCGCAACCGTCAGATGTGGATGGCTAGAGCCTTTCACTTGTCTAGATAGGTTGTCAAGACTAGATGGTCTCGGTTGTTGTCACCGGCCACGAGCCAGACCGCAAACCGAAGCTCGCAACCAGGGGCTGGTCCGACGCGTCCAGGCCGATACGAGTCACGATCAGGCTGTTCATTTCTCCGTCGCGCGGCACTCGAACCGACACCACCCACTGACACGCGCGAGACACCGCATCTGCGGCGCGAGCGTGAGCCCCCTCCAACTCCCCCGGGATGAAGACTGTCCCGTCGTCGCTGCGTGAGGGAATTGGCTCGAGGCGTATCGCGATGCCCGCGATAGGCCCGGCAGCGTGGCGAAGAGCCGATCGCGCCCACACGTCTTCAGACAGTTCGGCGGAGCCTCGACCATTGACTAGAACACCGTGAACTCGCTCACGCCATTCGCCCTCGTTTGAAGAAGTGGACTGGCCCATTTGAACCGGTGCCGGAGAGAGTTCACGTTGGACAAAGACTCCCCTACCTTGCTCTGACCGAACAACACCCTCGGCTTTCAAGACCCGAAGCGCTTCACGCGCAGTCATGCGCGCGACGTCGAATCTCGCGACGAGTTCCGTTTCCGACGGGAGCTTGGTGCCAGGCTGCAACTGATGGTCGATGATCACGCGCCGTAGCTCGTTCGCGATCTGGCGGTATGCGGGCACCAGCGCACCCTTCAAGCCGCTCAGCTCACCTACCGGGAAGTCACTCATCTAGACAGGATATCGTCCGTCCACCGACTAGCTGTGAGAACTTTCTTTACTCATTCAAGCCCGGCCTCCGGCCGGCGCGTTCCGCCACGCTGCACTGCGGTGCGTCCGGTCCTCGCTCCGCTGCGGTCCGGGCGCTCCTCGGCAGTGTGCCGCAACGCGATCCCACATCCAACATGGCAGCCATAAGCGCTGATGCCATGATGGCTCAATGGGGTATGAACCGTTCTCGATCGTTGACGTAGAGGTCGACGAGCACAATCCTCGATTCGCCGAGCCCGTTCTAGGACAGAGAGAAGCGATCAATGCGCTTCTCTCCCAAGGACCGGGAAAGCTCCTGAACCTCGCTGAAGACATAGCAGTGCTCGGGCAGCTGGATCCCATCAACCCGCCAATTGTCATGCGAGAGGGTAGCCGTGTAGTCGTGCTCGAGGGGAACCGCCGGTTCGCAGCGTTGAAACTCCTTCGCAATCCAGACATCGCCATCGCGCCGGCTACTCAGAAAGCGCTGGCCCGCATCCGGAAGAAGGCAATCGACCTCGGGCAAACTGGAGAGGGGCCCGGTCAGGTCGACTGTTACGTCGTCGACGACCGCGATGCTGCTCAGCGATGGATCGAGCTCCGGCACACTGGCCAAAACGACGGCGTAGGCACCGACCCCTGGAACTCCTACCAAAGCGCCGCATTTCGACCCCGCCCAACTGCCGAATACCGCGCAGTGCTCTTCGTTCGCAAAGTCCTGACTACGTTCGCGGACGACACGGAACTGGTCAACGACGTCCGAAGTGTTCGCGACGGTGGAAAGTTCACGAACCTTGCTCGCCTCCTGAGCCGACCTTACGTTCGCTCGCAGATGATGGTCGACATCAAGAACGATGTAGTGACGCTCGATCCGGAGAACGACCTGGCCAAAGACATTCTCTGCGTCGTATTCCACGATCTCACGACAATCAAGGTTGATTCGATCAAGACCGGAGACCAGCAAGACGACTACATCGATGAGGTCGTAGCGGCCGTGTCAGACAATCACCGCGAAGACAGCCCTGATGATGGGGCTAATACGGAGTCTGAGGGCGAGTACGCGCGGACGACAACACAGGGCGGGGCACCAGGCGGAGCCGGCAGAGGCGGGATCGGGGATGACCCCGGGCAAACGAGCGGCTCGGGTCCCGGTGACCGAGGGAACCAAGATGAGCCGATTCGTAGGCGGAAGAACGCGCCCAAGGGCGAAGCCCGAATCTTCTACGGACTTGTGCTGAAAAATGTCGACCTACGCACGAGCAAGCTCCTCAGAGAAGCGCAGAAGCTGAAGATCGACGATGCTGCAGGAGTCACGGCAGTCATGGTTCGAGTGATCCTCGAGATGGCAATGACGGATATCGGCGCTTCGCGCGGTTGGTTCGCGGAGAATGCGAAGCTTCGGACCAAATTTCGCAAGTCACTGCTCGCCCTAGATCCAGATGCCGAGAACTCCCAAAAGCGCGATAAGGCTCTGGACATGTCCTGGATCAAGACTCAGTCTGGCGACGGCGACGGCCTCGCGGTCGACGAGATGAACGCGTACGTTCACAACTTTATGGCTGTTCCAACACCCGACGCTGTCCGCGCGCTGACCACGACTTTTCGGCCGCTGTTACAACGACTGGACGACTTTGCAGGAGCCAACCCGGTATGAGATTTCGGTCCCTCAGCCCACTTCGTTACCCGGGCGGCAAGAGTCGCTTGGCCGACTACTTGGCACGCCTCGTCAGAGCGCAGAGCCCCCGTCCGCGTGAGTATGCAGAGCCGTTCGCCGGAGGAGCGGGTGCTGCTTTGCGACTGTTGGCGAATGAAGAAGTCCGCCACGCTCACATCAACGATCTAGACCCAGGGATTGCCGCCTTTTGGCGCGCTCTCTTTGCGTCCACGGAGGATTTCTCTCAACTCATCTTGGGCGCCAACCTGAATGTGGACGAGTGGCATCGGATGCGCGATATCTATGCGAATCCGACGCAGTACGACGATCTGGAGCTCGGGTTCGCGACGTTTTACCTGAATCGCACGAATCGTTCGGGCATCCTCAGGGCGCGCCCCATCGGAGGGCTTGAGCAGACGGGAAACTGGAAGATCGACGCGCGATTCAATCGCGACGATCTTGCAGACAAGGTCCGCTACGTCGGCGAGTATAGAAACCGCGTCACCGTCTCTGAGCTCGACGCTCGTGACTTCCTGGTCAAGATGGAGCGTGACGCCACCGACGTCCTCGTATATGTCGATCCTCCCTACCTCGTGCAGGGAGAACGCCTCTACCTTGATGGATTGTCGTACGACGATCACAAGCAACTCGCCGCCCAGCTTCGCGCTGTCAACCTGCCCTGGTTCATGACGTACGACGCGGACGAGCGGATTCCCAACGAGCTTTATGTAGGGCTTCGATGCGCGTCGTTCGATATCGCCCATACGGCCGCGACACAACACATCGGGTCCGAGTACGCAGTTTTCGCTGCGGGGATTACCGTCCCAGATCTTCAGATTATTCGCGGCAACACCGCCCGTTGGGTCGCCTAGCTGTGAGTTTGCCGCGTCTGGCGTAAACGGCAGCGTGGCCTGCACCGGCCACCGGACCCGCCCGATAGGCTCCAAACCGCGGGTACCGCGCCGAAGGTTCGTTTGGAGCCTATCGGGCGGGTCATCGATGACTCGTTGCACTCGCAACCGGCTTCAAGTACTGTAAAGACCGGTAGCGAGGGCTGAAACAGTGCCCCGCGCGCCGACTCGAGAAGCCCACGCCGCGTGCGTGGGCTTCTGCGTTGTGCGGTGTTTCCTCGATACTGGAGGCATGCTCCTGGCCTACATCGACGAGATCGGTGAGCCCGGAGCCTTCATCTCGCGGGATCACGAACGCTTCCACACCAGCCCTTCCTTCGGGTACGCAGGCTTCGTAATCGAAGCGGAGTGCGCTCGAGGCTTCGGTCAAAGATTTACTCACGAGAAGCGAACACTCTTCGCCTCCGAGTTGATCGATAACCCGAACCCGGGACAGTGGGAGAAGAAGGGCGCATCTATGTTCCGCCCGACCACTGCCGCCACCCATCCGCAGCATCTCAGAGTCTTCGCCGGCCTGGTGAAGACTCTGAGATCGATGCGCGGAATGCTCTTCTATTACGCCGATGAGAAGCCCCTCGGCACACCGAAGCAGACAAACCTGGACCCTGCGGCTCGCGAAACTGCCGCGATGCAAGAGACCCTCAACCGCCTCTGCACCTATGCAGAGCGGCGCGAGCGGAACCTACTGGTCATGATCGACCAGATCAACGAAAAGACTCGCGCTGAACGCTTGCCACAGATGTACGGCCACATCTTCCGTCGATCCGCTGACCGCCCCGAGATGAAGCGAATCGTCGAGCCCCCGATGCACGTCGACAGCGTTCTGAGTGCGAACATCCAGTTCGCCGATTGGGTCGCCGCCGCCACGACACGAGCGATCGACAACCAACTAATTCGCGACTCGCCCTACCACTGGGTACCAGGCTCATGGAGCCACACAATGTCCGGCAACTTCACGCACGAATCGAAGCTGCACCTGTGGCACCGCGGTCTCGACGATATTCACCACTCTGCGCTGTTCTTTAAGGAGCGGCCCCTCTACCCGATCGCCGCTGGTCACCGCGTTGGCGATGGACTGCCGAACGCGACGCTTAGGAAGATTCATGCCGCAGCAGTCCGTGCCGAAGAGGACCGACGCAGGAAGTGACTGTGATCCCGGGCCGGTCCCGGGCCGGGAACTCGGTTGAAACCATCGAGAACCAGCCATCACCAACGAGCACGACTTCCACGGAATCATGCGGCAATCGAGCATCAACTGATGCCCACAAACCCGTGTCACACAACTGAAAATCGTGAGGTCACGGGATCGACGCCCGTCGGAGCCACAAGGGTGATCGTTACAATCACCCCAGAAACCCTCGCCTGGCTTCTACATGGCGGGGGTTTTGCCTTGCGGTCTCAGTAGAGCTTCGACCGAGTCGCATCTACGAACTTCGGCACGCCGGCACGGGTAAGCGCGAGCAGGAAGTCATCGACGGTCATCGTCGGAGATTCGTACCCCGCGACGAGTTCTACCAGTGCACGAAGCGTCGGCGCGTGGTACAGGTCGAGCTGATCGAGAAGGAAGTCGTCGGGGTGGACGACTTCGAGGTCGAAGCGTTCGACGGCCTGCACCGGGAAGTCCCTGGTGTTGAAAGTCACCAGCACCTCGGCTCCGCCGCGTATGGCGGCAGCGAGAATGTGCCGATCCTTCGCGTCGTTCGTCATCGTCGGCACCAGATCCTCGTAGCCAGTGACCATTGCGTCGGCGAAGTAGTGTTCCATCGTGCTGACGCGCTTGCGGACGAGCGCCGGGTCCTCACCGTTCTTCACAAGGTTCTTCGCCAGTTCGAACAGAACATCCTGCGACCACAGAGGCCGGAACAATCCGCGGTCAGCGAGTTCTAGGACAAAGTCGTTGAGCAGCGCGCCGTAGAGAACGTTGGTGTCGAAGAAGGCGGGAAAGCTCACTCAGGGTCCAGCTCCGCACGGCGCTTCACCTCGACCGGGTCGCCAACCTGGACCTTCGCCCCGAGGCTGGCGCGCTGCAGCTCGCGCAGGGCAGAGCGACGCTCGGCGCGGAAGCTTGACTGGTATGCGACGAGATCCTCCAGACGGACGCGACGGTGACGACCCGGCTTGTCGAAGGCAATGGCGCCAGCCTCGAGGAGACGGACCAACGTCGGTCGGCTGATGCCGAGGAAGTCCGCGGCCTGCTGCGTCGTCATTGTCATCCCCTGCGGCACGATCGTGATGCCGTCACCTGCGGCGAGCGCGTTCGTCACCTGTTCGAGGATTCGGAAGATCTCATCGGGGATGGGGCGAGCGTTTCCGTGAGGGTCCACGAGAGCCGCCTTGGACGAGTTCTGCGAGAGGAAGACTTCGAGCTCTCGCATCAACTCAGCGAAGTCGAGGAGCTCTTCGCGAGCGTCAGCTTCGGGTAGGTAGGTCTGTGCCTTGCGGGCACCGCGGGGCATGTGGGTCGAGGTGCTCATAGCCTCCATGCTACCCGGCAAAACGAAAAAAACGAACACCTGCTCTGAGTCGCTGGACCGCTCCCTTCGCTCGATGAACTACACCGACGAGTGATCGAACCATAGGCTGGCGAGATGGCTGCGGGCGCGACGATCTATACGTTCACGGTGACGCTGGCGGACGTCGACCGTGGCGTCTACGAGGATCTGTCGCTGCGGGTGGCGCGGCATCCGTCTGAGACCGACGTGTTCATGCTCACGCGCGTGCTCGCCTACGCACTGGAGTACGAGGAGGGCATCACTTTCACCGAAGGTCTCGCCTCGACGGATGAGCCGGCGATTGTGGTCCGCGACGCTACCGGCGCCCTGACGGCCTGGATCGAGGTCGGTGCGCCGGATGCCGCGCGACTTCACGAGGGCAGCATGAAGGCCGACCGCGTGGCTGTGTACACACACCGGGATCCGGCCAAGCTCGTCGCGAGCTGGGCGGGCAAACGCATCCACCGTGGCGAAGACATTGCCGTCATCAGCTTCGACCGCGGGTTCCTAGAGACGGCGGCGTCGGGTATCGAGCGCCGAACGGCGCTGACCGTCTCGGTCACCGAGAAGCATCTGTACCTCGAGATCAACGGACAGACGTTCTCGTCAGACATCCACTCCGTGTTCGCCGCCTGAGTCGATCTCAGACCACGCCGAGCCACTCCGCGACCACTCGAGCCGTCGCGGCAGGATCGGGGCGATGCCCGCGGGACTCGGGCACGATGACGAGCTCGGCCGCTGGCATCGCTTCGGCGAGCGCGCGAGATGAAACCTCAAGGAAGGGGAACGTCTCGGCGCCGCAGAGCACCGCGGTCGGAACGTCCAGGCCAAGCATCCGCTCATCCGGAGAATCGCACGCACGCGCGAGGGCCGCGTCGTAGACGACCGACTGGGCAAGGCCAACCAGATGCGGGAACATCGGGCTCTCGCGGATCTGCGCGATCATCGCGTCAGGCAATCCGACCGCTTCTCGCTGGAAGATCGTGACCACCTGTTCGGGCCGACCTTCGTCAAGCAGGCCCTGCAGTCTCTCCGGCAAGTCGAGGGGAACGTGAGACTGCCCGAAGCCCACCGGTGGCTCCGACAGGAAGAGGTGCGACACCTGAGCGCCACGGGATGCCGCCAGCAGTGCGAGCACCGCTCCCGACGAATGGCCGAGAAGTGCCGCGCGGCCGCCGACGGCATCCACGACCGCTGCCACATCCTCCGCTTCGCGCTCAGGCGCGTACGGAGCGGTATCTCCACTGCCACCGCGGGCACGACGGTCGACAGTCACCCCGTGAAGACCGAGAGCGGCGAGAGCCTCTGCAAGCGGTACTCCGTCGCTCGCGGTTGAGAAGGCACCGCCGAGGATGACAACGGGTCGGCCCGACCCGAACGTCTCGTAGGCGATGCGCGTGCCGTCGGCCGAGATGGCTGTCTCCATGCGGCTGAGCGTAGACCTCGCCGCCGACACCGAACAGGCCTCAGAAGGAGATGGCGATTGCTCGCACCGCGGACCCTTATCCCCGGTCCCCTCCACGCCTCGCCAGCCGCAACAGCGAGACACTGGGAGCGTGGACAAGACGCCTGTCTACTTCTACTCGTCGACCTCGAACCTCACGGGGCGCTTCGCGCAGCACCTGGCCGAGGAGACCGGCCGGGCCGTGCACAACCTCGCCGACGCGAGCGTCCGACGCACCGAAGCATCCGGCCCCTGGGTTCTGCTGACCCCGTCCTACAAGGCGGGGAACGCCGACGAGGTGACCCTTCCCGCAGGCGTCCGCAGCTTCCTTCGCTCCCCCGCGAACCGGCGCCGGATGGTCGGGATCATCGGCTCGGGCAACCGCAACTTCGGCGTCTACTACCAGGCCGCGGCCCGCGAACTCGCGACTCAGTCGGGCAGGCCCGTGCTGTTCGAGTTCGAACTGGCGGGGACCCCCGAAGACGTCAGCCACTGCGCGCAGATCCTCGACGACCTGGATGCCGCGCTCGCTGCATCCCATTCGGAATCGTGATCCGGAGCCACCGCTGCGCGGCGATGGCATCCTGAAGGTGTGACCCGCCGACCCGGACTTCGCGCGCGCTTGCTCGTGCCGCTGCCGGGCGATCCGAACGGGATGCCGCCATGGGTGCAGCGACTCGAGCGCGGCGACGATCCCGGCCTGTTTGCCGAAGACGGCGCAGCGTGGACGGTGCACGCTGGTATGCCAACTCTCGTTGCCGGCATCCGTGCCCTGCTGATTCAGGCTCTGCATCCGGGTGCGATGGCGGGGGTGCACGACTGGTCGCGCTACCGCGAGGACCCCCTCGGGCGCCTCGCCGGAACGGTGCGCTGGGTGATCTGCGTCACGTTCGGCTCGCAGGAGCAGGTGGATGCCGAGCTCGGCCGTGTGGCGCGATTCCACAGCGAGGTCGCGGGCGAATACCGCGACAGCACCGGCGAGACCCGCACGTATTCCGCCGCCGACGCCGACCTCGTCGAGTGGGTCCATCTCGCTTTCACAGATGCCTTCCTCACCTGCCACGAAACCTGGGGCGGTCCGATTCCCGGCGGGCCTGACGCATACGTCAGCGACTGGGCTACTGCGGGCCGACTCATGGGCGTGACGGATCCGCCCGAGACCGCCGCGGAACTGCGCGCCCGCATGCACGGGTACCTCGACCGCGGCATCCTGCGCGGCGACGAACGCGTGCAGGATGTCGTGCGGTTCCTCCGCCGGGTCCCGCTCGACGGGTCGCTCCGGTGGGCCTACCGTCTGCTGTTCGCCGGCGCCGTGGCGACGATCCCGCGCGAGTATCGACGGATGCTGGGACTACGCCGCTCATGGCTGCCGGTGGTCACGATGACGCGGTTCGCGCTGTTCGTCGCCGGCAAGAGCCTCGGTAGCGGTCCGCGAGCGCATGACATGGCGCGGCGGCGACTGCGGCGGCTCGAGGCATCCGGCACCGAGCCCACCCGGGCGAGCTGAGCCCACACGGTGACACGCCCGTAACGACACGTCCCGTAGGCTGCGGGCATGGAGGAGCCCTGGGTCGAAGAGGCCGCGCACATGCTCGAGAAGTACACCGGCGACCCGCTGGCCGATGCGGTGCGCGGCACGGTGCGGGTGGTCTCGGCATCCGACCGCGAGGGCCGCGCGCGCTACCAGGCGTGTCAGCTCGAGGTCGTCACAACCACCGCAGGCATCCCGGAGACACGGGTCAGCACCGAGGTCGTGACGAGCGCGAAGTATTGGCCGCGCGTCGGCTCGACGCTCCCGGCACTGATCTCACCGAGCGACCCGACCCACATCGAGATCAACTGGGACGCCCTCGCGCGTCAGTGACCTGAACATCGCGCCCGGCGTCAGCCGATCGCAATCTCGACTTGCAGCTCCGCAGCCAACTTCTCGAGGTCTTCCTTCACGCGGGACAGATCGGTGCCGGCTGCAGCATGGGCGAGAACGGATGCCTCGAAGATGCGCCCTCCGGCCATTGCCGCGTCGCGCACCTCGGTCGACAGATCGTCGATGCTGAGCCCGTGCGCGGCGAGCACAGCGGAGACATCGCGGACGATTCCTGGGCGGTCGTTAGCGATGAGCGAGATCACGAGGGAACTAGCCGTGCGGTTCGCCGCTGAGGCATCCGCCCCCGAGAGCGCCGTGACGGTGAGAGTCTCATCGAGCGCCAGCAGCGCATCCAGCAGCACCGTCGCCGACTCCTCGGGAACCGAGATCTCGATCACTCCGGCGAACACGCCGGCGCGTTCGGCGAGCTGGCTTCCCTCCCAGTTGCCTCCGTGGGCGCTCACGGCATCCGCGACCGCCGAGACGAGTCCGGACCGGTCCTCTCCGACGAGCGTGATCACGTAGCGAGGCACGCTCGCATGCTACTCCGCGGTCAAGATTCGCACAGCGGGCAGGTCGGGCTCAGCCCACCAGAACCCGTCGAGGTCACGGGTGCCGACCCACCTCAGCTCGTCGTGATCAGTGCTTTGCGTCGGCCGCTCGCCCTCCAGTTCCGCGCGATAGCAGGCGAGGCGAATGATGCGGTCGCCGACGTGGGTGTCGTCGGTCGACAGATGTCCCGTGACACGGATGCCGACGCCAAGCTCCTCCTGCACTTCACGTACGAGCGCATCGATCGGGTCTTCCCCCGGTTCGACCTTGCCTCCGGGGAACTCCCAGCGGCCCGACTGCCCGATGTGAGCCCCCCGACGGCACACGAGTATCTCGTCACCGTCTGTGACGACAGCGGCCACGACATCGATTGTTGGGACATCTTTCACGAATACAATCCTCCTATCGCGCGTGATGGTGCGCGTCGGACGCCGCGCCGTACGCGGTGCGCGGCTCGGGGCCGCGGTGTCTGACTGGGGTGGCCAATGAGCGGGCAGGGGAATGCGGATCCGGTGCATCGTGCACCAGCACATGCGCGCCCGCGCCATGGCGTGATCCTGTGGGCTGCCCTGGTGGCCGTGGTACTGGTGGCACTGATCGTCGGCGCGGTCGCAACCATCAGCCTGACAGATCCGGGGGCATCGGCAGCACCCGTTACAACACCCACGCGGCCCGCTACTCCTCCGCCCTTGAGCGCAACGCAGCAGATGCTCGTCGACAGCGGCGATACGACGACCTGCGCGGTCTCGTTCGAGGGCGCCGACCTCGACGTGCCGCCGATGCTGCAGCACGAGGGTCAGCTCTATGCGGGCCTGCCGATCCCGTCCCGCGAGGGGGCGGTGTTCGCGGGATGGTACGCCACGCCCACCGGCGCCGAGAGTCTCAGCATCGCCGACCGTGTCAACGGGTCGGAGCTCGTCACGTGCGACGAGCGGGAGCGCACTCTCTATGGTGCGTGGACGACTCCCGACGCTAACGCCGCCGAAGACGCGCAAATCCCGATCCTCATGTACCACCAATTCACGTCGAACCCGGCTGGCGAGTCAGGCTGGCTGCGGCTGAACTACGCCTACATCGGGGACTTCGAGCAGCAGATGGCCTACATCGCCGATCAGGGCTTCTACCAGCCCACATGGGACGAGCTGAGCGCCTTCATCGACGGTCGGCTGTTCCTGCCGAACCACTCGGTGATCGTGACGGATGACGATGCCGACGCCACCTGGTACCAGCTGGCAGTCCCCGTGGTCGATGCGCACCACGTGCTGGCCACCTCGTTCATGATCACGATAGACCGGCGGGAACTGCATCCATCGCCCTACGTCATCGTCCGCTCGCACACCGAGGACATGCACCGAGCCGGCGCGAATGGTAAGGGGCGGATGGTCAATGAGTCAGCCGACGTGATCGCCGCCGATCTTGAGTCCTCCGCGGCATACATCGGCGCGAAGGAAGTCATCGCGTATCCGTTCGGCCACTACAACGACACTGCGAAGGCGGGCGTCGCTGCCGCCGGGTTCGAGATGGCGCGAACGATCGACTACGGCTACGTGCACATCGGCACCGACAAGCTCGCGCTTCCGGTCATCCGCATGAACTACGGGATGTCGGTCGGAGACCTCGCGCGGCAGATCGGCTGACCCCGCGTTACCGGATCGGCATCGGCGGCTCAGAGCTCGCCGGGAGCCATCACCTGCTCGTCGAGTTCTTCGAGGACCTCGCGGGTGCGGGTCTTGGCGCCCGTGCGCCGGCTGCGCGAGGGTGCGTAGACCACGAGCGCGTGGAACAGGAACCGCGCGACGAAGGCGAGCGCGAGCGTGATCGCGGTCGCGATGACCACCGAGATATGCCACGACGAGACCAGGAGCGCCGTCAGCGGGATCCGCACGATCGCCTCGGCATTGTTGAAGCCGAACGACTTCGCAAAGCGCTCCCAGACCCCGGATGCCTCTGCCTTCATGTCCTGGAAGACGAATCGCTCCTGCAGCAGGAAGTTCGCGATGATGGTGATCTCGGCGGCGACGATCATCGCGGGAATGTCGTGGACCCCCCATCGCGCGAGGAGCCAGACGATCGCGATGTTGGCGACGGCACCCAGGCCGCCGATGACGGCGAACATCGACATCTTGCCAAAGCGCAGCATCGTCAGCTGTGCGAGGAAGTGCACGCCCTGTCGGAACGAGGCCTTGGACTCGCCGGCGTTGCGGTCGGCGAAATCGAACGGCACCTCGGCGACCCGCAGGTTGGTGCGGGCGAGGATCTCGAGAAGAATCTTGAACCCGCGCGGCTTGAGCGTACGCAGGTCGAGGCGGCGACGATCGATGAGAAAGAAGCCCGTCATCGGATCGGTGACGCCCTTGAGGCGGCCCGGGAACATCGCCTTGGTCAGAAGCGTCGCCGACTTGGATACGGCAACACGGGATGCTCCGGCCAGTCCGTCATTGGTCCCCTCGCCGCTGTATCGCGAGGCGACGACGACATCGACATCGCCAACTCCGTAGCGACGCCACAGGCGCGGGATGTCCTCGGGCGGATGCTGGAGGTCGCCATCCATGACAACGCAAACGTCGGAGGTCGCCGCATCGAACCCCACCATCACCGCTCCGCCGAGACCGCCCGTGGGAATGTCGCGGTGAATCAGACGTACGGGAATCGGCGCGTCGGTAGCTACCCTGCGGATCTCATCAGCGGTAGTGTCGGTGCTGTCATCGACGAAGACGATCTCTGCCCGGATGCCGCTCGTCGCCGATGCAACCCGAGTCACGAGTTCCGCGATATTGGGTGCCTCGTTGTATGTCGGCACCACGATGGAAAGATCCATGGCTCAATGCTGGCATGCCTCGGCGAGTTCGCCGTAACGCTGTCCACTGATCCATAGCGCATCCACAGGCTGACCGGCCGATGAGTGCGCGGCGGTCGTACGCTGGATGCATGACTTCGGAAACTTCTGGCACCCTGACGATGTTCGGCGCTGACTGGTGCCGCGACTGCCGGCGCACCAAGGCGCAGCTCGATGAGCTGGGGGTTGCGTACGAGTACGTCGATCTCGAGGCCGACCCGGCGGCGGCGGATGTCGCGCGCGACATCTCTGGCCGCACCAACATTCCTGTCGTGGTCTATCCCGATGCGACGCACCATGTGGAGCCGAGCAACGCCGACGTCGAGGCGAAGCTGCGCGAGCTCGCACTGATCTCCTAGCTCTCTGACAGGGCAGTGAGACGGCGCATCACAGCGAGTGAGACGCCGTGCCGCGGACATATGCTGGAGCACGTCCGAAGGAGCGCGCCCATGCCGTCATCCGTTCGTCCCGCCGCAAACACGGTCACCGACGAGACCTCTGTCTCCGACTCGCTCGACGCAGCGATCGAAGAGCTGCGTGCGGGGACTCGCACCTGGAGCGCACTGACCCTCACGCAGCGGATCCGTCTGCTTCGCAGCATCCGCGCCACCGTGGCCAGCGAAGCCGAGGAATGGGCGCTCACCGCAGCCCGATCGAAGGGTCTTGAACCGGGGAGCCCCCTCGTCGGCGAGGAGTGGCTCACGGGACCGTACGCGACGGTTGTCGCGATCGACGCGTACATTGAGACTCTCTCGAGCCTGCGGGTCGGCGCCAGCCCGCTCGATCACGTTCGGGTGGGTGAGGCTCCAGGCGATCGCATCCGCGTGCATGCGTTTCCCACCAGCAGTGTCGATCGCCTCCTCGTCTCCGGGTTCGAGGGCGAGGTCTGGTTGCGCCCCGGCGTCACGCTCGCCGACGCTCAGCGGCGGGCGGGCCTTGGTCAGCTCTCGGCCGGAGAGTCCGGCGGGGTCGGACTCGTTCTGGGCGCGGGCAACATCACCTCGATCCCCGTCCTCGACGTGCTGTACGAACTCATTGCGCACAACCGGGTCAGCATCCTCAAGATCAATCCGACGCAGGACCCGCTTGCTCCGGTGTTCGGCCGCGCCCTGGCGCCCCTGATTTCACTCGGCCTGCTGCGCATCGTGCAGGGCGGCGGTGAGGTCGGCGCCGCCCTCACCGAACACGCAGGCATCGACCATGTCCACATCACGGGAGCCGCCCGCACGTTCGACACGATCGTGTTCGGCCGCACCGCGACGGGCAAGCGCCGCGCACGGCCGCGGCTGTCGGTGCCGATCACCGCCGAACTCGGTGGCGTGTCCCCGATCATCGTCGTTCCGGGTCCATGGTCCGATGCCGACCTGCGCTTCCAGGCCGAACACGTCGCGACGATGCGCCTGCACAACAGCGGCCACAACTGCGTAGCCGGACAGGTCGTGATCCTGAGTGCCGAGTGGGCCCAGCGCGAGCAGTTCCTCGCGGAGGTGGAATCGGCGATGGCCCGCGCACCACAGCGGCCGGTCTGGTACCCGGGGGCGCAGGCGCGTCTGGCCGAGGTTGCCGACACCTACCCCGCCGCGCACTGGTCGTCCGGCCACACCCGCGCGGTCATCGAGGTTGGCACGGATGCCGACCCGACGCCGATCGAGACCACGGAGTATTTCGCGCCGGCGCTGGGCGTGGTGACGCTCCCCGGCAATGGCCAGGAGTTCCTCGACGCCGCCGTCGAGTACGCGAACGACCGACTCACCGGAACCCTCGGCGCCAACCTCCTCATCGATCCCGTCACTGAGGCAGCACTCGGCGACGGATTCGAGAACGCGATCGCGGAGCTGCGCTACGGCACCGTGGCGATCAACACCTGGACCGGGGTCGCGTTCGGCATCCCCACGATGCCGTGGGGTGCCTACCCCGGCGGGACGCTCGATGACGTCCAGAGCGGCATCGGCGTCGTCCACAACGCACTGCTGCTCGACGACATCGAGCGGGGGGTCATGCGCGGACCCTTCCGTCCCTTCCCCCGCTCGGCCGGCTCTCTGGTCGGCGCGGGCACGTTCTCGGCCCTTCCGCGCCCACCCTGGTTCGTCACCAGTCCCGGCGCCGCCGACGGCGGGCGACTGCTCACACGGTTCCGCATTCGCCCGCGCCTGACGACGCTGCTCGGCATTCTCGAATCGGCGTTCCGGTCGTGACCAACAGCGGACGCCCCCGAAGCACGCGGCGACGTCGCGGGGAGCTCGAGGCCGACTACGTCATCGTCGGTGCGGGATCGTCCGGTGCAACGCTGGCCGCACGATTGAGCGAGGATCCGAGCGTCACGGTGCTGCTGCTGGAAGCGGGAGGCCCCGACCGCGCCCTGGAACTGCACGTCCCGGCCGCCTTCAAGAAGCTGTTCCGCGGCCCGTACGACTGGGGATATGACACCGTGCCCCAGCCCGCGCTCGAGGATCGCCAGATCTACTGGCCGCGGGGCAAGACGCTCGGTGGCTCGTCATCGCTGAACGCCATGATGTGGGTGCGCGGGTTCGCCGCAGACTATGACGAGTGGGGCGCGGCGGCGACCGAGCGCTGGTCGTGGGATGCTGTACTGCCCGTGCTGCGCCGCATCGAGAACGTGCAGGATGCCCTCGACCCATCACTCGGTCGGTCCGGCCCGCAGAATATCGAGCGGCAGCGCGACCCGCGGCCTCACACCGCCGCGTTCCTCGCAGCAGCGCGCGAGCTCGGATACGCCGTCACCGAAGCGAACCTCCCTACCGGTCAGGGCTTCTCGCAGACGATGGTGACGCAGCGGCGCGGCGCCCGCGCGTCGACCGCCGACACGTACCTGCGACCCGCAGCGTCGCGGCCGAACCTCCGCATCGTGACCAACGCCCAGGTGCGTCGCGTGACGGTCACCACCGACGGCGACAACGGACCGCGGGCCACCGGGGTCTACGTCGACATCGCCGGCACGACCCGCCACGCCCGCGCCCGGCGCGAGGTGATCCTGTGCGGCGGCGCGATCAACACGCCCCAGATCCTGATGCTCTCGGGAATCGGGCTGGCCGACGAGCTCGCCGAGGTCGGCATCCGTCAGCTCGTGGACTCCCCCGAGGTCGGTAAGAACCTGCAGGACCACCTCGTCGCGGGGCTTGCCCCGGCCGCCGCTGGCGGCACGCTGTACGGTGCCGAGCGCCCGGCCGAGCTGCTGCGCTACCTCACAACTCGGCGCGGAATGCTCACCTCGAATGTCGCCGAGGCCCACGGTTTCGTCCGCACCGCGCTCGCCGACCGTGTCGGTATGCCGGGCGGCCTTCCCGATATCGAGATCATCTTCGCTGCAGCACCCTACGTCGGCGAGGGCCTCGTTCCCCTCCCGGGCGAGGGAATCACGGTCGGCGCGATCCTCTTGCGCCCGCGCAGTCGCGGCAGCATCCGTCTTGCCTCGACCGATCCCCACGTCCACCCGCTCATCGACCCCGCCTATCTCAGCGACCCCGAGGGCACGGATGCCGCGACGCTGCGCGCCGGTCTCGAGGTGTGCGAGAGGCTCATCGCGACATCGTCCCTGGGCGCCGTGACGACCGGCGGTTGGGTACAGCCGCAGGGCGGGGAGCAGATGACCAGCGCCGAGCGTATCGAGCAGTCGCTGCGCCGCTACTCGCACACGCTCTACCACCCCGTCGGCACCGCGCGGATGGGCACGGATGCCGCGTCTGTGGTCGACCCGGAGCTGCGCGTGCGCGGCGTCTCGGGCCTGCGCGTGGCCGATGCCTCGGTGATGCCGACGATCATCCGCGGTCACACCCACGCTCCGTCGATCGTGATCGGCGAGATAGCGGCCGATCTTGTGCGCGGAGACAGTGCCGCGAGTACCTCCAGCGTTCGCTGAGGCGGGACCATCGGGCCAACCCGGGACGCGGCCGACGACTACGCTCTGGGTCATGGCTCCCGACGCGACGCCCACGACAGTCACCATCACCGGCGCAGGCGGACAGATCGGCTACGCGCTGCTGTTTCGCATCGCGGCAGGCGACATGCTCGGACCCGACCGGCCGGTGCGGCTGAGGCTGCTGGAGATTCCGCAGGGGATGAGATCGGCAGAGGGCGCAGCCCTCGAACTCATGGACGGTGCATTCCCCCTGCTCTCCGACGTTGAAGTCACCGACAACGCCCACACCGGTTTCGACGGATGCAACATCGCGCTCCTCGTCGGCGCGCGCCCGCGAACCGCAGGTATGGAGCGCGCCGACCTGCTCGAAGCGAACGCCGGAATCTTCGGGCCGCAGGGGGCCGCAATCGGCGCCGTCGCAGCCGACGATGTGCGCGTGCTCGTGGTCGGAAACCCCGCGAACACGAACGCGCTCATCGCCTCGGCATCCGCGCCCGACGTGCCGGCCGAACGCTTTGCCGCGCTCACCCGCCTGGACCACAACCGCGCGCTCGCCCAGCTTGCCACCGCCGTGGAGCGGCCGGCCGCGAGCCTCGAACAGATGACGATCTGGGGCAATCACTCGGCGACGCAGTTCCCTGACGTCGACCACGCCCTCGTCGATGGGATCTCGGCACGCGCGGCGCTTGCGGAGCGGTTCGGCGGCGAGGATGCGGCGCTGACGTGGCTCGATGAGACCTTCATCCCCCGTGTCGCGAAGCGGGGCGCCGAGATCATCGAGGTTCGCGGATCCTCGTCGGTGGGCTCAGCTGCCGCCGCGGCCATCGACCACGTCCGAGATGAGACCGCGGGAGTCGGGTGGACCTCGGCGGCGGTCGTCTCGCACGGCGAGTACGGCGTGCCCGAGGGCCTCATCTGCTCGTTCCCCGTCACGTCGGACGGCACCGGATACCGCGTGATCGAGGGGCTCGCGGTGGACGCCCGGGCCCGGGCGCGCATCGATGCCTCCGTGGCGGAACTCGTCGCAGAGCGCGCCGCCGTGGCCGCGCGGGGATTGCTGTGACCACAACCGAAGCCTTCCTCTTCGTCATCGGCGGTGTGCTCGTCGTCGCGATGACGGCAAGGGTTGCTCCGCGCATCAGAGTCGCGGGTCCGCTTCTGCTCGTCGTCATCGGCATCATTGCGAGCTACCTTCCGTTCCTGCCCGACATCAGCGTCAACCCGGAGTGGATCCTGGTCGGAGTGCTGCCCCCGCTGCTGTACTCGGCGGCAGTGTCGCTGCCCGCCGTTGAGTTCCGCCGCGATCTTCTTCCCATCGCGGGTCTCGCGGTGGTGCTCGTGTTCGTGAGTTCGTTCGTACTGGGCACATTCTTCTACGTCGTGATCCCCGACCTCGGGTACCCTCTCGCGCTCGCCCTCGGCGCGATCCTCAGCCCCACGGATGCCGTCGCTACAGCTGTCGCCAAGCGGCTCGGGGTGTCTCGTCGCGTCGTGACGATGCTGGAAGGTGAAAGCCTGCTCAACGACGCGAGCGCACTGGTGATCCTCAACTCGGCGGTGGCGGCATTCGTCATGATCGCCTCGACCGGTCAGGCTCCGCCCGCCATCGACGCGGTCGGCGGGTTCTTCTGGGCGGTGTTCATCGCGATCGTGATCGGCGCGATCGTCGGCTACGCGAACCTCCGATTGCGATCATGGCTGCGTAGCTCGGCGGCGACGACGGCGGCCGGGTTCATCGTTCCCTTCGTCGCCTACCTCCCCACCGAAGAGCTGGGCGGGTCGGGGCTCGTCGCCGCCGTGGTCGCCGGAATCGTCACCGGCCAGGGCGCCGCCCGGTGGTTCACACCCGAACAGCGCATGTCCGACCGCGTCACCTGGCACACCGTCGAGCTCCTCCTCGAAGGGGGCGTCTTCCTCGTCATGGGCCTCGAAATGAGCGAGATCGTGACGGGCACCGCCAACGGCATCCACGGCATCGGCCACGGCCTGTGGATCGCGGGAGCAGCCTTGGGCATCCTGCTCCTTGTCCGGACCGGATACGTGGCGTTGCTGGTCTGGGGGCAGGGGCGCAGGCTGCATCCGAGGCGCACCGAGCGGTTGAATGCCATCTCCGACCGGATCGATGAGATCGAAGCCGGCGGTCCTGAACAGTACGGTGACCGAGGCCGACGCATCACCGAGGCCGGCTGGAACCGTCGGCTGGCGATGTTCCGCCGCCGCATCACCCGCGCTATGTCGGATCTCAACTACTACCGGGCCGCACCCCTCGGCTGGAAGCACGGCACGATCATCGTCTGGTCGGGGATGCGTGGTGTCGTGACCCTGGCCGCAGCCCAAACCCTGCCGGCCGATGCCCCCTCCCGACACTTCCTCATCTTCGTCGCCTTCACCGTCGCCCTGACGAGCCTCATGCTGCAGGGCTTCACTCTCCCGGGGCTGGTTCGCCTTCTCCGCGTCTCCAACGAGGACGACGAGAACCTGGTGCGATCCGAGCAGCAACGGCTCGTGCGCGAGATGCACCAGGCTGCACTGATGGCAGCCGACGAGGGATCGCTCACGCGACGCGACGGCTCGCCGTTCGCGGCGGAGTTCACCGAGCGGGTCGGGCCGATGTTCCTCCAGGCAGGCGAGGCAGAGGATGACGAAGCCCGCGACATCCTCGAGCTGCGGCTCGCCCTCATCCGCGTGCGCCGGGAGCGGCTCATCGAGCTCAGCAGCGGCGGAGAGTTCGGCAGCGCGGCACTGCGGCGTGCCCTCGCCGAACTCGATGCCTCGCAGATAAACCTCGAGCTGCGCCTCGAGAGCGCGGACTGACGCGACGCCGGTTGTCCACGCCGTCAGGCACAATAGCCGTGGAGGCCTCCATGACTGACGATCAGGGCGGGCCCGTCGCAGCATCCCCCGGCGCGCACCAGGCGGCGGAGTGTCCGACGTGCTTCGCGCCACAACGCGCCGACAGCGCGTGGTGGCGGGCGCGCCCCTCGGATGCGCGCCTGGTGGGAATTGTGGTCTCCCGCGAGGGGATGCCGCCCGTCGTGAGCCAGCGCGAAGCGCTGACGCGATTCGGTGTGCCGATCGACGGCTTTCGGCATCCATCACCCGAGACCCTTGAGTCCTGGGAAGACCGACTGGCGCGCCTGTTCGGGCGCCTGCGCCGAGGCGATGTCGTCGTTGTCGCAACAGTGCACGCTTTGGGGCGAGACGTCGGGGAAGAGATCCGCACGGTGGCCGAACTGCGGCGCCGGGGTGTGATCGTGAAGGTCGTCGACCACGACGCCCCCCACCTGGTCGAGACCGGCGTCACACTTGCCACTCCAGAGCTGACCGATCCCGGCGCATAAACCCCGCGGTGGGCACCGCGACCCCCCGAATCAGACGGCTCGCCAGCACCCGTCGAGGTGATCGTCGACCATCCCGGCCGATTGCATGAGGGCGTACATCGTCGTCGGCCCAACGAAACGGAACCCGCGGCGGCGCAGATCCCGGCTCAGGGCATCGGATGCCGCGGTCGTGGCCGGGACCTCGCTCAGCACGGTGGGGCGCGGCCGATCACCGGGCGGGACGGCGAAAGACCACAGCAGCGCGTCGAGATCCCCGGCTGCCATGTCGGCCACGAGCCTCGCGTTGGAGATCGTCGCCTCGATCTTGGCCCGGTTGCGCACGATTCCGGCATCCGCCATGAGGCGCTCGATATCGTCGCCGCCGAACGTTGCGACGACCTCGGGCTCGAAGCCCTCGAACACCTCGCGGAAGCGCGGACGCTTGCGCAGAATCGTGATCCACGACAACCCAGCCTGAAACCCTTCGAGACTCATCTTCTCGAACAGGGCACGGTCACCGTGCAGCGGCTGTCCCCACTCCTCGTCGTGATAGCGGATGTACTCCGGATCGGCGCCGACCCAGCCGCAGCGGGCGAGACCGTCAGCCTCGACGACCAGATCGGAGCGAACTACCTCAGGACTCATGCTCACACGCTAGGCCCCGCCGCTGACATCGACAGTGCGCCGGTGTGAGCGGCCTCACCGACCGGACTTGGCTACCTTCTCGGGAATCGGCGCGGAACCGTCGGCCGCCTGGCCCGCGTAGTAGTCGGCGGCCTCCTCCTGACGGGCCTGCTCTGCGCCGGAAGCGATGGGGGCACGCACGTGCTCGGGCTCGTAGCCGAACGCGTCGACGAGGTCCTGTGCGTGCGGGCGCAGTCTGCGCAGCAGCCGGTCGATGTAGCGCGTTACCGCAGCGGCCCGCTGGGTCGAGAGACGCCCGTTGATGAGGTACCACGAGAGGTGCTTCTCGATGAGGGTCAGGCCGAACAGGTCACGCAACCAGGTCAGGACCTGCTTGGTGTCGGCATCCTCGATGCGGTTCACGGCATCCGTGAATGCCTCCCATTGCAGCAGCTCGCCGTGGGCACGACCGGCCTCGATGAGCTCTGCCTGGTTTTCGTTGAACAGGGCCGCGGCAGCCGCCTTCGACATCTTGGATGCCGGGCGCAGCCGCCCGGCGATGTCGGCCACCATCTGCTGCACGCGGTCGCCGAGCAACTCATGCTGCTGGTCACCGCGAAGTCCGCGCTCGACGGCGCGGGCGGTGGAGCCGAAGTCGGTGACGACCTGTCCGAACTGGCGAAGCCCCGCGCCGTGCAGCACGTTGCCGGCAGTCTGGCCCACGGCGAACCGGGCGAGGGATGCTGCATCCTTGCCCTTGAACTGCTTGGCGTAGTCGGAGAGCAGCCGCTTGCCCACCAGCTGCAGCAAGACGTTGTTGTCACCCTCGAAGGTGACGTAGATGTCGAGGTCGGCGCGCAAGGCCGTGAGGCGATTCTCGGCGAGGAAGCCCTGACCGCCGCACGCTTCGCGGGCCTCCTGGATCGTGTCGAGCGCGTTCCACGTCGACAGCGCCTTCAGCGCGGCAGCGAGGGTCTCGAGGTCCTCGCGCTCCTCGGGGGTGTCGGTGCGACCACTGAAGACACCGTCGAACATCTGCAGCAGCTCGTCGTGCGCGAAGGCCTGCGCGTAGACCTGTGCGAGCCGGGGAAGCAGCCGACGCTGGTGCTTGCCGTAGTCGAGCAGGGTCACCTCGGGGGTTCCTGCACCGCTGTCGAACTGGCGGCGCTGGTTGCCGTAGGTCACCGCGATCGTGAGGGCGAGCGCGGATGCCCACGTCGAGGCGCCGTCGAGCGAGACGCGGCCCTGCACGAGAGCGCCGAGCATCGTGAAGAAGCGCCGACCTGGGCTGTCGATCGGACTCGAGTAGGTGCCGTCGGGCGCGACATCGCCGTAGCGGTTCAGCAGATTCTCACGCGGAATGCGAACCTGGTCGAAGTGCAGGCGACCGTTGTCGATGCCGTTGAGGCCGCCCTTGACGCCGTCATCCTCACCGCCGACTCCGGGCAAGAAGGCGCCCTCGTCATCGCGGATCGGCACGAAGAAGCAGTGCACGCCGTAGTTCACGCCCCCGGTGATGAGCTGAGCGAACACCGTCGCGGCCTTGCCGTGCAGCGCGGCGTTGCCGAGGTAGTCCTTCCACGCTCCCCGGAAGGGCGTGTGGATGACGAACTCTTCGGTGTCGGGGTCGTAGGTCGCCGTCGTCCCGATCGCCGAGACGTCCGACCCGTGCCCCGTTTCGGTCATCGCGAAGGCGCCCGGCAGGGCGAGGGAGATCACGTCGGGAAGCCAGCGGTCGTGGTGCTTCTCGGTGCCGAGCTGGTAGATCGCCGAGCCGAACAGTCCCCACTGGACGCCCGACTTGATCTGCAGGCTCGGGTCGGCGAGCACGATCTCCTCGAAGCCGGCGAGGTTCGCGCCGTTGTCTTCGAGGCCGCCATACTTCTTCGGGAACGCGCGGCGGGAGCCCCCGGCGTCGACCAGCAGATGCAGCTGGCTGAGGACACGCTCGCGGTGCTCATCCATGGGCAGTCCGTTGATCTGCCAGAACGCGGGGTCCTTGATCATCTCGCGGGCTTCGCGGCGAGTATCTGCCCATGTACCGAGCAGCATTCGGGTGACCAGTTCGGTGTCGATGTGCGGTTCGGCGGTGGGCGTTTCGGACGGACGGACGGCAGCGTCGACCATGGGATCACCTCTCGATGAGGGGGAAGGGAACGTCAGGACCCACGGTAGGCATCCCACAAAGACGGCTCAAATCGCTTCACGATGCCTACAACAAGGGTCGACGACGTCGGACCGGATGGTTGTGGTGTTGCGACAGGGCGCTCAGGAAGCCTCCAGCCGGATGCCGCCTCACTCGCTGCCGTTGCGCTGCACCCACTCGACGGCACGCTCGGCGACCGTTGCCACATCGGCCGCGACATCGACCACCACGCCAGACTCGTCGTCGCCGAGCGGTTCGAGCGTCGCCAGCTGCGAGGCCAGCAGCGCCGGGGGCATGAAGTGTCCGGTGCGGGCGAGCGCCCGGTTGCTGAGGAGTTCCGGATCGCCGGTGAGGTGGACGAACACCGTGTGCGGCGCGCGTGCGCGCAGGCGATCCCGATACGCGCGCTTCAACGCGGAGCACGCCACCACGACCCCGGATGACTCCGCTGCGGCGCGCTCGGGCACCTGACCACCAGCGGCGCGCAGCGCCAACCGCTCCCCCACGAGGTCGAGCCAGGGCGCCCGGTCGGCGTCCGTCAGCGCAATCCCCTGCGACATCTTCGCGACGTTCTCGGCCGGATGGAGGTCGTCCGCGTCGACGAAGGGGAGGTGGAGGCGGCGGGCGATCTCGATCCCGACCACCGACTTGCCGCTCGCACTGACTCCCATGACGACGATCGCGGTGTCGGGTCGGGTCATGCTGCAAGCCTATGGGGAGCCGCGCTCGGGCCCGTTGCAGGACCGCGCGCGCCCTGCCTGCCGGCCAGAGTGTGAGTCCGTGAGAACCGAGCGCTGTTTGTCTTCAACTCGCGTGGGCGTCCACGACGACCAGGACGGCAATCTCAAAGAGAGCCGGCAGCGTCGCCGCGGGCGTCCGCTCGAACGCTGGGGTACGGACACTTGCACACTCGCCCTGTTGCGCCGCAGAGGCGCACGGTTCCGAAAGCGCGCTTCGACCGTTTGGGAAGTCCGTAGAACGATCGTCTTTCGTACACGGGTATTGGGAGCAAAGCTCTCATTTGTCCCCCGAAATACCTACATACACGTCCGTGGTCCTGTGTGAGCCTGGGTTGGAAGTTAGAGATCCACGCGTTTCCAACAGAGAGGTCGGATCGGGATGAGCCCACTACTCAGGAACCAAGACCCTTCGCTTCGGCGGAGCAAGAAGACCGTCGCGGGTACGGCGAGGCGGGCCATTCTCGGCGGCCTCGGCTGCGCGGTGCTGGCCGTCGGAGCGTTCGCACCTTCTGCTATCGCGGCCCCAGCACCAGGAGATGATGAAGTACAGGTTTCGCTTGAGGCTCCGGTCGAGGATCTCAAGGCTGTCCCCGATGCAAGGGGACAGCGGCTCGAAATTATCGATATCGACGAGGCTAAGGCCGACGAGAAAACTGCTGTGGCTCTGACGTCCGGCGGTGACCCCGTGCTGCTCCGATCACTGTATGCACCGAAGGAACAGGAGCCAACCTCTGACGCCACCGAACCCGGGCTCGAGGGTTGGGTTGAGGGCGTCAACTACTTCACCGATGGGGAACCGCAGACTTCAGAGGAAAAGATCTCGTTCAGCGATCTACCTCAGATCGACCCCGCCTCCCTGGAGCTCGCATTCTCCACAGCGACCTCCTCAACATCCTTTTCAGCCGCGTGGGTTGGCGACGAGAAAGTCCTCTACGACGTGTATCGCGACGGAGTCTTCGTAGACACTGCAGACGATGCGTCATTCAGCGAAAGTGGCCTGCAGCCAGGAACGGACTACACCTACACGGTCCAACCTGCAGCACGAGAGATCGGCGGCGATGAACTGACGTTCCAGGTCCACACGCTTGCCGCCAACGCCGCCGAACTTTTGGAGACGGTAGACGATCCGATCTCGTCACTGTCTCTTCAGCCAGTCGCGTCATGATTCTTGTACAACACGTTTATCACGAATAATCGCGTCGACTGGGACATCATCCAGGGCGCTTTCGGCGGGTGCGTCGGCATCTTCGGCGATAAGTTCGGTGGAGACAATCGCGGGTACGTGACCCCGACTTTGTACGAGGACCCGTGGTGGTACAACTCTCATCGGACCGGTGTTCGAATGAAGATCGACTTCGGACCGAACTACGTCATCGAGGAAAAGCATGTCGGACAGACCCGTCTGTACAACAGCTCGGGTGGACTCAAGGAGACCCGTACGGCATCGACGAGCGGCATCGTCTTCAGCGAGCGCAGCGTCAGCTCAAGCCTCTACAAGGTGAAGGTCAGCCATGAGGTTGGGAACCCGTTTTGCTCGTCCGGCGCGATTCGGTACGTCGTATACGTGAAGACGTGGGCGAGCGGTGTGATGCAAGTCGATGGATACCGGCACCCCGTCCCCGCCCACGAGGCGTATGGCTTGTTCATGAACTCCAGCGGCTCGGAGTATTGGCAGACGATGTACCAAGGCGCCCAAGGGGACTTCATCTGCGTGTCAGGTCTCTGCCCCACGCAGACGATCTCCAAGACGCATACTCCTTCGTAGGATGAAAGCATGACAAAACCGACGATGGGACCGTACTGGCGAGTGATCGCGTACGGTTCCGTCGTCGGTGTCGCACTTTCCATCGGAACGCTCAATGTGTACTACCTCATCTTCGCGACGGAATACACGCTGCAGACTTTCGTTGATGCCGCCAAGTGGGGTACGGCCCTGGCGCTCACGACATCCGCGTTGGTGGTGCTCGGGACCATCGCCCTTGCGCGGAAGCTACGAACCAGAAGTGGCAAGGCACTCTTCGTTATCTTCAGCGTCGTGAGCCCAGTTGTCGGCTGGCTCCTCCTTGGCGTTCTGAACGGACTAGTGGTCAGCTGGCTCTTCTTCTTCGGATTCCCGCTGATCGCGGTGGTTTCGGGGACCCTTGCCGGGATCGTCGCAGCTATTGCGATGTTCTTTGTGCCACAGGCGGACGCCCCCAAAGAAGATTCCGTCTCAACTGACGATCCCCTCGGAGTGTTCAACTCGTCGCCCTGATCCGCGAACCGTCAGCGTATTTCGCTTGTACACGACGGACAGTCACGCCCTCTGAACTCACGGGCTACCCCGTCGTTCCCAGAGGAGGCACGGGGTAGCTAACGTGTGGGGAGTGGACCAGTTCCGTGCGTTCATCGACGAGTCGTCGGCTGCGGGGCAATCGTCAGGAGTATCTGATCTGCGCGGCGTTGGTCGAGGTGGATGCGTGTGAGGCGGCGCGCGATGTGATGCGGTCGCTGCTGCTTCCTGGCCAGGTGAAGGTGCACTGGACGGCTGAGAGCGAGGCGCGCCGTCGACGGATCGTGGAGACGATCACGAGCTTGGGGCCGATGAACGTGGTCGTCAGCCACCTGGATGAGTACCGCAAGAAGGTCGAGCGGTATCGCCGGAAGTGCCTCGAGGTCGTCTACCGCGAGCTGGCGGGCATGGGGGTCACGGATGCCGCGCTCGAGCACCGGTCCCACTCACAGGACGCCGCGGATCGCGCCCACATCGTCGCACTGCAGGCGCAGAGCCTGGACCACAGTCTGCGGATCAGTCACCCGAAGGGCGGTGAGGAGCCGTTGCTGTGGATCGCGGATGCGGTGCTGGGAGCGATCAACTCGCGTCACCTCGGCATCCCCGAACACTACGACGCTCTGGTAGGGACGCTGGCGTTCGAGGAGATGACACCGGATTCGCAGGGGCTGGACTGAAAAGGCGAAAGACCCTAGATCCAGTCGTCCGGCTGGGGTTCTAAGGTCTTCTTCCCTCTCCGTCGTAACGGTGGGCACTCCCAAGGATACATCGCCACGGCCGGGTTGGCCAACGTTAGCGGATACCCGCCGCGCTCGGCGGAGGACCGCGGTGGCGCGAGGTCCGGCTGTAGGCTCGCGCGCTCGAGTAGGACCGGCTGATCTGTTCTCTCGTGGTGCGGCGCCGCCGTCGCGATGCGACGAGCTGCACAACGCAGAAGGCAGCGATCGCCGGCGCGCCCGTCAGCCCCGCAGCGACAGCAACGTTCTCGGCAGCGCGACAGATCGCAGGTCTGTCGCTATCCGGTCGGTTGATCGTGGGGCGTCGGTGAGTTGGATGGGGTGGTCGGGTTCGAGGTAGAACTCGTCGAACGTGTCGCCGTCTTCGTTGTCGGCGGGCCAGAGGCCGATTTCGATCTTGTGGCCGTCGAAGGCGAGCCACGCGATTTCGCGGGGTGGGATGCGGACGGGGAGGAGCAGGTTGGGGTTGGGGATCTCCCAGCTGATCCAGGCGCCGACATGAGGGTGCCCCAGTTCCCCCGCGATGGTGGGGTTCTGGGGCACCTGAGCGTTGCCGGTCACAGGGCGGCAACCGATGGTCTCAGGCATGCGCGGCGACGACGGCCAGAACCGCCTCGCCGTAGGCGTACTTCTTCTTCGCCCCGATTCCGGTGATCCCCTCGAGGCCCGCGGGCGAGGTCGGACGGGCTTGGGCGAGCGCGCGCAGGGTCGCGTCGCCGAAGACGACGTAGGCGGGCACTCCCTGCTCGCGCGCGGTCTCGGCCCGCCACGCCCGGAGCGCCTCGAAGAGGTCACGGTCGGCCGGGGCGACATCAGTCGCGGCGGTCTTGCGCACGCGGGCCGATCCCGCGCGTCCGGCGACATCGCGACGCAGGGGCACTGCCTGTTCACCCTTGAGCACGGGGCCGGCCGCCTCGCCGAGAGCGAGAGTGCCGTACTCGCCGCGGGCGACGAGGATGCCGCGGGCAAGGAGCTGGCGCACGACGCTGCGCCAGTCCTGGTCTGACAGGTCGGACCCGATGCCGTAGGTCGCGAGGCTCTGGTGACCGAGCTGGCGGATCCGTTCGGTGTCGGCGCCGCGCAGGATGTCGATGAGCTGCCCCGCCCCGTACGCCTGCCCGCGCTCGCGCTGGAGGCGCACGATCGTCGACAGGAGCTTCTGGGCCGGGATGAGACCGTCCCAGGTCTCGGGGGGCTCGAGGCACGTGTCGCAGTTCCCGCAGGGTTCGGCCGGCTGACCGAAGTACCCGAGCAGATTGACCCGTCGACACTCGACGGTCTCGCAGAGGGCGAGCATGGCATCCAGGTGCTGGTGCTGGCGACGCTTGCGGGCAAGATCACCCTCGCCCCCGTCGATCAGACGCCGCTGCTGCACGACATCCGCCAGGCCGTAAGCCATCCAGGCGACCGACGGCTCACCGTCGCGGCCGGCGCGACCGGTCTCCTGGTAGTAGCCCTCGACGGATTTCGGAAGGTCGATGTGGGCGACGTAGCGGACGTCGGGCTTGTCGATCCCCATCCCGAACGCGATAGTCGCGACCATCACGACTCCGTCTTCGCGGAGGAACCGCTGCTGGTTCGCGGCACGGATGCCGGCATCCAGACCCGCGTGGTACGGCAGCGCGTCGATGCCCTGCCCGTGGAGGTAGGCGGCTGTCTGCTCGACACTCTTGCGACTCAGCGCGTACACGATCCCCGACGCGCCGGCAGGCTGGGCGCGGACGAACGCGGTGAGCTGGCGCCGCACGTCGGTCTTGGGTTCGATCCGGTACTGGATGTTGGGTCGGTCGAAGCTCGCGACGAAATGGCGGGCATCGGGCAGGCGCAGCCGGTCGCTGATCTCCCGGTGGGTCTCGCGGGTGGCGGTCGCGGTCAGCGCCATGCGCGGGACCCCGGGGAAGCGCTCGGCGAGATCGCCGAGCGCGAGGTAGTCGGGGCGGAAGTCGTGACCCCACTGCGACACACAGTGGGCTTCGTCGATCGCGATGACGCTGAGCCGCCCCCGCTGCAGGAGCGCTGTGGTCGCGGCGCCCGACAGGCGTTCCGGTGCGACATAAAGCAGATCGAGCTCACCGCTCAGGTATGCGCGCTCGGTCTCGGCGCGCTCTGATGCGGTCTGTGTCGAGTTCAGCGCCGCGGCGCGCACACCGTTGGCCCGCAGCGCCTCTACCTGGTCGTGCATGAGGGCGATGAGCGGCGAGATCACGAGGCCCGTACCTTCCCGCACGAGCGCGGGAACCTGGTACGTGATGCTCTTGCCGCCGCCGGTCGGCATGAGGACGACGGCGTCGCCCCCTCCCACGACGTGGGCGACGATGTCGGCCTGGTCGGCGCGAAACGAGTCGTATCCGTACACCTCGCCCAGCACGGCGAGCGGATCTGCACCTGCGAACGAGCGGGCGGGAGCCGCAGGTGCGGCCTGGATGCCGGCGGCGGCCGGCGCCCAGTCCTCGGGCGGCTCCTCGCCGTCGGGAGGTGGCGCGAGATCGTCCGGATCCCACACCAGATCGGCGTAGGGGTCTTCGGGCGTGTTCACCGCTCCACCGTATCCGGCGCCGCTGACGCTGCCACGGCCAGCACCGTCGCCGCTCACAACCGCACGACCTCAGTGACGCGAACGACCGCGGTTCCCTCCTCGACGGATGCCGCAAGGTCCACCTCGGCACGGATGCGCCAGTCATGGTCTCCGGCCGGGTCGTCGATGATCTGCTCGACGCGCCAGGTGTCGGCATCCGTCGTGTCGATGACACACAGCTGCGGCGAGCGCGCGGGACCGCCGGTGAGGATCTCGTCGTGCTCGTCGTAGTACCGATCCATCGCCGCCGACCAGTCGACGCCCGGATCGAGCTCGGCCAGCCCGTCGTCGTCTTGCAGCGCCGCCAGCTGGATACGGCGGAACAGTTCGTTGCGCACGAGCACCGTGAAGGCGCGGCGGTTTGTCAGGACCGACGGCGGTGCCGGCGGCACGACCGGGGCCTCGGGGTCGGCGACCGGGTTCGTGAGGGATGCCCACTCGTCGACCAGCGACGAGTCGACCTGCCTGACCAGTTCGCCGAGCCACTCGATGAGGTCGAGCACCTCGTCGGTCTGCGCCTCGGCCGGCACGGTCTGGCGGACGGCACGGTAGGCATCCGAGAGATAGCGCAGCACGAGACCCTCGCTGCGGGCGAGCTGGTAGAACGAGACGAACTCACCGAACGACATCGCCCGCTCATACATGTCGCGAACGACCGACTTGGGCGACAGCTCGAAATCGAGCACCCACGGCTGACTCGACGCGAACACCGCGAAGGACTGAGCGAGGAGGTCTGCGAGCGGCTTCGGGTAGGTGATGTCTTCGAGCAGCGCCATCCGTTCGTCGTACTCGAGCCCGTCGCGCTTCATCGCCGCCACCGCTTCACCCCGCGCGCGGAACTCCTGCTGCGAAAGGATCGCGCGGGGGTCATCCAGCGTCGCCTCGATCACGCTCACGACATCCAGCGCGTAGTGGCCAGTGCCAGCCGTGGTCGTGGCACCCGACGTTCGCAGATTCGCGCCAGGTTCGGAGGATTCTGGCTCAGGACTGCGGAGTTCGTGCGATTCTGCGGGGTTCGCGGGCGAGGGAGCGGGTGCCGGGGCGGCCGGGTCGAGCAGGGAGATGGCGGCGAGCGCAAAGGGCGAGAGCGGCTGGTTGAGGGCGAAGTTCGGCTGCAGATCGACGGTGAGACGGATGCCGTCAGCCGCGGCATCCACGATCCCTGCCGTCACGAGCGTGCGGAAGATCGCCAGCGCGCGACGCGCCAGCTCGTACTGCCGTGCACGCGGCTCGTGGTTGTCGAACACAAGGGAGCGGACGTTCCCGAAGACGTCTCCGCCGCGACCGATGACGTTGATGAGCATCGCCGCGGTCAGCTGCAGGTGCGGGGTGAGTGGCTCGGGTTCGGCGTCGACGAGTCGCTCGAACGACCCCTCACCCCAGTTCACCTGTCCGGTCGGGGCCTTCTTGCGCACGATCTTCTTGCGCTTGGCCGCATCATCCCCCGCCTTGGCGAGCGCCATGGCGTTCTCGATCTCCCACTCGGGAGCCATGACGACGACATTGCCGTAGGGATCGAACCCGGCCCGGCCCGCGCGGCCCGCAACCTGGTGGAACTCGCGGGCGGTGAGCTGCCGCATCCGCGTGCCGTCGAACTTCGTCAGCGCCGTGATCAGCACCGTGCGGATCGGCACGTTGATGCCAACGCCGAGGGTGTCGGTGCCGCAGATGACCTTGAGCAGTCCGCGCTGCGCGAGGGTTTCGACCAGGCGCCGGTAACGCGGCAGCATGCCGGCGTGATGGATGCCGATCCCAGCGCGCACGAGCCGCGAGAGCGTCTTGCCGAACCCGGTCGTGAACCGGAACCCGCCGATCTCGGCGGCGATCTGATCGCGCTGCGCGCGCGAGGCGATCTTGGTGTTGATGAGCGCCTGAGCGCGCTCGAGGGCTGCGGCCTGCGAGAAGTGGACGATGTAGATCGGGGTTTCAGACTCCTCCAGCAGTCGCTCGACGACGTCATGAACAGGGCGCCGCTCATACGAGAAGTGCAGCGGCACGGGACGCTCGACGCCCGTGATCTGCGCCACCTCGCGTCCGGTGCGGCGCTCGAGGTCAGCCACGATCGGGGTGACATCGCCCAGGGTCGCCGACATGAGCAGAAACTGCACACGCGGAAGCAGCAGCAGCGGCACCTGCCACGCCCAGCCGCGGTCGGGATCGCCGTAGTAGTGGAACTCGTCCATCACGACGGCGTCGATGTCGGCATCCGCGCCCTGCCTCAGGGCGATGTTCGCGAGGATCTCGGCAGTGCAGCACACGATCGGTGCGTCGGCGTTGACCGACGAGTCACCGGTGACCATTCCGACGTTCTCGGCGCCGAAGATCTCGACCAGCGCGAAGAACTTTTCGGCCACGAGCGCCTTGATCGGCGCGGTGTAGTACGAGCGCCCGCCGCGGGCAAGCGACGCGGTGTGAGCAGCGATCGCGACGAGCGACTTGCCCGTTCCGGTCGGCGTCGAGAGCACCACGTGCGAACCCGACACGAGTTCGATGGCAGCTTCGTCCTGCGCGGGGTAGAGACGGATGCCGCGGCCCTGCGCCCACGACACGAAAGCGTCATAGACGGCATCCGGTGCGGCGCCTGTCACGGCGTCCGTGAGCGTGGGCGGGGAAGTCACCCCCCGAGTCTGCCTGACGCGAGCGAATCGGCCCCCACTCGCACTGACCCTCGCGGAACACGACAGCCCCCGCCTACGTTGGGAGGAAGCAACGAAAGGACAGGTGATGACCGATACTGACGTGACCCCCGAGGTCGTGCGCAACGACGACAAGGGACGATACGAGATCAGCCTCGACGGAGCCCTCGCCGGCTTCACCGAATTCGTCGCCGACGATCAGGGTCGCCTGGTCTTCCCCCACACCGAGATCGATCGGGCCTTCTCGGGCCGAGGCCTCGGCACCGAACTCATCGGACAGGCAATGACGGATGTCGCGTCCCGCGGCGAGACTGTCGTGCCGGAGTGCTCGTTCGTCGTGCGCTACCTGCAGAAGCATGAGGTGAACGGCCTCGACATCGCGTGGCCCCACGGGTCGGCGCCGCAGGGATGACCCGACTCGACTCGGACGCAGCGGTGGCCGAAGAAGGCGCAGCCGACTGCGACGGACCCCGCCTGCTGAACCTCGAAATGAGGGATGTCCCGCTCGGCGGGATACGGGCCATGCAGGTCTCTCGCGCGCTCCCGCAGCGCGACCTCCCGCTCGTCGGAGCGTGGTGCTTCCTCGACCGGTTCGGGCCGCAGCGCACCATGATGCGCGTCGAACCGCATCCGCACATCGGCTTGCAGACCGTGACCTGGCCGATCAGCGGCGAGGTGCGTCACCGCGATTCCGTCGGCAGCGACGTGATCGTGCGCCGCGGCGTGCTCAACCTCATGACCGCGGGCGCCGGCATCTCTCACTCCGAGTACTCGGTGGGCGAGACGGATGTCGAGCTCGACGCCCTGCAGTTGTGGGTAGCCCTCCCTGAGGCGACCCGGTTCGGGGCGGCATCCTTCGAACAGCACGCGGATCTTCCGGTGCTCGACCTGCCCGCTGCCGCGGGAAGCGCGCAGGCTACCGTTGTGCTCGGGACGCTCGGCGAGGCATCCTCCCCCGCAACAGCGCACACCCCGATCGTTGGCGCCGAGCTGGACCTGACGCCCGGAGCTGATGTGCTCGTCCCGCTCGATACGGCGTGGGAGCACGCGCTGCTTCTGATCGACGGCGACGCGAGCGTTAGCGGGGCGCCGGGAACGGAAGCGCACGACACCGCCGACCTGGACGCCAACAGCCTGCTGTACCTCGGTACACACCGCGACGCGATCACCGTGCGGTCGAGCGCGGGTGCGCGCATCTTCCTGCTCGGCGGCGAGCCATTCCCCGACGAGATCGTGATGTGGTGGAACTTCGTCGGACGCTCGCACGATGAGATCGTCGCCGCCCGTGAAGACTGGGAGAACTCCACAGCCCGGTTCGGTCACGTCATCGACCACGGCTCGGAGCGCATCCCCGCCCCGCCGCTTCCGGGAGTGCGACTGACGCGGCGACGCAGACGCCTCTGAGACCGACTTTGGTCCCGAACGCGGCAGTACGCTGATACGGTGGCCCGAACCTCCGTCCTGACGACGCGTGTGCTCCTGACGACCGCCGCCATCGGCGTCGCGACGGGGCTGCTCGCGGGCATCGCGGGATGGGTCACGCCGCTCGTCCTCGGAGCTGCACCGATTCTGTACGGCTTCGTCCTCGGAGCCCATGTGCTGCCGGGCATCATCGCGCAGGAGGTCATTCGCCTCCCGTGGGTGGCGCTGCTCAGCCACGTGTTCGCAGCGCTGGTAGCCAGCGCCATGGCTCCCCAGTGGGCACTTCGGTTCCTCGGCACGGCGATCCTCTTCGGCGGCATCCAAGAGCTCGTCGCCGCACTCACCCGCTACCGGGTGTGGGACGCCTGGCGGTTCTTCATTTCGGCCGTGATCATCGGCATCCTGGTCGCCGTTGTCGTCGCGTTCGCCGCCGACCTCGCCTCGCTGCCGTTGTGGGCACAGATCATCTACCTCATCGTCGCGGTGCTCGGCCCCGTCGCGTGGACGGCCGCGGGCCTCGGGGTCGGTGTCTCGCTGCGTCGCGCCGGCGTCGCGCGCCGCTCGTGACGCTCCCCGCCGCGGGCCTGCGAGACCGGACGCTCGGGGCGCCTGGAGTTAGGTTCAGCTAAGTTAGGGCGTACTTCCCTTTCCGACGAGGACCCGTGACCGCTCCCCCCGACTCCGCTGCGCGCTCGGCATCCGTCGCCTCTTCTCCTGGTGAGACGGCGGCGCCGGAGGCGAGCGCCGGGTCCGCCGCTGCGCCGCTCCTGCGGCTGAGCGAGGTCGGAGTCACGCACGAGGGTGAGGATGCCGCGACCCCGGCATCCGCGTCGTTCGCGGTGTCGCGCGGCGATGTCGTGCTGCTTCTCGGGCCGAGCGGATCGGGCAAGTCCACGCTCTCGCTCGCGATGAACGGACTCATCCCCCACGCCGTTCCCGCGACGGTGTCGGGCCGCGTCGAGGTCGCCGGCATGGATGCCGCGACCCATTCCGTGGCGCAGCTGTCGACACACGTCGGGATCGTGTTCCAGGACCCCGATGCCCAGCTGGTGACAGGCACACTGCTCGACGAAGTCTCATTCGGGCCCGAGAACCTGCGCCTGCCGGTGGCCGAAGTGCTCGCCCGTGCGGAGACGGCGCTGCGCCGCGTCGGGCTGTGGGAGCGGCGGCGCGAGAACCCCGATCGCCTCTCGGGCGGCGGCAGGCAGCGGCTCGCGATCGCCTGCGCCCTGGCCATGGGTTCGCCCCTTCTCGTGCTCGACGAGCCGACGGCGAACCTCGACCCGCAGGGAATCGAGGACGTCTACGCGGCGCTGGCCGAACTCGCGGCATCCGGCGACAAGGGCATCGTGCTCATCGAGCACAACCTCGACGCCGCCGCCTCGTTCGTGAACCGGGTCGTTGTGCTCGATGCTGCCGGCGTCGTTATCGCTGATGGGGCGGTTGACGAGATCCTGCGGGGGCGCGCGGCCGAACTGCACGACCTCGGGGTGTGGTTGCCGACCTCGACCCTCGCTGCCCTACGGCTGCGGGAGGCCGGATATCGGTTCGATCCGCTGCCGATCAACCCCGAGGAACTGCGCGCCGCGCTCGATCAACAGCCCGCGCCGCCCGCTCTGCGCCAAGCGACTGCGGCTACCAAAGCGCCAGTGGCGGCATCCGGCACGCGCATCGACGTGCGGGGGCTCACGCTACGCCGCAAGAAGACCGAGGTACTGACGGATGTCACACTCGATGTGCAGGACGGCGAGTTTCTCGCGATCGTCGGCGCCAACGGGGCGGGAAAGACAACACTGATCCAAGCCCTCGCCGGTGTGCTCACCCCACCGCGAGGCACGGTCCGGATCGACGGGCTCGACGTTGCGCGACAGGACGATCGGTCACTGTCGACCCACGTCGGGTTCGTGTTCCAGAATCCCGAGCACCAGTTCATCGCAACCTCGGTGTTCGACGAGATCGCGCACGGCCTGCGCCGTCAGCACCTCGACGAGGCAGAGATCGAGCGGCGGACACTCGACCTTCTCGACCGCTTCGGGCTGCGCGAGCGGGCGCATGTTCATCCGTTCCTGCTGTCGGGCGGGCAGAAGCGGCGCCTGTCGGTCGGGACCGCCCTTGTCGCCGGGGCCCCCGTGCTCGCCCTGGACGAGCCGACCTTCGGGCAGGACCGCGCCCGAGCCGACGAGCTTCTCGGGCTGCTGCGCGACCTCAACCGGGACGGCACGACGATCATCGTCGTCACCCACGACATGCAACTGGTCGCCGAGTATGCCGACCGCATCGCAGTCATGGAGGCGGGGCGCGTCACCGCGACCGGGACGCCGGGCGACGTGTTCGCGGATGCCGACCTCATCGCCCGCGCGGGCCTGCGGGTGCCGCCACTCGCGCGCGCACTCGCGCCGCTTGCCAGCCATCCGGAGCTTCGCACGATCACGCGCGTCGCAGACCTTCCCGGGGGTGCGTCGTGACGACGGCGCCGACAATGCTCCCGGCATCCGTGGCCGATGACCCCTATGCCCCGGTGCGGCAGACCTCTGCGGTGCGTTTCCTCTACGGAATGAACCCGCTCGCCACGATCGCAGCTGTCCTTCCGGCCCTCGTGCTGCTCGTGTTCGTGCGCGACCTTGCGACGCCTCTGGCGTTTCTGGCGCTGTCGTACCTCGTGCTGCTCGTGGGCGTCAGCCTCAGCATCCGATCCGCCGTCCTTCTCGCGCTGGTGATACCCGGCGCGACCCTGGTGTTGGGGTTCGGCTTCGCGCTGTGGACGGATGCCGCACTCGTCGCGAACACCCCGCCCGTGCTGCAGATCGGGGCGTGGACGCTGTACGCCGGCGCGCTCCAGATCGGACTTGCAACGGGCCTCCGGCTTGCGGCGATCCTCGCGCTGTCGCTCATCCCGGGCCTCAGCACGACCGGCCCCGACCTCGTTCGGGCCTGCGTACAGCAGCTGCGCGTCCCCTACCGGATCGGGTACACGGCGCTGGCAGCCTTCCGGTTCGTGCCCCGGTTCGGTCACGAGCTCGAGATCATCCGCCAAGCCCATCGCGTCCGCGGCGCGCACCGCGGGCGCGGACCGATCGCGAGCCTGCGCCGGTGGGCCAGCTACCTCGTGCCACTGCTAGCCGGCGCCATCCGCCACGCCGAGCGGGTCGCCCTCGCGATGGACTCCCGCGCCTTCGGCGCCTACCCCGATCGCACCGAGCGCCATCTCGTCCCGTTCCGCACCCGCGACGTCGTTTTCATCGCCGCCTTCTGGGTAGCATCCGCCGCCCTCTTCACCCTCTTTTTCCCCTGGGGCCTCGCCTAGTCAGCCAGCCCAGTTGTCCGGGCCGGCGCCGCCGCGAACGACGGATGCCGCGACCCGCGCCTCCTCAGAGGGCGGTGTCGCGGCATCCGCGGGTGCGACGAGTGATCAGCGTTTGCCGGCCAGGTCCCGCCCCACGATCTCGCGCATGATCTCGTTCGTGCCGCCATAGATGCGGTGGACGCGAGCGTCGAGGAACGCGCGCGCAATCGGGTACTCAGTGATGTAGCCGTAGCCACCGTGCAGCTGGACGCCGAGGTCGAGCACCTCCCACTCCCGCTCGGTCGCCCAGAACTTGTACTTCGCTGCCTCTTCGGCGCTCAGTTTGCTGTCCTTGTAGGCGCGCATGACGCGATCGGTATATGCCCAGAGAGCCTCGACCGATGCCGCCATGTCGGCAAGCCGGAATCGGGTGTTCTGGAAGTCGGCGATCCGCTCACCGAACGCTTCGCGATCCTTCGTGTAGGCGAGCGTCCAGTCCAGGGCAGCTTGCGCCGCGGCGGCACCGGCGACACCGATCGACATGCGCTCGAGCGGCAGGTTCATCATGAGCTGCACGAAGCCCATGCCCTCGCGGCCGCTGATGAGGTTCTCCTCCGGAACGAAGACGTCGCTGAACGAGAGCTCGGCGGTGTCGTGGCCGTGGAAGCCCATCTTGTGCAGCTTCTTGCCGTGATCGAAGCCTTCCATGCCGTTCTCGATGAGCAGCAGGCTGAAGGCATCCGGGCGGTTGCCCTCGCCGGTCTTGACGAACGTGACGACGAGATCGGCCGTCTTGCCGCTGGAGATGAACGTCTTGGCACCGTTGACGATGTAGCCGCCGTCGACCTTCTTCGCGGTCGTCTTGATACCGCGCAGGTCGCTGCCGGCACCGGGCTCGGTCATCGCGAGCGCGCCGATCACCTCGCCGGTCGCCATACCGGGAAGCCACTTCTCCTTCTGCTCCTGGGTGCCCATGTGCACGAGGTAGGGCACGGCGAGGTCATCCTGGATGCCGAAAGCGCCGGCCAGGGATCCCGAGCCCGCGGCGATGACCTCCTCCATGACGATCGCGCGGAAGCGGTAGTCCTGCAGCATCCCGGCACCGCCGAACTCTTCCGGCACCGACAGGCCGATGAGTCCGGACTCACCGGCAGCTTTCATCGTGTCGCGGTCGATCTCGCCGTCGGCATCCCACCGGGCGATTGCCTCATTCGTGACGTATCGCTTGACGAACTCCTTGACGACGTCGCGGAACGCCTCGTGGTCTTCGTCGTAGATGTCGCGCTCCATGTGAGCCCTTCCTTCCACATCGATGGCGCGGGCCTGCCGGAATCGGCGGTTCGGCCCCGTCGCCGACGCGATTCTATGCCCGCGGGCTGTCAGCGCTTCGCACCCGGTGTGGGATTGCGGTTCACGTGGGGCGGTACTGCGTCTCGCGTTTGTAGGATGCCTCCAGGTTCGGCATCAAGTTCGGATACTCTGCGTCGCGGGTTGACAGTAAGTCGTATTTTTGTTCGACTATGCGCATGCGATGGAACGGGCAGGCGATAGGCGCGAGCGACGCCAACGCGCTGCCCGGGATGGAGCACCTCGGGGGCTTCGTCCGGTCCGTCACGACACCCGAGTTTGCGGGCATGACCTTCCACGAGGTCATTGCCAAGAGCGCCCTCAACCACGTCCCGGGTGCTTCGGCGATGCCGTTCGACTGGACCGTGAACCCCTATCGCGGATGCAGTCATGCGTGCTCCTACTGCCTAGCTCCGGAAACCACGATCCTGCTCGCCGACGGCCGCACCCGCACCCTCGGCGATCTCCGGGTCGGCGATTCGATCATCGGCACCGAACGCCGCGGAGAGTACCGCCGGTACGTCGCCACAACGGTGCGCGCGAAGTGGACGACGAATCGACGCGCGCACCGCGTGACCCTCGCCGATGGGACAGAGCTCATCGCAAGCGCCGATCACCGCTTCTTGACCGAGCGGGGCTGGAAGCACGTGAAGGGTGCGATGAGTGGACCGGAGCAGCGTCCCTACCTGACCGCTAACAACCGCCTCATGGGCTTCGGCATGGGCGCAGCGCGAGCCGTGAGTCGTGACGCCGCCGACAGATTGTGGCGACTGGGTTATCTGGCGGGAATGATCCAGGGCGACGGAATGATTCTGCACAAGACTTACCCGCGTCGGGGTCGCACCGGCGCGATTCACGCCTTTCGACTCGCGCTTGCGGACACGGAGGCTCTGGAACGCACCCAGGCGTTTTTAGCGCTCGAGGGAATCCCCACCAATGTGAGGCCGTTCACAGCCGCAACCGAGCAACGGCGCGCCATGCTCGCCATCCATACAGCACGCAAAGAGGGGGTCGCCGCAATTGAGGCCCTCATCAAGCGACCCGCAGACCTGAGCGAGGAGTGGCTCGCTGGATACCTGGGCGGAATCTTCGACGCCGAAGGCTCCTGTTCCCGGGCTGTGCTGAGAATCAGCAACAAGAGCGCGGACGTGCTCGGCACGGTCCGCGAGGCACTCGCGTGCTTTGACATCCCTGCCGTCACCGAGGGGCCGCGACCGAACGGGGTGAGCGCTATCCGGGTCACGGGCGGGCTGGCTTCGCGGATGCGCTTCTTCGAGATCTCACGACCCGCGATCACGAGAAAGCTCTCGATAGTCGACACTGCGGTGAAGACATCGAGTGACCTCCGCGTCGTCGAAATCGAAGATCTCGGGCACAGCATCGACATGGTCGACATCACGACCGGCACCGGTGATTTCATCGCGAACGGCGTTATCAGTCACAACTGCTTCGCCCGCGGCACGCACGAGTACCTCGAGCTGGATGCCGGGCGCGACTTCGACTCGCAGATCGTCGTCAAGGTCAACGTCGCCGACGTGCTGCGCACAGAGCTCGCACGGCCGTCGTGGCCCGGCGATCCGGTCATGCTCGGCACAAACACCGACCCGTATCAGCGGGCCGAGGGACGGTACCGACTCATGCCCGGCATCATCCAGGCGCTGACGGATGCCGGCACCCCGTTCTCGATCCTGACCAAGGGCACGCTGCTACGCCGGGATCTTCCGCTTCTGACAGAAGCCTCGTATGAGGTCGATGTCTCACTGGCGATGTCGATAGCCGTGTTCGACGATGCACTACAGCGCACGCTCGGGCCGCGTCCGTTTGAGTGGTGGTCTTTCGCTTCGTTGCGATGATCAGCTGTCGTTAGTTTAGGCGGCGGTGATCTC
>NZ_JBNVBV010000003.1:0-170728 GCF_052274505.1 Microbacterium sp. F2
TCCTAGCCATCCCTTGGATTCTCGCTTCCCCAGCATCGTGCTGGAATCAGCGTGTCCAAGATCAGGGGTCAAGCGCCGGTCGCGGGCCTCCTCGTCTTCACGTGGATCATCCTCTTCATCCGAAACGCCGCTGCCCTCGAGACTGACATCAACGCGGCGTGACAGGTATCACCGCGCGGCGGTAGACACTCGATCCGCCGGGTGATCCTCGATGATCATCTCCGGCGCCCGCGCCACGACCAGCCACGTCGGCAGGATCGCCACGCACATGATCGCGAGGATGCCGATGTCGCCGACCATGGCGACGGCGACGAACAGCGCGATCCAGCCGTCGCGGGCGATCGCGAGCGTGAACCCGAGCACGCCGCTGGCGATCGCGAGGCCGAACGGGATCGATGGCACGAGAGTCTGGGCAAGCATCCCGAACGCGACGCCGAGGAAGATCGCCGGGAACACGCGCCCACCGCGGAAACCGAAGGATGCCGCCACCACGAGAGCGGCAAGCTTGATGCCGACGACCGCGAGAAGTCCTGCCCAGCCGATCGTGCCATTCAGGGCGATCAGCTGAGCGCTCTGCTCCAGACCCTTGAAGAGCGTGAGGGGGCCGCCGAGCGCGCCGAGTCCGCCGAGCAGCAGTCCGCCGGCGATGCTCAGGAGCAGCGGGTTCGGCATCCGTCGGCGCAGGAACGGGTGTAGGGCCTTGAACGCGATGATTCCGATGAGGGCAATCGCGGCGCCGACCGCGGCGATGACGGATGCCCAGACGAGGTCGATGGCCTGCGGATCGGTGTACGGCGCGATGCTCGCGACCGCGCCGAGTCCGCCGCCGAGGACAAGCGATGTGACGGTTCCCGTCGCGGCTGCCACGAGCGGGAGGAACAGCTTGTCCCACAGCGCACCGCCGCCGGAGGCAAGGGCTCCCGTGAAGACGAGCGCTGCAGCCACCGGCGTGCCGAACAGCGCGCCGATCGTGCCGGCAGCCGTGAGGATCACGACGAGCTGCGCGGGGATCGCGGGCCACAACCGCGTCACGATCCACACCGCCAGGGCCGTGTTGATGGCGATGATGGGGCTCTCGGGGCCGAGACTCACGCCACCGATCAGCGTCAGCAGGATGACGACGATGATGCTCGGGACCGCACGCACGGGCTGGGGCGGCGCGATGAGCTCGACGGTCGCGGAGTCCTGGCCACCGTGCCCGGGCATCTTCCAGACGACGAGTCCCACGAGGAATCCGGTCAGGGCGAGGACGCCGAAGATCCACCAGGGAGATTCGCCGCTCGCGCCCAGTGACTCCGGCAGCGACTCCCACACCCACTGGGTACCGAGGTGTGCGACTTCATCCAGCGCCCAGAGCATGACCCCCGAGAGGATGCCGATGAGCGCGGCGGGGATCGAGAGGGCGACGAGCGTGCGCGAGCTTGCAGCGAATGCCCACGGGTTCGGAGTGGAATCCATGACGCTCACCCTAGGCGGAAGGCTCGCCGGTGGCCGACGGCGCCGCCCCGGTCGAAAGCGCGTCGGCGGCGTCACGGTTGGTGGCAAAAACGGGCTCTGCCGAGATGATCCCGAGCCGACGGAACCGGGGGAGCAGGTGTTCTCTGGGCCGACTGAAGGCGAGCTGGATATCTCGCGCTGCCAACCAGTCCCGCAGTCCCGTCATCGCCTCGGCGGCTGTCACGTCGGCATCCGTGACCGATTCCAGATCGATCACGACGTGGTGGACGGGCGTGCCGGCGGCGCCGACGCTTGCCTTGACGGCCCCGACGAAGCTCGCGGCGTTCGCGAAGAACAAGGGTGCCGCAAGCCGCAGGATCACCACGCCAGGAGCCGTGGTCGTGCCCGGCTCCGCCGTCTCGAGGATCGCGCCGCCGTCCTCGGCCCCGGCGAGAACATCGACCGGTGCGGATGCCGCGCGTCGCGTGACATTGATCAGGGCGAGAACGAACGCAACGGCGATTCCGGCAATCGTGCCGACCAGGAGCGTGACCGGCTGCTGTCACGAGCGAGGGCAGCTGGGACCGGGCACCGGCCTGCTCCATTGCGGCGCTGCGCGAGGTTGAAGACCCGATGGCGAAGCTACCGCTTGCCCCGCCCGCAATGTTGGTGAGACCGAAGGCGAGCAGGTCCCGATTGGGGTCGGTGCGATAGCGATGCCGCTCGCCATACGAACGCGACAGCAGCAACCCCTCGGCCACCGTGACCAGGGTGAGCGCGAGAGCCGACGGAACGAGGGCTATCCAGGTCCCCCAATCCAGGATCGGCCAGGTCAGGGTGGGCAGGCCACCGGTCACCTCGCCCAGCACATCGACCCCCGCCTGGTCGGCGTCGGTGATGGATACGACGACCGTCGAGACCACGATCACCACGAGCGCCCACGGTGCCACCCGGAGCCAGCGCCTGCCCACCAGCAGGATCACCAGCGACCCCGCCGAGATGCACAGCGCCCACACGTTCAGCTGGGGAAGCCCCTCGACCAGTTGCACGAGCTTTTCGATGAACTCGGATCCGGACGCGATCGGCACCCCCAGCATCTTCGCGATCTGCGACACCAGGATGTCGAGGGCAAGCCCCGCGACGAAGCCGACGAGGATCGGCGCCGAGAGGAAGTTCGCGAGGAACCCCAGCCGGAACACCGCCATGACGACGAAGGCGATGCCGGAGATGATCGCCTGCGCCATAGCCATGACCAGGTACTGATCAGACCCGGCGACCGCGAGCCCCCCGACGGATGAGGCGACCAGCGCAGCCGCCGCAGCGTCCGGGGAGGCGACGACGTGGCGTGAGGAGGTCACGGCAACGAAGATGATCGTCGGCACGATCAGTGCGTAGAGTCCGGCCGTCGGAGGCAGCCCCGCGATCTGGGCGTATCCGATGTTCAAGGGCACGGCGATCGCAAGCAGGGTTACTCCCGCGAGCAGTTCCCGACCGACGGAGCGGGCGGTGAGGCCGGCGAGAGGTCTGATGGTCACGTCGCGAGAGTCTACGAGCGAGCGCCACTTCGCGATTCACCCCGGAAGGGTGATGTGCCTCATTCCCCGCGGCCCGAAGGTTGTTCAGGCGCGATCGTCGCGCCGACCATGGAAGGACCCCACCCGATGAACTTTTGGGAATTCATCATCTGGATGCTCTGGGCGTACGTCTTCGTCGCTTACCTGTTCCTGCTCTTCTCGATCCTCGCCGACCTCGTGCGCGACCAGAACCTGGGCGGTTTCGCCAAGGCGGTCTGGATCATCTTCCTGATCTTCGTTCCCATCCTCACCGCGCTGATCTACCTCATCGCGCGTGGAAAGGGAATGGCTCAGCGGAGCGTCGCACAGGCTGAGGCAGCGCGTCGGGAGACCGACGCCTACATCCGGTCTGCGGCAGGCGCGAGCGCGACCGATGAGATCGCGAAGGCCGCGCAGCTGCGCGACGCCGGCACGATCACGGCGGACGACTTCGAGAAGATCAAGGCGAAGGCACTCGCCTGAGCTCGATCCAGCGGCGCCCCGCGGCATCCTCACCTCTGCTGGTGGGGAACTGTCGCGGCGGCGCCGTTGGACGCGTGGCCTGTCAACCTCAGCCCACACCGTGAGTCTCACTACTCTCAGATCATGACCGAAGAACGCTGGCAACGACTGACCTACTGGCCCCTGGTCGTCGCATCCCTCGCTTTCATCGTCGCCTACTCGTGGCAGGTGATCGCCAATCTCCAGGGGCCGGACTACGCCATCATGCGGGCCATCATGGCCGTGACCTGGCTTATGTTCGCGATCGACTATCTGGTCCGGCTCGGGCTGGCAGCGAAGAAGGGCGTCTGGTTCCGGAGTCATCTCTTCGACCTCGCGGTCGTGGTCCTGCCAGTACTCAAGCCTCTGCGGCTGGTTCGCGCGATCACCGAGATCCAGAAGATGTCCAAGGGTGACCAGCTTCGTACTCAGGCCGCCGTCTTGGCTGGCGGTACTGTCGCCATCCTGATCTGGATCTGCTCGCTCGCGGTCCTGGACGTCGAGCGCCCCGCGCCCGGGGCGAACATCCTCAACTTCGGTGACGCGATCTGGTGGGCATTCGTCACGGTCACGACCGTGGGCTACGGGGACCTGTACCCCATCACGGCCTGGGGCCGGGTCGTCGCCGTCGTGCTGATGTCAGTGGGAATCGGCGTCGTCGGTGTCGTCACCGCAACAACCGCGTCCTGGTTCGTCGAGCGGGCCGCGACGGTATCGGGAAGCGACGATCAGGAAACCGCGACCCGTGGCCAGGTTCGTGCTCTCTCGCGGCAGGTCGAGGCTCTGGTGAAGGCTCTTCCACAGGATGCCGAGAAGACCCTTCCGCACCACCGCGAGGCCGAGCCGCCTCAGACCCCCTCATGACGGCCGGTTCCGAGGGCGGCGCGGTAACCTGACGCCGTGAGTTCCGCCCCGCCCTCCGAAGTGCCCTCGAGCTCGTCGCCGATGCTGCGGGTGCTGATCGGCCTGGCGGCGGCTGTGGTCGTCCTCGTCGGGCTTTCCTGGGCCCGGGAGATCGTCGGCCCGCTGGCGCTCGCGGCAGTGATCGTGATCATCTGCCATCCCCTGCAGGGGCTGTTGCGCCGGCGCGGATGGCCGATGTGGACCGCCACGACCGCCGTCATCCTGCTCGCGTACGTGATCCTGACCGCGATGGCGCTTCTCCTTCTGTTCGCGGGAACGCAGTTCGCGCGCCTCGTCGTCAACTACGTCGCGCAGCTGCAGACCACGGTCGATGGGATCGAGCAGTGGCTCGCCGATATGGGCTGGGACCGGCAGGCTGCCGACACCCTCGCGTCCTTCCTCGAACCCTCGCGCCTGCTCAGCGTGGCGACATCGGTGTCGGGGATGGTCGTCGGGGTCGCGATCGGGTTGTTCTTCGTGCTCGCCTACGTCATCTTCATGGCCGCAGACGCTGCCCGGTACAACCGACTCCGGGCTGTCTTCGGTTCCGCGGTCGACGGGACACTCGCCCGGGTTCGCACCTTCACGGTCGGAACCCGGCGCTACTACATCGTCAACGCCATCTTCGGTGCGATCGTCGCCATCATCGACGGCATCGCGCTCGCCGCAATCGGAGTACCGGCGCCGGTGGTCTGGGCGATCCTGGCGTTCGTCACCAACTTCATCCCCAACATCGGGTTCATCCTCGGCCTCATTCCGCCAGCTGTTCTCGCGCTGGTCGTCGGGGGGTGGCCGCTGTTTCTGGCCGTCATCGCGATCTACTGCATCGTGAACGTCGTGCTGCAGGTGCTCGTCCAGCCGAAGTTCGTTGCGGATGCCGTCAGCCTCAGCCTCACGCTGAGTTTCTTCTCGGTGATCTTCTGGACGTTTGTGATCGGTCCGCTCGGGGCGATCCTGTCGATTCCGCTGACCCTGCTCGTGCGTGCGCTGATTCTGGAGGCCGACCCGAACGCGCGGGTCTTGCGGTGGCTGAGTGGAGATCGGGATGCTGCGCCGGTTGATGACTCAACAGAAGCTCCCCGCGACGACACAGGCGTCGACGCCGCCACGGAGAATGACGAAGGGTCGCCGGCCGAGTCCGCAGACGCTGCCGGCGACCCTCCCGTGTGATCTCAGGAGAGGAGCTTGGCCTTTGCCGCAGCGAACTCGTCGTCCGAGAGCACGCCTGCGTCCTTGAGCGCCGCGAGCTTCTGGAGCTCGGCAACGACATCGACAGCGGGCGCCGCCGGCGCGGCGGGAGCCGGTGCGGGAGCTGCCGCCATCTGCGCAGCGACGGCCTGCTGGGCAGCCTGCTGCATCGCAGCCTGCTGCTGAGCTGCCTGGTACTGCTCCTGCTCGTACTGCGCCTGGGCCTTCTTCTGCTGGTTGTTCGACATCGCGCCCGATACCGCACTGGCGGTGCCCGCGACGACGGCGGTGCGTGCGGCGAGGCCGATGAGGCCGGGACGGCCGACTCGTCTGATCATGTTGGATCTCCTCTTTCTCAGGCCTGTTCGGCCAGGTCCATGACGGCGTTGACAATGGGGGCGGGGATGCGTTCGGCGCTGAGGACGACGCCACCGGAGGCGGCGAGTCGGTCGGCGAGTCGGCGTGCGTAGAGCAGCTCGAGAGCGACGATTGCCGCGGACGAGCCCGGCTCGACCAGCTCGACGAGCTCGGCGATGTCCTCTTCGCCGGTGATGCCGATCTCAGCGAGCTCGATACCGCCGAAGCCATACTCCTCGGTCTGGTCTTCGATCTCGATGACCTCGACATCGCCCGACTCGGACTTCGACACGATCACGAAGTCGAGAAGGCGTACGAGACCGCCTTCCAGGAGCTCCGCGAGCGCGGAGATGGTGTCAGGGCTCGGGCGGTCGCCGTCGAAACCGACGAGGTAGAGCTCGACCGGTCCATAGCGGAACTCAGTCATGGTGGGTCCTTTCGGGTGGGTGTGAGGAATGAGGAGGAACAGGTCAGAAGTAGGTGATGCCCTTTGATAGCACGACGACACCGAGGATCAGCAGGACGAAGCCCATGATTACGGTGTGCTCTCGTTCGAGCCACGCCCGCAGCGCGTCGAGGGGCTGGTGTGCCCGATCACCCGCGACGAGGACGCCGATGATCGGGACCAGGATCGTCGATGCTGCAACGAGGACGTACACCGGGATGGCGACGGCTGCATCGCTCACGCGAACCCCGGATGAGCCGAGTGCGACTCCTGCTGCAGCGCCGAGCAGGAGATTCTTCGGATTCACCGCGGCCAGCAGGACGCCCAGCCCCACCGCGTCCCAGAACCCGAGACTGTCGATGGCGCGCATCCAGGCCGGGAGTTCTCTGTCTCCATTGCGCGTCCGGGCAGCCGAGCGGAATTGGCGAACCGACAGACCGATCAGCACGATGCCCACAACCAGGTGAATGGTTCCCGGCACGGGGCGAGTTCCACCGACGGTCGGTGAGGGGATCACCGCCGCGAAGACCAAAAAGAGCACGACGACGGTCAGGATGCCGACAATCCATCCGAGGGCGAACCCGGCGCCGGCCGTACGAGCCTTCGGGGAAACCAGCAGGAGGATGGCGGCGATGATCGGGATCGGGCTGATGGCGATGCCCACCGCGAGCGGAAGTACCGCTCCGATCGCGTCTCCCATGCTTTTCTCCCGGAACCGGCTGTCGACGCATCCGTCATGCGCCGTGGTGAGTGAATCGTCCGGGATCACCATAAGGCCGCACCCGCCCGCGGTGAAGCGCCTGCGGCCCAGAAATCCGCGGCAGCCCGATCCCCCTCGCTCATGGGTGTCATCGACTCATTCCTGACGCTGATCTCGGTCGTCGGATCGGTCCGGCTCGGTGGAGCGCCTCCCGGGACCGTTCGGGTCGCTCAGGTACAGTTGTGACGCCGCATCCCGCGGTGCGACCGCCGTTCAGCAAAGGCAGCCCCCTCTGTGACTTCCCTCGACGCGTCCGACGGCTCGCCGACCGGCGACCATACCGGTGGCGACGGCCGCCTCACCGTGCTCATCGGTGCCGATACCTTCTTTCCTGACGTCAACGGTGCCGCGCGATTTGCGGAGCGGCTCGCTGCCGGCCTCGTCGCCCGCGGGCACGACGTTCACGTCATGGCCCCGAGCAAGACCTGGGCGCAGCATGGCGTCTTCCGTGAGGTGATCGAGGGTCAGGAGATGACCGTTCACCGCATCCACTCCTACCGGTGGTACCCACACGACTGGCTGCGGTTCGTCTGGCCGTGGCGCGCGAAGCACTACTCCCGCATCGTGCTGGACGAGGTGAAGCCGGATGTCGTTCACATTCAGTCGCACATCGTGATCGGTCGTGCCCTCACCCGGATCGCGTGCGAGCGTGGGATCCCCGTCGTCGCGACCAACCACGTCATGCCCGAGAACATCCTCGACTACTCGGCGATGCCGAAGTCGTGGAACGACACGATCATCCGGTGGGCGTGGGCCGATGCGAACCGGACGTTCCAACTCACCCGCGTGATCACGACTCCCACGCGCCGCGCCGCCGACTACCTTGAGCGGGCAACGGGAATCACGGGGGTCATCCCCATCTCCTGCGGCATCGACATGAACAACTACACGCCTGACTTCACCGCTCGCCCCGACAAGCGCGTGCTGTTCGTCGGTCGACTCACCAACGAGAAGCAGATCGATGTCCTGCTGAGAGCCATGACAAAGCTCGATCCCGCCCTCGGGGCGACGCTCGACATCGTCGGTGGCGGCGACCAGCGCAAGAGCCTCGAAGCGCTAGCCAGTGATCTGGGTCTCGCGGATCGTGTGACCTTCCACGGTCACACCTCTGAGGAGGAGCTGCGGGCGCTGTACTCGCGGGCGACTGTCTTCGCGATCGCCTCGATCGCCGAACTCCAGTCGATTGCCACGATGGAGGCCATGGCCTCGGGTCTCCCGATCGTCGCGGCCAACGCCGTCGCGCTGCCACACCTCGTCCAGGACGGCGAGAACGGATACCTCTTCACCCCGGGCGACGCCGACGAGCTGGCGGCGCGCCTCACGGATGTGCTCACCGCCGAGCCCGACGAGCGCCGCCGGATGCAGCAGGCCTCCCTTGACGCGGTCGCGATCCATGACATCAACCGCACGCTCGACACCTTCGAAGCGTTGTACCGCGGCGAACCCGTTCCGGAGTAGCCATGCACGTCGTGATGTTCGGCGACCAGCACGCCGAGACGCTCGGCGGCGCACAGGTTTCGATGCGACTACAGCGCCGATTTCTCGAGAAGGCCGGTCACACCGTCACGATCGTCGCCCCGCGTCGGCACGGACCGCGTTCAGGGTTGCGCGCTGACGATCCGGGCTACGCCGATCTGCCGTCCATCCCGGTGACGCTCGATCGCGAGTACGCGATGACGTGGCCGAATGCGCGCGCCGATCGCGCCGTCGACGCGGTCATGGCCGGACGTCCACCTGTTGACATCGTGCACGTACAGGGCGATTTTTGGGGAGCTTTCCTCGGCCTGCGCTTTGCCCGCCGCAACGATCTTCCCGTGGTGTTCACGTTCCACAACCGGGTCGATGTCGGCATCCGTGCCGTTGCTCCCTTCCCGAACCTTGTGCTGCGCGTCCTGAACCGTTGGGGTCGCCGGGCGCTGTCGGAACCTGCCGATGCGGGCGCCGACGGTTGGGCGTACCTGCGGATGCTGGCATCGTCGGCCGATGCCGTCACGGCGCCCTCGGCCCACTTCGCGCGCCGCCTCGAGGCCCATCGCGTCGCTCCCCATGTCGATGTCGTGTGGAACGGCATCGACGACGACGAGCTGGCCCTGGCCCTCTCATCCCCGCGCGGGCGTGCCGAGTCCCGGCCTCCGCGCCTGGTGTGGGTGGGACGGATGAGTCCCGAGAAGCGTCTGATTCCGTTCCTGGAGGCAGTGGTTGCGTCGGGGATCGAGGCCGACATCGAAGTGATCGGCAACGGCGCGCAGCGGGCTGCCGCTCAGCGGGTGGCCGAGCGTGCCCGTGCGTCGGTGTTCTTCCTCGGATCGTTGCCGTACCGCGAAACGCTGCGACGCATCCGGTCGGCCGACGCGCTCGTCCAGACGTCCATTGGGTTTGAGACGCAGGGCATGACGATCTTCGAGGCTGCGACGCTGGGAACCCCATCGATCGTTTGCGATCCAGACCTCGTGGCAGAGCTCGGGTCGGGGGTGTGGGCGGTTCCGGATGGCGCGACCGAGAGCCTTGCTGATGTCTTGCGAACCGCCGTCGCTGATATCCGCAGCGGCGCAGCACCCGTGCCCGACCCGTCGATCGCCGAGAGATTCCGCCAGTCGTCGCGGACCGCGGCCATGCTCGAGGTGTACGAGGCAGCGAAGGTCCGGCACGCCGAGCGGTGAACCGTCGCCGTCGCCGTCACGGTACGCGGCGGGTGTCGGTCGGCTGGCGGCGAAAGCCGTCGGTGCGGACGGCGCGAATCGTTGCGAGCAAGCCCCATACGGCAAGGGCTGACACGAGAAGCAGAGTCATCATGTCAGAAACGCTATGATCAACTCATTCCGGCCACGAGTGGCGGAATGACCATACTTCGAAGGATTCATGCCACCGCAGGGTGGACTGTCGAGAGTCGAGTCATCATGATCCGCACCGTTGCAACGATCGTTCAGCCGGGGTTCGCGCCCTTCGAGTTCGGCCTGGCGTGCGAGGCGTTCGGTCTCGACCGCTCCGCCGACGGGATCCGAGGGTTCGACTTCCGCATCGTGGCGGCCGAACCGGGCCTCGTGCCGAGCAACCTCGGCTTCTCCATCACGGTCGACGAAGGCCTGGAGTTCGCACAGACCGCCGACCTCGTGATCGTGACACCGGTACCGCGCGACAGATGGCAGGAGGCTGACACTCGCGTGTCGGAGGTTGTTCGGCGCGCAGCGGAGCGCGGAGCGTGGCTCATGAGCGTGTGCAGTGGCTCGTTCGTGCTCGCGGCGGCGGGAGTTCTCGACGGTCGACGCGCGACCACCCACTGGATGTATTCCGACACCATGGCGCAGATGTATCCGCAGATCGAGGTCGACCCCGATGTTCTGTACGTGCAGGACGGTCGCATCATCACGAGTGCCGGGACGGCTGCGGGGCTGGATGCCTGCCTTCACCTGCTCCGACAGGAGCTCGGCGCGGAGGCGACCAACCGCATCGCGCGCAGGATGGTCGTCGCCCCGCAGCGCGATGGTGGACAGGCTCAGTTCATCGACAAGCCCTTGCCTGTCGCGGCATCCCATTCCTTGGCTCCTGTCACGGACTGGATGCTCGCGAACCTGCGTTCCGATCTCTCCGTGGAGCAGCTCGCTGCGCGGGCGCACATGTCGCCACGGACGTTTGCGCGACGCTTCAAGGCGGATCTCGGCGCGACGCCGGCGGCGTGGCTTGCCCGCCAGCGCATCATCCACGCGCAGCGGCTGCTCGAGCGCACCGACCTGGGGCTCGACCGCATCGCGTGGGAGAGCGGGTTCGGTTCCGCGGCGGTGCTGCGGCAGAACTTCGCGCGAGTCCTCGGCATCACGCCCACTGCGTATCGCGCTCGCTTCCCCTCGGGTTCACGGGATCTCGCACCGACGGGCTGAGGCCGTCCTCGTGGGCGGGGCAACGATCGGGCAACGAGGCCGGATGGGTCGCTGTGCCTCCGATACACTCTGGCCATGTCGAGGGGTGGGGGACACGTGGCAGCATCGCGGATGTCGGTATGGGCTGGCGTTGCCGCGCTGAGCGTTGCTCTGGTCGGGTGCGCCCCCGCGAGTGAGACCGACCCGACGCCTTCGGCATCCGTCTCGACCGCGCCGTCCCCGGATGCCACCTCCGACGGGCCACCGGTGACCGACCCGCCCGTGGACGAGATCGATCTCGACGCTCTCGTGTGCACCGATCTGCTCGATCTCGCCGTCGCACAGGCGCAGTTTGGTGCTGATGCGCAGTTCATCGCCGAGCTCGGGCCGGGGGAGTTCGCCGGCATCATGGCGGGCCCGATCGCCGAGAACGCGCTGAGCGAGGCGACACAGCAGATCGGGTGCATCTGGGGTATTCCGCAGAGCGACGGCGCCTTCACCGTCGTCGTCGCTGCGCTGCCGCAGGCATCCCGAGATACTCTCACCACTGCCCTCGGCTCCAGCGTCTTCACGGGCACGCTGATCGGTACCGCGCCGGCGTACACATGGGAGCGCGACGACGCCCTCGGTATGGTCACGACCGTCTACGCTTTTGCGTCGCCGCTCTGGGTGACGGTCACCGGTTCGGGTACAACGAGCTCGCAGACCGAGATCACCGGGGATGTGCTCAACCACCTCCGAACGATCTACCCCAGTCTCGGCAACTGAGCACTGACCGTTGCCGCCCCTGAGTGGCGGCCGCCGTCATCGGCATGACGCGGTGCAGCGGAAGCCGGCGGTAGGGCGACCGCGGCGGTACCGGAGCGCACCCGTGATGGAGGGCTCCGCAGGCGAACCCGGCCATCCCGAGCTCCCGCCCGCAGGCGAAGCCCTTCCCGAATCGACCGGGCGGTGATAAACTTGAGTCAGAACGGCTCAAGTTTGAGCCCACACAGATTTCGGCGGTCGGACCGCCACCACGTCGCCGCACAGGAGGCATCATGCAGACCACACCGATGGCTGACCAGGACGAGCAGCAGACTGCGCTCGAACAGTTCGGCATCAACCTCACCGACCGTGCCCGCCAGGGCAAACTCGACCCCGTCATCGGGCGGGATGCCGAGATCCGGCGTATCAGCCAGGTCCTGACCCGCCGCACCAAGAACAATCCCGTCCTCATCGGCGAACCGGGCGTCGGCAAGACTGCCGTCGTCGAGGGTCTCGCTCAACGCATTGTGGCGGGGGATGTTGCCGAGAGCCTCCGGGGCAAGGAGCTCATCGCGCTCGATATCTCGGCGCTGGTCGCCGGCGCCATGTACCGCGGGCAGTTCGAAGACCGTCTCAAGAAGGTGCTTAAGGAGATCACCGACTCCGAAGGTCAGATCATCACCTTCATCGACGAACTCCACGTGCTCATGGGCGCGGGCGGTGGCGAAGGATCGGTCGCGGCATCCAACATGCTCAAGCCGATGCTCGCTCGCGGTGAACTTCACATGATCGGGGCGACGACCCTCAACGAGTATCGCGAGTTCATCGAGAAGGATGCCGCGCTCGAGCGCCGCTTCCAGCAGGTCTACGTCGGCGAACCCAACGTCGAAGACACCGTCGCGATCCTCCGCGGCCTCAAGGAGCGCTATGAGGCACACCACAAGGTCGCGATCTCGGATAGCGCGCTGATCGCCGCGGCGGCGCTCTCGCACCGCTACATCCCGAGCAGGCAGCTGCCCGACAAGGCCATCGACCTCATCGACGAAGCGGCATCCCGGCTGCGGATGGAGATCGACTCGGCGCCGCTGGAGATCGACGAGCTGCGACGCCACGTCGACCGGCTGAAGCTCGAAGAGCTCGCGCTCAAGAAGGAGAAAGATGACGCGTCGCGCGAGCGCCTTGAGAAGCTGCGCGCGGACCTGAAGCGTGAGCAGGACAAGCTCTCGGAGCTGCAGGCGAAGTGGGAGACCGAACGGTCGATCCTCAACCGCGTCGGTGAGTTGAAGACGCGCCTGGATGCCGCGCGCATCGAAGCCGAGCGTGCACAGCGTGAGGGTGACCTCGAACGCGCATCGCGCTTGCTCTACGCCGAGATCCCGGCGCTGGAGCGCGGGATCATCGAAGCCGAGAGCATGGAGCCGAGCGAGGACCGCATGGTGAACGAGCAGGTCACCGAGGAGGACATCGCGGCTGTCATCGCCGGATGGACCGGTATTCCGGTAGGGCGTCTGTTGCAGGGCGAGAGTGAGAAGCTCGTGCATCTCGAGGCCGAGCTCGGCAAGCGCCTGATCGGGCAGAAGGAGGCGGTGAAGGCTGTCGCGGATGCCGTGCGCCGATCGCGCGCCGGGATCAGCGACCCTAACCGTCCGACCGGCTCGTTCCTGTTCCTCGGCCCCACGGGTGTCGGCAAGACGGAGCTCGCGAAGGCGCTCGCCGCGTTCCTCTTCGACGATGAGCACGCCATGGTGCGGATCGACATGTCGGAATACGGCGAGAAGCACTCGGTCTCACGCCTGGTCGGTGCCCCTCCCGGATACGTCGGGTACGAACAGGGCGGCCAGCTGACGGAGGCCGTGCGGCGCCGTCCGTACAGCGTCGTGCTGCTCGACGAGGTCGAGAAGGCGCACCCCGAGGTGTTCGACATCCTGCTGCAGGTGATGGATGACGGACGTCTCACCGATGGTCAGGGGCGCACCGTCGACTTCACGAACGTCATCCTGATTCTGACCTCCAACCTCGGATCGCCGATTCTCATCGACCCGACGATGCCGTTGGAGCAGAAGCGGTCACAGGTGCTGGCTCTGGTGCGCCAGGCGTTCAAGCCCGAGTTCATCAACCGGCTCGATGACATCGTCATCTTCCAGGCGCTCTCGCAGGATGACCTGGCCCAGATCGTCGAACTCACGGTCGACCGACTGCAGCAGCGCCTTCAGGAGCGTCGACTCACCCTCGCGGTCACCCCGGACGCGCGAGGGTGGCTCGCCGAGCGGGGCTACGATCCGGTGTTCGGTGCTCGTCCGCTGCGCCGTCTCATCCAGTCCGAGATTCAGGATCGCCTGGCGATGGCGCTGCTGTCGGGCGGCGTGCGCGACGGAGACATCGTCCGGGTGGATGTCGCGGTCGACGGGGACTCGTTGGTCCTGACCAGTGACGGACCGGCTGCCGCCCCGGCGCCGCGTCCGGGCGAGGATGACGACATCATCGAAGCCGAACTGATGGACGACTGAACCCAGAAACACCGCGGGGCTCGAGGTCAACTGATGACCTCGAGCCCCGCGTCTGTCTCGGACGAAATCAGGCGTCGACCAGCACAGTCTCCGACAGCGGACGACGGATGCGCGGCGCGGCCTCACGTTCGCGGACCGCGTCGTCTGCGGCGTCAAGATCGCCCAGGTTCCCGACAGCCATGACGGTGAGCGGGCGAACGGTCTCGGGAAGGGAGAACGCGGCAGCGATCGCGGCGCGATCGAACCCTCCCATCTGGTGTGTCATCAGGCCGTCGGCATGTGCCTGCACGGTGAAGTGCGCAGCGGCCTGGCCCGCGTCATACTCGGCCCACGGCAACTCCACGCCGTCATGCTCGGTGTCGGCAAGAAAGACCACGAGTGCTCCCGCATTGACAGCCCAGACCTGGTTGAAACCGGTGAGCGCATTCGAGATCTGCGAGAACGCGTCGGTGCCGCGCCGTGCGACGATCAGTCGCCACGGCTGAGTGTTTGCTGCCGACGGCGCCCAGCGCGCAGCTTCGAGAGCTGCCGACAGTGCTGACTCGTCAATCGGGCGCTCGGCATCGAAGACCCGAGTGCTGCGGCGGTTCGCGAGGACGTCGAGCAGGGCATTGGACGGGGCGATGGTGGTCATGACTTCTCCCGGTGTTGAGGATTATCGGAACGGACCCCGTCGTCCTCTTCGGTCAACACCCAATTTCGCTTGGTATTCCCCGCGCCGCGTCAGGCTCCGTTCATCCGGTCTCGCCACTCCAGCAGCGGCTTCACGGGGGAGAGGTCGTAGTCCGGCCCGTCGATCGAGGGGATGATGAAGCGCACCCCGAGCGGATGCAGCCGCTCCAGGGCATCCTGTTCCAGCAGCGGCCCGAACCCGCGCGGAGTGAAACCCGTCGCGATCTCGATGTCGGCGGGATCCCGGCCGACGCGCGCGCACCAGTCGTGAAGCACGTCGAGCTTGTGGGGGATCTTCTCAATCGGCGTGAACGTGTGCCAGATAGCGGCGTGCTCGGCCACGAGCCGGAGCGTCTTCTGCTCGCCCTGCCCGCCGATGAGGATCGGAATGTCTCGCGTCGGCGCCGGATCCAGCAGCTCCCATCGGCGACGGATACGCCCGAGGTCGTCGCGCAGATCGTTCAGGCGTGATCCGACGGTGCCGAACTCGTAGCCGTACTCGAGGTAGTCCTTCTCGGCCCAGCCCGAGCCCGTGCCGAAGATCAGCCGACCCGTCCCGCCTTTGCGCTGATGTGGTCGACGGTGCGGGCCATGTCGGCCTGCAGGTCGGGGTTGCGGTACGAACTGCAGTTGACGAGCGGGCCGAACTCCACCCGCTCGGTGAGTTCGGCGATGGAGGCGAGCATCGTCCACGCCTCGTAGTGCTCAGCCTCGAGCGGCTCAGTGAGCGGGAAGAAGTGGTCCCAGTTGAAGATCGCGTCGACCCCCAGATCTTCTGCGCGAAGGATGGCGTCGCGGATCTGAGAATAGGAAGAGTGCTGGGGTGCGAGCTGCACACCGACGCGCACGGGACGATGCTCTGCGGGGTGGGTCGTCATCCTTCGAGTATTGCCCGTACCGGTCGCGACCGGGACGCTTGCGGGACTCGGAAGTCTGCCGGTTCTTTCCGGTTACCGGTCCGCGGACGCAGCGGTACGCACGGATAGCGTCAGAGCATGACGATTGCGACGGCAGACCTGTTCGACGAACGCGGTGATGAGCTCGATTCGCTGGGCATCCAGCTGCAGGATATCGGTGGCCGGGTCGCCTTCGACGGCTCGATCCGTACGGTGCGCTGCTTTCGCGACAACGCCCTGGTGAAGGCGACCCTGGCAACTCCGGGACGCGGTGGCGTGCTCGTGATCGACGGGGGTGGCTCGCTCGATTCGGCGCTGGTCGGAGATCTCATCGCGGGATCCGCGGTCGAGAACGGTTGGTCAGGCATCCTCGTGTACGGCGCGATTCGCGACCGCGAAGCGATCGGGCGACTCGACCTCGGGGTCAAGGCTCTCGGTTCGAACCCGCGCAAGAGCGCCAAGGACGGCGTCGGCGACCTGGACGTCCCCGTGACGATCGGCGGCGTCGTGTTCACTCCGGGCAGGCACGTCTGGGCGGATGCCGACGGGGTGGTCGTGGAGCGCTGATCCCCGTCCTCGAGGCTGACGGTCCGGCTCAGTAGTCGCGGTCGGGCCAGTCGGCGGGTCCATGCGATCCCGCCGGGTAGTCCTGAAGGGGAACCTCGTCGGCTTTCCAGGCATCCAGCACGGGCTGCACGATGCGCCAGCACTGCTCGGCAGCATCACCGCGCACCGACAGGGTCGGGTCGCCGTCGAGGATCTCGGAGAGTACTTCGGCGTACGCCAGGAGCGCACCCTCACCGAGGTCGGCGCTGAGCTTTGCCCAGGTGAGCGCGAAGGGGTCGTCGGCGCCGTTGACATTCAAGCCGAGCGACATCCGGTCGGGGCCCAGGGTGAACCGCAGGCGCGAACCGTGGGTCGCACCGGTGAATCCGTCGGGCAGGTGCCGAACCGGGCGGAACCGGATGAGGATCTCCTTGACCGGATCGCCGACCGCCTTGCCCGAGCGCATCGTGATGGGAACACCCGCCCAGCGGTTGTTGCGCACTTCGAGCACGACCTCGGCGAGGGTCTCGGTCTCACGGTCGGGATCCACCCCCGGCTCGTCGACGTAGTTCGGCAGCTCACGGCCGTCGATCGTTCCGGCCGTGTATCGCCCGCGGCGCGAGGAAGCTACCGGGTCGTCGTCCCAGATGCGGGTGGCCAGCAGAGCCGACGTCGTCGCGCCTCGGAGGTCCTGCTCACCGAGGGTTGCCGGCGGCTCCATCGTCACGAGCGCCATCAGCTGCAGGAGGTGGCTCTGGATCATGTCGCGCAGTGCCCCGGCTTTGTCGTAGTAGCCGGCCCGCCCCTCGAGCCCGAGCTTCTCGTCGTAGGTGATGTCGATCGACTCGATGTGCTCAGCTGACCAGATCGGCTCGAGGACGCGGTTGGCAAAGCGCGCGCCGATGATGTTCAGCGACATCGAGCGGCCGAGGAAGTGATCGACGCGGAATACCTGGCTCTCGGGGACGAGCGCTGCGAGCTTCTCGTTGAGCGCGTGGGCGCTCTCGGCATCCGTCCCGAACGGCTTCTCAAGAGCCAGGATGAGTCCGTCGGGAAGGTCGACCGACGACAGTGATTCGCAGGCTTTGGCGGCGATTGCCGGCGGAACCGCGAAGTACAGGGCGATTCGGCCGTGCGTCTCGGAGAGCAGCGAAGTGAGGTCGTCGGGTGCGGTGATGTCGGCCTTCGTGTAGGTCGTGTCGGCGACCTTCTGGAACGCGTCCTCGGCATCCATCGACGCAAAGGCGGTGCGGACGGTCTCGCGCCAGTGCTCGTCGGTCCAGTCATCCATCCCCGCGCCGCGCAGGCGCACCTGGCGACCGGGCTGCCGCGAGAGCAGCTGGCCGAGAGCAGGCAGCAGCAACCGGGAGGTGAGGTCCCCCGATGCGCCGAGAATCATGAGCGTCGTCGTCTGGTCGGCCATGTCGCCACCTTATCGACGCTGTGTGTCCGGCAGGCAGATTCGTCGGGAAGTCGTGGGGACGAGAGGTAAGCGACACCAGCTGGGATGCCGCGTGTGCGGTCGATCTACCGCGAACCTTGCCGGGGACTGACACAATCGGGACATGGCCGCGCCGATCGAGGACTACGCGATTTTGAGCAACTGCCGCACGGCTGCTCTCGTCTCCCGCGAGGGAAGCATTGACTGGCTGTGCCTACCGAGATACGACTCTCCGTCGATCTTCGGCGCGCTGCTCGGTGAGAAGAAGCACGGTCACTGGACCATCCGCGCTGCCGACCCCGATGCCACGGTGGCGCGGTACTACGAGGACGACACGTTCGTGCTCGTCACCCGCTGGGAGACATCGACGGGTGTCGCGGAGGTGCGCGAGTTCATGCCGATCGACGGCGGTCGGGTAGAGCTCGTGCGGCGCGTCGAGGGGGTCTCGGGACACGTCGATTTCACAACTGAGTTGCGGATGCGCTTCGACTACGCTCGCGCGCTCCCGTGGGTGCGTCAGGTAGGCAGCCACGTTGAACCGGCGTTGCTGGCCATCGCGGGGCCGGATGCCGTACTGGTGCGTGGTGTCGAGATGAACCCCGACGACCATGTGCACCGCGGATCGTTCACGGTCAAAGCGCGCAGCGGGGTGGATCTGACCCTGACCTGGTTCCCGTCTCACCGGGAGGCACCGGACCCCGCCGATGTCGATCGAATGCTCACCCACACGCTGCACTGGTGGCGTGAGTGGGCGGGACGTGTCGACCACGATGGCCCGTTCGAAGATGAGGTCGTGCGCTCGCTCATGGTGCTTCGCGCACTGACGCACGAAGACACCGGCGGTATCGTCGCGGCGGCTACCACCTCCCTTCCCGAAGACTTCGGTGGAGTGCGCAACTGGGACTACCGCTACGTGTGGCTGCGCGATGCCGCGCTGACGATCGAGGCGCTCATCTCCCACGGCTTCCTGCGTGTGACGGCGCGCTGGCGGCAGTGGCTGCTGCGCGCTATCGCGGGCGACCCCAAGGATCTGCAGATCATGTACGGGCTTGCGGGAGAGCGCGATCTGGTCGAGCGCGAACTCGCGTCGCTGCCCGGATATGAGGGGTCGGCGCCGGTGCGGATCGGAAACGGTGCCTCCGACCAGTACCAGGGCGATGTCATCGGCGAAGTGATGGTGGCCCTTGAGGCGGCCCGTGTGGCTGGGGTCGAAGAGACCGACTTCTCGTGGGCACTGCAGCGGGCGATGCTCGCGTTCGTCGAGCGCCACTTCGACAAGCCTGACAACGGCATCTGGGAGATTCGTGGCGAGCCGCAGAAGTTCACGCACTCTCGAGCGATGATCTGGGCTGCGTTCGACCGCGGTGCGCGGGCGGTGCGCGACTATGGTCTTCCCGGCGACGCGCAGAAGTGGGAGAAGCTGCGTGACCAGGTGCGGGCGGAGATCGACGCGCACGGTTTCGACGCCGAGCGCGGCCACTTCGTGCAGCACTACGGGTCGACCGAAGTGGATGCCTCACTGCTGTTGCTTGCGCAGGTGGGGTTCGTCGCGCACGATGACCCGCGGATGCTGGGCACCGTCGCCGAGATGGAACGCACGCTCATGGTGGACGGACTCCTGCACCGCTATCGCACCGAGAGCGGGGTGGACGGTCTCGCGGGCACCGAGCATCCGTTCCTCGCCTGCTCGTTCTGGCTCGTGGAGCAGTATGCGAACAGCGGTCGTGTGGATGACGCGATGGCGCTCATGACCCGTCTCTGCGGCTTCGCCAACGACGTCGGCTTGCTCTCAGAGGAGTACGACGTCGAGGGCGCCCGTCAGGCGGGGAACACGCCTCAAGCTCTCTCGCACCTTGCCCTCGTCCGGGCCGCCGACGCGCTGGCTGGACACCATGGCCGCGCCGCCGACCGGGAGTAGCGCGCAACAGTCGTGATCCCCGCGACGGTCCCGCGCTCCGAGGCGGAGACGGGACCGACGCGGGATAGCCGGGGCATTCAGATCACGGGGTCTTGAGTGCCTCGCGCCATGAGACGCGTGCACCCATGCGCAGGATCGAGCGTTCGTAGATCTTTGCCGCCAGCACGATCGCAGCGACACAGGTGGCGATGAGGATGACGAGGGACAGGATCGGCTCCCACCACTGCGCCTCTCCGAGGTACAGCCGAAGCGGCATCCCGACTGGCGCCGAGAACGGCACGTACGACATCACGGTGAGCACGACAGGGTTGTCGCCTGCGAAGATCACCAGGAAGTACGGCGCCATGATGAGCATCGTCAGCGGCGCGGTCGTTGAGCCGATGTCCTCCATGCGCGAGACGAGCGAACCCGCCGCCGCGAACAGCGACGCCAGCAGCACGAACCCGAACAGGAAGAAGATCGCGAACCAGGCGATCGGGGCACCGAGCCCCTGAAGCACCTCGCTTTGCCCGGTGACGATCAGCCCAACCACGGCGATCGTGGCAAGGAGCAGGATCTGCGCCATTGCCAGGATGGTGTTCCCGATGATCTTGCCCGCCAGGAGCGTTCGCGCCGGCATTGCCGACAGGAGCAACTCGACGACGCGGGTCTGCTTCTCTTCGACGACGCTCTGGGCGATGGTCCCGCCGAAGAGGGATGCCGCCAACAGGAACACGATCCCGAACCCCAGGGAGACGAAGTACCGCAAGGCAAAGTCGACGGATGCCGGGTCCAGGAGCTCGACCGACGGCGACTCCGACAGTCCCATCAGGAGCGATGTCGGTGGCGAGTCCTCGGCGATGACGACCACACCGGTGGGCGAGGATGCGTCATCGACAACAGCCGCGCTGACCTCACCGCTGCGGACGAGAGCTTCCGCGGCATCCTGGTCGGCGACCTGCGTCACCTCGACCCCGGGGACCTTCTGCACCGCGGCTGCCGTCGATGAGGTGACCGCGACCCGCGTGGCAGACGGATTGCCGGCAGAGAACCCGCCCCAGATGACGGCGGCGAGCGCGATGAGCAGGGTGATGATTGTCGAGATCACGAAGGCGCGGCTGCGCAGCTTGGAGCCCACCTCACGTTCGGCAACGAGCCAGACATTCTGGAAGCCGCGGGGCGTGGATGTCGGAGCGGCGGTAGTCACTGGATGACCTCCTTGAAAATCTGTGCGAGCGTCGGGCGAACGGGGGCGAAGCGCTCGATGCTCGACTCGCTTGCCGCGCGCTGCAGGACGCGCTGGGCGGCGGCGTCCTCGGCCGCATCGAAAAGGGCGTTTCCGCCGTCGAACTCGACCACCGTGATACCAGGTTCCTCGCGCAGCCAGCCGAGGTCGCCGGCAGTGCGCAGTTCGTAGCGGTGCCCCGAGTGCTGCTGGCGCAGGTGCTCGCTGCTGCCGGCGGCGCGGATCTCTCCGCCGGCGATGATGACGATGTCATCGCAGAGGCGCTCGACGACGTCGAGCTGGTGCGACGAGAACAAGACGGAGACGCCGGCAGCCGCGCGGCGGTGCAAGACGTCTGCGACCACGTCGACAGCGAGGGGATCGAGCCCCGAGAAGGGCTCATCGAGGATGAGCACGTCGGGCTCGTGCACCAGCGCAGCGGCGATCTGCGCCCGCTGCTGGTTACCGAGTGAGAGTTTCTCGACGGTGTCGTTCAGGCGCTCCCCGAGCCCGAGCTGCTCGAGGAGGGCGATAGACCTCGCCTCCGCCTCGCCCTTGTCGAACCCGTGCAGCCGGGCGAGATAGGTGATGTGCTCGCCGACCTTCATCTTCGGGTAGAGCCCGCGTTCTTCGGGCATGTAGCCGAAGCGGCGCCTGTCCGCCGAGGTCAGCGCGGCACCATTGATGGTGACCGACCCGTCATCCTTGGCAAGCACCCCGAGGATGATGCGCATCGTCGTGGTCTTTCCCGCACCGTTCCCTCCGACGAAGCCGGTCAACCGGCCGGGCCTGACAGTGAACGACAGATCGTTCAGAACACGGTGCGCGCCATAACTCTTGGTCACGTGCGACAACTCGAGCATGTTGCTCCTCTCACTCGGTACCTCCAGGCTAGGAAGCCGCGCCTCGCCGCGCATCCGCCTCGAGGCGGGTCATGTCCTCCCTCGCGCGGGGGAGGCGGGTTCCCGGGTCAGGCCAGCCCGTGACGGTATGCATAGACGACAGCGGCGACGCGGTCGCGGACGCCGAGTTTGAGCAACACGTTGGAGACGTGGGTCTTCACCGTTGCCTCGCCGATGATCAGGTGCGCCGCGATCTCAGCGTTGCTCATCGCCTGCGCCATCAGACGCAGAACCTCCGACTCGCGCTCGGTGAGGTCGGCCGCTGCCGGTGGTGTCGGCGTCGGCGGTGCAGCCGCGAACCGTGCGATGACGCGGCGAGTCACCTCGGGGGCCAGCAGCGCGTCGCCGGCCGCAGCTACCCGCACGGCAGACTGCAGATCCTCGGGCGCTGCGTTCTTCAGCAAAAAGCCGCTCGCCCCAGCCTCGAGGGCCTCGAAGAGGTAGTCATCCCGATCGAAGGTGGTGACGATCACGACGGCGCACTCGAGCCCGGGGTCGGCGACGATCTGGCGCGTCGCGGCGAGCCCTCCCATCCCGGGCATTTGCACATCCATGCAGACGACGTCGGGCGCGAGCTCGGATGCCGCGCGCACAGCCTCCTCGCCGGTAGCGGCCTCCCCGACGACCTCCAGGTCGGGAGCGCTGTCGAGGATGAGGCGGAAGCCAGCGCGCATGAGCGCATGATCGTCGACCAGCAGGACCCGAGTACTCACGCGCTCACCGCCTCAGGACGGGGGATCGTCAGGCGAACCCGGAAGCCTCCGTCACGGCGTGGTGAGATCTCGAGCGAGCCGCCGGACGCGGCTGCCCGCTCGCGCATGCCGAGAAGTCCGAGCCCGCTCTGGGAGGAGAGTGAGGGTCTTCCGGAGTTCACGATCTCGACCTCGAGCGCCGCGGGTAGATACCGCACGCGGACGTCGGCCGCGGCATCCGGGCCGCCGTGACGACGGGCGTTGGTCAGGGCTTCTTGCGTGATTCGGAAGGCGTTGACCTGTACCGTGGGCGCTACTGGCGCCGGCTCACCGATGATCGTCAGAGTCGTCGGGAGCCCGTTTTCGTTGGCATGCGCGACAAGGGCAGGCAGTGCGTCCAGTCCCACTGTCGATGCGTCGCTGGGGTCGTCGTCGACGGGCGTGCGAAGTGTCTCGAGCAACTGGCGCAACTCCACGAGGGCATCACGCGCTGCCTGCTCGATGTCGATGAGGGCGCGCCGCGCGGCATCCGGATCGGCATCCCACACCGTCCGCGCCGCGGCAGCCTGCACGCCCATGGCAGAGACATGGTGGGCCACCACATCGTGCAGTTCGCGAGCGATGCGGACGCGGTCGAGGGCGACGGCTTGCGCGGCGGTCGTCTCGCGCTCCCCGTTCGAGCTCGACGGTCCGCTCGGCAAGGACCTCGCGCTGGCGGCGCGACTCGAACGTGCGGTTGCCGAAATAGTACGCACCGCCGAAGAAGGCGACGTTCACGAGGAACTGGATGAGCATGAACGCCACGTAGGGCGAGAAAAGCCCTGCGCGCGACAGTCCCTCGTCGGTGGGGGCTGTCGCATCGATGAACATCGTCACCAGCAGCCAGATGAACATCCCCACGATGATCACCATGCGCACGATGAAGGCGCGGCGCCGATCGTCTACCCACGCCCCGACCGTGTAGAAGGCGATGAAGACGGCAACGTTTCCCACGTAGAGCTCCGGGATGCGCGCCATCATGCCGAGGAAGAACGCGATCGACACCGCGACCGCGACCGTGCTGGGTAGGCGGCGCCGCCATGCGAGTGGTGCTGTGACGCCGAAGGCATACAGGAGGGCGAAACGGAGGTCGACCTCGGTCTGGCTGTAGATCCCGGCGACCGAGCCGAGGGCCGTACTCAGCACCGCCGTGACGAACAGTGCCACTGCTAGCCAGACATCGCCTCGCAGCGGAACCCACCACGAGGTGGCACGCGTCGGATCACTCACCCATCCACGCTACGTCGATCCCATGCCACGTCACATCCGTCTCATGGGGGAGGCCTCGCGCCTGCTGGAAGCGGCCAGCCACGGTCCCGATCGCAGGATCAGACGGGTGAGACGAGTCGCCAGGGGTCGGCAGTGCGGATTGATCCTGCGTTCGGCGTGCCGGGCGCGGTGTGCTGACGCGTACTGTGAGGGCATGGCGAGCCGGCAGACCTCCCCGGTCACGACAGGATTCGGGGGCCGGGTGCTCGCGTTGCTGGCGTGCTCGCATCCTGGGCCGACGGTGGTCGTCACGACGCTCGCCGGATTGCTCGCCGTCGGCGCAGGCATCGGAGTGGAGCGCATCGCCCTGACCGTCGCGGCTGTGCTCTTCGGCCAACTGTCTGTGGGATGGTCCAACGACGCCATCGACGCCCCGCGCGATATCGCCGTCGGGCGTCGCGACAAGCCGATCGCGGCGGGCGTGATCTCGCGCAGAGCGGTCGCTGCTGCAGCGGGCGTCGCGCTCGTGCTCGCGCTGGGTGTCTCCGGCGTTATCGGGTGGCAGTTCTGCCTCGCCCATGGCATCGCTCTGGCCTCGGCGTGGGCGTACAACGCCTGGCTGAAGTTCACATGGGCATCGGTGATCCCGTTCGCGGTGAGTTTCGGCATCCTGCCCTCGCTCGCAACCCTGGCAGCTGCCCTGCCTGCGGTGGCTCCGTGGTGGCAGGGAGCCGCCGGTGCGCTGCTGGGTGTGGCGGTTCACCTGACCAACGTGCTGCCGGATCTCGCCGACGACGAGGCGACGGGTGTGCGCGGACTCGGTCACCGGATCGGTGCCACGCCGAGTGCGATAGCCGCGTTCGCCGCCGTCATCGCGGGGACCGTTGTCGTGCTGGTCGGATCGTTCGGCGAGGCGCCCCCCGCCGTGGCGCTCGCTGCGTCAGCGAGCGTTGTGGCCTGCGCGGTTGCGGGCCTGCTCCGCGCTCTCCGGAAGCCGGACCGCCTGGTCTTCCGCCTCGTGATGGCGGCGGGTCTGATCCTTGCTGCTCAGCTGGTCGTCACCGCGTTCGTGGCCTGAAGTGGGGTGCCCGGGCATCCGGATCGAATCCCATCCCGTAGGCGTGTGCGAGGAGCCGCGCGGGCGCGAGACGGATGCCGGCGAGCCGCGTCGCGGCGCCCAAGCTGCCGTGGCCGCGACCGGCCACGGTGTTCAGCGCCGCAATCCGGGCTGCAGTCCTCGCGGCGGATCTTCGCCTGCGTTCCCACGCGGCAAGCTCGGCAGGAGGCTCGCCGGTTCTGCCCCACTCCGCGAGCAGCGGGGCGAGCGTCGCCGCATCGATGAGTCCGAGGTTGAGCCCTGCCCGCCGATGGGGCTCACCTCGTGGGCCGCGTCACCGATCGCGAGAACCCGTCCGCGCAGCATCCGGCGTGCGACGAATCGGCCGACCCCGAAGGTCGTCGCGGTCGTGATCATGTCGGCAGAGGATCCCGCACGCCGGCTGACGGCGTCGCGCAGGGTGGCCGCGTCGTCAGTTGCGGTAGCTGTGGAGCCCGGGCGGTGCCAGGCGACATATCGCCGCAGGCCGCCGGGCAGGGGGAAGGACTCCAGGACGCCGTCTGGATGCAGGTGAACGATGGCGCGAGGCCCGTCGTCGGTGTCATCGGGAGCATCGGCCATGACGTACCGGTCGGGGTACGCGCGGCGCTTCCCGTCCCGGGTGAGGCTACTGATGCGGCGGGAGCGAGACCCCGCCGCGATCACGACCGCATCGCCGCGCACCTCGCCGCGGTCGGTGATCACCCGACACGACGATCCCTCGTCGATCACCTCGAGCACCCGGATTCCGCGCTGTGGGGCGGCGGCGCCGTGGTCGGCCGCCGCGCCGGCGATCGCGGCCTCGGTGGCGGCCTGCGGAAGGGTTGCCACGAACGGAAAGGATGCGAGGGAGCCGGTGCGCACCGCTCCGAAGCGGATCGTGGTCACGGTCCGGCCGCCGACCCTGGCCTCGCCTTCGCGGACCTGCAGGCACGCGGCGAGGATGCGATCGGTCACCCCCGAGGCTGACATCGCCGACAGCGCAGCCGAATGGATGCCGATCGCACGGGATCCGGCGCCGGGGGCCTCACGCGCTTCGAGCGTGACGTGTTCCACTCCCAGGCGGGCAAGCTCGGCGCCCAGCAGCGTGCCCACCGGACCGGCGCCAACGATCACGACACGCATGGATCACACCCCGCCGGTGGTGCGCGAGCTTCGAGTGGCGATAACGCGGAACGGGGCCGGCGACGTCACCGTCCATCCCGGCGGGATCTCTCGCTGGAGCTCGGCGAGAGTGTATGAGCGGCGGATCGAGCGCAGTCCGTCGGTGAACAAGAAGGTCCCGGGCGCGAACGGCAGGATGCCGAGGCTGTAGAGGCCCCATGCCGTTCTGCTGCGGGCGATGTCGTTGTGCAGCGCGAGCTCGGCACCCAGCGCGTCGGTGTGCGCGAACAGCTCGTGAAGCTGGTCCCGGCTGAGGTGATGAAGGACGTGGTTCGAGACGACGACATCGAACTCTTCGCCCGCCTCGACGAGGTCTGCGGCGTACGCGCCGCGGAAGGTCACGCCGGGCTCGGATGGACGCGACCTCGCGACAGACAGGCACCGCGTGTCGGGATCGATTCCGCACACCTCCACCGCGAAGCCGTCTGCTCGGGCGCGTCGTGCGAGGGTCAGAGTGACATCGCCGCCGCCGCATCCGACGTCGAGAATCCGGACCGGTGCCTCACGCAGTTCGTCAGCTCGGGAGCGAAGGTAGGGGCGCAGACGGGATCGGTAGATCGCGCCCCACCCCGACACCGCCCGGTTGACCAGACCGAACCGGCGGACCGTGCGCAGAAGCATCCGCTCGTCGCAGCGCGGATCGTCCATCAGTTCGCGAAGGTCCGCCTCACGAACGCGCACTGGCCGCCTGTTCTTCGAGCACGCTTGCCGCTGACTCGTGAGGTTCGCGCGCAGTAACCCTGGCCGTCGCGCTCTCGACGGCCAGGCCGGGTCCGAACGCCGTGATGAGCACCTGCTGGCCCGTCTCCGCCGTGGGATCTCCGAGAAGGTCGGCGAGGATGAACAGCACGGTGGCAGAGGACATGTTCCCGTTGTCGCGCAGGATCGCTCGGGATCGCTGGAGAGCTGATTCGTCGAGATCCATCGCCTGCTCGAACCTGTCCAGGATGCTGCGCCCGCCCGGGTGCACCACCCACTGATCAATCGCGCCGGTGCGCTCGAGCACCGGCGCGAGCGCTGCGCGGACCTCGCGTCCGACGATGCGAGGAACATTGCCGGTGAGTGTCATCTCGAAGCCGTGGTCGCCGATGATCCACGCCATGTCCTGCTCGCCGTCGGTGGTGAGGGCGGTGGTGAAGCCCGTGAGTTCCAGCGCCCGGGACGGTGCGGGTAGCTCGCGAGGTTCGCCGCGTTCTGGAGGCCGGGCGGTCACGACCGCCGCTGCTGCGCCGTCGGCGAAAACAGCAGAGGCGACGATCTGATCGGGGTCGGGCGATGACCGCATGTGGATCGAGCACACTTCGGTGCACGAAACCAAGACCGTTGCCGTCGGCTCGGTGAGGCAGATGCGCCACGCCGAACGCAGCGCTGGGATCGCTGCGGCGCATCCCATGAAACCGATGTGTTCGCGCTCGACGGTGGGATCGAGTCCGAGGTCGCGGACCAGTCGGTACTCGGGTCCGGGGGCGTAGAAGCCGGTGCAGCTGGCGGTGACCACGTGGGTGATCTCGCTCGGCTGCACTCCGGCGTTGTGCAGGGCGCGCCGCGCCGCCGTCTCGGACAGCTTCGGCGCTTCGCGTGCGTAGAGCTCGTTGCGGGGGCCCGTCCCCGGACTACGGATGACACGGCTCTCCGGCTCGAGGAAGGTTCCGCCGCCACTCGCGAAGTCTTCGATGACGGTGTGGCGCCGCTCGATCGCCGAGTTGTCGTAGGCGGCGCGGATGAGCCGTGCCGTCAGGGGTGCGATATCCGGCTCAGCGAGGAACAGGTCCCTCACCTGGGATTGCGAGAGCGCGAACTCCGGCACCGCCGTCCCAATGCCGATGAGCTGCACTCTCATGCACTCACCCTAGGCGCCGGGCACCTCGGTGGGGCCGCGTCAGCCGAAGATCATCGGACGGTCATCGTCCTGGTCGTCTTCCCCCGGCGACAGCCGCGCGCGGTCGAGATCCACGACCACGGGGACGTGATCGCTCGGGGCCTCGCCCTTGCGCTCGTTGCGGTGAATGGCGGCATCCGTTACGGCATCCGCCACAGTGCGAGAGCCGAGGATGAAGTCGATCCGCAGACCCTCGTTCCGCGGGAAGCGCAGCTGCTTGTAGTCCCAATAGGTGAATCCCGTTGGAACCAGGGGCCTGACGACGTCGGCGAGTCCCGCCTGCTCGAGAGCGGTGAAGGCCTCGCGCTCGGGGGCCGAGACGTGGGTCGAGAATCCTTCAACGATCGCGGGGTCGCCGTTGTCGGCATCCGTCGGGGCGATGTTGAAGTCGCCGACCAGGGCCAGCGGCAGGTCGGGGGTCGCAGCCAGGGTGCTGGCGGTGTACTGGCGCAGCGCCTCGAGCCAGTGGAGCTTGTAGACGTAGTGGGGGTCTTCGAGGGCGCGGCCGTTGGGGACGTAGAGGCTCCAGACACGCACGCCGTCGATGGTCGCCCCGATCGCGCGGGCTTCTTGCGGAGCATCCGGACCCTCGTGCCCCTTGGCGAAGCCGGGCATCCCGGGGAAGGCGGTCTCGACCTCGGTCGGGCGGGAGCGGCTGGCGATTGCGACACCGTTCCACTGCGAGAACCCGTGGGCCTCGACGTGGAAGCCCGCCTGCTCGAACTGCTCGAACGGGAACTGCTCGACCTTGCACTTGATCTCTTGCATCGCCAGCACGTCGATGTCTTCACGCACCGCGAAGTCGACGATCCGGTCGACCCGGGCGCGGACGGAGTTCACGTTCCAGGTGGCAAGGCGCATGAACTCAGCCTAGAGTCGCCCGCCGACCTCACCGGCTCCGGGCCGGTGCTCGGTGCGTGGTGTGGCTAACTCCTGAGTTCCGGTCCCACGTCCGGTCATACCGGCGCGGGAAGGCTGTACGGCGGTCGAGATTGCTGAGTTAGCGACACCACCCGATTCTGCCTGGGGGAATTGATCCGGCCCACCTCTTCGTCCGGGGTTCGGTCGCGGCGTAGCGTGCGCCGTATGACCGGCTCGCGGTGGGTGTCGATATCGCTCCAGGTTGTCGCCTGGTTCAATCTGGCATCCGCGTTGCTGGGCATGGCAGGGCTCCCCCTCGGATTCATGCCCATCCCGGCGGAGTGGATCGAGGGGTCCGTCTTCACGTCGTATGTCTGGCCCGGCGTCATCCTTGGGGTCGTCGTGGGCGGATCGCAGGCGCTCGCGCTTGCTGCGCAGTACTGGCGTTTCCGCCTCGCGGCCGGTCTGCATGCGGCGGCCGGGCTCGTCATGATGATCTGGATCTTCGTCGAGATCGCCATCATGCTCGTGTGGTCGCCGCTTGACGGCATCTACTTCGGCACCGGCCTCGTTCAGGTCGTCCTCGCGGTGGTCGCACTCGGCGCCTGGCCACATCCGTTCCTCGCCCGCAGTCCCCGCTGACGCCGCAGAAACGGATGCTGCGCCTACAGCTCCCGCAGGATCTGCTCGACCTTCTCCTTCGCGTCGCCGAAGAGCATCTGGGCGTTCTCGCGGAAGAACAGTGGATTCTGCACGCCCGCGTAGCCCGAGGCCATCGACCGCTTGAAGACGATGACGTTGTCGGCCTCCCAGACCCGCAGCACCGGCATCCCGGCGATCGGGCTGCCCGGGTCCTCGGCGGCGGCGGGGTTGACGGTGTCGTTCGCGCCGATGACGAGCACGACGGATGTCTCACCGAAGTCGTCGTTGATCTCGTCCATCTCGAACACGATGTCGTACGGCACCTTGGCCTCGGCCAGCAGCACGTTCATGTGCCCGGGAAGGCGTCCCGCGACGGGATGGATGCCGAACCTCACGTCCACGCCGCGCTCGCGCAGCTTCGCCGTCAGCTCCGCGACCGGGTACTGTGCCTGAGCGACAGCCATGCCGTAGCCCGGCGTGATGATGACCCGGTCGGCCTCGGCGAGAAGCTCGGCGGCGCTGGTGACGTCGATCTCGCGGTGCTCGCCGGTCTCGGCATCCGTCGATCTCGGCGCCTCGATCCCGAACCCGCCCGCGATGACGGAGATGAACGACCGGTTCATGGCGCGGCACATGATGTACGACAGGTAGGCGCCGGAGGACCCGACGAGGGCGCCCGTGACGATGAGCAGGTCATTGCTGAGGATGAAGCCCGCTGCCGCGGCAGCCCAGCCGGAGTAGCTGTTGAGCATCGAGACGACAACGGGCATGTCGCCGCCGCCGATCGAGGCAACGAGGTGCCAGCCGAGCAGCAGCGCGAGGATCGTGACCACGATCAGCAGCCACAGATCCGGCGTGATGACGTACCAGACCGTCAGGCCGACGAAGGCGACGAGGGCGCCGAGGTTGAGGACGTTCTTGCCCGGCAGCATCAGCGGCTTCGAGGAGATGCGGGCCGAGAGCTTCAGGAACGCGACGATCGATCCCGTGAAGGTCACGGCCCCGATGAAGACCCCGATGAAGACCTCCGCATGATGGATGCCGAGCAGCGCACCGTCGATCTCGCCCGGGTCCAGTGCTCCGTTCCACCCCACGATGACGGCCGCAAGGCCCACGAAGCTGTGGAGGAGCGCGATGAGTTCGGGCATCCCGGTCATTTCGACGACGCGTGCGCGCCACAGCCCGATCGATCCGCCGATCAGCACCGCGACCACCAGCAGTGTGAGACCGATCGCGGCCTGCGGCTGTCCCCAGAGCTGCTCGACCGTGAGCCAGATCGTCGCGGCAATGGCGATAACCATGCCCGCGATGCCGAACAGCACACCGCGGCGGGCTGTCTCGTGCTTGCTGAGGCCGTGCAGGCTCAGGATGAACAGCAGCGCCGCGACGAGGTAGGCGGCGCCTGCGACGGATGCCGCAACCGACGCGCTCGCGGCAGAAGCCGACGCACTGCTGTGGAGAAGGACCGGCGCGGCGCTCATCGGGTCTCACCTTTCGAGTCGGTGCCCTTGGAAAACATGGCGAGCATTCGGCGGGTCACCGCGAAGCCTCCGAAGATGTTGATGCTGGCGAGAAGCACCGCGACGGCGGCGAGAATCTGAACGATGAGCTCCCCGGATGCCAGTTGCAGCATCGCGCCGACGACGATGATGCCCGAGATGGCATTGGTCACGCTCATGAGCGGCGTGTGGAGGGCGTGATGCACCTTCCCGATAACGAAGAAGCCGATGATGGTCGACAGGACCAGCACCGTGAAGTGCTGCGGGATCGGAGCCGGCGCGACCGCGGTCACGACGAACAGCAGGATTGCCGCGCCGCCGAGAAGCGCCGGGGTGCGCCAGGCTGGCGCCTTCTTCGGTTCCGGTTTCTGAGCGGGCGCTGCCGCGGCCATCGACGGCGCAGCCGAGACCTGCACGGGCGGTGGCGGCCAGGTCGACTCGCCATCGCGCACGATCGTGACCCCGCGCTGCACGATGTCGTCGAAGTCGATCGTCAGCTGCCCATCCTTGCCGGGGGTCAGCAGCGCGATCAGGTTGTAGACGTTCGTCGAGTACAGCTGGGATGCCTGCGCCGGGAGCCGCCCCGCGAGATCGGTGTACCCGAGGATCGTGACACCGTTCTCGGTCACGATCCGCTCGCCCGCGACCGATCCTTCGACGTTTCCGCCCTGCGCAGCGGCCATATCAACGATGACGCTGCCGGGCTTCATCTGTGCGACATCGGACGCCGTGATCAGCCGCGGCGCGGCACGCCCCGGGATGAGGGCTGTCGTGATGATGATGTCGACATCCGCCGCCTGTTCTGTGTAGATCTCGGCGGCGCGCCGATCATAGGCCTCGCTCGTCGCCTTGGCGTACCCGTCGGAGGACTCCATGACCTCGTCGACCTCGACGGGGAGGTACTCTCCGCCGACCGATTTGACCTGGTCGGCGACTTCGGGCCGCGGGTCGGTCGCACGGACAATGGCGCCAAGGCTTGCTGCCGTCCCGATCGCCGCCAGTCCCGCAACGCCCGCGCCAGCGACCAGCACCTTCGCCGGCGGAACCTTCCCGGCAGCTGTCACCTGGCCCGTGAAGAAGCGGCCGAACTCGTGTGCTGCTTCAACGACGGCGCGGTAGCCCGAGATGTTCGCCATGGAACTCAGCACGTCCATCGACTGCGCTCGAGATATGCGTGGAACGGCATCCAATGAGAGTGCGGTGATCCCGCGGGTCGCGAGGGACTCCCGAACCTCGGGTCGGAAGGCCGGCGCGAGCATTCCGATCACGGTCGCGCCATCTCGAAGCAACGCCACGTCCTCCGGGGTCGGCGAGCTCACCGTCACGACGATGTCTGCACCCCACGCACCGGCACGGTCGGTCACGTCGGCCCCGGCATCCGTGTAGGCGGCATCGGGGAACGAGGATGCCGCACCGGCTCCTGCCTCCACGGCGACCTCGTACCCGAGCGTGATCAACCGAACGACCGTGGGCGGAGTGAGGGAGACGCGAGTCTCGCCACCTCTCTCCGCGACGATGCCGATGCGGGTCATGTGCGCACTCCCTTGCTTCTTGCGTGCGGGTTTCGCGGACGGGCCGACTCTATCGGCGCGTTCGCAGCAGCCTCGGGACCATCGTCCTCGGCGATGAGGCGCGGCCCGAGCTACACCAATCTAGAAGCCCTCCGCCATACCCTGCTCATAGATGTCACGGAAACATTGCTCGTTCTTTCCTAGACTCGGGCTGTGACCGCTTCCTCCACGCCCGAACTCGAAGCCGACCGCCAGGCCCTGATTGCCCTGATCGGCGCCGAGGCTGTATTCCATGGCGACTTCACCCTGTCCAGCGGCAAGAAGGCCTCGTATTACGTCGACATGCGCAAGCTCACGCTCGACCATCGGGCGGCGCCCGCGATCGGCCGGATCATGCTCGACCTCGTCCGCACCGGGCTGGGAACGGATGCCGACACGATCGTCGCGGTCGGAGGCTTGACCCTTGGTGCCGACCCCATCGCTAACGCCGTGATGCACGCATCAGTCGACACCGAGCATCCGCTCGACGCCTTCGTCGTCCGCAAGGAGCCGAAGGACCACGGCCGCGGCCGTCAGGTCGAGGGCGCGGATGTCGTGGGTAAGCGCGTTGTCGTGCTCGAAGACACCTCGACGACGGGCCAGTCCGCGCTCAAGGCCGTCGAGGCTCTGCGCCGGGAGGGCGCGGAGCCGGTTGCCGTTGCCGTGATCGTCGACCGAAAGACCGGCGCGCAGGCCGCGATCGAGGACGCCGGGCTCACCTGGCTCGCGGCGATCGACCTCGACGACCTCGGCCTCGCCCCGCAGTAGAGCAGAGGCCCAAGGTTCAGTCGCGCCGTCTTGCGGGTGCTGTCGAGCTGAACCCACACTTTCGCGCGGCTGAACCTGAGTCCTGAGAGTTCGGTCGCGTCGTGTTGCGGGTTGAGGGCGAGGCACGCCGCGTTTCAGCGCTACTGAACGAGTGCTCAGTAATACCTCAGTCCTCGCCGCCGTCGCGGCTGCGCCACCACTGCCAGACGGCGACGACGAGGGCGCCGCTGATGATGATCAGTGACGTCCACAGCAGTAGCGACTGTTCGACCTCGTTCACGGCCGTCTCCCCTCGGCCGCGCTGGCGACGATCTTCGCAATACGTGCCGCGCGGGTCTCGGGGCGCTTGGCCAGCGCGATCTGTTGAAGCCCGTACTTGCGAGCAGACATCGGGAACGCATCCCAGTTCGCGCGCGCTGCGGGGTTCGCATCCAAGGCCGCGACCAGATCAGCCGGATCGATACCGGCCTCTGCCTCGTCCATCACTGTCCAGGTGCCGTTGGCCTTCGCGATCTCGACGGCGCGGATGCCGGCCTCGGCCAGCAGGCCCTGCGCCTCCAGGAGCGCGATCCGCGCCTTGTTCGTCGCTGCCCAGCCGCTGGCCGGCCGTCGTGGCGCGAACCACAGTCCGCTCCGATTCTCGTCGAACACACGCACGGGACCGTCGACCCACCCGAAGCACAGCGCCTGGAGGATCGAGTCCTCGTACTCGACGAGCGTCAGGCCCGATCCCGGCCGGGCGCGCACCAACCATGCCCCCTTCGAGGTCGCATGATTGGCCTCGAGCCAGACGCGCCAGGCCGCGGCATCCGTCGCTTCAACGCGCTCGCCGTCGTCGAGGGCTCCCATCACAGCACCTCAGGCATCTCCGACTCTTCGGGCTCCGCGGGAAGCAACTCGGCGATCGAGTCCAGGATCTCGTCGGGACGGAACGGGAAGCGGTCGATCTCGGCATGGTCACTGATGCCGGTGAGCACGAGCACCGTGTGAAGACCCGCCTCGATGCCCGCGACGATGTCGGTGTCCATCCGGTCGCCGATCATCCCTGTCGATTCCGAGTGAGCGCCGATGCGGTTCAGCGCCGAGCGGAACATCATCGGGTTGGGCTTTCCCACGACGTACGGTTCCTTGCCGGTGGCCTTCGTGATGAGGGCAGTGATCGCGCCCGTCGCCGGAAGGATGCCCTCTGCTGAGGGCCCGGTCGCGTCGGGATTCGTCGCAATGAATCGCGCTCCGCCGGCAATCGCTCGGATCGCCTTGGTGATCGCCTCGAACGAGTAGTTGCGGGTCTCGCCGACAACGACATAGTCGGGGTCGTTCTCGGTCATGATGAAGCCGGCCTCGTGAAGCGCCGTCGTGAGTCCTGCCTCGCCGATCACGAAAGCGGATGCTCCGGGAGCCTGCCCGCGCAGAAAATCCGCCGTCGCGAGCGCTGAGGTCCAGATCGCCTCTTCGGGCACGACGAGACCGGATGCCCGGAGGCGGGCGCTCAGGTCGCGCGGCGTGAAGATCGAGTTGTTCGTCAGGACGAGGAAGGGTACTCCCTGCTCGCGCCAGCCCTCGATCACCTCAGCCGCGCCGGGAACGGGGATGTTCTCGTGGACGAGCACGCCGTCCATGTCGGTGAGCCAGCATTCCACGTCTGCTCGGGTCCGCATGGCCACAGCGTATCCCGCGCGGGGAGGTCTAGTGTCGATCACGTGACGCGCAGGCGGTGGGATCCCGAGTCGCTGCCCGACCTTTCCGGACAGTCGTACCTCGTGACGGGTTCGAACGCGGGCCTCGGGTATTTCGCGAGTGAGCAACTGGCCCGAGCCGGAGCGCATGTGATCATGTCGGGCCGCAACCCCAAGCGCCTGTCCGCCGCTCGAGCAACGCTCGCCGGGCGCGTTCCGGGAGCCGACATCGAATCCCTCATCATCGACACGGCCAAGCCGGGCTCGATCCGGTCGGCGGCGGCATCCTTGCGCACCCGCGGCCCACTGGATGGCGTGCTGCTGAACGCGGGCATCGTCCATCCGCCGCGGCGCCGCGAGACGACCTCCGATGGCGCCGAGGTCGTGCTTGCCACGAACGCACTCGGGCACTTCGCGCTCGCGGGGGAGTTGCTCGTGCCACTCGCGCGCTCGGGGGGACGGATGGTGTGGCTCGGCAGCATGTCGATCTCACTGACCCCTTATGACCCGGTCGATCTGCAGCTGACCGAGGGCTACTCGGGCTGGCGTGCGTACGTGCAGTCGAAGGTCGTGACGACGGCCCTCGGGTTGGAAGCAGATCGTCGCCTGCGCGAGCACGGTGTTCCGGTCGACAGTGTGGTCGTTCACCCGGGGTACTCGACGAGCGGACGGACCATCGGGCTGCACGGCGTGAACCAACCGAGCAAGATCACGCGGTTCGTCGACAATCTGCAGACACCTTTCACCCAGTCCAAAGAGCGCGGGGCGTGGCCGCTCGTGCGGGCACTGGCCGACCCCTCGATCGGGGGTGGGCAGTTCTGGGGGCCGCGCTATCTCGTCAAGGGCGATCCCCGGCGAGCGCGCCTGCCGAAGATCGTGCGCGACCCCGAACGCCTGGCACGCATCTGGGATGCGTGTGAAGCAGCAACCCGCACCCGCTGGCCTTTCGCGGCGGCATCCGTCGCCTGCTGAGCCAGCCCTCGGGTTCGGTCGCGTCGTTGTATGGGTCGGGCGGGCTGTGACCCGCGTCAAGGCGCGACTGAACGGTCGTCGCGGTGCGGACCGGTTCAGGCGCTGAGCCAGATGGCTGCGGGCGCCGCAGCGGGCAGTGTCACCGCGCGGTCCCCGACATCGAGCAGCTCGCGGCCGCGGACGCACACGACGCTTCCCACATCGACGGATGCCTCATCCAAAGCCTCGAGCAGGCCCGGAACGCGGTCCGAGACCCGAAGTACCCGCCCACAGTGTCCGAGCGGCGCATCGGCGAGAAGAACGAACGGCTCACGAATCACCGTGCCGTCGGCATCCGGAATCGCATCGCCGTGGGGATCGAACCGGGGTCTCCCGAGGCGCGCGTCGATGCCGTCGAGGAGGCGATCGCTGATGGCGTGTTCGAGAATCTCGGCCTCTTCGTGCACGTCAGCCCACGTGTACCCGAACTCGCGCACCAGCCAGGTCTCGATGAGGCGGTGGCGACGGATGATGGCTGCCGCGCGGTGCTCGCCCGCTGCCGTCAGCGAGATCGGTCCGTACGGGCGGTGGGTCACGAGTCCTTGCGCGGCGAGCTTTCGAACCATCTCGGTCACGCTCGAAGGCGCGAGTCCGAGCTCGGACGCGAGCTGCGACGGCGTGATCCGCTCGGTCTGCCACTCCGTGTGGTGGTAGATCGTCTTCAGATAGTCGTCGATGGCCGCGGAGGACATGTCGAAACCCTACCCGTCAGTTTCGGGCGCTCGATTACGTGCCGGTGAAGACCAGCCACAGCAGCACCAGGTTGAGGGTGATCAACAGTGCCGCCGACACCACCCCCAGGACTGTCGTGGTGAGTCGGTTGCGGAACGGGCCGAGGACGCTGCGCCGCGCGGTGATCCATACGAGGGGAACCAGGGCGAACGGGATGCCGAACGAGAGTACGACCTGGCTGAGCACGAGCGCGAAGGTCGGGTCGACGCCGAATCCGAGGATCAGGAGGGCGGGTACGAGCGTGACCAGGCGCCGGATGACGAGCGGGACCCGGATGTGGAGCAGGCCGCTCATGATCTCGGCGCCTGCATAGGCCCCGACGGCTGTCGAGGCGAGCCCGCTCGCGAGCAGGCCGACGGCGAAGAGCGTCGCGATGATCGGCCCGAGCCCGTCGCGCAGGGCAGCGTAGGCGCCTTCGAGCGAGTCGGTGCCGGGGACGCCCGCGAGGTTCGCCGCGGCCAGCAGCAGGATGCAGAGGTTGACGGTGCCAGCGATGACCATCGCAATCGTGACGTCCCAGCGGGTGGCGGTCAGCAGCCGCCGCGTCGACACGCCACGCCCCGACTCGAGGCCGGCCGCCGCTGAGCCGAACGTGAACTGCTGGGCAGTCGCGACCGGCGCGAACCGATCGCGGCTGAGGGCCGAGTGTGCGTAGATTGCGTGCGGCATGACGGTGGCCCCGAGGATGGATGCCGCCAGCAGCACCGAGTCGGCGCCTTCGAACCGGGGGGCGAGGCCGGCGACGATTCCGGCGGGGTCGGGCGGTGCGACGAAGACTCCGGCGGTGAATCCGACCGCGATGAGCACCACGAGCCCGATCACGATCACCTCGAAAGGTCGGGCGCCGCGGCGTGACTGCACGATCAGCAGGCCCAGCGAAACGACGCCCGTGATCACCCCACCCCACAACAGGGGGATGCCGAACAGCAGGTTCAGGGCAACGGCGCCGCCGATCACCTCGGCAACGTCTGTCGCCATGGCTACAAGCTCTGCCTGCAGCCAGTACAGGCGCCGACCCCAGACGCTCCGGATTCGCCCCCCGAGTGCCTGGGGCAGGCTCTCGCCGGTGACCACACCGAGCTTTGCCGAGAGGTACTGGATGAGCCAGGCCATGACGTTCGCGACCACGACCACCCACACCAGCAGGTACCCGTAGCGAGCGCCGGCCGTCATGTTGCTGGCCACGTTGCCGGGGTCGAGGTAGGCGACGCCGGCGACCATCGCCGGGCCGAGGAGCCACACCAGCCGGGGTGCTCTCACCGGTGCTGAGGCGGGGGGAGTGGGAGTTGGTGGGGACTTCGGCATGCCGAAAACCCTACCGATATTTCGGTGAACCGAAAAGATGATGGCGAGCCGAAGACGGGCGCAGCCATCCGCCTCCTGCCCCGGAGTCACACTGCCGTCGGATAGATTGCTCGACGTGCACGTCGAGTCCGAGCCCGGGAGCGAGCCGGAACTCTCCCACGGGGTCGGCCCCTGGCCGGGCGGTAAGGCGGAGTGGCCAGACGATCCGCACCTGGACCCCGAACTCCTCGCCGGCGGCGACCGGCGAAACGTCGTGGACCGGTATCGCTATTGGCGGATGGACGCAATTGTTGCCGATCTCGATGAGCGGCGGCATCCGTTTCACGTCGCCATCGAGAACTGGCAGCACGACCTCAACATCGGCTCCATCGTCCGCAGCGCGAACGCCTTCCTCGCGGCCGAGGTGCACATCATCGGGCGCCGCCGCTGGAACAAGCGCGGCGCGATGGTCACCGACCGCTACCAGCACGTGCGCCACCACGAGGATGTCGCGGCCTTCGCCGCGTGGGCGGATGCCGCGAGCTTGCCGATCATCGCGATCGACAACGTCGAGGGGTCCCGGCCTCTGCCCGACGCTGACCTGCCGCAGGCCTGCGTCCTGCTGTTCGGGCAGGAAGGGCCGGGACTCTCGCCCGAGGCGCTGGCCGCGGCATCCGGCACCGTCGAAATCGCCCAGTACGGCTCGACCCGCTCGATCAACGCCGCCGCGGCTGCCGCTGTTGTGATGTACGAGTGGTGCCGCCGCTGGGCGTGAGCGACGGCACAGGCGATCGGCGCTGAGGCGGCGTAGACTGCCGCGCGTGAACGGACAGATGACGCCTGCGGGCGGATGGAGGTTGTCGACGCGCTCTGCGTCGGCGGGCACGTCGGCCTGAGGCCGCGCTCTCTTCCCCGACGGGCTCCTCTTCCGCTCCGGCTGCACTGCAGTCGCAATTCCCGTTCACTCGACGTGCTGAGCGATCTTCGCTGACGCTGGCTTCTGCCGGTCGTGGCTCGCCGCATTCGCTTCGCCGTCGCATCCTGAAAGGAACGCTTATGCGTCCCCTCACCGACACCCAGATCCGGGCATCGTTTGTCAACGCCTCGCGCAGCGAGCGCAAGGCCCTGACTCTGCCCACAGACTTCGACGCTCCCGACTGGGAGGCCCTGGATTACCTCGGCATCCGAGATCCGAAGCTCCCGAAGCTCGCATCAGTCGTGATCGATCTCGACGATGAGCCCGTCGGCATCCTGCTGCGCCAGACTGACGCGCGCCCGCTGAGCCGCCCACAGTGCTCGTGGTGCAATGACATCCAGCTCCCCAATGACGTCGTGATGTTCGCCGCCAAGCGCGCGGGCGACGCCGGCCGGCGCGGCGACACTGTCGGCATCCTTGTGTGCGAGAACTTCGAGTGCTCGGCCAATGTGCGAAAGCTCCCGCCGTCGGCGTATCTCGGTTTCGACCGCGAGGCGGCGCGCGATCGACGCATCGAGGCGCTGCGCACGAATGTCACCGAGTTCGCCCGCAGCGTGCGCGACGGGGTGTAGTCAGTCTCCGGGCTGCATGATCTCGCGCAGCCGAGCCTCACGCTCGGCCGCGAGATCGTGCAGCCGCTGGGTGAAGGCGGCGACGGATGCGGCATCCGTGGCACCTGCTGCCTGCGTAACCGGTGACCCGACCGGCGTGCCGGCAAGGACCGCGAGCGGAACGACTCCCGCCCAAACGGTGTGGTCTTCGCCATCGTCTGGGGTGTCGCCCACGCCATCGAAGCGGACCTTGACGCTTGCCTGATCGAGCGGAACCTGCAGAACGTGCGTCGCACGGACCTCTTTGCGCGTCATCTCTCGCACCTCGGCGCGCCGGCCCGGCATGAGGTGGTCCGAGACCTGCCAGAGCGCGCGCTCCCGAAGCTCGTCGGGCACGATCCTGGCGCGTCCGAACACGACGGCGCTCCGGTAGTTGGCGGAGCTCTCGAACGTGGATGCCGCAAAGACCAGCCCGTCCACGTGCGTGACGGTGACCGAGACCGGAACGCCATCGCCCGCGGCATCCAGGAACAACCCACCGCCAGTCGAGCCGTGCAGCAGCAGCACGGGCCCCTCCCCGAGGTCGCCGACCCCGTAGAGGTAGGGCAGCACGATCGGTGCGCCGCCCCGAACGAAGCCCACGTGGGCAACGATCCCTTCCGCGAGGATGCCGAACAGTACCTCGGTATCGGTGTTCTGTCTCTGCGGCTTGCGCCGCACCTGCAGCGAGGGGAGGGAGGGACTCTCGGCGCTCATACGTTGAGGGTAGAGCCGAGCCAGGTCTGGCCCCGCAATCGCCAGCCGAGCGTTGCGGCGCGCGCGAGCATGTAGACGCCGAAGAACGCGACGGCAAGCCACGCGAGCCCGGCCGCACCGCCGGGGTGGAAGACCGCAACCAGAGCCAGGGCGGGAAGGAACGGCACGAGATTGAGGGCGCCCGCGATCGCGAGATAGCGCGCGTCGCCGGCGCCGATGAGCACGCCGTCCCAGACGAAGACGATGCCGCACAACGGTTGGGCGACGGCGAGTACGAGCAGGGCAGGTTGCACGATGGCGGCGAGTTCCGGGTCGCCGGTGAAGAGGAGCCCGATGACCCCGGAGGCCGCCGCGACTCCCGCCCCGACCAGGATGCCGAACCACAGGCCCCACGCGCTGGTGCGCTGCAGCACCTTGCGTACGCGAGCGTGGTCCTTTTCGCCGAGTGACTTGCCGATGAGCGCTTGAGCCGCGATCGCGAGGGCGTCGAGAGCGAACGCGGCAGCCGAGAAGATCGTGTACGCGACCTGCCAGCCTGCGAGTTCATCGGTGCCGAGCCCGGTGGCTACGGCGACCGTCGTCAGCAGCGCGATCCGCAGCGACACCGTCCGCAGGAACAGCCAGCTGCCCGTGCGGGCAGATCCGCGGACCCCGCGGGCCGATGGGCGGACCTGGGCCGAATGCCGCTGAGCAAGCCGCCCGATGACACCGACGTAGGCGATGACCATGCCCCACTGGGCGAGCACGGTACCGACCGCTGAGCCCGCGATTCCCCACCCGAGGCCGTAGATGAACAGTGCGTTCAGCGCGGCGTTGGCGCCGAAGCCCGCGGCGGCGATCCACAGCGGTGTGACGGTGTCTTGCATCCCGCGCAGCAGCCCCGTCGCGGCGAACACGATCAGCATCGCGGGAAGGCCCCACATCGAGATGTGGAGGTAAGTCATGGCGTCGGCGGCTACTGCCTCGCTGGCGCCGAAGAGCGAGACGAGCGGTGGTGTCGCGAGGGATCCGGCGAGGGCCAGGATCGCGCCGAGTCCCAGGGCAAGCCAGAGGCCGTCGATGCCGACCGAGACCGCGGACGTCGCGTCGCCGGCGCCGAAGCGTCGGGCAACCGCCGGGGTCGTCGAGTACGCGAGGAACACCATGAGCCCGACGATCGTCTGCAGGATCGCCGAGGCGATCCCGAGGGCGGCCAGCGGCACAGTGCCCAGGTGTCCGACCAGAGCCGAATCGACGATGAGGAACAGCGGCTCGGCGATGAGAGCACCGAGCGCCGGCACCGCGAGCCGCAGGATGTCGCGGTTCAGCGTCGATGGAGCGCCGCCGGCGGGTCGAGAAGGCACGAGCCGAGCCTAGGGTTTGCTGTCGCTCAGCCGGATGACGCGCGCCGGGCTGGTCCGGCCCGTTGGCTTGCCGCAACACGCCGTGCGCGGCATCCGTCGTTCACAGTTTGCGGCAAACGAACCGTGCTGATGCCACGATGAGTAGTGCGGAAGAGGCGCCGCCGGGCGCCCGGGCAGGGGTGGGATGACGGGGAAGACGTCGTCGACCACATCTCCGGATGCCGGCAGCGGCGCTGTGCGGCAGATCGCGATCCTCATGCTGCTCGCTGCCATCGCCGGCCTCGCGGTCGGACTCATCGGGGGTGCCTTTCGCTGGTGCATCTACCAGGCCGAGCATCTGCGCATCGAGGTCTTCGCCTTCGCGCACGACCAGCCCGCATGGGGATGGTTGATCGCCATTGCCGTCACCGCGACAGGCGCGACGCTTGCTGCACTTCTCGTGAGATGGGTACCGCAGGCTGCAGGAAGCGGCATCCAGTACGTCGAGGCTGTCGAGCGCGGGCAGGAGCCACCGAGCGCCTTCGGCGTGCTCGTGGCGAAGTTCGTCGGCGGTGTGCTCGCGATCGGGTCAGGGATGGTGCTTGGTCGCGAGGGCCCCACGGTCCACATCGGGGCGGTTCTCGGGGCCGAGGCAGCTCGCCGCAGCCGCAGATCCGCGGCGGATGCCCGCACACTTCACTCCGCCCTCTCTGGTGCGGGGCTGGCGGTCGCGTTCAATGCTCCGCTCGGCGGATCGCTCTTCGTCATCGAAGAGATCGCCCAGTCGGTGAAGGCCCGCATCGTCCTTCCCACCCTGACCGGTGTCGCTGTCGCCGTCGCCACCGCGTGGATCGTCGTCGGCAATGCACCGATCTTCCAGGTGGATCCGGTGCCGTCGCCCGACCTCGCGCAGGTCGGCGTCTTCGCTGTCTTCGGCCTGCTCACCGGCATCCTCGGCGCGGGATACAACCGCCTCATCCTGGGATTCCTGACGGCCGCGCGGGCTGCTCGCCGCGTGCCGCCTGTCGCTCAGGCTGCGATCATCGGTGGCACCGTTGGTCTGCTGCTGTTCCTCGATCCGCTGGGCGCCGGAGGGGGTGACCCGATCTCGCAGGGGCTGCTCCGCGGCGAGCCGCTCATACCCCTCGTGCTTGCGGCAACCCTCGTCATCCGGTTCCTCGCCGGCCCGCTCTCGTACGCGGCCGGAACCCCGGGCGGCCTGTTCGCACCGCTGCTGGCGATCGGCGCGCTGTGGGGAGCGCTGTGCGGATCTCTGGCCAAACTGATCCTCCCGGAGGTGGCCGATACGACGGTCGTCGTGTTCGTCCTGGTCGGAATGACCGCGATGTTCGCGGCTACGATCCGGGCGCCGCTGACCGGCATCGCCGTCGTGGTCGAGATGACGGCTGTCGCAACAGTGCTGGCGCCGATGCTGGCGGCATCCGTCTGCGCGATCCTCGTCGCCGCCCTCCTGCGGACCCGCCCGATCTACGAAGACCTACGCGAACGGATGCTGCATCCACCTGCGGTTCGCTCCGTGTTCCCGCCGCGCACGGATCGCGCATAGCGGAGGTGCTTATTCTGGAGGACATGACCGACGCCCTCGCCTGCGGCCTCCCGCTCGAAGAACTTTCTGCCGACATCCGCCCGCAAGACGATCTGTTCCGCCATGTGAACGGTGCGTGGCTGGATCGCACGGAAATTCCCGACGACAAGGCTCGCTGGGGGTCGTTCCACCTCATCGCCGAACAGGCCGAGAAGGACGTGCGCGCGATCATCGAAGAGAGCACGGATGCCGAGCCCGGCACCGAGACGCGCAAGATCGGCGACCTGTACACGAGCTTCATGGACACCGAGCGCATCGCCGCGCTCGGTGCGACGCCGATCGCCGCTCAACTGGCCGCGGTTGACGCGATCTCATCGATCCCGGAGCTGCTGACGACCCTCGGCGCCCTCGAGCGCGACGGCGTCTCGGGCCTGTTCGGCCTCTACGTTGAGCCCGATCCCGGCAACCCGCAGCGCTACGTTCCGTTCATCGTGCAGGGCGGGCTGTCGCTTCCCGACGAGAGCTACTACCGGCTCGAGAACTTCGAGAAGACCCGAGGCGAGTTCCGCGCGCACGTCGAACGGATGCTGACCCTCGCAGGTGTCGCGGATGCCGCGGCGGATGCCGATCGCATCGTCGCCCTCGAGACCGAGCTGGCCTCCCACCACTGGGACAACGTGCGTAGTCGCGACGCGATGGCCACCTACAACCTGCACACCTGGATGCAGTTCCTGGAGCTGGCGGAGCTGGACCTTGCGCCGTGGCTGTCGGCGTTGGCGCCGGGCAAGGAGACGGCGTTCGACGAGGTCGTCGTGTACCAGCCGAGCTTCATCGAGTCGCTCGGTTCCCTTCTCGTTCCGGAGCGACTGGACGACTGGAAAGCTTGGCTGCGAATCGCCGTCATCCGTGGCGCCGCGCCCCTTCTCTCTGACGAGTTCGTCGCCGAGAACTTCGCCTTCTACGGAACCCAGCTCACCGGGGTGCCCACGATCCGGGACCGCTGGAAGCGCGGCGTGAGTCTGGTCGAGGGCTCAATGGGCGAGGCCGTCGGACGCGTGTACGTCGAACGGCACTTTCCGCCGGCGGCGAAGGAAGCCATGGACGAGCTGGTTGCGAACCTCATCGAGGCGTACCGGCGCAGCATCCGTTCGCTGGAGTGGATGAGCCCCGAGACTCGCGAGCGGGCGCTCGCCAAGCTCGACGCGTTCACCCCGAAGATCGGCTACCCGAGGACGTGGAAGGACTATTCAGCTCTCGAGATCGATGCCACCGACCTGGTCGGCAACGCGCGCCGTTCGCACCGGGTCGAGCACGATCGCCAGCTGGCGAAGGTCGGGAAGCCGATCGACCGCGACGAGTGGCTCATGACGCCGCAGACCGTGAACGCGTACTACAACCCGCTCATGAACGAAATCGTCTTCCCTGCGGCAATTCTGCAGTACCCGTTCTTCGACGCCAGCCGTGACGCGGCCGCGAATTACGGCGGCATCGGCGCGGTCATCGGCCACGAGATCGGCCACGGGTTCGATGACCAGGGGAGCCGCTTCGACGGTGACGGATCGCTGCGCGACTGGTGGACCGAGGCCGACCGCGAAGCCTTCGAGCAGCGCACCAAGGCGCTCATCGAGCAGTACGACACGCTGACCCCGCGGGGCCTGGACGAGAAGCATCACGTCAACGGCGCGCTCACGATCGGTGAGAACATCGGAGACCTCGGGGGTCTCGGCATCGCCATCAAGGCGTACGAGATCTCGCTCGGCGGTGAGCCGGCTCCGGTGATCGACGGATACACCGGCATCCAGCGGCTGCTGCTGAGCTGGGGGCAGATCTGGCAGCAGAAGGGGCGGGACGCCGAGACCATCCGCCTGCTCACGATCGACCCGCACTCGCCGAACGAGTTCCGCTGCAATCAGATCCTGCGCAACGTCGACGCCTTCTACGACGCGTTCGAGGTGACAGAGGCTGACCAGCTCTGGCTCGACCCCGCCGAGCGCGTCACAATCTGGTGAGGTCGATCACCTAGAATCCCCCCACCTGAACACGGGAAGGATCCCTCGGTGGGCACACCACCCAGCACGTCGCGCGCCGGTCACCGCGCCGACTCTCGGCGGACTCGTCATGCGTCTGGGCGCGCACGTTCCTTTGCTGCGACCATGCACGCTCTCGAACAGCTGGCCAGCACCGGTGCCCGTGTCTCGGTGTGCGTCACTGACCTTGATCGCGAGAAAGACCTCGTGCTGGGGGATGCGTTCGTCACGCTGCCTGTCGCTCAGCTCGGAGTGGTGCCTCTGCTGATCCAGGTGTCTGCAGCACTGGAGGCTGGCGATCTCGGCGGGGCGGCCTCCGTTGCCCGGCAGCCCCTGGTCGACGGCTCGTCGGCCGGACTGTGGCGCCACTTCGCTGCCGTCGATCTGAAGCCGGTGGATCTTGCGGTCCTCACGGCGGCGGCAGCCGACCCGTTGGCGACCAACGCGCTCATCGATCTCGTCGGGCTCGACCCGGTTCGAGAGCGCATCGAGCACCTTGGGCTCACACGGACAGCACTACTCGACCGCGTCCGTGAGGACCGGGGGCCGGATGACGCTCCGCACTTCGCGCTGTCGACGACCCGTGATCTGACGACGATGTTCTCGGCGCTCATGAACGGCAGAGCAGTATCTGCCACGGTCAGTGCGCAGGTGATCGGGTGGCTCGCGCTCAATGCCGATCTCGGACTCGCCGCTGGCGCGACGGGCCTCGACCCGCTCGCACACGCCGGCACCGGGAAGGAGCTGCTTCTCGTGAACAAGACCGGGCGCGACCGCGGCATCCGTGCCGAGGCCGGCGTGCTCGCCGGGCCCCGGGCAGGCGTCGCCTACGCGATGATCGTGCAGTTCACGGAGCACACTCCGCTCGATCGGTTGCGGGTGCAGGATGCGTTCCGGGTATTCGGCGCCGACCTGATGGAGTCCGTGCACTGAACCTGGTGCCCTCCGGGGCTCAGCTCAGACGTCGCCGTCGAGCTTGTCAACCAGATCCAGGCCGCGCTGTGCCCACGCGATCTCGCTCTTTGCCCGCTCGACAAGACCCTCGTACGCGAAGTGCTTGTACGCGACGATGCGCTCGTGTTCTTCGGCGGGGGAGGCTTTCAAGCGACGTTCGAGCATGGGGTTCGGTGGATCGATGTGATCGATCTTGCGGAGTTCGCCGTCCCACTGGGCGAGCTCGCCTTCCCACTGTTCGATGTGTCGACGAAAGAACTCTCTCGCGGCATCCGGCGACGCCGACTCCAAGTACGCGGCGCGCAGGTGGGCGGGGTCGCGTACGCGCTGATAGTCGAGCGGGGAGGCCATCCAGGCGAGGAAGGCACGGTCGCCGGCATCCGTGACGTGGTACATCCGCCGCGTGCCGCGCTCGCCCCGAGCTTGCTCTTCGGCTTCGATGAGGCCGTCGGCTTCCATCTTGCGGAGCTCTGGATAGATCTGTGAGTCCGGCGCGTGCCAGACATGACCCACGGACTGCGTGAACTGTTTGGCCAGCTCATACCCCGACAGCGGTCCGACCCGCAGCAGTGCCAACAGTGCGTAGCGAAGGCTCATCGCTGTGCTCCTTCCCTGCCGAGTCCGCTCCCGTGATGCTACCGATACGCCGCGAGACTGCCCCCGCGCCGCGAGACAGCGTGTTGCGTGTGCTGTCTCGCGGGCAGGATGCAGTCTCGCGGGTTTCTGAGGTGATCAGTCGTTCTTGTAGCCGGTGCGCCAGCCGCCCTGGTAGGTCTGGCGGGCGACCGTCGAGTAGGGCACGGGGCTCACGACAACGCGCACTTCGGTCTGCTCGTGCGGCTCGACCGACGCCTTCTTCGATCCACCGTTCGGCTCACCCCAGACCACGCGCAGCTCGGTGCCCTCGGGCACATCGGGCGACACGGTAGCCAGCGACAGGCCGCGGCGCTCGTTGGACGAGTAGCCGGTGAACATCGAGTAGCCGACGACCGTTCCATCGGCATCCACGACAGCGTCGTAGTTGGCCGAGCCGTAGTTCGCCAGCGGCAGGTCGAAGAACTTGTAGTTCGGGCCGTCGACGTTCAGCAGCGACGTCCAAACCTTGCCGAGGTCCTCGGCATTCCACGCGAGGGTGACCTTCTTGCGCTGTGCGGCCGGGTCCATCTTCTCGAGCGCGTCGCGACCGATGAAGTCGTGGTCGAACTTGACGAACGACCCGTAGCCGAGCTCCCAGGGCGTCAGGTAGTAGTCCTCGATGTTCTCGGACACGAACGACCCGGCGAGCGTTCCGGTCGCCTCGTACGAGTTCGCCGGCAGCCAGTCACGGTACGCCTGCTCCTCGGCGCCGGTGTAGATCGCGGGAAGCGGGGAAGGAATCCAGCCCGACTCGAGCGTGTTCGACGGGTAAGCCCGCGAACCGACGGGCAGGAGGCCGAACTCGGCGCCAGCCTCGACGATCAGGTCGCGGATCTTGTGGTGGTCGGCGTAGGGGCCCCAGATCTCCAGGCCGGGGGCGCCGGCCATGCCGTGACGCAGAGTACGCACGTTCATGCCGCCGATCTTCATCTCCGACATGTTGAAGAAGCCGAGCTTCTCGAGCGGTCCGCCGTTGAGTTTTTCGATCACGGCCCAGGCGTTCGGGCCCTGGATCTGGAAGCGGTAGTACTTGCGCGAGACGGCGTCACCGTACGGGCGCGAGTTCGAGCGGCGGTCGACCTCGACGTCCAGGTTCTGGTAGCCGCCGGTCTCGCCGTGGAACATGAGCCAGTTCGATGCGGGCGCGCGGCCGACATAGACGTATTCGTCTTCGGCTTCGCGGAACAGGATGCCGTCGCCGATGACGTGTCCCGAAGCCGTCGTGGGAACGTACTGCTTGGCCTTGTTGACGGGGAAGTTCGCGACGGAGTTGATGGCGGTGTCGGAGATCAGCTTGATGGCATCCGAGCCCTTGAGGAACACGTTGTCCATGTGGTGGGACTGGTCGTAGAGCACGGCGGTGTCGCGCCACGCCTTCTGCTCCTTGATCCAGTTGGTGAAGTCAGCCGGCACGACGGGATAGATGTACGAGCCGATCTGGGAGTTGCGCAGCAGCTCGACCGGCGAGCCCGCCGCGTCGATGACTTCCTGCAGATTCTGAGGTGCCACGATGAACCTTTCTTCAGTGGTGCGGGCAATCCCGCGGTGGTGGGTGGGTAGGTCAGAAGACGACGGTGTGGTTGCCGTGTCGGATGACGCGGTCTTGTGCGTGCCAGAGCACGGCGCGCGAGAGGACTGCCCGTTCGACATCGGCGCCGCGCCGCTGCAGGTCGGCGGCCGAGTCCGCGTGAGTGACTCGCACGGCGTCCTGCTCGATGATGGGTCCTTCGTCGAGGTCCTTGGTCACGTAGTGGCTCGTTGCGCCGATCAGCTTCACGCCGCGTTCCTTCGCCTTGCGGTACGGTCCCGCGCCGATGAAGGCGGGAAGGAACGAGTGGTGGATGTTGATGACCGGGACGGCGACGTCGTCGATGAAGTTCTCGGAGAGGATCTGCATGTACCGCGCGAGGACGACGAAATCGACGTTGCCCGCGAGCAGCTTGACGATCTCGGCTTCGGCAGCAGACTTGTCCGGACCCTGTGAGGGCACGTGGAAGAACGGGATGCCGAAGCTTCGGACGTCCTCGGCCATGTTGGTGTGGTTGGAGATCACCATCGGGATAGACACCGGGAGCTCGCCGCGGCGGTGGCGCCACAGCAGATCGAGAAGACAGTGGTCGGAGGTCGAGGCGAGCACTGCCATGCGCTTCGGAACCGATTGGTCGGTGAGGCGCCACGTCATCCCGTACGGCTCGAGAGTCTTGGCGATGTCGTTCTCGATCTCTTCGAACGCCGCAGTCAGGTTCGGCCGGTGGAAGACGACGCGCTGGAAGAATGCGCCCCCTTCGGGGTTGTCGGAGTACTGGTCGAGACTCACGATGTTCGCCTTGTGGCGCGTGATCAGACCCGTGACCGCCGCGACCAGGCCGGGCTGGTCGGGTCCGTGGACGATAAGGCAGGCGTGATCGCGCAGTGCTTCGTTGTGTACCGTCATGGCGTCGACTCCTTCCGGCTCACTTCGCGATGAAATCGCGGGCCCACGTCGCCGTGGCCTCGAGGCCGCCGAACGTGTACATGTGGAGCTTCACGGCGCCCACCGACGGGTCGGCATCGAACAGGGCCGCGAGATCGGAGACGAACTTGTCGGGTCCCGCGGAGCCCATCAGGTTCGTGAGGGAGAAGCCGTACTTCTTCACGATCATCGCGTTGGCTCCCACGCCGAAGCGGGACGCGAACGAGATGAGGCGCTTGATGCCGGCGGGACCGGGTGTGCCCAGGCGGATCTGGGTGTCGATGCCCCGGTCGCGAACACCCTTGATCCACGCCATCACCGGGTCGGTGTCGAAGCTGAACTGCGTCAGGATGACGGCATCCAGCCCGGCATCCTTGAGGGCGGCGGACTTGTCTTCGAGGTGCTGCCACAGGACGTCGGTGGGGATATCAGGGTGGCCCTCGGGGTAGCCGGCGATCGACACCTCCTTGACGCCGTACTGTTGCAGAACTCCCGAGCGGATCATCGTCAGCGCGTCAGGGTAGGGGCCCTCCGGCGTTGCGGGGTCGCCGCCGACCGCGAACACGTGCTCGGTGGCGCCGATCTCGGCAAGGGCGCTGAGGAACTCTTCGAGCTGGGCCTGGGACGCGATGCGGCGCGCGGAGATGTGCGGAACGGGAACGAACCCGAGCTCCTTGACGGCCTTGGCCGCTGCGACACGCATCGGAAGGTCTTCGTTCCCGAGGAAGGTCACGTTGACCTTCGTGCCGGCTGGGATGAGCGAGGCGGCCTCGGTGAGACCGACGACGTCTTTCTCTTTTCCGGTGATCTCGAGGGAGTAGCCCTCGACGAGACGTTTGGCCGACTCGGTCGTCGGTGTGGTGTGTGCCATGGCGAGTGGTCCTTTCCGCTGCCAGGAGTGCGTCATTGCAGTATGTGGCGATTTTACCTATGGACATAGGCAATGTCCATAGGGGTGGAAACGAGGAGGGGATACCGACACGTTGTCAGGTATCCCCTTCTCGGAAGGCGTGATCAGCGCGCTTGGTTTGCGGCTGTCTCGTTCTCGAGGATCTGGAGCTCCCGCGCATCGACCAGCATGCGCTGCAGCAACGCGTTGAGGTTCGTGATCTCTTCGTGCGAGAGGTGGGCGAGAACGATGTCCTGGCCCCTCATCGAGATCGGCAGCATATCGTCGTGCATCTGGACGCCCTCGGTCGTCAGATACATCGGCCGTGATCCCCGCGGGCCGTCCAGCAGAACGATCAGACCGCGGCCCACGAGCGTGTTGACGCTTTTGGAGACCACTGCCTTGTTGACTCCGATGAACTCGGAGACCTCTGTCGCAGAGAATCCGGGGTTGAGCGCTAGGACCGAGATCACGCGCCAGTCGTTGGTGCCGAGGCCGAATCGGCGCCTCAGCTCGTTCGATTCGCGCCACACGAGCGCGTTCGACAGCAGCGCCAGCAGGCGCGGCGTGAAGTTATCGGGGTCGACGGTGTTCTGGAGGGGTTCCCACTGGATGCGTGGATCGAGCCGGTCCATGTGGTCCTTCGCGCGTCGGATGATGTTCGGGTTGGAAGTGACGGTAGTAGACGATCGGGGCCGAGCGAGGAATCTGCCCGGCCCCGATCGAGTGAGGGTAGTTCTCAGTGAGCCATCGCCGCGAGGGCTTCGGGGTCGATGGTTGCGATCGAGCGGGTGTCCTGGAAAGCGCGGATGCCTTCGATACCCTGCTCGCGACCGATGCCGGACTGCTTCATGCCGCCGAACGGTGCGCGCAGGTCAAGGCGGGTCGCGCCGTGGTCGTTGACCCAGACGTACCCGCACTCGAGGGCGCCGCCGACGCGCTGCGCAGCGTCGGGGCTTCCCGTCCACACCGATCCGCACAGGCCCGCCCACGTGTCGTTGGCGAGGCGGATGGCCTCCTCTTCGGTGTCGAAGGGGATGATGGGGATGACGGGGCCGAACTGTTCCATCGTGACCACGCGCAGGCTCGGGTCGGGGTCGACCACGATCGCGGGGCGCATGAAGTTGCCGCCCGCGAGCTCACCGCCGGGGAGTTCGCCGAACTCACGAACATCGGCGCCGGCATCCTTCGCCTCCTGGATGAGCTCTTCGACGAATGCCTTCTGCGCCGAGGAGTGCAGGGGGCCCATCGTGGTGCCCTCGTCCAGGCCGTAGCCGATGACAGCCTTGTTGAGGCGGTCGGACAGACCGTTCACGACCTCGTCGAGGCGTGAGCGGTGCACGTAGACGCGCTTGGCATTCATGCAGATCTGCCCGGTGGTGTCGTAGATCGCCGCGTACAGGCGGTCCAGGTGGGTGTCGTCGATGACGGCATCCTCGAGGAAGATCGCGGCGTCGTTCCCACCGAGCTCGAGCGTGACGCGGGTGAGGGTCTTGGAGGCCATCTCCATCATCCGCTTGCCGCCGTTAACGGAACCGGTGAAGCACACCTTGGCGATATCGGTGTTCTGGATCAGGCCCGACATGTTCTCGTCCTTGCCGGTGACGATGTTCAGCACCCCGGGCGGGAGCTTTTCGGCGACGCGCTGCACGAGCTTCGCGGTGGCAAGCGGCGCGGTCAGCGGCGGCTTGACGATCGCGGTGTTGCCGGCAAGCAGCGCGTGGGGGAGAGCCGCGCCGAGGATCGCGATCGGCCAGTTGAACGGCACGATGATCGTGGTCACGCCCAGCGGCTGGTATGACACCTTCGTGTCGACCGGGATCGCACCAGGAACCGCGGGCAGCGTGTGGTCGGTGTCGACCTCGTCAGCGAGCATGAGCGCGAGGTTCCAGCGGATCTCGAACACGAGCGCGTCAACCCAGGCCTCGAAACGGACCTTGCCGTTTTCCTGCGACAGGATCGCTGCGTCGTCGTCGCGGTCATCCGCGATTCCGGCGATCGCCTCTGCCATCAAACGGGCGCGCTCTTTCGCGCCCAGGGCCGCCCACGCCGGGAAAGCCTCCTTCGCGGCAGCCACCGCGTCCGCGACATCCTGTTGCGAAGCTGCTGCTGCCTCGCCGACAACCGCGCCCGGCTTCCCGGGGTCCGCGATCTTCAGCGTCTCGTCGGTGAACCGCTCGGTTCCCCCGATGAACAGTCCGGTCCGTACACCGGCCTGCGTCAACGTGTCAGACATCCTGCACCTCTCTGTGTGTTGTCTTCCCTGATTCGGATGCCGAAGCACCCGCCCCGCGCCGGGCGGCGCGCGAGTCCATTGTGCAGCGTCACTGGACCCCCCGGGATCCTTTTCTCGGATTGGGGCGACCTCATCGACCGCACTTCGCCCCTCTGCGAAGGGCTGCATTCGGTGTCAGTGAGCGCTGAATCGAGTTTAGGTGCATTCCTGTTTACTTGTAAATGAGTTTGTGTTAGCGTCACTCGCATCGCCCCGAGCGCGAGGGTGCCTCGGTGCGCGTCGTCGACATGTTCACGCTCAAGCCGATCGACGCTGACCTGATCGCGCAGTGCGCCGAAGAAACCGGAGGTCGCTTCGTCGTTCTCGAAGACCACCTCGCCTACGGCGGACTCGCCTCGCGCGTCGCCGACGTGGTGGCCGACCGCGGCATCCACCTCACCGCCTTCGAGCGTCTGGGCATCCCCCAGGTCTACGCCGGGTTCGGCGAAGACGAACAGCTGCGCGACAAGCACGGGTACGGACTCTCGGCGACAGTATCGGCGCTGCGCCGAGCCCTCGCCGCCCGCTGATCCACCCCGCTCACCGGAGAGACGAATGAAGACCGTAGCTGTCACCCGCATCGGAAGCCTGCGTGACCCCGACGAGAGCGCACGCGGCCGCGTCGAGGTCGTGGACTTCCCCGAGCAGGAACTCGGGCCGGAGGACGTCCGCGTCCGGGTCGCCTACTCGGCGATCTGCGGATCTGACCCCCACCTGGCCGAGGGTTACTTCGGCACCGACGTGCCGATTGGCTTGGGCCACGAACTATCGGGCGTCGTCGAAGCACTCGGCGAGCGCGCGCACCGCAATGGGCTGCAGGTCGGTGACCGCGTCGCGGGCAACTTCCTGCGCTTCTGCGGCACCTGCCGCCCCTGCCAGGAAGGCAAGCAGCAGTTCTGCGAGCACATCCAGGAGTACAACCGCCCGGGGATGGCCGAGACGATCACGTGGCACGAGTCGCAGCTCTACAAGCTGCCTGACTCGGTCTCGCTCCTGAAGGGGTGTCTGCTGGAGCCGACCTCGGTCGCAGTCCGGATCGCCGACAAGACCCGTATTCGCGTCGGCGATCGGGTTGCGATCGTCGGTGGCGGACCGATCGGCCAGCTCACGCTGCAGGTCATGCGGATGGCTGGCGCGACGTCGCTCACGATGATCGAACCGATCGCCGAGCGACGAGCGATGGCAGCCCGCCACGGCGCCGAGTTCGTCATCGATCCCGTCGCCGAGGATCAGTTCGCGCGGACCGATGAGATCACCGACGGGCGGGGCTACGACGTCGTCATCGACGCCTCCGGCTCGACCCGTGCCGTGAAGGGGATTCTCGACATCGCCGCCAAGGGAGGCACCGTCGTCTACGGTGCGATGTATCCCGCGCAGTTCGAGATGCCGCTCAACCTCTCGGACTATCTGTACCTGAAAGAACTCACGCTCACTGGCGTCTTCGTCTCGCCCTACGCTTTCCCGAGGGCGCTGCAGATCCTGCCGCATCTGGACGTTGACGAGCTCACCGCGGCGGTCTTCGATCTGGATGACGCGTCCGAGGCTTTCGCGGTCCATGTCAGCGGTGTGCACCCGAAGGTCGTCATCCGTTGCAACCGCTTCGAGGAGTCAGAATGACCCTGCTAGAAGAGCGCCCCGAGGTGCGTCCGGTCGACGTCCCGGCGCTCGCCGCGCACGATATCGACAAACGTTTCGACGGCGTCCACGCGCTCGAGAGGGCGCAGTTCTCGGTTCTTCCGGGCGAGATCCACGCGCTGCTCGGCGAGAACGGCGCGGGTAAGTCGACACTCATCAAGATCCTCACCGGCGTGTATGCGCCTGATGGCGGCACGATCTATCGCAACGGCGAGAAGGTCGAGTTCGCCAATGTGCGCGTCGCGAACGCGGCGGGCGTGGTGGCGCTCTATCAGGAGCTGTCGATCATCCCGACTATCAGCGTCGCCGAGAACATCCTGCTCGGCGAGCAGACCCCCAGCCGCGGCGGCATCGTGCAATGGGGTCAGATGCGAAAGCGTGCGAAGGCGCAGCTCGAGAGCATCAACCAGCGCAAGATTCCCCTGAACGCGCTCGCCGGTGACCTCTCGCCCGTGCAGCAGACGATGGTGGCGTTCGCTCGCGCCCTCGCGACCGACGCCAAGGTCCTCATCCTCGACGAGCCGACGGCCTCGCTGACCGACACCGAGATCGTGGAGCTGTTCTCGGTTCTGCGCGCGCTGCGGGATCGCGGTGTGGCGATCGTCTACGTGTCGCATCGTCTTGAAGAGGTGTTCCAGCTGTGCGATCGGCTCACGATCATGCGCAACGGCACCCACATCGTCACGAAGGGTGTCGCTGACTCCCACATCGACGAAGTCATTTCGCTGATGGTCGGCCGCAACGCCAGTGAGATGTTTCCCGAGCGCGGCACCGCAACCGACGAGGTCGCCATCGAGGTGCGCCACCTGGACGGGCGCCGGGTGAAGGATGTCTCGTTCGTCGCCCGCAAGGGTGAGGTCCTCGGTATCGGCGGCCTCGCCGGGTCCGGGCGCAGTGAGCTGCTGCGCATCCTCTCGGGTGCCCAGAAGCACGTGGGCGGCGAGATCGTCGTCGGCGACACCGTCCTTCCCTCCTCGCCCGGAGTCGGCAGGGCCCTGGAAGCCGGGATCGCGCTCGTTCCGGAAGAGCGTCGCAGTCAGGGTGTCATTCTGGCCGCCTCGATCCAGGACAACATTGCGGTGGCCAACATCCCGACGATCAGCACGGCCGGCATCGTGTCGGGCGCGAAGATGTCCACGATCACCAAGCGCGGCATCGCTGATCTCAAGATCAAGGCGCGAAGCCCCCGCCAGCACGTCGGCGAGCTCTCCGGCGGGAACCAGCAGAAGGTGGTCCTCGCGAAGATGCTCGCCCGAAAGCCCAAGGTTCTGCTCATGGATGAGCCGACCCGAGGCATCGATGTCGGTACCAAGGCGGAGATCTACCGGCTCATCCGGCAGCTCGCTGCCGAGGGCACCGCGATCATCGCCGTCAGCTCGGAGCTTCCTGAGCTGATCGGGATGAGCGACCGGATCATCATCCTCCACGAAGGCGAGATCAGCGGCACGGTCCCCGCTGAGGGCGCCGACGACGAACTCCTCCTCTCCTACTGCTACGGGAAGCCCCAGTCATGACCTCCACCGACAACCAGAAGTCCCCGACGACCACGTCGATCGTGGTCGGTCACGCCAGCAATGCCGGCAGATGGATGCTGCAGGGCGGCACGATCGTCGCCCTGATCGTGCTCGTGCTGTTCTTCTTCCTGATGCGCCCCGACGTGTTCCTCACGTTCGTGAATGTGAAGAACATCCTGTATCAGGTCTCGATCCTCGCGATCATCGCCGGTGCGCAGACCGTTGTCATGGTCGTCGGCGACTTCGACCTGTCGGTCGGAGCCACCTCGGCCCTGGCCGGCGCGACAGCGGGAGCAGCAATGCTCGGCGGCATGCCCGTCCCGGCAGCCATCGCACTCGCCCTCATCGTGGGACTGCTGATCGGTCTGCTCAACGGCGTCCTGGTCGCTTACCTGAACCTCTCGGCGTTCATCGCGACGCTTGCCATGATGACCTCCGTCGTCGGTCTCGCGTTCCTCGTGACACAGGGAACAACACTGTTCAACTTCCCCCCGGAGTTCAACGAGCTCGGTCAGGGCAAACTGCTCGAGATCCCGATGCCGGTCTACTTCGCGATCATCATCTCGGTGATCCTGTGGTTCGTCCTGCGCTACACGACCCTTGGTCGTCGGTGGCACGCGATCGGGGGCAGCGTTGAGGTTTCGCGCCTCTCGGGTGTCAACGTACGCCGGGCGCGACTGCTCGCCTTCACCATCGCCGGATTCGTGTCGGCCATCGGCGGCATCCTGCTTGCCGCTCGCCTCGGCAGCGCGAGCGCGGTTCAGGGCGAGGACAACATGATGTTCTCGGTCGCCGCGGTGTTCCTCGGCATGACCATCGTTCGATCGGGCGCCGCGAACCTCGTCGGCACGATGGTCGGCGTCGCGATCATCGGCGTCATGAGCAACGGTCTAAACATCCTCGGCGTCAACGCCTACGTCCAGCAGGTCGTCACCGGGATCATCATCATCGCCGCCGTGACGCTCTCGTCCCTCAAACATCGGGAGCGGTGACCCCACCGATCCCATGACTCCGAGTCCCGACTCGGATCCCCACCCCGGGGAAGCACACAGAGAAAACGCAATACACAAAGGAGTAGATAGTGCGTACTTCAATCAAGGCCTTTGCGGCCGCGACCGCGGTCGCTGCCCTCGCCCTCGCTGGCTGCTCATCAGGCGGCGGCGACAATGGCGGCGGCGACACCGAACCCACCAAGGTCGTAGCGTTCACCTCCGGTAACCAGACCCCGATCGGTGCCTGGTGGGTTAAGGATGTCGAGGCCAAGGCAGCCGAGTACGGCTGGGACCTCACCATGATCCAGGGTGACTTCGACTTCCAGAAGATGAACCCCGCGGTCGAAAGCGCCATCGGACAGGGTACCGACCTCGTCTACAACGGCTACACGGATGTCGCCTCGATCGGCTCAATCGTGACGGCGGCCAAGGATGCTGGCATCCCGATGTTCGCCATCGACGCCGGTGTGGAGCCGACTGACGCCTACGCCCTGAACATCACCACCGACCAGCAGGGCATCGTCGACCAGACCATGGGCGCGATCGCCGAGGCACTCGGTGGAAGCATCGAGGGTAAGAACATCATGGTGATCGGTCACGACCCGCACGCTGGCATCCGGACCCGCGCGGCGCTGGCCGCCGAAGCTGTCGAGGCCGGGGGTGCAACCCTCGCCGGCGGTGAGATCCAGCAGGTCGTCTCGCCTGCGACAGGTCGCACCGAAGCGCTCGCGCTGGTCGCCGACTACCTGTCGGCCAACCCGGGCGGCCTCGACGCCGTCTGGGTCGGTTGGGATGACGCGGCCCTCGGCGCGGTTCAGGCCGTGACCGAAGCCGGCGCGACCGTTGCGGTGACAGGCGTTGACGCCACCAGCGAGGCGATCGCTGCCGTCAAGGCCGGCACGATGCTCGCGACCGTCGAGCAGCCCTGGCCGCTGATCAACGACGCCGTGATCGACGCGATCCTTGCGTGGATCGACAGTGGCACCATGCCAGCGAGCAACTTCGAGGAAGAGGCAACGACCCTCGTCACGAAGGACAACGCCGACGAGATCACGCCCTCCGACAAGCTCGGCTGATCCACTGAAACCCCGGTGGGGGCGGGAACGCTGCGGCCCCGCCCCCACCGGCACCAGATTCTCTCGTGCGGCTGCGCCGCACACCACGACACAGAAAGACATCACCATGCGTTTGGCAGGCAAGGTCGCCCTCATTACCGGTGGCGCCAGCGGAATCGGGCTGGCAACGGTCAAGAAGTTCATCGCCGAAGGCGCCAAGGTCGCCGTCGCCGACATCGATGCGACCCGCGCGCAGGAAGCGGTCGACACGCTCCCGGAGGGCTCGGCAGTCGCGGTGGGAGTCAACGTCTCCGTTTTCGAGGAGGTCGAGGCTGCCGTGCAGAGCACGGTCGATGCCTTTGGCAAGCTCGATGTCATCTTCAACAACGCCGGTATCGCCGGCGGCAAGCCCCTGCTCGACCACGATCCCGCGGTGGATTACCACCCCATGATCCGCGTCGACCAGGACGGCGTCTACTACGGCATCCTTGCGGCCGGTCGACAGTTCAAGAAGCAGGGCACCGGAGGGGTCATCATCTCCACCTCCTCGATCTACGGGGAGCAGGCCGCCGAACTCGCCTTCAGCTACAGCGCCGCGAAGGCCGCTGTCATCTCGTTCACCCGCTCTGCCGCATACGAACTCGCGGAGTACGGCGTCCGCGCCGTCGCGATCACCCCGGGACGCGTGGGTACGCCGATCATCAACCAGTTCTCAGATGAGCTGAAGTCGCTCTTTGCCTCCGAGCAGCTGCGTAACAAGATGACCGAGCCGGAGGAGATCGCGAACGTTGTCGCGTTCCTTGCCTCCGATGAAGCCAATGTCATCAACGGCACTGTCGTGCACGTCGACGACGGCTATTCGGCCTTCAAGCAGCGGTTCGACCTGCCGACCTTCTAGAGCGATGGTCATGGATCTCGACATCGCCTGCCACATCAATGTGCTGGTCGACGGCCCCGATTCACCGCTCACCCCCCAGGCCCTGGTGCGGGTAGCGGAAGCCGGATACCGCCGGATCGTGCTCGCGCCGTTCGATCCCGCAGCAACCGACCTCGCATCCCTCCGTCGCCTTTTCGATGACGCGGGGCTCACGCCGATTCCGATCGCAGGGCAAATGCCCGGGGCCGATGTGTCCTCGGCGGACGCCGACGAGCGGCGGGCGGGTGAGGCAGCGCTGTACGCAATGGTCGACGCGACGGCGGCGCTCGGCGGAGATCAGCTCAACGGTGTTCCCTACGGCGTCTTCGGGCATCCGATGGCGCCCATCGATGCGGCGGCACGCGAACGCTCCGCGACGTCGGTGGGGAAGGTTGCTGACTACGCCCACGAGCACGGCATCACGATGACGTTCGAAGTGGTCAACCGCTATGAGACAGCGATGGTGAACACCGCGGCGCAGGCGATGGAGTACGCGGAGCTCAGCGGATCCGACCACCTCCGGATCCATCTCGACTCGTTCCACATGGCAGTCGAAGAGTCCGATGCCGCCCAGGCGATCCGTGCCGCCATGCCTCGGCTCGCCTACCTCGAGCTCGGCCAGTCAGGTCGAGGATTGCTCTCGACGGGCGCGGTTGACATCCCGGGGCTCGTCCAGGGTGCGCTCGATGACGGGTACGAGGGGCGGTGGGGAGTCGAGGCGTTCTCGCGCTCGATCATCCCCGGATTCGTCGCCGACATGCTGGCAATCTGGCGAGAGCCCTATACAGATGGTGGGGCGCTGGCAGAAGATGCCATGCGAGTCATTCGTGCGGGATGGGCGGCAAGCAGCGTCGGACGTCGGGCTCAGCGACTCGCCCGCAGCGCGGGCGATACCGGCAGCATCATCAGGCCCGCTTGATCTGACGCCGCGCCGGGTACCGGCACGCAAATCAGTACGGTCACTGGAATCACGGAGGAACCATGACGATCACGCAAGACACCGACGTCCTGATCGACCCGGCAGTGTTCGCCGGCAAGATCTACCTCGACGGCGAATGGGTAGCAGGAGAAGGCGGCCAGATCGATTCGGTGGCGCCCGCTACCGGCGAGGTTCTTGCTGCGGTGGGCATGGCTGGTCCCGGCGATGTCACGCGAGCCGCGGAGTCGGCAGCTGCGGCGCAGAAGCAGTGGGCAGCGATGCCGCACCCGGCGCGCGCAGCGGTGCTGCGTAAGGCTGGGATGCTCTGGGAGCAGTACGCCGATGAGATCGGCGGGTGGAATGTTCGCGAGGTCGGTGCGATCCCGCCGCTTGCCGGGTTCGCGCTCCATGTCACCGCGGCAGAGTGCTACGAAGCCTCGGCTTTGCCCTCGGCGCCAAAGGGAGCGGTGCTCTCGTCTGAGGAGCCACGCCTCTCGATGACCGAACAGGTGCCGGTCGGCGTCGTGGGTGTGATCTCACCGTTCAACGTGCCGCTGATCCTCGGCATCCGTGCCGTCGCTCCTGCGCTGGCGCTCGGCAACGCCGTGCTGCTCAAGCCAGACCCGCGCACCGTCATCACCGGCGGCGTCTCGTTCGTCCGGGTCTTCGAGGAAGCGGGGCTCCCGAAGGGGCTGCTGCAGCTGGTCCCGGGCGGTGCGGATGTGGGTCAGGCGATGATCGAAGACCCCCGTGTCCGGGTGATCGCGTTCACCGGCTCCACGCGCGCCGGCCGCATCGTCGGTGAGCAGGCGGGTCGCAACCTCAAGCGTGCCCACCTCGAGCTCGGCGGGAACTCGGCGTTCATCATCCGGCACGACGCCGATATCGACCAGGCTGTCAATCTCGCCACGTGGGGATCGTTCCTGCACCAGGGGCAGATCTGCATGACGGTCGGCCGTCACATCGTGCATGAGGCGGTCTTCGATGAGTATGTCGAAAAGCTCGCCGCGAAGGCCGAGTCGATGCACGTCGGTGATCCGGCCGCGGGGCCCGTGCACCTTGGTCCTCTCATCGATGAGGTGCAGCGCGATCGCGTGCACGCTCTGGTGATGGATGCCGTCGCGAGCGGCGCAGAGCTTCGTGCTGGCGGGACTTACGAGGATCTGTTCTACCGACCGACAGTGCTCGCGAACACGCCGGCCGACGCGCCCGCCTACTGCGAGGAAGTCTTCGGACCCGTCGCGTCGGTCGTGAAGTTCTCGACCGACGAGGAAGCCGTGGCGCTGGCGTCGGCAACCGACTACGGGCTGTCTTTGGGCATCGTCACGAAGGATGCGTTGGCGGGATGGGATCTCGCGCAGCAGATTCCGACCGGAATCGTGCACATCAACGATCAGACCGTGAACGACGAGGCCAACACGCCGTTCGGTGGCACTGGCGCGTCGGGGACGGGCTCGCGCCACGGCGGTGCTCAAGCCAACATCGATGCCTTCACCGAGACGCGGTGGATCACGATGCGCCGCGAGCCCGGTCAGTACCCGCTCTGACCGCGGCTGCGCTACGTCCTCGAGCCGCGCTCAGCGTGCCTCGAGGACGTAGCGCTCGCGTCCCGCGGCCAGGCCCGACAGGCTCTGCCCGATCAGGATCGCCACAACGAGCAGGAGTGGCAGTAGCCACCCATCAGTCGCGCTGTGGAGCGAGCCGAACAGCACCGGACCCGCTGCGGCCATGAGGTAGCCGACCGACTGGGCCATGCCCGACAGGGCGGTCGCGCCATGGTGGTCTCGAGCGCGCTGGGCCATGAGCGTCAGTGAGACGCCGAGCGAGGCACCGGATGCCGGTCCCAGCACGATCACCCACGCGAGGATGGCGTCGGGTGCCGCGATGAGTCCTGTCAGTCCCACCAGCGCGATCACCGGGAGCACGGCGGGCACCCAGCGCGCAGCGCCGCCCCGGAGGACAACCGGCACCGCAATGGCGCCCACCAGTGCGCCGACCTGGTAGATCATGACGTCGATGCCCGCCGTGACAGCGCTTCGGCCGGTCGAAACGGCGATCGTTGCCAGCCATGTCACCAGGATGTAGAAGGTGGCCGACTGGAAGCCCATGTACGCGGCCACGACCCAGGCGGTGCTGTCCTTCCAGATGCCCCGCGCCTGTCCGGGGGTGCCCCCGGGCGTGGCTCGTTCTCGGCGACCGCGCATCGCCACCAGCCACGCAACGATGGCCACGGGGAGCAGGATGCCGCCGGTGATGACGAGCGACAGCCGCCACCCGTCGGCGCCCGTCACCCCGGTGCCCCACTCCGCGACCGGAACCGCCACGCCGGACGCGACAGCGCCGGCGCCGCCGAGCAGCGCCGTGTAGACGGCCATCATCGTGGGGACCCTCGAGGGGAACTCCCGCTTGATGACGGCGGGCATGAGCACATTGGCGACAGCGAGTGCAACGCCGGTCACGGCAGTGCCGATCCACAGACTTGCCACCGGCCCCGGCGCGGAACGCACCACGGTGCCAACGGTCAGCAGCGCCAGTGACCACAGCACGACTCGGCTCATCCCGAAGCGCTGACTCAGGCCGGAGGCGAACGGGGAGACCAGCGCCCACGTGGCCAGGGGGATGGATGCGAGAAGACCCAGCGCACTCGGTCCGAGCCCGGTGTCAGCACCGATCTCTTCGAGCAACGGACCCACCGACGTGATGGTCGGCCGCATGTTGATGGCGACCAGACACACCGCGACGACAAGGGCGACGCGGGCGTGTGGCATCGTTGCGCGCTCATCGCCCATAGAGTACGGACTATACCTCAGGGCATAGGTATTCGTCCTGCAGTGCGGTAGTCAGCCGTTGCCGAAGCGGGCGCGCAGGTCGGCCTTGCGGACCTTCCCTGACGCCGTACGGGGCAGCTCATCGACGATGACGACGTTCTTGGGCAGCTTGTAGCGCGCAAGCTTGCCCTCGAGGTGAGTACGCACGGTCTCGGTGTCGAGGTCGACGCCGTCCTTCACCGTGATGACAGCCCAGGGAACCTCGCCCCACTGCTCGTCGGGGATGCCGATCACACCGACGCCGGTCACGCCCTCGATGCTGGAAATGTGGTTCTCGACTTCGGCCGGGTAGATGTTCTCGCCGCCCGAGATGATCATGTCTTTCAGGCGATCGGAGATGTAGAGGTAGCCGTCGCGGTCGAGGTAACCCAGGTCGCCCGAGCGAAACCACCCGTCAGACGTGAACGCCTTCGAGGTCGCCTCGGGCAGATTGAGGTAGCCGGCGAAGACGTTCGGACCTGACACTTCGATCTCCCCGACCGTGCCGCGCGGCACCATCACTCCGTTCTCGTCGGCGATGCGGATCTCTGTAAAGAAGTGGGGAAGCCCCACGCTGCCCTGTTTGGCGCGGGTCATCGTGGGGGCGAGGGATGTCGCGCCCGGCGAGGTCTCGGTCATGCCGTAGCCCTGCGAGAACGACAGCCCCCGGGTTTCGTAGGCATCGAGGATGCGGGTGGGAACCGCGGAGCCGCCGCAGGTTAGTTTGGCCAGCGACGACAGGTCCGTGCTGTCCCAGCCGGGGTGATCGGCCATCATCTGGTAGGTCGTGGGAACACCGCTGAGCATCGTCACGCGGTACTCCTGGATGAGGGCGAGGGCGCGTCCGGGGTCGAAGCCCTTCTCGAGCACCATCGTGCCGCCCTTGAGCATGATCGGCAGCGCCCCCATGCCCAGTGCTGCGACGTGGAAGAGCGGAGAGATCATCAGCGCGACATCCGTGGACACGACGTCGTAGTCCACCACGCAGTTGATCGCCGTCCAGATGAGATTGCCGTGCGTAAGAACCGCGCCCTTGGGCTTGCCCGTCGTGCCCGAGGTGTAGATGATCGCCGCAGGGTCATCATGACCGACCGCGGCATCCGTGTGGCCGAATGGAGTACCGCGGAGCAGCGGCGACAGTCCCAGGTGATCAGCTGTGCCCTCACCCGTGGGGATCACGTGGCTGATGTGCGCGGCGGCGATGCCCTCGAGTGCCTTCTCATGCAGCGCCGGGTCGACAATGAGCGCACGCGCCCGGGAATCGGTGAGCACGTGGGTAACCTCGGGTGGTGCCAATCGCGTGTTGACGGGCACGAAGATAGCGCCCAGCTGGGCGCAGGCGAACATGACCGACAGGAACTCGGGACTGTTCTCACCGAGAAACGCGACGGCGTCACCAATCCCGATACCGCGGCGCCCGAGCACAGCGGAGATCCGGTCGGTGTCGTCGGCCAACGCCCGGTATGTCGTGCTCTGGCCGTCGAAGATCAGGGCGGTCTTGTCGGGTGTCTTCTGGCGCCGGGTGGTCATCCACGCGCCAAGTCCGTGATTGTGCATCGGAGGTCTCTTCTTCGAGGGAGCGGATTCGTCGGTGAATCAATCGATGCGGAAGTGGGGCGCCGAGCCCCGCCTCCGGTTAGGCGTACAGGCGCTGCAGACTCCGCAGCACGACCGCGGGCTTGGTTCCACCCTCGATCTCGATCGTGCCGTCGACGACGAGCTGGATCCCGCCGCCGACCTCGGTGACTTCGGCAATCGTGGCGGTCAGGCGCACCCGTGAGCCGGCGGCAACGGGCGAGACGAAGCGCACTTTGTCGAGGCCGTAGTTGACCTTCGTTCCAGCGCCCTGCACGTCCAGGAGATCCACCCACATCGGGATGAACAGCGACAGCGTGAGGAAGCCGTGCGCGATCGGCGCACCGAAGGGTCCCTCCTTTGCGCGCTCGGGGTCGACGTGGATCCACTGGTGGTCGTCAGTGGCATCAGCGAACGTGTTGATGCGGTCCTGGGTGACCTCGAACCAGTCGGAGTAGCCCAGGTCGGTACCCACGAGGGTGTTCAGATCGGCGAAGGCAACGGTGGTCGTCATGGTGTCTCCTTGAGGTGGTACGGGTGGATCAGGCGGCTGCCGTCAAGCCCAGCAGCCGGGCGGCGTTGTTCTTGAGGATGCCGGGCATGACCTCCGGCTTCAGGGCGGTCTTCTCGGCATCCGCGAACCAGCGTTCGGGAGTCAGAAGCGGGAAGTCAGTGCCGAACAGGACCCGATCCTTCAGGTACGAGTTCGCGGCGCGCACGAGGCTCTCGGGAAAGTACTTGGGGCTCCAGCCCGACAGATCGATCCACGTATTGTGCTTGTGCGTTGCGACCGAGAGTGCCTCGTCCTGCCACGGCACGGAGGGGTGGGCCATGATGATCTGCAGCGCGGGGAAGTCGGCGGCGACGCCGTCGAGCAGCATCGGGTTGGACAGCCCGAGCCGGAAGCCGCGGCCGCCTGGCATCCCCGCTCCGATCCCGGTCTGGCCGGTGTGGAAGAGGGCGACAACGCCGGCATCCTCGAGCACGGCATACAGCGGCGCGTAGACCGGGTCGCTCGGATCGAAGCCCTGCACGGTCGGGTGGAACTTGAACCCGCGCACGCCGTGGTCTTCGATGAGGCGCCGTGCCGTCTCGATCGCTGCGGGTCCCTTGCGCGGGTCGACCGAGCCGAACGGGATCAGGACGTCGTTGTTGCGCGCCGCTCCCTCGGCGATTTCAATGCTCGAGATGGGCTGATGCCCGAGGGCCGACTCCGAGTCCACGGTGAACACGACAGCTGCCATCGAGCGTTCACGGTAGTACTGCGCGATCGAGTCGAGGTCGGGTCGTGGGCCGTCGGTGCGGAAGTACTTCGAGGCCGCCTCGGCAAGGTCATCCGGAAGGGAGGAGTGCCCGTGCTCGTCGATCTCGATGTGCACATGCACATCGATGGCCCTCAGGGCCTCGACATCGATTGCCGGCTCGTAGCGGGTCGTCACCGCTGCAGCTCCTCCGGAAGCGGCGGGAAGGTCTCGCCGACGGATTGCAGCTGCCCGTCGAACAGTTCGTGAGCTTCAGCCTGAAGGGCATCGGTGCTCCATCCGCCCTCGTGGTAGGCGGTGACGACCGGCTCGGGGTGCGACCACAGCTGGATGCGGTCTCCTCCCACGCCGATCGCCTGACCGGTGATGTGGGCGGCGTCGTCGGATGCGAGGTAAGCGATGACTCCTGCGACATCCTCGGAGGTGCCGAACCCCAGGTCGTGGCGGAAGAACGCGGGCATGGTCTCACCGCGCTCGGATGCCTCGACGGCGGCGGCGAAGTAGGGGACCGTGGCAGTCATGGCCGTGGCTGCGACGGGGATGACGGCGTTGGCGGTGATCCCTGCCTTCTTGAGCTCGAGCGCCCAGGTGCGCACCATGCCGACGATGCCGGCCTTGGCAGCGGCGTAGTTGGTCTGCCCGAAGTTTCCGCGCTGGCCTGTCGGTGAGCCGATGCAGATGATGCGGCCTGGCTTGCCGGCCTCGCGCAGGTGCGTGGCGACCTCACGGACACATGTGAAGGTGCCCCGCAGGTGGACACCGATGACGGTGTCGAAGTCGTCGTCGGTCATCTTCCAGAGCGTCTTGTCGCGCAGCACTCCAGCGTTGGTGACGAGGATGTCGACACCGCCGAAGGTCTCGAGCGCGGCGGCCAGCAGCTTCTGTGCAGTCTCGGTCGGTCCAACGGGAGCGACCACCGCGGTGGCACGGCCGCCCTCGGCTTCGATCGTGGCTACGGCGTCGGCGGCAGTCTGGTCGTCGACGTCATTGACGACCACTGCCGCACCCTGTCGAGCGAGTTCCTGAGCGTAGGCGAGGCCCAGACCTCGACCCGATCCGGTGACGATGGCGACTTTGCCCTGCAGCGACATGGCGCTCCCTTGCTTCTCGAGGCACTCTCGGCCCTGGCCGACAGCGCCTAGTCAATCCGATTTCATTGCAATAGTCAACGATTGATCTTTGCCAGCGTGCGGTGCTGTCTCACTCGCGTGTCAGGCGGCGGCCGATGATCTCTTTCATGATCTCGGTCGTGCCGCCATAGATGGTGGCGACGCGAGAGTCGAGGTAGTCGTGGGCGACCGGGTACTCCCTCGTGTACCCGTACCCGCCGTGCAACTGCAGAGCTCGGTCGATGACCTTCTGGTGCAGCTCGGTCACCCACCACTTCGCCATCGCCGCGGTCACTTCGTCGAGCTGGCCGTGCGCGGCATCCAGGATGCAGCGGTCGACGAACACTTGCGCTACTTCGATCTGGGTCGCAAGCTCCGCCAGGTAGAAGCGGTTCGCCTGAAAGTCCGCGATCCGCTGACCGAACGCGGTGCGCTGTTTCGCGTAGGCGAGGGCCTGGTCGAAGGTCGCGCGCATCCTCGCCATCGAGGTCACGGCGATGTGCAAGCGCTCGATCGGCAGATTGTGGCGCAGCTGCATCCACCCGTCGCCGGGCGCTCCGAGAATGTTCGCGGCGGGTACTCGAACCTCAGCGAACGACAGCTCGGCAGTGTCTTGTGCGCTCAGCCCGATCTTCTTCAGGGGGCCGCTGCGAGTGAAGCCGGGCATGCCGTCCTCCACAATGAGAAGGCTGAAGCCCGCGCGGCCGGCGTCGGGGTCCGTGCGTGCAACCACGATCACGAAATCTGCCAGCAGTCCGTTGGAGATGAAGGTCTTGGACCCGGTCAGGACGAAATCGTCTCCGTCGCGCCGCGCGGTCGTCGAGATGGATGCGAGATCCGACCCCGTCCCCGGCTCGGTCATCGCGATAGCACCGATCTTCTCACCCGCGACCAGAGGGCTCAGCCAGCGGTCCTGCTGCTGCTCTGAGCCGAACGCAATGAGGTAGGGCGCGATGAGGTCGTTGATTCCGCACAACGACATCGAGACCGCTGTCGCGCCGGCAGCGGCGAGCTCCTCGATCATGATCGCGTTGTAGCGGAAATCGTCGACGTCCCCGCCTCCGTTGCTAGCCGGGGCCGAGATTCCGAGCAGTCCGGTCTCGCCAGCCTTCGCGAAGAGGGTCCGATCGACGCGTCCGGCTTCTGTCCAGGCATCCAGGTGGGGCGACACCTCGCGCTGGACGAACCGGCGAACGGTGTCTCGGAAGTCGGCGTGGGACTCGTCGAAGATCGTGCGGGGTACGGCGACGCTGCTCATGGTGAGGATTGTGGCTGCGTCCTCAAATGATTGTCAAGTTCAACGATTGTTTTCGGCAGCGAATTGCTACAATCGCCGGGTGTCCGCAGCAAACGATCAGGCGCGGGGGACAGAGCCGCCCGTCCGCTCGGAGCGTCTGTGGCGCACCCCAGTCGGAGACGACCTCGCGTTCCTGCTGGCGCGCGCGAATGCGGTGTCGCTCTCGCGGGTCAACGCGGCGCTCCAGTCGGTCGATCTGCGCGTGCGCGCGTATTCGGTGTTGGCGATCGCCGTGAACAACGCCCGTCCGTCCCAGCGCGAGCTCTCGGAGTTTCTGCGACTGGACCCGAGCCAGATCGTCGCGCTGATCGATGAGCTCCAGTCCCGCGGACTTGTCGAGCGTGAGCCCGACCCCAACGACCGGCGAGCCAACGTGGTGGTCGCAACCCCGGCTGGTCGCGACCTGCTCGCCCAGGCGCAGGAGATCGCCCGCGAGGTCGAGAGCGAGATGTTCGGGGCCCTGGACGGCTCCGAGCGTGAAGCCCTCGCGCACGCGCTTCGCGTCATGGCCGGAGCGGTCGAGGTCGCCCCCGACCGCTGAGCATTGCTCGCTACGCGAACGGCCAGCCCGTGTACGCCTCAGCGAGGTAGGTCTGGCCTGCTTCGGACTCGACGACCGACCGCAGTTCGCCGATCTGACGGCGTCGGTCGAAGTCGGATGCCTCCGGAGTGAGATGCAGCATGCTCGTCATCCACCACGAGAAGTGCTGCGCTTTCCAGATACGCTGCAGGGCCGTCTCGGCGTAGGAGTCCAGCAGTCGCTCGTCGCCCTCGTTCAGTAGCGCGCCCAACGCGCGGTCGAGCAGCACCACGTCGGCGACGGCGAGGTTCATGCCCTTGGCGCCGGTCGGCGGAACGGTGTGGGCGGCATCCCCGACCAGGGCGGCGCGTCCGCGGCGCAGTTCGTAGGCCACGAAGCTGCGGAACCGCAGCACGTCGCGCTGGAAGATCGGCCCCTCTTGCAGTGTCGTGCCGGGAACGCACGATTGCAGGGTCTCCCAGATCTCGGCCTCGCTCATGACAGTCGGGTCGGTTTCGGGATCGCACTGGAAGTACATCCGCTGCACCGTGGCGCTGCGCTGGCTGATGAGAGCGAAGCCGTTGGGAGAGTTGCTGTAGATCAGTTCCTCGGAGCTGGGCGGCGCTTCGCACAGGATGCCGAACCAGGCGAAGGGGTACTCGCGGAAGTATCCACCGGTCGACGATCCCGTGACGGCGGCGCGGACCAGGCTGCGGGAGCCATCGCCACCGACGATGAAGTCAGCTTCGATCTCGAGTGGCGAACCGTCAGGGTTTGTCGCAAACACGCGGGGGCGATCGGTCTCGATGTCGTCGACACGGTCGACAGTGACACCGAACCGCAGATCCTGCCCCGCTGCCAGACGCACAGCGATCATGTCGATGAGGGCTTCGTGCTGGGGGAAGAGCCAGACGCTGCGGCCCGTGAGCGTGGGGAAGTCGATACGGTGACCCTCGCCCTGGAAGCGCAGCTCGATGCCGTCGTGGCGCTGGCCCACGGTCTTCACGCGGGGTGATGCGCCGGTCTCGTCCAGGAGCTGCACGGTGGGGTACTCGAGGATGCCGGCGCGGATTGTCTTCTCGATCTCTTCGCGCGAGCGCTGATCGAGCACGATCGACTCGATGCCTCGGGCGGCGAGGAGGTGTGAGAGCAGCAGGCCGGCGGGGCCGGCGCCGACGATGGCTACCTGAGTGCGGACGGTGGACATGGCGTCTCCTTCGACGGATGCGGGTCTTCGCCGAGTCTGCATCAGACCGCCGGGTGCGGCCCCGAGATTCCCATTGAACGGGAGTTCCTGCGGTCAGAGCCGCTGCCGCCGTAGATCGCTCTCGATCGCCGCAACAGCACCACGCAGCGCGGTAACCGCCGGCGCCGGATCAGCCTCCCGGGGAAGTACGACAGACAACGCGGCCACGACCTCACCCTCGTGACGAAGCGGCACTGCCACACCCGTGGAGACGGACTGGATCGAGCCGGGAGCGACAGCGACACCGTCGCGCCGGATCCCCGCGATGACGCGCTCGAGTATCCGCGGGTCGGTGATGGTCTCACGTGAGACAGCGCGAAGCGGACTGCCCAGGACGCTCGCGCGAACCGCTGCCGGCGCGTAGGCGAGGAGCACGAGGCCCGACGATGAGGCGTGCAGCGGAAGCCTGCCGGCGATGCGGGTGATATTGGCTCCGGCATCCGGATGCGAAAGGCGTTCGATGAAGAGCGCCTCATCCTTCTCGCGCACGGCTAACTGCGTGTGCTCGCGGATGGTGGCCTGCACCGTCTCCATGTGAGGAAGAGCCGCTGTGCGCAGGCGCAGCGCCGAGGATCCGCGCAGGGCGAGTTCCCACAGGCGCATGCCGAGGCGCACCTGGGCGTCTTCGTCGCGATCGAGCAGACCTGCCGAGACCAGATCATCGACGATGCGGTGGGCGCTGGAGGACGGCAGCCCGGATCGCCGCCCGATCTCGGATGCCGACTGCACAGCGCGTTCGGAGGTGAACGTCTCCAGAACACGCACGATGCGCTCGGTCATCGAGTCACCGGTGGGCGAATTCGCCATGCCGACAGCTTGGCACGCGCCGCTCAGCCGTGCAGCGGCCGAGGCATCCCTGCGAATCTGCATAGCCCTCTCTCGGCCCACAGACGGAGTGGCGTGACTACGCTCAAGGTATGAGCCGCGCAGCGATGTACAACGAAGTCGGGGGGCCGGAAGTCCTGTTCGTCACGGAGACAGAGGAGCCCTCCCCAGGAGCCGGGAAGGTGCTGGTCGCCGTCGAAGCTGCCGGGCTGAACCCCTACGATGCCAAGGCTCGCGGCGGGTTCATTCCGTCGGATGCTCCGTTCCCGCGACGCATCGGTGGAGACTTCGCCGGCACTGTCATCGCGGTCGGTGAGGGGGCTGCCTACCCGGATGGCACGCCGGTCGCTGTCGGGGATGCCGTCATGGGTCGCGCTGCGGGTGCGATCGCCGAGCAGGTGATCGCGAATGCCGCAGAGATCGCACGGCGGCCCGAGGGGCTCGCGGTCGAGGTGGCGGGTGGCCTGCATGTTGCCGGTCTCACGGCGGTTTCGTGTCTGGCTACGGTGCCGGTCGGCGAGGACGATGTCGTGCTGGTGGGCGGCGCGAGCGGCGCTGTCGGGCTCGTGGCGTCGCAGCTTGCGATCGCCCGCGGCGCGCGGGTGATCGGTTCGGCATCCGTGGCCAACCACGACTTCTTGCGGTCGCTCGGTGTCGAGCCGGTTGAGTACGGCACGGGTCTCGCCGACCGAGTGCGTGACCTCGGCGAGATCACCGCGGTCATGGACTGCCACGGCCGCGATGCGCTCGATGCCGGTGTTGCCCTCGGCGTTGCCGCTGACCGGATGGTCGCGATCGCCGCCTATGCGGCCCTCGACGAGCTCGGCGCGCATAACGTCGAGCGGGCAGCCCGCACCCCCGAGAACCTCCGCGCTCTCGGCGAGGACATCGCGGCCGGCACAATCGTCTTCCCGGTTGTGGCCACGTACCCGCTGGACGACGTGGTGGAGGCGTTCCAGGCGCTCGAGTCCTCACACGAGCCGGGCAAGATCGTCATCCTTCCCTGACGACGAACCTCAGGCGCGCCAGACCGTCTTCAGGTTCATGAACTCACGGATGCCGGCAGCGGCAAGCTCTCGCCCGACGCCAGAGTTCTTGATGCCCCCGAACGGCAATTCCGGGTGCGAGACGGTCATGCCGTTGACGAACACGGCGCCGGCTTCGATGCGGTCGACGAACCACTCGATCTCGTCGTCGTCGGTGCTCCACAGCGAGGAGGACAGCCCGAACGTCGTCGCGTTGGCGATCTCGACGGCCTCCTCACGGGAGTCGACGCGAAACACCGTGGCTACAGGGCCGAAGGCCTCCTCCTGGAACAGGCGCATATCCCGCGTGATACCGGCGAGGACCGTCGGCGGGTAGAACCAGCCCGGTCGGTCGGGGACCGAGCCGCCGGTCAACGCCTCGGCGCCGCGCGAGAGGGCATCATCGACGAGCTCAGCGAGTTCGTCCCGGCCACTTTCGGTCGCAACGGGTCCCACGTCGGTGCCCTCGTCGAGGGGGTCGCCGACGCGCAGCGCTGCGGTCTTCTCCACGAACCGCGCCACGAAATCGTCGTAGATGTCAGTGTGGACGATGAACCGCTTGGCTGCGATGCAGGACTGTCCGTTGTTCTGGTTGCGTGCGGTCACCGCGACCGATGCCGCCGCCTCGAGGTCCGCCGTCGGCATAACCACGAACGGATCCGAGCCGCCGAGTTCGAGCACGACGTGCTTGACCTCGCTGCCCGCGATCGAGGCCAAAGATCGGCCCGCGGGTTCCGATCCGGTGAGCGTGGCCGCAACCACCCGTGAGTCGCGCAGGACCCGCTCGACCCCGGATGCCGGGATGAGCAGCGTGTGGAACGAGCCGACGGGGAAACCGGCGCGCTCGAACAGTGTGTCGAGGTAGAGCGCCGAGCGGGGAACGTTCGAAGCGTGCTTGAGTAGCCCCGTATTGCCAGCCATGAGTGCCGGGGCGGCAAAGCGCATGACCTGCCACAGCGGATAGTTCCACGGCATGACGGCGAGCACGATGCCCAGCGGCGCCCAGCGGGTTCCGGCCGCGGACGCCTTCACCGAGGACGGGTCAGCGAGCGTCTCGGCTGCGAGGAAGTCCTCGGCGTTGTCGGCGTAGAACCGGCATCCCCGAGCGCACTTGAGCACCTCGGCTCGAGACTGGGCGAGGGGGCGCCCCATCTCGATCGTGATGGTGCGCGCCATCTCGTCGACATCGGCTTCCAGCAGTTCGGCGGCGCGGCGCATCCATCCCGCGCGCTCGGCGAACGTCGTGTCGCGCAGCGCCACGAATGCCGATTGAGCTGCCGCGATGCGACGTTCGACCTCGGCCTCATCGTGCGGCTCGAAGGTCTCGATGACTTCGCCGGTCGCAGGATTCGTTACGGCAATGGCCATGAGCTGCCTCTTCCTCGAGATGGGGGGACTCCGTGAGCCTATCCGGCGCCTCGTTGTCGCGACAATGTGCGCCGGGGAGGGCGAGCGGTCAGAAGACGATGGTGTGGTTTCCGTGACGGATGACACGGTCTTGCGCGTGCCAGAGCACGGCGCGCGAGAGCACGGCGCGTTCGACGTCTGCGCCGCGTCGCTCCAGGTCGGCGGCGGTCTGGGCGTGCGTGACCCGCACGATGTCTTGCTCGATGATCGGTCCCTCGTCGAGGTCGGTCGTCACGTAGTGCGACGTTGCCCCGATGAGCTTCACGCCCCGGGCTTTGGCCTGGCGGTACGGCTGGGCACCGATGAAGGCGGGAAGGAACGAGTGGTGGATGTTGATCACGGGCACGCCCACGCGCTCGAGGAACTCGCCGCTGAGGATCTGCATGTAGCGCGCCAGAACGACGAAGTCGGCGCCCGCGTTCGCCAGCACCTCGAGGATGCGCGCTTCGCTGGCGCTCTTGTCGGGTCCGGCGACCGAGGGCACGTGCACGAACGGGATGCCGAACCCCTCGACATCAGCCTCGGCATCCGTGTGGTTCGAGATGACGACGGGGATCTCCACCGGCAACTCGCCCCGGCGGTGCCGCCACAGCAGGTCGAGGAGGCAGTGGTCCTGCTTCGAGGCGAGGATCGCCATCCGCTTCGGGACCGACTGATCGGTGATCGACCAGTGAAGATCGAACCCGGTGCCGAGAGTCTCGTCGAGGTCCGCTTCGATCGCGGGCAGTGCCTCGCGCAGGCCTGGCCGGTGAAAGACGACGCGCTGGAAGTAGGCGCCGCCGGCAGGGTTGTCGGAGTACTGATCGAACTGCACGATGTTCGCGCCCTGCCGCGTGATCAGAGCCGAGACCGCCGCGACGATGCCGGGGGAGTCCGTGCCGTGGACGATGAGGCACGCGTGATCGAGGGGAAGCTGGGCTGTGGGCATGGACCGATTCTCTCGTGTGCTGCGCTCGTCCTCACTCCCTGCAGCGCCGATCTGTGCCATCGGTCTTCGTGTGTCGATCGCAGCCACCGATCGTGCTGGACTCAGCGCACGCCCTTCATCAGCTTCAGGACGGGCTTCACGGCCAGCAGCAGCGCGACGCCCAAGACGATCGCGGCGATCCCGAGGCTCGAGAAGTACGGCACCTCGTTGCGTGGGTCGTAGAACTGCGCGAGCCAGCCCGCGATCGCGGTTCCCAGAGCAACCGACAGGAAGAAGAGGGCCACCATCTGCGTGCGGAAGGCACTGGGAGCGAGTTTGGTCGTGATCGACAATCCGATCGGCGAGAGCAGGAGTTCGGCGACGGTGAACACGAACAGGATGCCGATGATCGCGAGGAGCGGTGTCGTGTTCTCACCGCCTCCCGCCCAGGGCAGGAACAGCAGGAACGCGGCGCCCATGATGATGGCCGCGAGTCCGAACTTCACGGGCGTCGACGGCTGGCGTGTGCCGAGCTTGGTCCACAGAGCCGCGAAGACTCCCGAGAGGATGATGATGAAGATCGGGTTGATCGACTGCACCCACGGCACCGGCATCTCCCAGCCGAACAGGTCTCGGTTCAAGCGCTTGTCGGAATAGACCGTCATGACCGTGAACTGCTGTTGGTACAGCGACCAGAACCCGACGCTCACGATGAACAACGGGATGAACGCGACCACCCGCGAACGTTCGACCGCTGTCACCTTGCGCGAGCTCAGGATCACGACGAAGTAGGCGATCGTCGCCGCGAGGGAGACGAGGATGACGACATCGGCAAGGTTGTCTGCTCGGATCACGCGCGCGAACGTCAGGATCGCGATGACGATGACTGCGCCCACGGCAACGCCGATCATGAGGGCGTAGCGATTGCGAGGCAGCGGGTTGTGCACGACGGATGCCTCGGCCGGGATCCGCTTGCGACCGAGGGTGTACTGGATCAGACCGATCGCCATCCCCACAGCCGCGAGGCCGAAGCCCCAGTGGAAACCGGCAGTCGACTGGAGCAGGCCCGTCAGGATCGGGCCGAGGAAGGCGCCGAGGTTGATGCCCAGGTAGAAGAGCGAGAAGCCGGCATCCCGGCGCGGGTCGTCCGTCGTGTAGAGCGTGCCTACGACCGAGGTCGCGTTGGCCTTGAGGCCTCCCGATCCGACGGCGACCAGCACCAGGCCGACGCCAACGCCGAGCAGTCCCGGCAGCAGCGCGAGGGCGATGTGGCCGAGCATAATGACCACGGCGCTGTAGAACAGCACGCGCTCCGAGCCGAGTATCCGGTCGGCGATCCACGCGCCGAGGATCGTCGAGAGGTAGACGGCGCCGCCGTACGCGCCGACGATCCCGGTCGCGACCCCCTCGTCGATCCCGAGTCCACCCTGCGCGGCCGAGTAGTAGAGGTAGATCAGCAGGATCCCCTGCATGCCGTAGAAGCTGAAGCGCTCCCACATCTCGACGCCGAAGATCGTGGCGAGGGCCCGCGGCTGGCCGAAGAAGCGGGTGTCGGTGGGCGTCGTGGCCTCGGGCGTCGGTGCCGTCATGGGCCTCAGGCTAGCGCCTGCTCCGGGCACAGGTCAGCCTCGGTCGCGCCGCGCCGCGCCGCGCCGCGGGTGCGTTATGGTTTCGCCCTCATGACGGCGCGACCGAACCGATCACGCGCCGATCGTTTCGCGCAGCCCGGAGTGGACGGCATCCAGCCACGCCCCGACGTTGCGCCGTGCCTCCGGCGTATCGGGGTAGCGGCACCGCAGGTGCAGGCCGGTGTTGTTAGCGATGAACCAGATCATGACGCCGTCGGTGCGCACGACCGCAGACACGTACTGGATGTCGCGGAGCCGGCCCGGCGCGATCGGGAGTCGCCCGGTATCGAGCCACGAGACCGCGAACATTCCGGGGGTTGCCGGCATGCCGCCATACGGATCGAGGATCGGGCCGAGCGGATGCGAGCCGAGGCCGATCGCTTCCTTCACGGCGTGGGCGCACGCCAGGGGAGAGGGGTCGGATGACTCGATCACCGCGTTCGTGATGAACCAGCCGACCGAGTCGTGCCACTGCGGGTCGTGCCGGCTGTGGACGGGGAACACAGCTCGCAGTGGTTGGTCACCCATCGCCAGGCTCACGCGTGTCATGACGGACACCGCGATGGCGATCGCCCTGACTCCGGCGGCTGCGGCGCGTTCGCAGAAGGTCTCGAACTCGGCGCCGTCGAACACGTCGCGCACATCGACGATCTCGGATCGTGCTGCAGCGACGTCGCCCAGGGTCAGGGGGAACAGCGGCATCTGACCGCCCTCGGCGTCGAGGATCTCGGCCCACCGGGTCGTGATGTCTCCCGGCGCCGGCGGGCGGGCTGCAAGCTCTGCGGAGTGGTCGGCGAATGCTCGCGCTGCCGGCAGCGCAGCACCCGGTGCCCGGTCCTCCCGCTCGTCGTCGACGACCTCGGCGAGGTCCCGCGCAAGCACGAGAAGAGACCACATGTCGACGTGAGCGTGGTCGGAGGCGATCACGATCGTCGGATCAGCACCGCCGCCGGGTTCGATCAGGCACAGCCGGTGAGAGGGGGTGGCAAAGGGGCGGCATCCGTCGTCGAGCACCTCGCGTAGTACTTCGCGCGTCAGCCGCTCGGGCGGCGCCGGATGCGTCACCCATCGACCGACACCCAGTCGTGCCGGTCGCACCTGCACGGCTCCGTTCACGTCTCGGTCGAACACGGTGCTCAGGGTGCCGTGTCGGTCGACGACGGCAGCCCACGCGTCAGCGATCTCGTCGGGGGCCGCCGGTGTGCGCAGGCGAAACGAGATCGCCATCCATGACCCGGGGCGATCCCCTTCAGCGACATGTCGGCCCTGGTCGAACGACAGGGTCAACGGCTCCGCGTCTGGCAGCGCCTCGGCCGGGAACACGAGGCTGCGGACTCGGCCCGGGGGCAGCGTCATTCGGGCGACGTTCGTCAAGCGCATCGCGCGTAGTCTAGGCGGCAACCGTTTCGCACAGAGGACGCCCGGGAGGGCACGTGAGCACGCTGCGGATTCGAGGCGCCACACTCGACTTCGATGTGACCGGTGATGACGGTCCCCTCGTCGTTCAGCTGCACGGGCTGATGTCCAGCCGCAGCCGCGACAGCCACCTCGGACTCGACCTCGGCCGGGCGCTTCGGGGTCACCGGATTCTTCGGCTCGACGCCCGCGGTCATGGCGGTTCGACGGGCACCGCAGACCCAGCCGACTACCGGTGGGACAACCTCGCCGACGACCTTCTGGCGGTGTTGGATGCCGTCGCCCCCGGTGAAGCGGTCCACGGCGTCGGCCCGTCTATGGGAACCGGCACGATGCTGCATGCGGCGCTGAAGGATCCGGTGCGCTTCGCGAGCCTGACCCTGATGGTGCCGCCAACGGCATGGGGAACGAGGCGGGCGCAGGCCGAGGTGTATCGCACGAACGCTGATCTCATCGAACGGCACGGTGTCGAGGCTTTCGTCAAGCTCGGTTCCACCGCTCCCGTCCCGCCGGCCCTCGCGGATGCTCCCGAGTCGCTTCCGGCGGTCGATGAGTCGCTCCTGCCGACGGTGCTCCGAGGAGCGGCGACAGCCGATTTGCCACCGAAGGAAGAGCTCGCCCGCATCGATGTGCCGACGCTGATCCTCGCGTGGACCGGCGACCCGACGCATCCGCTTCGTACCGCGAGCCGGCTCAACGAGCTCATGCCGAACAGTCGCCTCATCGTGGCCCGCACGCCCTACGGGGTCATGGCCTGGCCGGGCCTGTTCGCCGAGCACGTCATCACTGCGGGCGTCGAACTCACCCCGACCGGCTCGATCCCCGTTGTGCCCACATCGAGGGCCTCGTGAGCGACGCTGCATCGCCCCAGCTCAGCATCCGCGAGCTCGACACCGTCGCCGAGGTGTTCGAGGCGTCGGCTGTGCTGTCGGAAGTGTGGGGCGGTGATCGCACCGGCATGCCGCCGAACCTGTTGCGTGCCCTCGCTCACTCGGGTAACTACGCGGTGGGGCTCTTCGAGGGTGAGCGCATGGTGGGGGCATCCGTCGCCTTCTTCGCCGAACCCGCTGCTCGGTCGATGCACTCGCACATCACCGGCCTCCTGCCGAGCGCCCAGGGCCAGGGCTTCGGACGGATGCTGAAGCAGCACCAGCGGGAGTGGGGGTTGCGCCGCGGCATCGGGCATGTGACGTGGACCTTCGATCCGCTCGTGTCGCGAAACGCCCACTTCAATCTCGCCGTGCTCGGTGCGCGCGTCACGGAGTACCTCGTGGACCACTACGGCGCGATGGATGACGGGGTGAACCGTGGCGACGAGTCCGATCGGCTGATGGTGTCGTGGGCACTGGCGGCGCCGCCGGTTCCTACGCCGCCGGATGCCGAGGTTCGGGCATCCGTGGCCATTCCCCGCGACATCGAGGCGCTGCGGCGGCGCGAACCCGAAGCTGCGGCCGTCGAGCGGCGACGCGTGCGCGATGCCCTGATGACGCATCTGGCGGCCGGACGCCGCGTCGGCGGCTTCGACGAGCGTCGGGGCTATCTCATCGTCGACGCCTGAGTCGTGCGGGCCGGTTTCGGTCGCGCCTTCGTGTGGGGTGTGGGTTGGGTGACCCGCAATATGGCGCGACTGAACGATCTGGCCTAACGAGGATTAGCCTTGCCGCATGCCGATCGCACAGCCCGCCCCGAAGGTCGCGCTCGAGGGGATCGAGCTGCGCGTGCTTCACCTGCCGCTCGTGTCGCCGTTCACGACATCCTTCGGCACCGAGACGGTACGCGAGGTCATTGTCGTCCGTGCGCTCACCTCGGACGGAGACGGCTGGGGTGAGATCGTCACGCAGGAGTCGCCACTGTACTCGAGCGAGTACACGCAGGGGGCGTGGGACGTCGCGCTGCGCTTTCTGATTCCCGCCCTGTTGGATCAGCACACTCTCGCCCCCGAAGACGTCGCCTCCGTCCTCGAGCCTTTCGTCGGGCACCGGATGTCGAAAGCGGGGCTCGAACTCGCGATCCTCGACGCGTCGTTGCGATCGGCGGGCACCTCGCTCGGCGCGCATCTGGGCGCCATACGGGACAGGGTGCCTTCGGGCGTGAGTGTCGGCATCCAGCGAGATCCGTCCGCTCTGGTCGACTCCGTTCGGGGATACCTCGACGAGGGCTACGTGCGCATCAAGATAAAGATCAAGCCTGGTCGCGACATCGCCGACACGGCGGCGGTCCGGGATGCCTTGGGTGACATCCCGCTGCAGGTCGACGCGAACTCTGCCTACACGGTCGCCGATGCCGACACCCTCGCCGAGCTCGACAGGTTCGACCTGCTCCTGATCGAGCAGCCCCTGCAGGAGGACGACCTCGTCGACCATGCGAGACTCGCCCAGCGCCTGCGAACCCCCGTGTGCCTGGACGAATCGATCGTGTCGTCGAAGGCCGCCGCCGATGCGCTCGCCCTCGGCTCGGCATCCGTCATCAACATCAAGGCGGGACGTGTAGGCGGCTACCTCGAGGCTGTGCGTATCCACGACCTGTGCCGGACGGCCGCCGTTCCGGTCTGGTGCGGCGGGATGCTCGAGACGGGCATAGGTCGCGCCGCGAACGCTGCGCTTGCGGCCCTCCCCGGATTCACGCTGCCGGGCGATGTCTCGGCATCCTCCCGGTTCTACGACCGCGATATCGTCACCGAGCCCGCCGTCCTCGAGGACGGGCACGTGCGGGTGCCCACGGGAGCCGGGCTCGGGGTCGAGATCGACCCTGTCGCACTGGAGGATATGACCGTGGCCCGCGAGGTGCTCCGCCGGTGACCGGCCAGGCCGCCACCACGCAGCGCCGGCGTCTTATCGGTGGCGGGATGCTGGGTGCTGCGCTGGTCCTGGGGCTGGCCGCGTGTGCGTCGGCAGCCCCCAGCGAGGACCTTCCTGACGGGGTGAGCGTGCGGCTCGTGCAGCAGCGGTCGGATGTCGCGCTGCATCAGGCCCAGGTCGAGATCACTAACGGCACCGACTCGACACTGAGCGTCGAGGCCCTCTCTGTAAGTGACCCGCGTTTTGAGTCGGATGCCGACCGCGTGCTGCAACGCACGAGCGTCATCGCCCCCGGCAGTACCGTCGGCATTCGTATCCAGCTCCCAGGTCCGGCCTGTGATGTTCCCGACGAGGCGGCGTCGACGGTGGAGTTCTCGTGGCGCATGGACGCTCGCTCCGGAGTCGCGCGGGCAGACCTTCCCGACGCACTCGATTTCCTGCCGGCAATGCACGCGCGCGAGTGCTTCGCCGGCGCGCTCGGCGAAGCAGCCGCTGTCTCGTTTACGAGCTTCGAGGCCGGTGCGGGCGGAGGTGTCGGCATCCTCACCCTCGAGGCTCTTCCGACCGGCGCGGGCGGTGCCACCATCGACGCGATACGACCGACCAACCTCCTCGGCTTCGGCGCTGCGGGCACAGGAGCGGATGCCGCGCTGCCGTTGCAGATTCAGCTCGCTGCCGGCGACACCGCCCCACGCGACGTGGAGATCGCGCTCGAACCGTTCCGCTGCGACGCCCATGCCGTGCAGGAAGACAAGCGCGGCACGATCTTCACGGTGGATGTCACCGTCGGCGGCGAGGCCGGCCAGATCGAGCTGGCGGCGTCGCCCGACATGCGCGCCGAGATCCTGAGCGCCGTGGCGGCGTACTGCGGGTTCGGCTCCTAGATTCCGCGCAATGTCGCCGCGTGGTTCTAGCGTTGGGCTCATGCGCTCTCTCGGTGTCGTGTTCGAACCTGCCTTTCCACCTGAACGCCTTCGGGAGGTAGCCCAGTCGGTGGAGGACGCGGGAGTACCCGAACTCTGGCTGTGGGAGGACTGCTTCCGAGAGTCCGGTATAGCTTCGGCCGCCGTGGCGCTCGCCGCAACGACCGAGCTCACCGTCGGCATCGGGGTGCTGCCCATGCCGCTTCGAAACGTCGCGCTGACGGCCATGGAGCTCGCCACCCTCTCGCGGCTGTTCCCCGGGCGCATTATCGGCGGCGTGGGCCACGGGGTGCAGAGCTGGATGGCGCAGGTCGGCGCGCGGCACGCATCGCCTCTCACCCTGATGGCGGAGTATCTCCCGACGCTGCGAGCCCTGCTTGCCGGGGAGCGCGTCACGATCGACGGGCGCTATGTGCGGCTCGACGATGTGGCCCTGGACTGGCCGCCGGCGATCGCCATTCCGGTTCTTGCTGCAGCCGAAGGCCCCAAGACCCTCGACAGTTCGGGCGCTCTCGCGGATGGCACCGTCATCCCCTCGGGCTGGAGTGCGAGTCGGCTGCGCGAGGCGGTGATCCGGGTGCGCACGGCGGCGGCCGAGCACGCCGACGAACATTGCGTCGTGGTGTACCTCCTCACTCACTTCACGGAGGATTCTGTGGCGTCCGGTGACCCGGCCGAGCGCAATCGGGTCGTCGGCGACGTTTCGGTCGTCGCCGAGACTGTCGAGGCCTTCTTCGCGGCGGGTGCCACCACCGTGGTGCTCCAGCCGTCTGCCGACGATGACGATCTCATCGGGTTCTCGCAGCGCTCCGGCGAAGTCGCCCGGATGCTGGGCATCGCGGGGACCTCGAGCAGTTCTCGATCCGCGTGATCACGACACTTGCGGCGCGGTGAGCGGGTCGGCACACTCAGAGGTGGGAGTCGATGAACGCCGATTTCAGCGTCGGCGCGCTCCCGGGGAGGACAACCAATGAAGACCCGAATCGTCGCTGCCGCGCTCATGCTGAGTGTCGGAGCCATCGCCCTCACCGGGTGCGTGAACCCGGTCGAGCAGCTCATCAACAACACCGTCGAGGACGCCATCGAAGGCGCCACCGGCGTCGATGTGGATGCCGGCAACGGTGCGAGCGTGCCGGAGGGGTTCCCCTCCGATATCCCGCTTCCCTCCGGATCACCTTTGGCCGCACTCGCGGTCGACGGTGGTTACACGGTCACCTACACCCTGCCGAGCGTCTCCGACGGGGAGGGCATCATCGAGCAACTGAAGTCTCAGTACACGACAGACTCAGAGTCCGACTTCGGCGGGATGAAGATCTGGTCGTTCACCGGTTCGGACTACACCGTGGGTGTCACTCTGCTCGAGCAGGAAGACGGCACGGCGCAGCTGCTCTACGTCGTCGCGCCGATCACGCAGTAGCATCGCGGTCGCGTACGGCACGCGGCCTGTGAGTCGCGGCGGATAGAATCGTCGGATGTCGCGGCATCCGCGATACCCTCGCGCGCAGCGCATCCCCGACCCAGGAGTTCCTCCGTGGCCGAGCAGTCCCGCCTCGACAAAGTGATCGCCCTCGCCCGTCATCGCGGGTTCGTCTTCCAAGCAGGCGAGATCTACGGGGGATCCCGCTCCGCATGGGACTACGGCCCCCTCGGCACCGAGCTCAAGGAGAACATCCGTCGGCAGTGGTGGCAGACCTTCGTCCGCGGGCGCGGCGACATGGTCGGCCTCGATTCCTCGATCATCCTGCCCAAGCGCGTGTGGGAGGCATCCGGGCACGTCGCGACCTTCACCGACCCCCTCGTCGAGTGCCTGCAGTGCCACAAGCGGTTCCGCGCCGACAACCTCATCGAGGACTTCGAGGCGCGCAAGGGTCGCACCGCCGAGAACGGGCTGGCCGACGTGCCGTGCCCCAACTGCGGCACGAAGGGCCAGTACACCGAACCCCGCGCGTTCTCGGGTCTGGTCAAGACCTACCTCGGGGTCGTCGACGACGAGTCGGGCCTGTACTACCTCCGCCCCGAAACCGCGCAGGGCATCTTCGTGAACTTCACGAACGTGCTCACCGCGAGCCGCAAGAAGCCGCCCTTCGGGATCGGTCAGGTCGGCAAGGCGTTCCGCAACGAAATCACCCCCGGCAACTTCATCTTCCGAACCCGCGAGTTCGAGCAGATGGAGATCGAGTACTTCACACCCCCGGCCGAGGCTCCGGAGTGGTTCGACCACTGGGTCGAGGCGTGCTGGGACTGGTTTACCGACCTCGGTATCGACCCAGCGAACATGCGGCGTTTCGATGTGCCCGAGGAGGATCGCGCCCACTACTCCGCCGGCACGATTGACGTCGAGTACCGCTTCGGGTTCCCGGGCAAGGAGTGGGGCGAGCTCATGGGGGTCGCCAACCGCACCGACTACGACCTGAAGAGCCATGCCGAGGCATCCGGGCAGAGCCTGACCTACTTCGACCAAGCCTCGGGCGAGAAGTACACCCCGTATGTCATCGAGCCTTCGTTCGGGCTTACTCGCGCCATGATGGCGTTCCTCGTCGACGCTTACCGCGAAGAAGAGGTTCCCAACGCGAAGGGTGGCACCGACACCCGGACCGTCTTGAAGCTTGACCCGCGCCTGGCGCCGGTCAAGGTCGCCGTGCTGCCGCTGTCGCGTAACGAGGCCCTGTCGCCGCTCGCCCGCGGACTGGCTGATCGCTTGCGCGGGCACTGGGCTGTCGATTTCGACGATGCAGGCGCGATCGGTCGCCGTTACCGCCGACAGGACGAGATCGGTACCCCGTTCTGCGTCACCGTCGACTTCGACTCCCTCGAGGATGACGCCGTCACTGTGCGTGACCGCGACACGATGGCCCAGGAGCGCGTGCCGCTCGAGAACGTCGAAACCTACCTCGGCGAGCGCCTCACCGGCGCCTGACACAGGCTGCGGAATCGAGGGTGAGTATCAGCCCTTGGCGGCAGCCTTCATCGCCTTCTTGTGCTCTCGCACCTTCGCAAGGGACTCGGGGCTGGTGATGTCAGCGACGCTGCGGAAGGACCCTTCTTCGCCGTAGGGAGCGGAGGCCTCGCGCCATCCGTCCCCGTCGTACCCGTACTGCTTTCCCAGCAGGGCGAGGAAGATCTTCGCCTTCTGCTCCCCGAACCCGGGCAGCTTCTTCAGTCGTCTCAACACCTCGGCGCCATCGGGTTCGCCCCGCGTCCATATCTCGGCGGCATCGTCATCCCAGTCGGTCGCGACCGCCTCACACAGCGCCTGCACCCTGCCCGCCATCGATCCCGGAAACCGGTGCACGGCCGGGGTCTGGCGGAACACCTCGACGAATGCTTCGGGGGCGTACGCCGCCAGGGCGGATGCGGAGAGCTCTCCCGTTCGTTCCCTGATCTTCTTCGGGCCTGTGAAGGCGGTCTCCATCGCGATCTGCTGATCGAGCAGCATCCCGATCAGGAGGGCGAGCGGGTTGTCGGTCAGCAGTTGGTCGGCGTCGGCATCGCCGGTGATGTGGAGCGTCATGCACCCAGTCTGACATCGAGGCCTAGTGGACTTGGCGAGCGGTAAAGGTCGTGAGCCACGGGGCGATGCCGGTAGGTGTTGCGGCGTTCAAGGTCGTGCCTACTCGAAGGTACTGTACTTCTGGTACAGTACCCATATGACAACAAATCAAACTTCCGTCAACGCACGCCGACTTCTACTGCCCTATGCGCTGATCCTGTTTATTGCGATGGCGGGCGTGCAAACGGTGATCGCTCTGACCGGCGGTCAGATCGGGCTCCTCGCTGGCCTCCTTACCGCCGCAGTCGCGCTTGGGATCGTCGTCTGGCTGTGGTCCAACCGCCGCGAACTTCGACGGGTGCGCTTCGGGCAAGTCGTCGCGCACGCGGTCGCTTTCGTCGTCATCACGTCATCCTTCAATCTGCACGCAGCCATCCGCAGTGTCGCCCTGGCTGGTGAGGCTGATGGCTTCCAGCTCGCAGCCCATGACCTGCTCGCTACGCCGTGGTTCGGAGCAACGCTTGTGATGAGCTCAGTGTGGGGGCTGGGGCTGCTCATTCACCTGATTGGGGCCATTCTGGGCCGCGGCTGGGAAGATTGAGGTGTGAACATGGCGCACCCCGATGAGAATGAAGAGTGGGTGACAAGCCGAATCGAGTCATGGGTGGAGACCTATAAGAAGGCCATGCTTGCCCCGATCCTTCTGCGACTGACGTCCATTCATCAACCGGTCACCGTCAATGACCTCACCACTCATCTCGCCGCCGCTTCCGGCTGGCACGTGACTGAGAGGGGCCTGTATCGCACGGTGAAACGCCTCGAGGACTCCGGGCTCCTCGTGAGCAAGGCTGTCGACGCCCCTCGCACCGGGGCCAAGCGAAAGGAGCTCTCTCTGTCCCCGCTCGGCGGCCACTTCCTGTCCGGCATCAGCGCCAACATCGTGGAGCTCCCCAGGGACGCGACGTCAGCAGACTGAACGCCGCCACGAGCGGCTCGAGGACTCATCCGCCCGCGAGCCCCTCAAGCAGGCGGTGGTCGCACGCGGTCGTCGCGATTGCCAATGGTTATCGCACACGCTGGTCAAGCAGCATCCCGATCAGGAGGGCCAGCGGGTCATCCGACAGCAGACGGTCAGCAGCCTCGTCGCCGGTGATGTGCAACTCCATGTCATCAGTGTTCCACGGGCGGATCCCTCTCTCAGCCCAGTTGTCCTTCGCTCAGCCGACTTGTCCTCCTTTCAGCCGACTTGTCCTTCCTTGAGTCGAGTTGTCCTTAGTTGCTCGATGTGGGTGAAGGACAACTCGCGCGGAGGAAGGACAACTCGCGCGGAGGAAGGACAACTCGCGTGGGTGAAGGACAACTCGGCTGGGATTGGGGCTCGCGCGGATGGTGGAGGATGGAGGAATGGCCGAATCCGCGTTCGAGAAGCTGGTCGAACACGCCAGATCCGAGCACGTCGTCGTTGTCGGCGGTGGCATCGCCGGACTGGTTGCCGCGCTGGAGTGCGCGAAGGTCGGGCTGCAGGTGACGCTGGTTGAAGCATCCGAGCGTCTCGGCGGTGCCATCGCGCGCGCCGAGGTCGCGGGTATCGCTGTCGACCTCGGCGCCACGGGCTGGGCTACCCGAAACGGTGCAGTCGACGCGCTCGTGGCGGAACTGGGTCTCGGCGATGAGGTGGTCGAGCCGGCGAACGCGGATGTCTGGGTCGCGGTTTCCGGTGGGGTCCAGCCCTACCCGGAGCAGACCGTGGCCGGCATACCGGCGAATCCGTGGGATCCGATGGTGCGCCGCGTGATCGGGTGGGCCGGCACCTGGCGGGCCTATCTCGACCGGCTGCGCCCGCCGCTGACCATCGGGAAAGAACGCAACCTCGGCACACTCGTTCGTCGTCGCATGGGCGGGCAGATTCACAACCGGCTCGTTGCCCCGCTGATGCGGGCCCGGTACGGACTGGTCCCCGACGCGGTGGATGTCGGCCTCATCGCGCCCGGACTGAGTTCGGCACTGACGCGAACCGGATCGCTCGCCGCCGCGGCTGGCGAATTGCTGGCGGTCGCCGACGACGAGTCAGGGGTTCCGCCGATCCATGGCCTGGTGGGCGGACCGACACGTCTGGTCGATGCCCTGATCGCGCGCCTTGGCGACTACGGGGCTTCTGTCATCACCGGGGCGCGAGTATCCCAGCTCACGTCCTCGGGCGGTTCCTGGACCGTCACCCTGGATACCGTCGATGAGACGCAGACACTGGCCGCTGACGCCGTGATCGTCGCAACGGAAGCTGCCGACGCCACCCGCCTCGTGCCCTTCTCCGTCCCTGAGCTCCTGACGCGCGAACTCGTGCAGGATGTCGTCACGCTCGTCGCCTCCGCGCCGGCACCCGAGGAGCAGCACACCACCGTCTTCACGCTGAACCCCGCAACCGAACCGGTTGTCGCGTCGGACGAGACCGCGCGCTGGACCGGTACTGTCACCGGGGTGCGCGTGGCCCGCCTCACGTATGGTGACCTCGAGACCGCGCCCCCGACTGCCGCGCTCAGTGACGACGACGTTTTCGTCAAGGCGGCGCGTGAGGCTGAAGCCTTGCTCGGTCTACCCGCTGACGCGGTTGTCGAAGCGCGTCGAGACCGGTGGGTGCAGCCGCCGGCCGCCGTGATGCGGGGGCGAGACGAGGCAGCCCAGACGCTGCGAGAGCGGGTAGGCAAAGTGCGCGGGCTCGGCCTCGTGGGTGCGTGGGTGTCGGGCCCGGGCCTCGCGCGCGTCGTCGCGCACGCGCGCGAGGAGGCTGAGCGGCTCCGTGTCAACCTCCTGTGGGGGACGCATGCCGATGGCGTTACGCTGGGTGAGGACCACCCGCTCGACAAGCGTGAGGAGACCCCATGAGGGGCAAAGCAGGACTCGTCGTCGGACTCGCCGTGGGCTACGTGCTCGGGTCGCGTGCCGGTCGGCAGAGATACGAGCAGATCAAGTCCCAGGCTCTGAAGGTCTGGAACATGGAGCCCGTGCAGAAGCAGGTGGGCAAAGCGAAGGACTTCGCGAAGTCCAGCGCGATGGCGTTGCCGAGCACCCTTTGGGACTCGGCGGTCAAGGTGACCAAGGCTGCCACCTCGAAGGGGACCGCGGGCGAGCGGCTCGACGCCGCGGTGAAGGCCGGGAAAGACTCCGTGGATGCCGTCAGCAGCGCAGCCGACACGTCTGCCGACGCTGTGAAGCAGGCAGCCGACGAGGCGATCGACGACATCGCCAAGGCAGCCGGCAAGGAGTGACATGAGCGCCCCTCGAGAATTCCGCGATCGGGCGAACGATTCCCTTCTCTCGCTCCTCGGCGAGCTTCCGGAACTGATACGGAACCTGATTGTCGCCGAGGTCGATGCCGCGAAGGCATGGGCGCGGCAGGCGGGGAAGGATGCCGGGATCGGCGTCGTCCTGTTCCTCGTCGCCCTGTTCGTGCTGTTCTGGTCGTTGCCGGTGTTCGGTACCTTCCTGATCGCCGGGCTCTCGTCGTGGTGGCCGGTGTGGCTGTCGGCGCTGGTCGTGTTCGCCGCCCTCCTCGTCGTGACTATCGTGTTCGCCCTGCTCGGCGTGCTGAGATTCCGGAAGCTCACCCGCAGGCGTAACCCCGCCCAGGCTGTCAGCCAAGACATCAAGGAGATCCGTGATGAGCTCTGAGACCGGCGTTCCCAAGACAGCGGTAGACCTGTCGCTCACGGACCCGGTCGAGAGGGCCCGGGCAGAGTTGAAGGCCGCGCTCGCTGCCATCGAAGACAAGACCAACGTTCCCAAGCAGGTCTCGAAGGCCACCGACAGCGCGGTGACGAAACTGCGCCGCTTCTCGCGCGAACACCCCGTCGCGACCGTCACTCTCGCCGTGGTGAAAGCGGCGGCCGTGGGCGCTTTGGTGTGGTGGGGCGTCAACTCGTACGTCAACAAGTAGCCCCGCAGCAGCCACGAGGTGACCATCTCGTGACCTTTTGACCGCGACATCCCCCGAGCGTGGGGGTTATGCTCGGACAACAGGCAGCGCGATGATGCGGAAGCTGCCGACGACGTAGTTGCCACCATCCTGTGACCCGAGGTGACACGTTGTTCGGCTGCTCGAACGTCGGGCGGTCGACTCCGCATCGATGAGTCGATCATGAACCGAGCACCGTCCAAGACCGCCGCCAAGCCACTGGCCGGGTGGCGTGTTCTGGTCCCCCGCGGGGGCCCCTGGGGCGACTCCGTCGCCGCGACGCTGCGGCGCCAGGGCGCCGTACCTGTCATCGCGCCGCTGATCAACTTCGCCCCCACAACTGACCAGACAGAGCTCGAGTCGGCGCTAGCGGCCCTTGCGGCGGGCGACTTCGACTGGGTGACGCTCACGAGTGCGACCACCGTCGACGTCCTCTATGCCTACCGCGCCGTCATCCCCCCGCAGACGAAGGTTGCCGCGGTCGGAGAAACCACAGCTGCAGCGCTGCAAGCCGTCGGGTACCGCGTGGACCTCGTGCCAGACCTCGACAATTCAGCCGCGGGCCTGGCAGGGCAGATGATTGACCTCGAACCCGAGCCGCGCGACATCCTGACACTGCGCAGCGAGACGGCAAAGCCGGTGCTCACCGGAATGCTCACCGAAGCCGGCCACCGCGTGCGCAGCGTGGTCGCCTACCGCACGGTCGGGGTTCCGGTGACCGAGCGCATCGCGAACGACGTGCGCAGCGGTCGGATCAACGCGATCCTCGTCACAAGCGGATCGGTCGCCGAACAGGTGCGCGAGCAGTTCCCGCACATTCCGCCTTCGACCGTCGTGGCGGCGATCGGCCCGCGGACCGCCACTGACGCCCAGGCCGCCGGTCTCACTGTCGACGGTGTGGCCGATCGCCAGACCGTCGATGCGCTCATCGAGGTCGTTGCGCGCTTTCCGCTGCTTCATGCGACCGACGAAGCTGCGCCCTGACGCGATCTCCCTTCCAAGAGTGCGGCCGTGCGGATGCCGAGCCCGAGCTGGGCGGCTTCGTGGAGCTGATCGAGAGTGTCGACGTCTCGCCGTGCGCTCCAGGCCCCCCGCTGCTGCCGGCCGGCCTCGATCTCGCGGGCGAGGTCGAGGAATCCTGCTGCCCGGTGGCGGGTGAAAGAGTCCTCACCGAATGCGGGGACGAGCTTCCCGGCCACCGTCCGCGTGATGAGGGTCGTGCCCGTCCCTTCCGCGTCCGGCAGCGCCGCGCTCTCGTACCGTGCTGCCGCCACGAGCACGGTCTCCAGGTCTGTGGCGCGAAGCGCGGGAAGGTCGCCGAGCATCGCGGCTCGCGGCTGGGCGGCATCCGTCACCGCGAGCCCGGCCCGCACCGCGTCGTTCAGCCCGGTCCCGGGATCGGCCACGATGAGGCAATCATCGTCGATCGCACGGGCGATCTGGGCATCCGCCGTCACGACAACGACCTGCGCGACGACCCGGCATGCTCGCGCTGCGGCTATCGTGTCGAGCCCGATCGCGCGCGCCAGTGCTGCCCGATCGATATCCGGCACGACGAGGCGACTCTTTCCCGCGCCGCCGCGCACCGGGATGACAAGCGTCCAGCCGCTCACGGATCCAGACGTTCGCGCAGGCGGGGGAGGATGTCGCGGCTGTAGCGTTCCATGAACTCCGCCTGGTCGTGCCCGGGGTCGTGGAACACGAGGTGGCGAAAGCCGCGCTCGGCGACTTCGACGATGCGATCGACGTGCTCGTCGGGGTCGGACGAGACGATGAACCGTTTCGCGACACGCTCGATCGGCAGTTCCGCGGCCCGTCGCTGCATCTCGATGGGATCGTGAATGCCGACCTTCTCTTCGGGGCTGAGCGCGAGAGGGGCCCAGAACCGGGTGCGCTCGAGGGCTTCGGCGGGATCGGGATGGTACGAGACCTTCACCTCGATGAGCGTGTCGATGTCATCACGCGTGCGCCCCGACTTCTCCAGCCCCTCATCAAGAGCTGGAAGGAGTGTGTCGGTGTACAGAGCTGGGTCCTTGCCGCTTGTCGTGATGAAGCCATCGGCGACGCGACCTGCCAGACGGGTAGCGGCGGGGCCCGCTGCACCGATGTAGACCGGCACGGGAGTATCGGGACGGTCGTAGATCGTCGCATCGCGAACCTGCCAGAACTCGCCGTCGAAACTGACGCGCTCGGCGGTCCACAGCTTGTTCAGGAGCGTGAGCGACTCCTTCAGGCGACGGAAACGTTCGGGTGGCTCGGGCCACGGGATGCCGAGGGTCACCTCGTTGAGGGATTCGCCGGTGCCGACCCCCAGGATGATGCGCCCCGGGTACATCACGCCGAGGGTCGCGAAAGCCTGCGCGACGACGCCGGGGTGGTAGCGGAAGGTAGGGGTGAGCACCGACGTGCCGAGGAGGATCCGGGATGTGCGTGCGCCGACGGCGCCGAGCCACGGGATAGCCGCGGGCGCGTGGCCACCTTGGTGCATCCACGGCTGGAGATGATCGGAGACGAACACCGAGTCGAACCCGGCGTGTTCGGCATCCACCGCGAAGTCGGCGAGCTCGTTCGGGCCGAACTGCTCGGCGGATGCTTTGTATCCCAGGCGCAGGGGGATGGTCATGGCGTGGTGCTCCTTTCGGTAGCGGGTTCAGTCAGGAATTCGCTGCCGTCGGCCCCGCGGAGCTGGTCGCGGAACTGTGTCACGGTGCCCGGCCACAGCAAGGTGAGGCGCCCGGACCGTTCGTCGACGTACCAGTTGCGGCATCCTCCGGAGACCCAGGCGGTGTCGCGCGAGCGTCGCACGATCATGCGGGTGTACTCCTGCTCGACGGCGGGGTCGGGGCGCAAGGTGGCCGTTGCCGGGGCCGCGGCGATCGTCCGCGCGGCGTACGCTGCCTGCTCCTCCAGCATGAGGATCGATGAGTTGTGACCGAGGGACGCGTTGGGTCCGTTGAGGATGAACAGGTTCGGGAATCCGCTCACGATCGTCGACAGCGCTGATGACATTCCGCTTGCCCAGTGCTCGTCAAGAGAAATGCCGTGCTCGCCGGTGACCAGCTCGGCGTAGGGCTGACGTGTCGCGCTGAACCCCGTTGCAAGGACCACGGTGTCCACGGCATGTCGCCGCCCGCTCGCGGCGACGAGGGTACCGCCATCCGCCCGCGCCAGCGCCGAGGGCTCAAGGGTGACGGCGTCCGAGGCCACGGCTGGGTAGAAGTCGTCGGAGAGCAGCACGCGCTTGCAGCCGAACGCGTAGTCAGGGGTGAGCCACGCGCGCAGCGTCGGATCGGATACCTGCGCGTGCAGGTGCGCCAGGGCCTGGTCGGATGCCGCAGCCGCCGCTGCCGCATCGCCGGCGCGCGAGGCGTGGCGCGCCTCACCGTCGAGGAACAGGTTCTCGCGCAGGGCGGCGAGCACCTCGGGGTGAGTCGCGAACCGCTCGCGTTCGGCATCCGTGTAGGTTCTGCCGCCGCGGGGAAGGATCCAAGGCGCGGAACGCTGGAACAGTGTCACCTCGGCACCACGGCGCACGAGCTCCGGGACGAGCTGGACTCCGCTCGCGCCCGTGCCGACGACCGCGATGCGCTTACCGTCCAGGTCGAGCTGGGAATCCCACCGTGCCGAGTGCACGACCGGACCGGGGAAGGCAGCCAGCCCATGCACCTCGGGGAGCGACGGTTCGGTGAGCCGTCCGCACGCGAGGACGAGCATCCGTGCCCGCAGACCACCGCCGGTGGTCTGCAGGTTCCACGCGCCGTCGTCCCAACGGGCGTCAAGCAGCGCGGTGTCGAACCGGATGCGGCTGTCGATCCCTGTGGTGGCGGCGACGCGTCGGAGGTACGCCTGGATCTCGGCTCCGGGCGCGAACTCCCGTGTCCAGTGCGGCCACGGATGACGCGCCAGAGCGTAGAGGTGGGCTGGAACATCGCAGGCGACGCCCGGGTAGGTGTTCTCGCGCCAGGTGCCTCCCACCTCTCTCGCCCGCTCGAGGATCACGACGTCGGTGACTCCGGCGGCTTCGAGTTCCATCGCGGCGGCGAGGCCCGCGAAACCCGCGCCGACGATCACCACCTCGTGTTCGGGTGTCATCGCGGCTCCCGGTTTCGGTCGCCCGTGCGAGCAGCGGGGCGCGCGTCCCGGTAGTCGGTCGTGCGCTGCCGGAGGGGCCGCAGCAGGTGCCGGGCGATGCGCTCAGCCTCAGACAGGGGGAGCTCGCGCCCGTGCTCCACACCGGTGCGGGGCAGGACCCGACCATCGAGCAGCGTGCCGCCGAGGTCGTCGGCGCCCGAGCGCAGCAACACGGGAATGCTGGCGGCGTCGAGCCGAGGCCACGGCACCTGGATGTGTGAGATCGCGCCCGACAGCAGCAGCCGTGACACGGCGACCATGGCGCGATGCTCATCGATCGGTGACCTGTCCGCGACGAGCGGCACGCCGTATCCGGGCAGCGGGATCGGCACGAACTCGGTGAATCCACCCGTCTCGCGCTGCAGGTCGCGAAGGGTGCGCAGGTGCGCGACGCGGTCGGCGGCGCTTTCGACGTGGCCGTAGAAGAGCACGGATGTCGACCGCAGCCCCGCAGCATGTGCGGCGCGGATTGCGGTGAGCCACTGATCGACGGGAAGATCGGTGGCGGCCACCCGCTCGCGGATGCCGTCATCGAGAACCTTGACGCCGGTGCCCGGGACGGTATCGACGCCCGCACCCCTGAGCTCACGGTAGGCCTCGTCGATCGAGAGTCCGCTCCGGGACGCGAAGTCCCAGACGTCCTGCGGGCGGAAGGCGTGCAGGTGCAGCGTGGGCGCGGCATCCTTTACCGTGCGAGCGAGTTCGAGGTAGGCATCCGCCTCGATCGGGATGATGCCCTGCGCGCACAGCTCGCTCGCACCGAGGCCCGCCGCGTCCCGAGCGATCTCGGCGACCTCGGCGATCGTGAACGTGTCGCGGTCCGGGTCGCCATCAGACACGCTCGGGCGTAGCCCGGTCGTGGTGAGGTTGCGGTTGACGACGACGCTGATCGCCTCGCCGACCGTGTATCGGCGCACATCGTCGGCTGCGCGCGTGACTGCCTCGAGTTCTGCGTCCCGTGCCGACAGCAGCCGTACCCAGTCCTCGTCAGCGAGAGACTCCGGGTCGGTCGCGGCATCCGTCACCAGCGTTTCGAACGAGTTGCCCCGGGCGGGCCGGGTCGCGCTCGCCGGGGCTGGTGCAGTGAACGTCGACAGTGCGAGCCCGGTGACCGGGTCGGCAAGGGCGGCCACGGCCGAGTGCAACTCGGGAGCGAGCCACGTCGCGGCGTCGCGGATGTACTCCGGATGCGCCGTGAGACGTTCACGCAACTCGAAACCCAGCTCGGCCGTGCGGGCCGCCAGATCGTCGAGGTGGGGCCACGGACGCTCGGGATTGACATGGTCGGCTGTCACCGGCGAGACCCCGCCCCAGTCATCAGCACCGGCCCGCACGAGAAGGGCGAACTCGGTCGGGTCGCTGAGGTTCGGCGGAACCTGGATGCGTGCATTCGCGCCCATCGTCAGGCGCGCAGCCGCCACTGCGGCGACGTACTCCTCCAGCTCGGCATCCGCCGCGTCCCGCATCGCGGTCCCGGGCTTCGCGCGGAAGTTCTGCACGATGATCTCTTGCAGGTGTCCGTGGCGACGGTGCGCGTCCCGCAGAGCCAGCAGGGAGTCGGCGCGGTCGCTGATCGTCTCGCCGATCCCCACGAGGATGCCGGTCGTGAACGGAATGCGGTGGATGCCGGCTTCCTCGATCACCCGAAGCCTGACGTCGGGATCCTTGTCGGGGGACCCATAGTGCACCTGTCCCGGGGTCTCGAACAGCTCGCGCGACGTCGTCTCGAGCATCATGCCCATCGATGGTCCTGTCGGGCGCAACCGCTGAAGTTCGTCGGCGCTCATGACGCCGGGGTTCAGATGCGCGAGCATGCCGGTCTCGGCCGTGATGAGACGGGCGACGTGCGCGACGTAGTCGAGCGTCGACGCGAAACCGTGTTCGTCGAGCCAACGGCGAGCCTCGGGCCACCGTTCCTCGGGGCGGTCGCCGAGCGTGAGCAGAGCCTCCTTGCAGCCCTGGCGCTGGCCGGCGCGGGCGACGGCGAGCACCTGCTCGGGGCTCATGAACACCGGCTTGCCGGCGCGCTGCAGCTGTCCGGGGGTATCGACGAACACGCAGTAGTGGCAGCGGTCCCGGCAGAGGGTGGTGACCGGGACGAACACCTTGCGGGAGTACGTGAAGATTCCCGGGCGACCCGCCTCTCTCAGGCCGTGATCCCGCAGGTCGCTCGCAACATCGAGGACGGCATCCAACTCCGGCCCTCGCGCGCTGAGCACCGCGATCAGATCGTCGCGGCCGAGGTCGCCGCCCGCTTTGGCTCGTGAGAGGGCATCGTCGAGGCTCACGGCAGCGGGGCGAGTCGGTGTTCGGTTGAGCGTGCCCACCACCCCAGTGTTGCACCGTCCTCGAGGTACTCGGCCGCGTCGCGATGGCGTTCTCGCGTCCGGTGGATTGTGCGCGTGCGGACGCGCGGATGGTTTCCGTGGAACGATCGTCTTTCGGACGCCGTTTTGAGAGGGCGTGCCTACGTGAACCCTTCAGGCGCTCCTTGGGAAGTCAGGGCGGCGACGGAGTGACGCCGGTCACGGGCAAGGTCCCTACGGCCTCCTGTGGCGTTCTGAGCGCCTCTAGAGCCTTCCAGGCATACGTGAGCGTCGTCTTGGATCGCCCCCCAGTAGCCGCCGGACGCTGCTTCGCGCCCCGGCGATCGCGGCAAAGGTCGGGTGAATCCTGCTCATTACTGAGCAGCCTCTTGCGTAGTCGGGCGTTGGTGGTGACGGACAGCACAGCGTGTTGTGGTGGTCGGCAATCCGGTTGTGCAGGAATCGCGGCGCGTTGAGATCGTTCCGAATACCCCGTAGTCATGCGGGGCCTGGGGTTCTCCAGGAGGGTAAGTGTCGAACCTGTCGTGTGCCGTTTGCGTCCTGTCGGCGGGCTACAGTTCCGGTTTGTTCATCGGGAGGCATCGCTCTTTCCTAAAGAGGAGCCAGTCGGGAAGATGGTTCCATGGACATAAGCCGAGTCGACCCGCGTGACGCAGCGTACGAGATGGAAGATCCGGTCTATCGCGTCTACTTCAGTGAGCTCGGTGCCACTGATGAGTGGCAACTTGAGGGTGCATCGTCGGTAATCGAGGTCATCGACTGGGCGCGGGCCGATGGACGAGAGTTCACGGCTTACGTGGAGACCGGCTGGCCATCTGGGATGGGATTGTTGCGTGTCTTCAGCTGGGCGGGGTAGCGCAGACGCACCCCGCCCAGCCTCGGTTTAGGGCACCCAGAGGAAGCTCGAGGCTGCGCTCGGGGGCGCAGCCAGCGGCAGGAGGGGCGGCGCAGTGTTCGCCGAAGCTGAAGCTCTGAAGTAGGCGGCCCGAGAAATATGCGTACCGCTGTTCAGTGCCGGGACATACCAGGTTGTCGTCGGTCCCCAATTGACGGTACTGGTGACTTGCACGTACTGCGTGTACAAGGACTGCGCTACGATCCCCATGGTGGCAACGTCGTTGTAGGCGGTCTTTCCAAGGTACATCTGCACCTGCACTGGAATCGTGCCGGATGGACCCTTACACCGAACGCGTGACTTAGCGATGACACTGGCCGAGCCGTTCGACCAATGCGGGTTGTCGACCGTCAACAGGCACGTATAGCTTGAAGCAGCGGCCGCCGCCACGCCCCCTTCAGACCTGGACGTGGAGGTCGCCGGGACGGCGAAGACTACCTCCGAGGTGGATGATCCAGGGCTCATCAGCGCTGTTTCAGCCGGGGCTTCCGGTCCGGGCGGGACTTGTTCTGCACCTGCCGGTGATGCGATGGCGACAGTGAGAAGCGCCGCAGCAAAACCAGCGGCAATCAGTGATACTCGACGTCGACCAATTCTTCGTTCCATATCAATCTCCTTTCTGAGACAGCAGTCACGCTAGTGACTCGCTGTAGTGCTGTCTGTAGGTAGAAAGGGGGACAAGGGATTCGGGGCGGCGGGAGACCTGGAAAACGGCACCGGGGTCGAGATCAACTCGCGCCACCACGGCAGCCCGGAGCACTACGAGGCTCTGGCCGGGACCCTCGTGGTAGAGGAGATGAGGGTTACAGGCAAGAACGTGTGGATGCGCTCGCTCCTCGTGAGTTGAGTCCCGCATAGTGGATGCTCCTATTGCTGTCAAGCGGCCAGTGGTGGGCCGATCTGTTCCAGGACGGCGGTCGCTCGGGCTTCGAGTTCAGGGTCGGCGCGGGTGCCGATCTCGAGTCGTCGGAGCCGCTGGTAGGGGACGTCGAGAGTGGCGGCGAGAACGCTGATCGGGATGCCGACCGCCTGTCGGCGTGCTCGGAGTTCGCGTCCGATGGGATTGTCGGTGGCGGGGTTGAGCAGGGCGGCGTAGATCTCGTTCGCGACGTGGCGTTTGAGGCAGCGCATGATGTCGCGGTCGGTGAGTTGCTCCGAACGACGCCTCTCGAAGTAGGCCATCGTGCGAGGCTCGCGGTGCCGCATGCGTAAGAGCACGATCCTGTGCAACGCGGCGTTCGCGTGGCGGTTACCGCCGCGGGAGAGCCGGTGCCGGGTGCGTTGCCCGGAGGAGGCGGGGATCGGGGCGACGCCGGCGAGAGCGGCGAAGCTCGCGCGGGTGCCGAGCCGCTCGGGGTTGTCGCCCGCGGCGACGAGGAGCGTCGCCGCGGTGACGGGACCGACGCCGCTCAGCGACAGCAGCGTCGGATTGACCTGTCGGACGAGCACCTCCAGCTGTTGTTCGATGAGGTCGATCTCGGCTTGCATGGTGAGGTGCCGGACCGCGAACCGTCGCAGTGTCTGCCGGGCGACGACCTCAGGATCGGGGGACATGATTGTCCCGGGACGGGTTTTGGCGAGCGTGTTCACCAGACGCTGCCCACTGAGCGCCCGGAACGCCTGTCGCACGAGCTCGGGGGCTGTGATCAGTAGCGCATGGATCTGGTTCATCACTTGCGCCCTGGCCTTGGCCGCTGAGCGGCGCTCTGCGAGGAGGATCCGCATCCACTCGACCGCGCCATCACCGGACTTCGGGATCGCGGTGTCCGTCCCCGCGAGGACAGCGACCGCTGCCTGGTGGGCGTCGAGCGGGTCGGACTTGCCGCGACGACGGCGGGCTTGCCGGTCCTGCCTTGCGACTTCGACGACGGTTAGCCCCGCCGCGGTCAGCGCGCGTGCGAGACCAGCCCCATACGACCCCGTTCCCTCCACCCCGACGCGGACGACATCGCCGTGGGCGTGGAGGAACGTGACGATCTGCGCGTATCCGCGACCGTCGGCGCGGAACTCTCGGTCCGCGACGGGTCTGCCGACGAGATCGAGGATCGCGACGTGATGCGTGTTCTTGTGCGTGTCGACCCCGGCAACCAGCTCGGCGTCTGGTGGTAGCAGGTTGGTGAGCGGCGGGTCGAGTGTCATGCTCGTCATTGACGGGATTCCCTTCCAACGGTGATGAACGTCACCGCGGGTCGGGTGAGTGCAGACAGCACAAAGGTGAGACGACTTCCCGGTCAGGCTCCTATCAAGTCATGTGCCCGCCCGGCCCGCAGCGGCCCCGGCGTCGACGGACAGATCCACAAAAAGACAGCCGCGAACGGCGTCCGTGTAAGTTCGGGTCACGCCGGCGCCGGAGCCGAATCCATCATCTCTGTGTAGCGCGTGGTGGCTGGCCGAGCTTGTCGCTATGACGTAGACGCGGTCACCGTGTGATCCTTCGAGGAAACTCTCACATCCCTCTCGAACGGAGTCATCACGATGATCGCACCTCTTATTGTCTTATTGTCGACCGTGCGACCGTGCGAGCGTGCTCGCTGAAGCCCTGACCGACGCATCGCCGGATCTGATGCGCTCGCTGCTGCAGACCATGATCGACGCGCTGCTGTCCGCCGACGTGGACGCCGTCGTCGGCGCCGAATGGGGCAAGCCCAGCGCCGACCGTGTCGCGCAACGCAACGGTTATCGGCACCGTGACCTGGACACCCGGGTCGGTACGATCGACGTCCAGATCCCGGAGTGGTTGCTCGCGCGCCGCAAGCGCGCCGCAAGCGCGCCGAAACGGCGATGATCACCGTCGTCGCGGACTGCTACCTCGCAGGCGTGAGCACGCGGGGGATGGACAAGCTCGTGAAGACGCTCGGGATCCACGCGCCTAAGCGCAGACCCGAAGGGTCGGACTCTGGAAAGAGCGATCGCACGGAGCGAGCGGTGGAGCCGACCTATGATCGGATGCCGACAAGGGACCAGGAATCAGTGGAGGCTCGCTGAGGAGCTCAAGCTCCCGGTTCGGCGCGCGGGACGCCGCAGTCGTTGTCGACGGTGCAGTTGACGCGGAGAGTGCACGTGCTGTCGATCGCGCCAGAGCGTCTGCCGTTGGAGGGAGGGTGCAGAGGGATCGTTGCGGGCTTGTAAGCAAACTCCCCGAAAGGGCGGGAACGGCGCTGGCAGACTAGCTTCATGGTGACGCTGCTGCTCGACTCCTCCCAGCTGGAGGTGACGTTGTCGGGGTCGGAACGTCTGCTTGCATTCCGTCGGCAGAATGTAGACATCCCGCGCAGCACGATCGCCAAAGTCCAACTCACCGACGACGTGTGGACGTGGCTTCGCGGGGTGCCGAGTCCCGGAACACATGTGCGCGGAGTCATCGCGATGGGCACGTGGAAGTCGGCGAGCAGCGAGGACTTCGTCGTGGTGCGAGGTCGACGTCCCGGTGTCGTGATCGACCTCGACGGGCACCCGGACTATCAGCGCATCGTTCTCACGACGCGCCATGGGCTAGCGCTCGTTCAAGCGCTGCGGCTCGACGTCGACGGCCCTGCCGAAGACGTCGCCGACCTCGTCAGCTGACGTCGCGGCGCCAGTTCAGCGCGTAGCCGAGCACGAGCAGCACCACGGCATAGGCAAGAAGGACTGCACCGCCTGCCCACCATTCGAGTCCGCTCGTGCTCGTGCCCGCGCCCGCCATCTGGAAGATGCTTGCCCCGACCAGGGCATCGCTCGCCGCGCCCGGCAGGTAGTTGGTGACGGTATCGAGTCCTGACACGAACGCCCCCGCCGCACGGGCGATGGGCTCGAGGAACTGGGTGAACACGAGCACACCGACAACGGCGGCCACTTGGTTGCGCACGAGCGCGCCGACGCCGATCCCGACGACCACCCAGATCGTCAGTGCCAGAACGACCCGGGCGATCAGCGCCCAGGTCGAGCCCACGCCGAGGTCGGTCTCGACCCCGAACGCTGCGAGGAGGCCAGCGGCCGGCCCGACGGATGACAGCGCGCCGACGATCCCGAAGCCCACGCCGACGACGATGCCCGCGACGATCTTCGCCCAGAGCACGGTTCCCCGGCGCGGTGTTGCGAGGAACGTCGCCGTGAGGGTCTTGTGCCGGAACTCCGAGGTGACCATGAGGGTTCCGAGGATGAGAGGGATCACGTATCCGACACTTGCCGCCAGTGAATACAACACCGGTGCGACTCCCTCGGTCGGAACCGGTGCGCCCTCGCCAGGGAGCATCCCGCTGCCGACGGCCCCGATCGCGAAGGCGAGCGCAGCTGCCGTGAACGCGATGTAAACAACGAGCACGAGGCCGAGCACCCACCACAGGGATGTCGAGAAGAACTTCGTGAACTCCGACCGGGTAACGGTGGCGACGGTCATCGGTTCGCCCCGTCCTCGTCGGCTCTCGCTCCTGTCGCGCCTTCGGGCTCGTCCGTCCCGTCAGCTACCGAGGCGATATCGGCGTCCGAGTCAGTCACGGTTTCTGCCTCCGGCTCTTCGTCAGCGTCGTCAGCGTCCGCGGGTGTCACACGTCGCGGATCATCCGTCAGCAGGAGAGGGGGCCTAGTCCCGTTGACGTACTCGAGGAAGATTTCCTCGAGAGCCGGCCCCCGGTCGGTTAGCGCCGAGAGGGCGACGCCGGCAGAGGCAGCGATCGCTCCCACATGAGCAGCGTCAAGGCCCTGCACCTGGATGCCGGTGCGCAGGTGCTCGAGCGGAGCCGCGGCATCCTCCAGTGCTGCGATAAGGGCGCCGCGGTCGGGTGCGTCGACGAGGGTGACAGGAACCTCCTGGTACGCGAGGTCCGCAAGCGACCCCTCGAACACGAGTCGGCCGCCGGAGATGATGAGCGCGGCATCCACCGTCTGCTGTACCTCGGCGAGGAGGTGAGACGACACCAGGATGGTGCGACCCTCGCCAGCCAGAGTCCGCAGGAACGACCGCATCCAGCGGATGCCTTCGGGATCGAGGCCGTTGGTCGGCTCGTCGAGCACGAGCACCCCCGGGTCACCGAGCAGCGCGAACGCCACCCCGAGCCGTTGGCGCATTCCGAGCGAGTAGCCCCCGACCTTGCGCCCCGCAGCGTGCGTGAGTCCGACGAGCTCCAGCACCTCATCGACGCGCGAGCGGGGGATGCCGGCAGCTTGCGCGTACACCGTGAGATGTGTCGCGCCCGTTCGGCCGGGATGGAAGCCGGTGGCTTCGAGGACCGCGCCGACAGTGTGCAGCGGATGGGTCAGCTCGTCGTAGCGGCGACCACCGATGGTCGCCGCGCCGGATGTGGGACGGATGAGGCCCAGCAGCATCCGCAGCGTCGTGGTCTTGCCGGCCCCATTGGGTCCGAGAAACGCCGTGATGCGTCCGGGCTGGATGCTGCACGTGAGATCGGCGACCGCCGAGATCGTCCCGAAGCGCTTGGTGAGCCCCGCGAACTCCAGAACCTGTCCGTCGGGCATGAAGAGCCCCTCCCTGGGTGTGGATTGCGCACCAGTTTGGCTGACGGAGCGCTCCTGGACGCGGCACCACGCCCGAGGCCGCCCGAAGACCCCCCTTTCGTGGTGGCCTGTCGCTAGCGTGGAGTCGTGGAGACGACGGCATCGACGGTTGGGATCGAGCAGCGCGGCGAGATCGGCATCCTGACCCTGCAACGCCCGCGCGCACTCAACGCCCTGGACCTCGGGATGGTCACGGCGCTCGCTGCGGCCCTCGATCGGTGGGAACGGGACGACAGTATTCGGGCCGTGGTGCTGCGCGGCGCCGGCGATCGCGGGTTCTGCGCCGGGGGCGATGTTCGTGGGATGTACGACACGCTCATCGGCGATCACCCCGAACAGGTGGAGGCCTTCTTCCGCGCCGAGTACGCCCTCAATGCCCGCATCGCGGAGTATCGGCGTCCGATCGTCGCGTTCGCCGACGGGATCACGATGGGCGGCGGCATTGGCCTTGCCGGCCACGCGTCGCACCGCCTCGTCACCGAGCGATCGATGCTCGCGATGCCCGAGACGCGGATCGGCTTCACGCCGGATGTCGGCGGGTCGTGGCTGCTGGGTCGCGCCCCCGGGCGGATCGGCGAGTACCTGGCGCTGACCGGAAACACCGTCGGACCTGCCGACGCCATCGAGGCGGGTCTCGCCGACCATCACGTGCCAAGCGAGCGGCTCGAGGCTCTGCTGTCGGACCTGGCTGCCGGAGCCGATGTCGACGGTGCGATCCAGGCGGTCGCGACAGAGCCGGCTCCGGGAACCCTGACCCGGGAGCGGGAGTGGATCGACGGCGCGTTCTCACAGCCAACTGTCGCCGAGATCATCTCGGCGCTGCAGGGGCTGCCTGAGGATGCCGCGCGCGAGACCGCCGCGCATCTGGAGTCGCTTCCCCCGACTGCGCTCGCGGTCACGCTCGAGGCTGTGAGGCGCGCGCGGAAGCTTCCGGACCTGCGGGCGGCTCTTGACCAGGAGTACGGGCTTGTGCTGTGGTTCGGGACGACGCAGCCGGATCTCGTGGAAGGGATTCGCGCGCAACTCGTCGACAAAGACCGCTCACCGCGCTGGGATCCTGCTCCCGGTGAGGAGCTTCCCGCCGACCTTCTCGATCAGGCTTTCTCGTTCCAGCCGCCGACGCCCCTCTGGAGCTGACTCAGCCCCAGAGGCATCCCGTCTGTCAGTCGATGAGTCCGAACAGCTGCAGCGGGTGGGTAAGGCGCCACCACGGGGACGGTTGCTCGATCTCAGCGGACACGGCAGCTTCGACGGTGGTCGAGTTCACGGGGCCCGTGAGGGTGAAGGTCCCCGCGGGAGATCCGGCTTCCCACTCGTCGACCGCGAGGGCGGATGACGAACTCGACGTCGCGCCATTCCACAGGATGACGGCGGCATCCGCTGTGGTGCGGATCTCCGGGTTCGATCCCCACGCGGTCTCCACGGTCCCGACGACCGTGCCTGCCGGGATGACGTAGGGGGTCGTGAGCTCAGCTTCGAGCTGAGCCAGCAACGCCCGGGCCGAGCTGTCGCGCAGTTCGTCGCTGGGTTGGGCGAGGACGGTGGCATACGCGCGGACCGTCTGGTCACCGACGGTGATGTTCTTCGCGGTGGCCAGGTCATCGACCTCGCGGCCGTTCACAAAGAGGGACCCGGTCTTGATACCGACGACGCCGGGATCTGCGAGCAGATCGTTCGTGTTCGTGACCACTCCGGCACCGGGAAGATCGACCGACGGAGTCGCCACGATCTCGGCGATCACGGGGTTCTCCAGCGCCTTTCGTCCGAGCGCGATGACCCCCGCGGGTGTGCCCACGTTGTCGGAGTCGATGCCGGTCGGCTCCACGACCGTGATGCCGCTGATGCCGTGGGTACGCAGCCAGTCCGCGGCGGCGCTCTCGAACACCTCGTCGGTAGGCCAGAACTGGTCGGCCAGTCGAGACGCATAGTTGTTCGCGGAACCGATCAGCAGTCCCTGCAGCATCTGGTACTCGCTGAGGGAGCCGCCTACGGGAACGTTCAGGGCCGACTCGCCGCGCCCGCGATAGTTCCAATACGTCGACCGATCACGCGAATTGAAGGCGTACTCCGGGCCGGTCTCACCGGGCGCGAGCGGCTGGCGGTCCAGCACCATGAGTGCGGTCACGAGTTTCGTGATGCTCGCCAGCGGTGCGTCATCCGTCGTTGAGACCAGCGTTGCGTCGGCAGCCGTCGACTCGAACCCGTCGACGGCCACCGCAGCCGATCCATCTGCCGGCCACGCCGGCGCGGCGGCGGATGCCGTGAGAGGGGAGACATCGACGGGCCGCGCAGTCGGCATGACCGCTGTCAGCGGCCAGAGCAAAGTGACCGCGGCGTACGCCGCGACGACAGCGAGAACGACAAGGGTCGGGCCCATGACGGTTCCGCGCAGCAGTGACCGACGCGGCATCCCGTCGAGGAGATCGCCGGTGTCCGAGCGTTCCGGCGCCCGCCGCGACACGGGGGCTCCCGTGGGGCTGGCCCATTGCAGGGCGGCGGTGTCGGCGCGCTCAACGGCGACGCCCGCGGCCGCACTCGACGCCGGGTCGGCGTCGGTCGGGTCGGGGGCGGTCGGCGCCTCCGTGTCAGTCATCCCGCCCAGATTATCCGTACCTGACGCGTATACTCGGCACCACGAACCACGGGAGTCCGGTGTGCCGGGCTGAGAGGAAGCGAATCCACGCTTCGACCGTCGAACCTGATCTGGGTCATGCCAGCGCAGGAAGGAGAACAATGTCTGTTGCGTCGTCCACCCCCACCACCGTCGCGAACCGGTTCCGGTGGCGGATCGTCGATATCGTCGTCGCCAGCGTGATCGGTGTCGCATCCGGTCTGATCTTCCTGGCCTGGAATGTCGGCTACGTCGGGCCGAGCACGCTCCTTGAGCCGCTGCTGCCGGGCATCCAGGGTCTGCTGGACGGGCCCTGGCTCTTCGCCGGAGTTCTGGGTGCTCTCGTCATCCGCAAGCCGGGTGCCGCCATCTACACCGAGCTGCTCGCTGCCGTCGTCTCGGCACTGGTCGGCAACCAGTGGGGCGGGTTCCTGACGCTCGAGGCCGGCTTTGTGCAGGGTCTCGGCGCCGAGATCATCTTCCTGATCTTCGCCTACCGCGTCTGGACACTGCCGGTGGCCATCCTCGCCGGCGCTGGCGCAGCCCTGGCCGGTGGAATCAACAATCTGATCCTCTGGTACGCGGGGGCAGACGTGACCTTCACGATCGTGTACCTCATCAGCACCGTCATCTCCGGCGCCGTGATCGCCGGCCTGCTTTCGTGGCTGCTGGTGCGCGCGCTCGCCGCCACCGGCGCCCTGGATGCCTTCCCCGCCGGGCGCGAGGTCCGGCAGCGCGTCTGACGTGACCGCACAGTCTGCCCTGACCCCTTCTGCTCCGCCCCATCCCGTCGCCGTCGGTATCGACGGGTGGGGCTGGCGGCATGGCAGCCGGCGGGCGTGGGCCCTGCGTGAGGTCGACCTGCGGATCGAGCCGGGGGAACGTGTACTGCTGCTCGGGGCGTCGGGGTCTGGCAAGTCGACCCTTGTCCGGGCGATCGCCGGGGTGCTCGGCGCGGACGAGGGAGAGAGCGAAGGCTCGATTCGCCTCGACGGCGCCCTCCCGAGCGCGGCGCGTGGCAGAGCCGGCCTCGTGTTACAGGACCCCGACTCGCAGGTCGTTCTCGCGCGCGTGGGCGACGAAGTGGCTTTCGGCTGCGAGAACCTCGGCGTCCCCCGCGAGCAGATCTGGCATCGCGTGCGCGAGGCCCTCGAGCTGGTGGGACTTGACGTTCCGCTCGATCGCTCGACGAGCGCCCTCTCGGGCGGGCAGAAGCAGCGGCTGGCGCTGGCAGCCATCGTCGCGATGCGGCCAGGGCTCATCATCCTGGACGAACCGACGGCCAATCTCGACCCCAACGGGGTCGTGCAGGTGCGGGATGCCGTGGCTCGCGTCGTCGAGCAGACGGGAGCAACCCTCCTTGTCGTCGAGCACCGCGTGGCGGCCTGGGAGGCGCTCGTCGATCGCGTCGTGGTCCTCGAGGCGGGCGTCGTCGCCGCCGATGGGTCGCCCGAGGCGGTGCTGCGTGATCGGGGCGACGAACTCGCCCGGTCCGGTGTGTGGGTCCCGGGGCATCGACCGGCGTGGCCGCCTCGGGCTACCCGCTCTCGGGGATCCGTCCTCGTATCGACGGATGACCTCGTGGTTGCGCGCGTGCCGGGGCGTCCGATCGCCGAGATCCCTCACCTGGAGGTGACGGAGGGGGTGGCGACGGCGATCACGGGGCCCAACGGCGCCGGAAAGTCCACACTCGGGCTGACCCTCGCCGGGCTGATCCCGCCCGCATCGGGGACGGTCATGCCCTCCCCGGCTCTTGCGGACGGTCAGCGGGGGCATCCTCACGAGTGGCCCTCGCGCGCCCTGCTGACGCGCCTCGGCATGGTGTTTCAGGACCCCGAGCATCAGTTGCTCGCGCGCACGGTTCGCGGCGAGCTCGAGGTCGGACCGCGCGCCCTGGGGCTTGCGGAGTCCGAGATCGCGGTGCGGGTCGATGAGTTGCTGCACCGGCTGCGGCTGGACCGCCTCGCCGAGGCGAATCCGTACACACTCTCGGGGGGCGAGAAGCGTCGACTCACGGTGGCCGCGGCCCTCGCGACTCGGCCTCGTGTGCTCGTTCTCGACGAACCCACGTTCGGCCAGGATGCCCGCACCTGGGCCGAGCTCGTCGCGCTCCTTGCGCGGGTGCGTGACGAGGGCTCGGCGGTCGTGACGATCACGCACGATCTCGAGGTCGCCGATGCCTTGGATGCCGACCGCTTCGTGCTGGGTGGGGCGTCGTGATCGACATCCAGACCGCCGCGCCCTCACGGGTGGCTCAGCTCAACCCGGTCGCGAAGCTCCTCGCGATCGTGGTGCTGACGATCCCGCTGGTGCTGACCCTGGATGCGGTGTCGGCGGGGGTCGCGCTCGCGACCGAACTCGCCCTGTTCCCCTTCGCTGGTCTCGGCTGGCGGCAGTTCTGGCGGCGCACGTGGATCGTGTGGCTGCTCGCGCCGTTGACCGGCGTGACGATAGCCCTGTACGGCCAAGCGAGCGGCCAGATCTACGCCGAGTGGTTCGTCGTGCGCATCAGCGAGGGGTCGCTCGCTCTGGCTCTTGCGACGATGCTTCGGGTACTCGCGATAGCACTGCCATCCGTTGTTCTCTTTGCCACCGTTGATCCGACCGACCTGGCCGATGGGCTCGCGCAGGTGCTCCGTCTTCCGGCCCGATTCGTCCTCGGCGGGCTCGCTGGGCTGCGCATGGTCGGCCTGTTCGTCGATGACTGGCGTGCGTTGGAACTCGCCCGCCGATCGCGCGGCGTCGCCGACCGCGGCCGCATCCGTCGCTTCCTCGGGATGGCCTTTGCCCTGCTCGTGCTCTCTATCCGCCGGGGTACGAAGCTCGCTGTGGCGATGGAAGCCCGCGGCTTCGGCGCACCCGGTCCGCGAACATGGGCGCGAGAGTCCCGGTTCGGGCTGGCCGAGTGGCTGCTGGTACTCCTCGGCGCGGCAATCGCCGCGGTCGCCGTCACCGCCGCCGTCCTGGCCGGCTCCTGGAACTTCATCCTCGGCCCGTCCTGAGCCGGCGGTCGCCTCGGTTGTAGCCTGGGGCGCGACATCGAAGGAGAGCCAGATGAAGGTCAATGGTGCGGCAGCTCTCGTCACCGGCGGAGCGAGCGGTCTGGGGTTGGCGACCGCCGAGCGGCTCGCTGCGGGCGGTGCGCTGGTGACGATTGTCGATCTACCCGGGTCGCCCGGCGCCGAGGTCGCTGAGAGGCTCGGTGGCACTTTCGCTCCGGCCGACGTCACGGATGCCGAAGCCGTGCATGCCGCGGTGACGGCTGCGGCGGCATCCGGTCCGCTGCGCGTCGTGGTCAACTGCGCCGGAATCGCACCCCCAGCCAAGGTGCTCGACCGTGACGGGGAGCCCTCGTCTATCGCCGCGTTCGAGCGGATCGTGCGCATCAACCTCGTCGGCACATACACCGTCGTCGCGCACGCTGCGGCAGCGATCGCGAGGACTGACCCGGATGCCGAGTCCGGCGACCGCGGCGTGATCATCAACACGGCCAGCGTCGCAGCCTTCGACGGGCAGATCGGGCAACCGGGGTATGCCGCCAGCAAAGGCGGCGTACACGCCATGACGCTGCCGATCGCGCGAGAATTCGCCCGTCACGCCATCCGTGTCGCAACGATCGCTCCCGGAATCATGGAGACACCGATGCTCGCGGGCCTCCCGCAGGCGGCGCAGGATTCCCTCGGTCAGCAGGTGCCGTACCCGGCGCGACTGGGCAGGCCGCAGGAGTACGCGGCGCTGGTTATGAGCATCGTTGAGAACGGCTACCTCAACGGCGAGACGATCCGCCTCGACGGAGCGATTCGGATGGCGCCCCGGTAACCGCGCCGTCAGCGTCGGGCCTCATCGGCGCCGTTCGCGACGTCGAGAGTAGGCGGCAGCGCTGCGGCTGGAGAGCGCAAGCAGAATCAGCACATCGAGACCGACCGTGAGGAGCGACGTTCGCAGGGTGATCTCCTGCTCCCGCAGGAACCAGGTCGTGAACGCCGTTGAGATCGAGACGACCGAGAAGATCATCACGATCGACCGAGCCCAGTTTCGTCCCCACCACAGCGAGAGCAGCACGCTCACCTGAACCGCCAGGCTCACGCCCATGATCGCGATCACGATCCAGAGGGCGAACTGTTCCTCCTCTGCCGTGAGTGCATCGCCCCCGACCGCAAGGTCGGCGCTACCCATGACGTCCGGCCACTCCAACCACAGGCCGACGATCAGAAGGATGCCGGCGAGCACCCGCAGCAGCAACAGCAGCGTTCCGGTCGTGATTGTGGCGGGTCGCCGCATGCTCGGGTCGCGGTGGAGCGGGGCGAACAGCGTCGTCGGGGGCTCGAACGCGGCGCGTTTGCGTGGCAGGTTCTGCGAAGAGGTCGTCGCCGCAGCAGCTACCGTCGGGACTTCTCGTGACCCGGATGCCGGCGGTGGGGCATCCGCCGTGTCGGCGGCACCTGCGTCGGCGGCGGCCCCGGCTACGGCCAGGGGGCGCAGATCCAGGATCGGCAGGTCGCCGTCGGTGCGGATCGAGTCGCCGCCGCCGTTACGAGCGTGATAGCTCGTCGAGAAGTCCTCGATGACCTCGACACGGATCGTCGGGTCCGCGGCGAGGAGCGAACTGACGATGTGGTCGCGTTCGACATCCGTGTCGGCGTCAATGCGGTGGGTGACCTGGAGCGTGAACAGCGACAAGCCAACGGAACTGTCGAAGGTGCCCGCCGCGAGCCACTCGACGCGGCGACCGCCGGGGAGCGGCCAGTCGTCAGGGCACCGCCAGAACCGCACGTGGTGACGCTGCGCGGGATTGCCGTCGACCTCTTGCTGGTAGGCGAAGTCCTGCATCCGGCCGAAGAGGAACAGCGGGCTCACGGGCGCCCGGTGGTAGCTGCGCCGGGTGAGCGTCGAGGTCACGATCCGAAGCGATGAGCGCAGCGTGACGGGGTCGGCGAGTGTCCAGCCCGCCCGCTCCATCGCGTCGTGGAGGGCAGCTTCCTCGCCCATGAACGCAAGGTTCACCGGATCGCCGAGCAACCCGTCGCTCGTGCGGGTGCGTCCGATGAAATAGCCGGGTACGTAGATCGTCGTGAGAATGCGGTGGATGCGTGGCAGGACGAGGTAGGCAAGCAGCGCCCAGAAAGCGATCGCGACGAGGATGCCCCACCACCCGACACGGAATGATTCGGTGAGGCTCAGGTATGCCAGCCAGAGGGCCGAGATGCCGGCGAACACGAAGAAGAACCAGTCGAGCGCGACTCCGATGGAGTAGCTGCGCCGCCGTTCTCCGCTCACGCCGCCACACTACCGCCGCCGGCCCTGCGGATCGCTGGTTCGTCGCTGGCAGGTATGAGTGGGACGCAGTGTCACAGATAGTGAAACGCCGGCTCGCGCGCGATGGTGGCGAGAGTAGAGTGGCGGGAGGTTTCAAAGGGGAACGCCGTGTGGCCGCACCCTCACCGCTGAAGGAGGCCGAGATGAGCGATTCCATCCTGGTCGAGGTCGCCGACGGCCTCGCCCACGTCACGCTGAACCGCCCCGCACGCCTGAATGCCGTCGACTTCGAGATGGGCCGTCGATGGCGAGATGTGGCTGTCGAGCTCACGGGAGATCCCACCGTGACGGCGATTCTGCTGGATGCCGCAGGCCCCGCGTTTTGCGCGGGCGGCGATGTCGTCGCGATGGCGGAGGCGGATCCCGGCGACGGAAGCGCCGGCGAGGCGGTCACCGCTATGGCGCGGATCATTCACGAGGGGATCCTCACCCTGGTGTGCTCGTCCACTCCCATCGTGGCTGCAGTTCAGGGAGCCGTCGCCGGCGGTGGTCTCGGGCTCATGCTCTGCGCCGACTACATCGTCGCCTCCGACGCTGCGCGTTTTGTGAGCAAGTACGCCAACATCGGACTCACCCCCGACCTCGGCGTCTCGACCCTGCTGCCCGCGGCGATCGGCCAGCGCCGCGCACTGACCCTGCTGCTGCAGGACCGCTCCCTCACCTCCGACGAAGCCCTCGAGTGGGGCCTCGTGAACGAAGTGGTCCCGGCTCACCGGGTGGCTGCGCGCGCTCGAGAGGTAACCGATTTCTGGCAGTCAGGCGCTGCAGCGGCCTTCGGTGAGGCCAAGCGGCTCGTGCGCTCCGGTGCGGGACGCGCGTTCGCTCAGAATCTCGAGGATGAGGCGCAGACGATCGGGGACCAGTTCGTCACTCACGAAGCCCGCACGCGAATCGCCGCGTTCGCTGCTGCCTCCCGCACCCCGAAGAACGACGCCGCCACACGGAAGGACCACGCGTGACCGAAAAGAAGCTTGCCGGAAAGACCGTTCTGCTCTCCGGCGGTAGTCGCGGGATCGGGCTTGCGATCGCACTGCGGTGCGCCGCTGACGGTGCGAACATCGCTCTTCTCGCGAAGACCGATACGCCGCATCCGAAGCTTGAGGGCACTGTTCACACGGCGGCAGAGGCGATCGAGGCGGCGGGTGGTCGAGCGCTCCCGATCGTCGGCGACGTCCGCAATGATGACGACGTCGCGGCGGCGGTGCTCAAGACTCAGGGTGAGTTCGGTGGGATCGACGTCGTCGTCAACAACGCGAGCGTCATCGATCTGTCGGGTTCGCTCGACCTCACTGCCAAGAAGTACGACCTCATGCAGGGTGTGAACGTGCGGGGCACGTTCATGCTGTCGCGCGCGGCTGTTCCGATCCTGCGCGAGGCCGAGAACCCGCACATCCTGTCGCTGTCGCCGCCCCTGAACCTCTCGCCGCGGTGGCTCGGCGGACACACGGGATACACGTTGGCGAAGTACGGGATGACGATGGCAACCCTCGGCATCGGCGCCGAGTTCGCGAAAGACGGCATCGCGGCGAACACGCTCTGGCCGCGCACCACGATCGCGACAGCAGCCGTACAGTTCGCGCTCGGCGGCGACCAGATGATGAAGGTGAGCCGGACGCCCGAGATCTACGCGGATGCCGCGTACGAGGTGATCACGAAGCCCTCGCGGGAGTACACCGGCCAGACACTGATCGTCGAGGACGTGCTTGAGGCGGCGGGTGTCACTGACTTCTCGCGATACGCGGCGGTGCCGGGTACGCCGGATGATCAGCTCTTCCCCGACATCTTCCTCGACTGACTCGCACGGTCGGCTGCGCTCCCCGCTCAGTCGAGCTGCTTGCGCAGGAACACCTGCTCGATGCCGTCATCGCCGGGCACGCGCTCGCTTTCGACATACCCTTCGCGCTCGTACAGGCGCAGATTCGCCTCCGACAGCGACCCGGTGAACAGCTCGGCTGCCGTCGCGCCGGCATCCTTTCCCCTCTGCTCGACGGCTGCGAGCAGTGCGGTCCCGATTCCCTCGCCCTGTTGATCGGGTGCGATGGCGAGCCGCCCGATGAGCAGCAGCTCGCCGGCGTGCTGCGCGCGGACGGCTCCGACGATCCGGGGCCCCCGCAGGGCGACGCAGCCGAGGTTCTCGACCAGTTCGGCGGTGATCTCCTCCAGCGTCTGGGTCAGCGGAGGCATGTGCGGGGTGCCGTAGATGAGCGCCTCCTGCACGAACGCGGCGCGCTGGAGTGTCAGGACCTCGCCGGCGTCGTCGGGAGTGATCGGGCGGATGTCGAGATCGTCGTGGGGCACGACCTCACGGTACTGGGCCGTCGCCTGCGCGGGCAGGGCTTGACAGGGCTTCACAGGGTTTGACAGGGCCGACATGGGCGCGCGGCATCCGCTCGCTTACCCTGGAGTCATGGCTCGCGCGCTCCCTCCCACGTCCTCCGGCGCGCCGCAGGTGCGCCCAGCTACCGAGGGATGGCAGCAGAAGAAGGATGCCGAGGGCCGGCCACTCCTCCAGTTTGCGAGCCCCAAGCGAGGCAAACCTCCCGTGCACCTGGCCGACCTGACTCCCGAGCAGCGCGTCGAGAAGGCCAAGGAACTCGGCCTGCCGGGCTTTCGTGCCGGTCAGCTTGAGCGCCATTACCTGACGCGCTGGACGAGCGATCCGGCAGAGATGACGGATCTGCCGGCATCCGGGCGCGAAGAACTTGTCGCCGGGCTGCTGCCGCCGCTGCTGACCGAGGTGCGTCGGCTCGACACCGACAAGGGCGACACGATCAAGTTCCTCTGGAAGCTGCACGATGGCGCACTCGTCGAGTCTGTGCTGATGCGCTACCCGGGCCGGATCACCCTGTGCGTGTCGAGCCAGGCCGGATGCGGCATGAACTGCCCGTTCTGCGCGACCGGCCAGGCGGGACTGACCCGCAACATGTCGGCTGCCGAGATCGTCGATCAGGTCGTGCGCGCCAATCAGGTGATTGCCCGTGGTGAACTCGGCGGCAAGCGCAGCAGCGACCAGTCCCTCGAGCGGGTTTCGAACATCGTCTTCATGGGGATGGGTGAGCCGCTGGCCAACTACGCCCGCGTCATGCAGGCGGTTCGTGTGATGACCGACAAGAAGCACGGCATGGGCATGAGCGCTCGCGGCATCACGGTGTCGACAGTGGGCCTCGTGCCGGCGATCACGAAGCTTGCCGCCGAAGACATCCCGGTCACGTTCGCCCTATCTCTGCACGCGCCCGACGACGAGCTGCGCGATGAGCTCATTCCGGTCAATTCCCGCTGGAAGGTCGACGAGGCGCTGGATGCCGCCCGTGGCTACTTCGAGCGGACGGGGCGACGCGTGTCGATCGAGTACGCCCTCATCAAAGACATGAACGACCATCCGTGGCGCGCCGATCTGCTGGCGGACAAGCTCAACGCGCGCGGGCGGGGCTGGGTGCACGTGAACCCGATTCCGCTCAATCCGACGCCAGGGTCCATCTGGACGGCATCCGAACCGCACGTACAGAACGAGTTCGTGCGGCGCCTGAACGCCGCGGGCATCCCGACGACCCTGCGCGACACCCGTGGCAAAGAGATCGACGGGGCGTGCGGGCAGTTGGTTGCCACCGAGGATGACCAGGCGGCCGCCTCCGCCTCGTGAGTCGGGTCAGGATGCCGAGCTGAAGGCATCGACAGCGTCGGCGCGTGGCAACGGGAGTGTCCGTGATTCGACGTCGAAGACGCGCACCCGCCGCCCGGGCGTGAACGGCTCCCATCCCGGGTTGCCGTCGCGGATCATCCGCACCCACGCCTCATGCATCTCGTGCGCGAGACCCTGCGGGGGAGCATCTCCGGCCATCCGGATGCTGTCGGGGTTGTCGAGGCCGTCGAAGACGAAGCCGAGTTCGAGCGCGTGTCCGGCACCGAGGCCGTCCACCGGGCTCTGCCAGGCGAACTCGTACACGAAGGTGGGGGGTGTGCGGCGATCGGCCACCTGCGTCATCGGCGCGCGCAGCATCGAGTCGGTGAGGGCCTGTCCGAGTCGGTCCCCGGCGCCGGCATCCGGGAAGGCGGCCCGGTACGCGCGCACGGCGCCGCGTGGGACTTTGAGCGCGAGGTAGCCGATCCTCGCCTGCCAGGTGGAGATCTTCGCGAGCGCGTCCGGGGTGAACCAGAGCCGGTACTCGTCGGTATTGGTGCCGATCAGAATGGGTGCCGCGACCGTGGCTAGCGCCGTGCGCGGGGACTCGGGGAGACTGCCGGGGTCGCGCGCAAGCAGGAATCCAGGTGCGCCCCGCAGCGGCGAGCTGCCGGCAGCCTGCGCCGTGCGGGCGGCGAGAAGCTCGGCCGGAGACAGGGCGGCGAATGCCTCGCGCGTCGCTGGTATGCCGAGCCGTTTGGCGAGTGCGCGGGAGACGCGTCCGGCTCGCTTCGGTTCGGCCGCATCCAGGGGGCCGGATTCGATGATCGCGCCGGCGATCAGCGGCGCGGTGTCGGGGCGCGAGAGGAGCGCCGCCACCAGCGCCCCGCCGGCCGACTCGCCCATGATCGTGATGCGTGACGGATCGCCGCCGAAGGCGGCGATCTCGACGTGGGTCCAGCGCAGCGCCGCTGCGACGTCTTCGAGGCCGAGATTGCGCGGGGCATCCTCGAGCACCGAGAAGCCCTCGGATCCGAGGCGATAGTTCGCCGAGACGAACACGACGCCGCTGCGGGCGAAGCTCGTGCCGTCATAACCGGCGAGGGAGCTGCCACCGCGCTCGAACGCGCCGCCGTGGATCCACAGCACGACCGGCAGCGGCTCGGATGCAGGCTCCGTCGCGCTCGCCGGGGTCCACACGTTGACGGTCAGGATGTCGTCGTCGGCGCCGTCGCTGTTCAGGCTCGGCAGGAGCTCGCCGATCCTGCCGCGGTAGGGGGTTTGCGGCGCTGCAGGACCGAACTGCGTCGCATCCCGCACTCCGGTCCAGCTATCGGGTGCTGACGGCAGCTGAAAGCGCCGCGAGCCGAACGGAGGCGCCGCGTACGGGATGCCGAGGAAGCGACGGATGCCTTCACTCACGCTCCCGCGCAGTGCTCCGGTGCTGATCGTCGCTTCGGGTGTTTCGGTACTCACGCCTTCAGGGTAGGCCTGGCTCACGACGCGCCGGCCCGCACGCTGCGGCGCGGCGATAGCGTGGAGCAATGGTCAACTATCGCTACCTCGGCAACAGTGGTTTCAAAGTCACGGAGATCACGTACGGCAACTGGATCACCCACGGCTCACAGGTCGAGAACGACGCGGCCATCGCGACGGTTCACCGGGCGCTGGATCTCGGCATCACGAGCTTCGACACCGCCGACGTGTACGCGAACACCGTCGCCGAGCAGGTGCTGGGCGAGGCGCTGAAGGGCCAGCGTCGGGAGTCGCTCGAGATCTTCACCAAGGTCTACTGGCCCGTCGGGCCGGGTGGCGCCAACGATTCGGGTCTGTCGCGCAAGCACATCATGGACGGCATCCACGGCTCGCTGCAGCGCCTGGGGACGGACTACGTCGACCTGTACCAGGCGCACCGGTACGACTACGAGACCCCGCTTGAGGAGACGATGCAGGCCTTTGCCGACATCGTCCGCCAGGGCAAGGCTCTCTACATCGGTGTGAGCGAGTGGACGGCCGAGCAGCTGCGCGCCGGGCACGCGCTGGCCAAGGATCTCGGCATCCAGCTCGTCTCGAACCAGCCGCAGTATTCCGCGCTCTGGCGCGTCATCGAGGGGAAGGTGATTCCGACCTCCGAGGAGCTCGGCATCTCGCAGATCGTCTGGTCGCCGATGGCGCAGGGCGTGCTCAGCGGCAAGTACCTGCCCGGTCAGCCGGCTCCCGCCGGTTCGCGGGCGACCGACGAGAAGAGCGGCGCCGGCTTCATCAAGCGGTTCATGACGGATGACGTGCTGAGCGCTGTGCAGAAGCTGCATCCCGTCGCCGAGCAGGCGGGGCTGACCTTGCCGCAGCTCGCTATCGCGTGGGTGCTGCAGAACCCGAACGTGTCGGCAGCGCTCGTCGGCGCCTCGCGTCCTGAGCAGCTCGATGACACCGTGAAGGCGTCGGGGATCACGCTGGATGCCGACACGATGGCGGCTATCGACGCCACCCTCGGATCGGTCGCCGAGACCGATCCGGCACTCACCGAAGAGTCATCGCCGCTGCGTCGTCCTTAGTCCTTCGGCTCAGGGGAAGGCGAGCACCTCGTCTCCCCAGCCGGTGCGCAGCTCGTGATCGAGGTCGGGGACCACGCGGTCCTCGGTCTCGATCACGAGCGTTGCGCGCGTGTCGGTGTCGAAAGCCGGCCAGTCCACCGCGGCCGCGGCGTTCGGGTCCTCGCCCTTGGCGAAGGCCGTCCACCGCTGCTGCATTCGCGCTGAGATCCGTTCGGCCTCGTGGCGGCCACCGAGCCGGAAGCTGATGTCGTGCGCTCGGGTCCCGAACGTGCCCCACACGTAGGGAAGCTCGGTGGCGTGGGTCGCCCCGATGCGCAGAAGATGCAGCATCGGAGTGGCGTGATCGAACCGGTAGAGCCACACCGGTGCAACCCGGGAGTGCCCCTCGACGGCCCAGAGTGTCGGCATCCGGAATCCGATGTCGCGGGCGATCCCAAGCCCCACCGCGTGGTGGCGCACCCCCTCGTATGCCGAGAGTACCTGGGCCATCGAGGGGAGGTCGATGCCGGGGCGCTCGGTGCCGAGCTCGGCGAGCATCTGCTCGATCTGCTCCTCACGGATCGGCATGAGCGGCGACTTCATCATGCGGAACAGGGAAGCTTCGTCCTTGTTTGTGCCGATCAGCAGCGGTACCGGCAGGCCACGCCCCTCGGCGAGGACTGTCGCCGGCGCCTCTGGCAGCAGGTCGCCGTCGATGACGGGACCGAACGCGATGGTTCCCGGATGCTGCGCCGGGACCTCCGCGAACACCGTCATCCCGGCCTCGACGATCGTGTCGACCGGCAGTGCGCGCAGGTCCGCGGGGGCGGGGTTGCCCACTGCCGCCAGGAACAGCCCGGTGACGGTCTCGGCACGCGCCGCGTCGTAGACGCTCGAGACGGGTGAGGACTCGGCGATCGCGCGGGAGAAGAGCCCCGCGGCGCTGGGGACTGCGAGCAGCGTCGTCACGAGGCCCGCGCCGGCCGATTCGCCGAAGACCGTCACGCGGTCGGGGTCGCCACCGAAGGCGGCGATGTTGTGCTGCACCCATCGCAGCGCGAGCAGCACGTCTTTGAGCGCGAGGTTTCCGTCGAACTGCTGCTCCGGGCCGGACAGACTCGACAGATCGAGGAAGCCGAGCGCGCCGATCCGGTAGTTGATCGTCACCACGACGACGTCGTGCCGCGCGAGGGCTTCACCGTCGTAGACCGGCTGGCTGCTGGAGCCGAACGTGTAAGCCCCGCCGTGCAGCCACACCATGACCGGCGCCGGGGTGTCAGCATCGGCCCCGCTCCAGACGTTCAAGAAGAGGCAGTCCTCGTCGAAGATCGGGTCCGGCCCGAGGTCCATCGCGGGGTTTGCCTTCTGCGGTGCAGCCGGGCCAAAGCTCGTAACCGTGGCGATGACCTCGGCATCGAGCGGCTCGGCAGGCATGGGGTCGCGCCAGCGGGAGTCGTCAGTGGGGGCCTGCGCGTACCGGATGCCGCGCCACACGCGGATGCCGCCTGACAGTTCCTCTCCGGCAAAGCGCCCGACGGGTGCAGCGGCAACGGGGGTCTGGTCCATGGGGGGCCTTCCAGTTCGGGTGAAGGGCGGCGTCGCGAGACAGCGTAGACGGTGAGCATATGCGGTCGGCTTTCGACGGAGCCCGTGCGTCGGATTCGTGCGGCTGACACAATCGGGTCATGCCGATCTGGCTTGCGGTCCTTCTGCTCACAGTCGCCTTCGCGGTGGTTTCCGCGTGGATCAGCCGGCGGCTCCTGGATGCGCAGATCGGATGGGTGCGCGCGCTCCTGACCTCTGCCGTGGTGTTTCTCGGCTCACTTCCGTTGACGGTGTGGGTGTTCGAACAGGCCGACATCGTCGACGGTGATCGTGTCGTCGTCGGAAGCCCGATCGTGCTGGCGTTCGTCGCCCTCGTGCTCGGCTGGATGTTCGCGGTCGTCGTCATCATCCTCGTCACCCTCGAGTTCCTCTGGCCGAGCCGCCCGCTCGGCAACCCTGTGACGATCGTGCGCGAGGCCTTCCGTCGCCGGGATCGAGCCCGCCGGTACGCGCAGATCGTCGCGATCGCCTCCCGTCATGGCCTGGGGATGTATCGCGGGCGATCGGATGCTGCGCGCGAGGCGTTGCCGCAGGCGCTCGTGGCTGCCCTCGCCGAGGCCGGCGTCACCTTCGTCAAGCTCGGCCAGGTGCTCTCCACGCGCGAAGACGTGCTCCCGCGAGACCTCATCGAAGCGCTGTCGACGCTCCAGATGGACTCGACCCCGATTCCCTGGCCGGAAGCCGAAGCGGCGATCCACGCAGAGCTCGGGCGGCCGATCGCCGACGTGTTCGCCGTGATTGAGCCGGAACCCATGGCTGCGGCATCCGTCGCCCAAGTGCACGCCGCGACGCTCGTGTCGGGCGAGAGCGTCGTCGTGAAGATCCAACGGCCATCTGCCCGCGCGCAGGTCACCACGGATCTCGACATCCTCGAGCGGCTCGCCCGGGATGCCGAGCGGCGCACCGCGTGGGCAGCCGACTACGGAGCGGTGGCGCTGGTTGCCGAGTTTTCTCGCGCGCTCACCGAAGAGCTCGACTACCGCGTCGAGGTGGCAAACGCCGAGATGCTGCGCGGTGCCATTGCCAAGACGCACGCGATGCCGTTGCGGGTTCCTCAGGTCTATCGCGATCTGTGCACGCAGCGGATGATCGTGCAGGAGCGGATCGAGGGGGTGCCCTTCGGCAAGCTTCCCGAGGGCGCGGTGGAACCGGATGCCGCGCGGGAACTCGCCGACGGCGTCCTGGATGCTGTGTTCGAGCAGATCGCGGTGCGCGGGGTGTTCCACGCCGACCTGCATCCGGGAAACCTGATCCTCTGTGAGGGCGGAGAGGTCGCGCTGATCGATTTCGGCGCTGTCGGGGTGTTGGAGGCCAGCATGCGGCGCCTTCTCGTACCGCTGTTGACGGCGATGGAGGCAGACGACGATCAAGCGGCGACGGACATCGTGCTGCTGCTGTGCGAGCCCGACCCCGACGGTGTCGACCAGGCCTCCCTCCAGCGTGATGTCGGCGCGATCATCACCCGGGTTCGAAACGCGCCCGCGGGGGAGGACGTGTTCCGGCTTCTGCTCGACACCCTTCGTCATCATCGGTTGGCGATGCCGCCGTCTCTGCTGCTGGTGTTCCGCACCCTCGGTTCACTCGAGGGGAGCCTGCGGCGGGTGTCGCCGGGCTATGACATGGTCGGTCAGGCACTCAGCCGGGCGCCGCACTTCGCCCGCAGCATGCTGTCGCTGCGCACCGCAGCTCTCTCGGCTCAAACCCAGCTCGTTCTGGCTCTCGAACAGGTACGTCGGGCGCCCCGGCGCCTGGAGAACATTTCGCGATCCCTCGAGCAGGGCACCTTCTCGGTGCGGCTCCGCTCGTTCGAGAGCACGGGAGAGCGGCGATGGATCGAGGGAATGCTCGGCCAACTCACGAGCACGCTCGTCGGGGTCACCCTTCTGGCCACGGGCATCGCCCTCGCGATCTCATCGGGCGGCCCGCAACTGACCGAGGATGTTCCGCTGTTCCCGTTCCTCGGCAGTGTCGTCGGCCTCGGCGGTCTCCTGCTGCTCGTGCGGAGCCTGCGCGCTGCGCTGCGTCGACGGGACGGCTCTACCTGATGTCAGTATTGAGCGCCGGGCTGCTGGCGTATCGCCCCGTCGTCTCGTCGTCGGATGGCTCGAGTGGTCTCGAGGTGCTCATCGCTCACATGGGCGGGCCGTTCTGGCAGCGCAAGGATGCCGGAGCGTGGACGATCCCCAAGGGCGAGTACGACCCGGCCGGGGAGTCACCACTGGAGGCAGCGCGGCGGGAGTTCCGCGAGGAGCTGGGGATCGATCCGCCGGGCGGCACCGTGATCGACCTCGGCTCGTTCGCCGCATCGCGCAAGTCGATCACTGTCTTTGCGGTCGACGGATCAGGCCTCGACATCTCGCATCCGGTGTTCGGGGAGTTCGAGCTTGAGTGGCCGCCACGGTCGGGGAAGGTGGCGAGCTTTCCCGAGATCGACCGCGTCGAGTGGATGCATCTGGCCTTCGCTGCTGAGAAGCTCACCGCGTCGCAGCGGCCCGCGCTCACCGCGCTTGCTGCCGCACTCGGCACCCGCGGCGTCAGTTGACCGGGTCCTCGGGTGCGGAGTCGACGAAGACGCCGACGCGGTCGCCCTCCAAGACGAACTGCAGCGCGGCACCGTCCCCGAAGCGTTCGAGAGCCGCTGCCGGCGAACCTGCATGGATCTGCACTGACGCGGTCGGCGGGAAAGCCCCGGCGCCGCATCCGTAGTACGTCGGCCCGTTCGGGAAGCCCGACTCGTCGTCAACGTCCTCAGTTCTGAAAACGACCAGGCACTCGCTGTCGACGCCGTCGCTCGAGTTGATGGCGGTTATCAGCGTGTAGCCCGCGAACTGAAACCCCACCGGGGGTGTATCTGTGCTCCCGAACGACGGGCTCGTGGTCGATGGATCCAGCTCGAGGGCCGCAATCTGGCGCGCTCCCGAGCCCTCGGAGATCACCGGAATCGAGGCGAGGCCCCAGGTGACGGATGCGGCAAGCGTCGCTACCGCCAACACCGAAACGAGCCAGAAGGCGCGCGCCAGGGGGGGAACCCTGGTGAGGGGCGACCAAGCCGCGCGGGCACCGGACTCGCTCGCCCGGTCGTCGCTGCTGGCGGCTGCCGCACTCGCGGATTCGGGGTCTTGGGTGCTGGCAGCCGCGGGCGCGTCCGGCGACGGCTGCTCAGTCCGCAGCTGCTCCTCAAGCTCGTGCAACCGGTCGTATGCCACCGGGTCGCGCAGGATGTCGGCGTCGGGGCCATAGGCCCGCTCGCGAAGCGCCTGCAACTCAGCAGCGGCATCCTCGTTCATCGCTTCATGGTTGCATGACGCCACTCTTCCGGCGGTAGTGAACGACGGGCGGATCTAGGCCGGGATTGCGCCGCCGTCCCAGAAGACGCCGATCCGGTCACCCTGCAGAACGAACTGCAGTGCACCGCCCTCCGGGAACTGCGCGCGTAAGCGCTCCGGCGCTGTGTCATCCAAGGGAACCTCGATCGCCGCGGGGAAAGCGCCGGCCCGGCATCCGTAGTAGAACGGCCCGTTCACGCCCTGACCATCGGCGGTCAGGTCGTCTTCGTCCAGCCCGATCAGACACTCGCTCTCCCCGTTCGGGCTCATGGCCGACGATTGCGCCATCAGAAGCCCGTAGTACTCGTAGGCAATGGCCTGCTCCGAGGTCGTGCCGAAGAATCCCTCGGGAATCGCAACGTCGTCGTTGATCTCGAGAGTGGCTACCTGCCGGCTCGCGGTTGTCTGCGAGATCACCGGAAGAGACGCGAGCCCCCAGACGATGGATGCCGTGAGCGCGACCGCCGCCGCGATCGCTACCGCAACCATCGCGGTAGCGACCGGCGGCAGCCGCGAGGTCAGCATGCGCAAAAGCGCCCAGACGCGGGACGCCGCCGCATCCTCTTCGTCTTCGGCTCCCACGTCTGTGGCGGAAGGGTCTCCCCCTGGCGTGACGGAGCGGGCACCGACACTGTCCGCTGGCGGCTCGGATGCCCGGCTCACCGCCGCGACCGAGGGGCGCTGTGCCTCGCGCTCTGCCCGCAGTTGCGCTTCGAGTTCCTCCAAGCGCGAGCGTGCCGCGGCGTCGTCGGCGAGGTCGGCGTCGGGGCCGTAGGCCCGGGCGCGGAGCCGACTGAGTTCGGCGGCCGATGTGTCGTCCACCGCCTCATCGTCGCACGGTCAGCTCCGAAGGCCCGGTGTGACCAACACCCTTGTCAGTGCCCCGCACGAAGATCAGACTTGCACCGCCGCGTTGGTGGGCGGTGATCAGTGACCCCGACGGAAACGTCATCGGTCTCTACGAACAGACGTCGAGCGACTGATCTGCTCTCGCGGCGCTTCTTTGTATACCTAGAGCCGCCCTCAATGCCCGTATTGATACATTCAGTGCTTTTGTGTATACATGAAGGGCGGCGAAGGGAGGACGGATGCGAGCGAGTGATCGCGCATACCGGGCGCTCCTGGGCGAGATCCAGGACGGGCAGCTCCCCGCCGGCGCTGTGCTCGGGGAGGTCGAGCAGGCAGCGCGTCTCGGTGTGAGCCGTACCCCGCTGCGTGAGGCGCTCGCGCGCCTGGCCGCCGACGGTCTGGTCGTTCAGCAATCGCCTCGCGTCACCGTGGTGTCGGATGTCGATGCCGACGACATCCGTGCGCTCTTCGAATTCCGCCGTGCTCTCGAAGAAGCTGCTGCGCGCCTCGCGGCGACCCGGGCCGACCCGGCCGAGTTCGCGGAACTCGCCGCGGAGTTCGACAGGACGTCGCTGCGCGGCGAGGGCCGCGAGCACTACTACGACCTGATCGCGCGGTTCGATGCCGCCCTCGACGACGCCGTCGACAACACCTACCTGAGTTCGGCGCTTCGCACGATCCGCACTCACCTCGTGCGCGTGCGTCGCCTTGCCCGCGAGAATCCCCAGCGACTGTCGGCCTCGGTCGGAGAGCACGCGCTGATCGCCCATGCGATAGCCGCGCAGGATGCCGACCTTGCCGCGCACGCGACCCACGTGCACCTGCACAACGCTTTGACCAGCATCCTCGCCTCCCTGGCCGAGGCCCGCACCGAACCCGGAGCAGCATGACCATCACGCACCACGTCCGTGTCCACCGCAGCGACGAGAACCTTGCCCGCGAGGGTCAGCTCGCCTGGCACATTGCCGAGGTCGCCGCCGACCCGATAGCGGTCGAGTCCGAGGTCGTCGACATGATCATCAACCGTGTCATCGACAATGCGTCAGTCGCTGCCGCATCCCTCACCCGGCGGCCGGTGAGCGCCGCCCGGCAGCAGGCGCTCGACCACGCCGTCTCGGTCAGCGGTGCCGGAGCGACAGTCTTCGGCTGCGCAAACGAGCGGCGGACGAGCCCCGAATGGGCGGCGTGGGCCAACGGTGTTGCGGTGCGCGAGCTCGACTACCACGACACGTTCCTGGCCGCCGAGTACTCGCACCCGGGCGACAACATTCCGCCGATCCTCGCCGTGGCCCAGCACGTCGGTGCCGACGGCGCGGCGCTCGTGCGAGGGATCGCGACCGGTTACGAGATCCAGATGGACCTCGTGCGCGCGATCTCCCTGCACAAGCACAAGATCGACCACGTCGCCCACCTCGGCCCGTCGGCAGCAGCCGGCATCGGGACGCTCCTGGGCCTGCCCGTCGAGACGATCTATCAGGCAGTCGGCCAGGCGCTGCACACGACCACCGCGACCCGCCAATCCCGCAAGGGTGAGATCTCGACGTGGAAAGCTCACGCCCCCGCCTTCGCCGGCAAGATGGCAGTCGAAGCCGTCGACCGGGCGATGCGCGGCGAGACGAGCCCCAGCCCGATCTACGAGGGTGAAGACGGCGTGATCGCGTGGATGCTCGACGGTAAGGATGCTGCCTACGACGTGCCGCTTCCCGCTCCAGGCGAACCCAAGCGGGCGATCCTCGACTCCTATACGAAGGAGCACTCTGCTGAGTACCAGGCGCAGGCCTGGATCGACCTTGCCCGCAAGCTCGGTACCGAGCGCCCTGAGCTGCGCGACCCCGCGAACATCGCGAGCATCGTGCTGCACACGAGCCACCACACGCATTATGTGATCGGGTCGGGTGCGAACGACCCGCAGAAGTACGACCCGCAGGCATCTCGTGAGACCCTTGATCACTCGATCCCCTACATCTTCGCGGTCGCGCTGCAAGACGGGGCCTGGCATCACGTCGACTCGTACCTCCCTGAGCGTGCTGCCCGGCCCGACACCGTGGAACTCTGGCGCAAGATCACCACGGCCGAAGATGCGGAGTGGACGCGCCGCTATCACTCCGAAGACCCCGACGAGAAGGCCTTCGGGGGGCGCGTGGAGATCGTCCTGACCGACGGGACCACGGTGGTCGACGAGATCGCCGTGGCCGACGCGCATCCGTTGGGGGCACGGCCGTTCGCTCGTGAGGACTACGTTCGCAAGTTCCGGTTGCTCGCCGAGCCCGTGCTCGCTCCCGAAGAGATCGAGCGGTTCCTCGACCTCGCGCAGCGCCTCCCGGAGCTCTCGGCAGGCGAGGTCGGGCAGCTCAACATCGTCGCTCGGATCGGCATCCTCGCGTCAGCTCCGGCCCCCAAGGGTCTGTTCTGATGCTCTATAGCCAGACATCCGCGGCCGAGAAGCGCAGGCTGTTTCGGGAGCGCCTTGCCTCGGGGGAGCTCCTGCGATTCCCGGGCGCCTTCAACCCGCTGTCGGCGCGCCTGATCGAGCGCAAAGGTTTCGAGGGCGTCTACATCTCTGGTGCGGTGCTGGCTGCCGACCTCGGGCTCCCCGACATCGGCCTGACAACCCTGACCGAGGTCGCCGGTCGCGGGCAGCAGATCGCGCGCATGACCGAGCTTCCGGCCATCATCGACGCCGACACGGGGTTCGGTGAGCCGATGAACGTAGCCCGCACCATCCAGACCCTCGAAGATGCGGGGCTGGCGGGCACCCACATCGAGGATCAGATCAACCCCAAGCGGTGCGGTCACCTCGACGGGAAAGCCGTCGTCGATGGGGACACGGCAGTCAAGCGCATCCGTGCCGCCGTCGATGCGCGCCGTGACGAGAACTTTCTCATCATGGCTCGCACCGACATCCGTGCCATCGAGGGGCTGGATGCCGCGATCGACCGGGCCAAAGCGCTCGTGGATGCCGGCGCCGACGCGATCTTCCCCGAGGCGATGCGTGATCTCGGCGAGTTCGAGAAGATGCGTGCGGCGCTGGATGTTCCGGTGCTCGCGAACATGACCGAGTTCGGCAAGAGCGAGCTGTTCTCAACCGAGCAGCTGCGCTCCGCCGGCATCAACATCGTCATCTGGCCGGTATCGCTGCTGCGGATCGCGATGGGTTCGGCGGGGCGCGCACTCGACGACCTGGATGCGAAGGGGCACCTCCGCGACAAGCTCGGGGAGATGCAGCACCGTTCAGACCTCTACGACCTGATCGACTACGAGCAGTACAACCACTTCGACACGAGCATCTTCAACTTCACGGTCGAAGCACCCATCACGAAGGAGTGAGCATGACCGACACCGACATCAAGAAGGGGCTTGCTGGCGTCGTCGTCGACTACACCGGTGTCAGCAAGGTCAACCCCGATACCAACAGCCTGCTCTATCGCGGCTATCCGGTGCAGGAACTCGCTGCCACCCAGTCGTGTGAAGCCGTCGCCCACCTGCTGTGGACGGGGGAGCTGCCCACAGACGAGCAGCTTGCGACCCTGCGCGAGACGGAGCGCGAGAACCGCGCGCTGCAGCCCGACGTCAAGGCCGCTATCGACCTCATCCCGCTGGACGCTCACCCGATGGATGAGGTGCGCACGGCCGTCAGCGTCATCGGGGCCCGCGAGACGCGCGGGACCCTCAACGTCATGGATGCTGTCGGCACGTCGCAGCAGAACCTCGAGCGCAGCATCCGTCTGTTCGGGGAACTGCCCGCGATCGTGGCCTACGGTCAGCGGCGCCGTCGCGGGCTCGAGCCGGTCGATGCGCGCGACGACCTCGACTATGCAGCGAACTTCCTCTGGCTGACCTTCGGTGAAGAAGCCGACGAGGTCGTCGTGGATGCGTTCAATCGCTCGATGATCCTCTACGCCGAGCACTCGTTCAACGCATCGACGTTCACGGCCCGTGTCATCACCTCGACCCTCAGCGACCTCTACTCCGCCGTGGTCGGTGCAATCGGCGCGTTGAAGGGACCCCTGCACGGCGGCGCGAACGAGGCAGTGCTGCACATCTTCGACGAGATCGGCTCGGCCGAGAACGTGTCAGCGTGGCTCGACACGGCTCTCGCCGAGAAGCGCAAGATCATGGGCTTCGGGCATCGCGTGTACAAGCGCGGTGACTCGCGCGTTCCCACGATGAAAGCGGCGCTCGACACCCTCGTCGCCCACTACGACCGCCCGGATGTCGCGGCGCTCTACGACGCGCTCGAATCGGAGTTCGTGGCACGCAAGGGCATCTACCCGAACCTCGACTACCCGTCGGGGCCGGCCTACAACCTCATCGGCTTCGACACGCTCACGTTCACGCCGCTGTTCGTCGCGGCGCGCGTCGTCGGCTGGACAGCGCACATCATGGAGCAGCAGGCCTCGAACGCGCTCATCAGGCCTCTCTCGGCCTATAACGGGGCCGACGAGCGCCACATCGAGGGCTACGTGCCCGACACCTCCGCGATCACCGTGCAAGAGCGCCCCGAGGAGGCCGCCGAGTGACCACTGCCGTCATCGTCGACGTCGTCCGGACGCCCTCCGGGCGGGGCAAGCCCGGAGGAGCGCTGTCGGGCGTGCATCCTGTCGACCTTGCCGCCACGACGCTGACGGCGCTCCTGGAGCGCAACGGACTCGAGTCGCGCCAGATCGATGACGTCCTGATGGGGTGTGTGAGTCAGATCGGCGATCAGGCCACCAACATCGCTCGTCAGGCAGTGCTCGCAGCGGGGTTCGACGAGTCGGTGCCCGCCACGACGATCGATCGGCAGTGCGGCTCTAGTCAGCAGGCCGTGCACTTCGCTGCGCAGGGAGTCATCGCCGGTGCGTACGACATCGTGATCGCGGCGGGCGTCGAGTCCATGAGCCGCGTTCCGCTGGGCTCGGCGGGCGAGGGTGGGGCGGATGCCGACGGCATCCGTCGCCGCTACCCCGAGGGCTTGGTGAATCAGGGTGTTTCGGCCGAGCTGATCGCCGCGCGCTGGGGATTCGAGCGCGACGAACTGGATGCCTACGCTGCGCAGTCCCACCAGCGGGCAGCTCACGCGGCGGCAGCGGGCCGGTTCGCGGACGCGATGCTCCCGGTCGCGACGCCGGATGGGGTCGTGGACACCGACGAGACGATTCGCCCAGCCACAACAGCCGAGCAGCTGGCTGGCCTTGCGCCGGCCTTCCGCACTCCGGAACTCACCGAACGCTTCCCGGGCCTGGAGTGGCGGATCACCGCGGGCACCTCGTCGCCGCTGACGGATGCCGCCTCCGCGGCGCTGATCATGAGTGAAGAGCGGGCCAACGCGCTGGGTCTCACACCTCGCGCCCGTTTCCACGCCTTCGCCGTCGTCGGTGACGACCCGATCATGATGCTGACCGCGCCGATCCCGGCAACGCGCCGCATCCTGGATCGCGCAGGGTTGTCGATCGATGACCTCGACGCCTATGAGGTCAACGAGGCCTTCGCGTCAGTACCGCTGGCGTGGCAGCAGGAGCTCGGCGCCGATCCCGACAAGCTCAACCCGTGGGGTGGTGCGATCGCGCTCGGGCACGCCGTCGGCGCATCCGGAACGCGGCTGCTCGGCACTCTCCTGGGCTATCTCGAACACACCGGCGGGCGCTACGGACTGCAGACGATGTGTGAGGGCGGCGGGATGGCTAACGCCACCATCATCGAGCGGCTGTAGGCCACCTACAACCGGTTGGCAGGAGCGCCGGTGCATTCGACAGGATCGACGCGGGTGTGGCTGCCTCCCAGCGGCGTGAGAGGAAAACGAGCATGACGGAATCAACCTCGTTCCAGACCATCGTGGTCGAGACCCGGGGGCGCGTCGGCTGGATCCAGCTGAACCGCCCCGAGGCGCTCAACGCGCTGAACTCGACACTCGCGACCGAGCTCGGTGCCGCCGTTGTCGCGTTCGATGCCGATGAGCAGATCGGATGCATCGTGCTGACCGGCTCGGAGCGGGCCTTCGCCGCGGGCGCGGACATCAAGGAGATGGCCGACAAATCAGTGCGGGACATGACCGTCGACAGCCCCTTTGCCGGACTCGAAGCCCTCGGCCGAGCCCGCACGCCGATCGTCGCCGCTGTCGCGGGCTTCGCGCTCGGTGGCGGATGCGAACTCGCGATGAGCTGCGACATCATCCTGGCCGCCGACACCGCGACGTTCGGGCAACCCGAGATCAACCTCGGCGTCATTCCGGGACTCGGTGGGACGCAGCGGCTCACGCGCGCTATCGGGTATTACAAGGCTGCCGAGCTCGTCCTGACAGGCCGCATGATGGATGCCGTCGAGGCCGAGCGCGCGGGCCTGGTGTCCCGGGTGGTTCCGGCAGCTGACCTCACCACCGAGGCGATGGCGGTGGCCGAGTCGATCGCTGCGAAGTCCCTGCCCGTCGCTTACGCGGCCAAGGACGCTTTGCGAGCGTCGCAGGAAAGCGGACTGGCCGAGGGCCTGCGGTTCGAACGGCAGGCGTTCGCCGCTCTGTTCGCCCTGGATGACCAGAAAGAAGGGATGGCGGCTTTCCGTGAGAAGCGTGCCCCCCGATTCAGCGGTCGGTGACCGAAATCGCGGTGAGCCGGCGACCATAGACTCGATGCAAGAAGGAGGAGCGCGATGAGGATTCTCGTCCTGGTGAAAGAAGTCCCCGACACGTGGGGGGATCGAGTGCTCAATCTCGAGACGGGACTGGCCGACCGAGGTGCCAGCGAAGCTGTCATCGACGAGATCGGTGAGCGCTCTCTCGAGGTCGCGCTGTCGTACGCGGATGCCAACCCGGGCACCGAGGTCGTCGTGGTGACGATGGCGCCGGAGTCGGCATCCGGATCGGTGCGCAAGGCCCTCGCGATGGGGGCGGCATCCGCTGTGCACGTCGTCGATGACGCGCTGTTGGGCGCCGATCTGGGGCTCAGCGCCCAGGCGCTGTCGGCCGCGATCTCCCGCGCCGGCTTCGACCTCGTCATCACGGGAAACCAGTCCACGGACGGCTCTGGCGGTGTCATGGCGTCGATGATCGCGGAGCTGCTCGATGTCCCGAGCATCACGAGCATGAACTCCGTGACGATCACCGAGTCCGAGGTCTCGGGTGAGCGGTCGGTCGATGGCGGATCGATGACGGCATCCGCTGCTCTTCCGGCGGTGATCTCGATCACCGAACGGCTTCCTGACGCGCGGTTCCCCAACTTCAAGGGCATCATGGCGGCCAAGAAGAAGCCGGTCGACACGGTGTCGCTCGCGGACCTCGGGGTCGTCGCCGATGACCCGGATGCGGCGCGCTCGATCATGATCGCAGTGGCGCAGAAGCCGCCGCGCGCGGCAGGTGTGAAGGTTGTCGACGAGGGCGACGCTGGCGTACAGCTTGCGGAGTTCCTGATCTCGAACCGGTTGGTCTAAGGGGCAGATGATGGTGGATATCGCAGCTGATGCTGTTCTTGTCGTACTCGATGTCACCCCCGGTGGCGCGCTCGCGCCGAGCGCCGCTGGCCTGTTGGGGGCTGCGGCAGGCGTCGGAACCCCGGTCGCGCTGATCGTCGGAGACAGCGCCGAGGCCCTCGCACCCGCGGCGGCGGAGCTCGGGGCGGCGCTCGTGCTCACCGCGACGCCCGCGGGGCTCGGCGAGGCACTGGGCGTACCAGCAACGGATGCCGTTGCCGCAGCTGCCGCGCTCGTGAACCCGGATGCCGTGCTGCTGTCGCACTCGATCGAGTCGCGTGAGACCGCAGGTCGGTACGCTGCGCGGTCGCGTTCGGCGCTGTGCGTGGATGCCGTCGGCGTGACGCGTGACGACGAAGGAATCGTGGCGCACCACTCCGTCTACGGCGGTGCCTACAACGTCGAGGCTGCCGCCACATTCGGTGCTCCCGTGATCACGGTTCGCCAGGGGTCGATCGATTCGCGTGCGCAGGCTCAGCCTCTTGTCGCAGAGAAGCTCGACGTTGCCACGTCCGGCCGCAAGGCGGCGACCATCGGGTCGGTCGACGAGGTCGTCGTGACCTCCGCCCGCCCTGAGCTGCGCGGCGCGGCGAAGGTCGTCTCGGGTGGCCGTGGCCTGGGCTCGGAGGAGAAGTTCGCGCTGGTCGGTGAGCTCGCCGATGTGCTCGGCGCCGCCGTTGGCGCGTCGCGGGCCGCCGTGGACGCCGGCTACATTGCGCAGTCTGCTCAGGTCGGGCAGACCGGCGTGTCGGTTGCGCCGCAGTTGTATGTGGCACTGGGCATCTCCGGCGCGATCCAGCACAAGGCCGGAATGCAGACTGCCAAGACGATTGTCGCGATCAACAAGGATGCCGACGCTCCGATTTTCGAGATCGCGGACTTCGGTGTCGTCGGGGACCTCTTCACCGTCGTGCCGCAGCTGATCGAGACGCTGCAGGCGAAGAAGGCCTGACGCGATGGCGACCTACGCGCGCACCCTGCGTCGCGGCCTTCCCCGCACGCCCGGCGGCGACCCCTGGCCGCCAGCCGGTGAGATCCCCGGTGCGCTGAGTTCGGCATCCGTACCGCCGGCCGAGGCGCCGGTTGCGGCATCCGTGTCTGCCGGCGTCGCCTCACACGAGAGCGGCAGTTCTGCGCAGGAGCTGCGGGAAGATGCGCCGCAGTCGCACCAAACTGCCGCACCCGCGGGAGTGGCCGCGGTGACGGCTGCCGCCACAGTCGCGCTGGCTGCGCGGGCTGTGCGCCGGGGGTTGCCCCGCGTCCCCGGCGGCGAGCCGTGGCCGCCGGCATCCGTGGTCGCCGTCGCCGGCGTCCCCACCCCCGCGACCGCACCGTCGCCCGACAGCGGCACGTCTGTGCAGGAGCTGCGGGAAGATACGCAGCCGTCGCATGAAACTGCAGCACACGCGGGAGTGGTCGTCTCCACCGAAGCCTCCTTGCGCGCAGTGCGTCGGGGGCTACCTCGCGTTCCCGGCGGAGAGCCGTGGCCGACGTCCGAGATGGTCGCCGCGATCTCGACATCCGGCGCCGCGGTTCGTTTGCCCCAAAGCGTCGGCTCCGACGACGATGCACGGCGTGTTGCGGCGCACGAAGCGCAGACGGATGCCGGTTCCGTGGTTTCCACCGCAGCGGTCGCCGAGCGCCCGGCGTTCGACGTAAGCGTGCCGCTGCCGTTCACGCGGACGGTGTGGGAGGGTGCGTCAGCCCGCATGCGCCCCGCGCCGCGGCCAGAGCCCACCCGCGTCGGCCCGTTCACGCGGGCGCAGTGGGCAGGCACCGTCATCGTGGGCGGCCTCGGGCTGCTCTTCGCTGCAGGCATGGCAGTGCTGGCCGTGCGTTGGCTGCTCTCCCTCGACGGGATGCAGGACTTCCTCGCGACCTACCCCGGCGAATACCACCTGCCCGAGGGTGCGCCGGTGGGCTTCCCGGCGTGGCTCGGCTGGCAGCACTTCTTCAACGTGTTCCTGATGGTGCTGATCATCCGGTCCGGCCTCACCATCCGCACCGAGAAGCGCCCGAGCGTGTTCTGGGCGCCGCGGAACAAGCCCAAGGGCAAGGTCAGCCTGACGATCTGGTTCCACCAAGCCCTCGACATCCTCTGGATCGTCAACGGCCTCATCTTCGTGGTGCTGCTGTTCGTCACGGGGCAGTGGATGCGGATCGTGCCGACGTCGTGGGAGGTCTTCCCGAACGCCCTGTCGGCGGCGCTGCAGTACGTGTCACTGGACTGGCCGACCGAGAACGGCTGGGTCAACTACAACTCCCTGCAGCAGCTCGCCTACTTCACGACGGTGTTCGTTGCTGCACCGCTGGCGATCATCACCGGCGTGCGGATGAGCGGCATCTGGCCCAAGAACGCCAAGGCGTTGAACAAGGCGTATCCGGTCGAGTGGGCACGCAAGGTCCACTTCCCGGTGATGCTGTACTTCGTGGTGTTCATCGTCATCCACGTCATCTTGGTGTTCGCGACCGGGGCCCTGCGCAACCTCAACCACATGTACGCGGCGACCGACGCCGACAACTGGGTCGGGTTCTGGCTGTTCGTGCTGTCGCTGGTCGTGATCGCGGCAGCGTGGGTCGCTGCCCGTCCCCTCGTGCTGGCACCGATCGCGCGTCTGTTTGGGACGGTCTCGAGCCGCTGACACCGTGCGTTCGCCGAGGCATCCGTGACGGGGCTTCGGCGAACCCGGCCGGATGCCGGGGGTTATCCCCCCGGGATTCGACCGGCTGGCAGGGACGCGCAAAGCGGATGCCGGAACCTACCGTGGAGGCATGACGACAACGTATTCGCCGCCTCGGCCGGTCGCGACACCTGCGCGCGTGGCGGGAGCGATCGCTCAGCTCGCGGCCCTCGGTGTGATCGGCCCCGGGGTCTTCGCGATTCTCATGACACTTCTGGGGCTCGGCCTCGGGCTTCTGCCCGTGATCGGGATCGGACTCCTCTTCCTGCTCGCCTTCGTCTATGTTCTGTTCGCGCTGAGCTGGCTCGAGAACGCGCGCATCGACGGGCTCTACCGGTTCGGGCTTCCCGCCCGTCGCCCGCGGCGCAGCGCCAAGCCCGGATTCGGCGGCTTCCTCCACACCATCTGGCTGCAGTTCATCGACCCGGGCATGTGGCGCGCGGTAGCAAATGGTGCGATCGCGACGATCCTCGGCTGGATCGTGCTGAGTCTGGTCGGCGTCACAGCATCCGGTGTCGCGCTCGCCTTCTCACCGCTGTACGCGGGAACCGCGGATGCCGTGCGCCTGGGCAGCACGTGGATCGACGTGTCCACAGCCTGGGCAGTCCCGGTCGGCATCGTCGTGTCTCTGCTGGCGCTGGCAACCATCGTCGGTCTCGCCATCTTGCACGGCGTTCTCGCCCGCGCGATCGTGATCCCCTCACAAGAGGCAGTCCTGGCAGAGCAGGCCCGGCAATCGCAGGCTCAGCGTGCCGGCGCGGTGCGCGCGGCAGACGTCGAGCGCACCCGGATCGAACGTGACCTGCATGACGGTGTGCAACCGCGGCTCGTCTCAGTAGGGATGACGCTGGGTCTCGCGCAGCAGAAGATCGACTCCGATCCCGCAGCCGCGAAGGAGCTCATCGCCGAGGCACACACCTCGACGAAGGCGGCGATCACCGAGCTGCGGCAGCTGGCGCGCGGCATCCACACATCGGTGCTCGACGACCGGGGGCTGGATGCGGCCCTGTCGGCCCTGGCGGCGCGATCGCCCGTGCCCGTCGTGCTCGATGTTCGGATCACGGAGCGCTGCGCACCGACAGCGGAGGCCGCCGCGTACTTCGTCATCGCCGAAGCTCTCACCAACGCGGCAAAGCACTCGCGCGCGACCGAAGCGCGGGTGCTGGTGCGCCAGCGCGAGGGTGGCGTGCTCTGGGCCCGCATCGAAGACAACGGCATCGGCGGTGCTCAGATCATTCCCGGCGGGGGACTGGACGGCATCTCGAACCGAGCGATCGGCGCGGGCGGCACCTTCTCCGTCGACAGTCCCGTCGGCGGTCCGACGACAGTGGAAGTGAGCCTGCCATGCGCATCGTGATCTGCGAAGACTCGGTCCTGTTGCGGGAGGGCCTGGTTCGCCTGCTCGAGGATGCCGGCCACGAGGTGGTCGCGGCCCTCGGCGACACCGACGGCCTGACCGATGCTGTCGCCGACCTCGACCCTCAGCTGTGCATCCTGGATGTTCGCCTACCCCCGACCCGCACCGACGAAGGCATCCGCGCTGCCGTCAGTCTGCGCGCCTCGCGGCCCGAGCTTCCCGTGCTGGTGCTGTCGCAGTACGTGGAGGAGCGCTACGCGAGTGAGCTCATCGCCGGACGCGGCGGGGCCCTCGGCTACCTGCTGAAGGACCGGGTGGCCGACGTCGCCGAGTTCCTCGAGTCCGTCGATGCCATCGCGGCCGGCGGCACGGTCTTCGACCCCGAGGTCGTGGCGCAGCTGCTCGGCAGACGAGCACGCGACGAACGGATGCGGCGACTCACCGACCGGGAAGCCACGGTGCTCGCGCTGATCGCAGAAGGCAAGTCGAATCAGGCCATCGGGCGGACCCTCCACATCAGTGAGGGCAGCGTCGAAAAACACATCACCGCGGTCTTCCAGAAGCTCGACCTCGAGCAGGACGACTCCGGCAACCGGCGGGTGCTCGCCGCCCTCGCCCACATCGCTCACGGCGGGATGCCGCCCCAGACGGGAGAACTCTCATGACCACGAATCTCACTCCGCCAGCCGCTCCCGTATCGCCGGCCGGGCCGGATCTGCCAGCGGCTGACCCCGGACCCACCCCTTCGGGGCCGCGCGGATCGTCCACCGTCGTCGCCATCCTGATCATCGTCCTCGGTGCCCTGATCGTGCTCGGCACCATCGTCGGGGCGGTCTTCAGCACAATCCGGGCGGCCGCCGTGTCGACAGCATCATCGACGGTGGCGGTGCCCGGTGTCGATGCGCTCGCGATCGAACTGAACGCCGGGTCACTGGCCGTGGAGTATGCCGATGTCGACGAGGCAGAGCTCGAGGTCACCGCGCCCTTCGGTGGGGATCGGTGGACTCTCGAGCGCAACGGTGACACCCTCACCGTTGCTTCCCCCAGCTGGGAATGGGGGATGGGATGGATCTTCGGGGGCAGCGGCCGGGCTGTGCTCACGCTGCCCGAAGACCTCGAAGGCCTGGATGCCGAGCTTCAGATGGGCGCGGGGTCGTTCCACGCCGAGGGCGAGTTCGGTGTCGTCGACCTCACTGTCGGTGCGGGGGAGCTCACGCTCGACGGATCCGCCGAGGACGTGTCGGTCGACCTGTCTGCGGGGCGCGCAGTGCTCAACCTCGCGGATGTTGACACCGCGGACCTGACGGTCAGCGCCGGGTCGATGGATGCCGCGTTCAGTGGGGCTCAGCCCAGCGACATCCGTGCCGGAGTGAGCGCTGGTTCGCTCACCCTCGTCGTTCCCGACGGGGCGTACGACGTCACCTCTGATGTCTCAGCCGGCAACTTCCGCAATCAGCTCGGCAGCGACCCGGGCGCTGACAGCACGATCTCAGTGGAGGTCTCGGCCGGACAAGTGATGCTGCGCGCCGCACGCTGATGCGAAAAGCGACGGAGGGGGAAGCTCAGAGCTTCGCGCCTCCGTCGCCGCCGCTGGCCTCCCGAGCCGCAACGAGCCCCGCGGCGCGGCCGGCGGCGTAGGACTCGGCGGCGCCGGTGTGGAACATGTCGTGCTCGCGTGCTCGGATGATCGAATGGGCACCGGGCAGCTCGAGCGAACCCACGAGGTCGCTTCGTCCCCGAATGACCGCAACCGGCGTGCGTCCGGTCTTTCCCTTCACAAGGTCGGCAGCTGCAGCGAGCTCGTCGGCCACACACGGCATCGTCACCACGAGCGGCCGCCCCTCGGCGTCCGTCGCCCCGCGGAGGTCATCGAACACCCGGATGCCGGCCGCGCCGATCGCGGTGTCGGTCTGGCCCTCGCGCCATGCTCGCCCGAGGGTGTCGCTGATGATGACGCCGACTTCGGCGCCCGTTGCTTCGCGCACCCCCGCGGCGAGGGCGCGGGCTGAGGCATCCGGATCAACGGGAAGGAGCAGCACCGTGCCGTCGGGTGTGTTGGACGCGTCGACTCCCGCAGCCGCGGCGATGATTCCGAGGCGATTCTCGACGATCCGGGTGGTGTGCCCGGATGCCGCCATCCGCGTCGCGACGACGCGCACGGTCTCGGCGGTGATGGCATCCTCACGGTCGGCTGCGGCGACGAAACGCCCCTCTGCCTTCGAGACGATCTTGGAGGTGACCACCAGGATGTCGCCGTCGGCGAGCGAGCCGCCGACCGCACTCGCGATCACGGTGACGAGGTCGTCACCGGTGACGATCTCGGGGATGCCGTCGAGTGCCCAGATCTGCAGCGATGTCACCGACGGTCCGTTCGAGCAGACCCGTCACGCCCCGCTGTCACCGGACGAAACGGACCTCGGTGAGCGTCTCGCCGAGGAAGGCCTCGTCGTGCGTGGCGCCATCGAGGGCGAAGCCGTTGCGCGCATAGAACCGATGAGCCCGCGGGTTGTCGGCGGCTACCCAGAGGTACAGGCCCTCGCCCTCATCGACCGCGGCATCGAAGAGCTGCTGTCCGACACCGGTGCCGTGGAAGCGGTGCAGCAGGTAGATGAAATAGAGCTCGCGCTCACGCGGAGCATCGTCGTCTCGGGCAGGTCCCGACCCGACGAATCCGACGATCTCGCCGTCAACGAGCGCCGCGCTCATGCGGTACTCATCGCCCTGGGCGGCCCAGTGCGTCCACAGCTCGGCGAGTCTCTTCGGCGAGACGTTCTCGAGTGCTGCCTTGCTGATGAGGTGGTCGTAGGTCTCGTGCCAGCACGTCGCGTGGACGCGACCGAGTTCCTGTGCGTCGACATCACGCACGGGCCTAACGACGACATCCGTCTGCGTTTCGGCGTTCATGGCCAGACTCTACGCGGGCGATCACGGGGAGAGAAATCGGCGCAAAAGACGAGCGGATGCGGCGGGCCCGCGCTGTGGGAATCCCACAACCGCGTGCCCCCGCGACGCGTTCTCCCCTAGCATCGCCCCTCGTGAACGTGATGTGGCGAACGATGCTCGTGATGTGGCGAGCGCGGCGGCGAAAGCGCCGCGAGGGGCTAGCGTCGCCCACCGGCGTCGCGCGGATTCGGCTCACGACGCTGCCGACTGACATCGACATCCTGCGGCACATGAACAATGGTCGATACCTGTCGCTGTTCGATCTCGGGCGCTGGGACCTGCTGATCAGGTCGGGTTTGCTTGACGCAATGCGTGAGCAGGGCTGGTACGCCGTGGTCTCGAGCGAGACGATCTCGTTTCGCAAGTCGCTCCAGCTCTGGCAGCGCTTCGATGTTGAGTCGCGCTTTATTGGTCACGACGACAAGGCGCTGTACCTCGAGCATCGCGCCGTCGTGAACGGCGAGATCTTCGCCCGTGCGATCATCCGCTCGCGCATGCTCAAGCGCGCTGGCGGAACGGTCACCCACGACGAGTTCTTCGCCGCCGTCGGCCGCCCCGACGACACCCCGGATGTCTCGTCCTGGATCCACGACTGGGCAGCGGCATCCGCCCTCCCTCCCACGAAGGCCGAGGCGCCGAGCGTCTGGAGCTGAACCCGGCCGCTGCAACCTCTTCTGCGGGTCGCCCGGACGTAGGCTGATCGCATGCAGGAGACCCCCGACGCGGCGCCATCCGCGCCGTCGGGCGACCTGGCGCAGCGCGCGATCGACCTCGCCGCGCGCTGGGTCGCCGAAGCCGCCGAGTTCCCCGCGGATGCCTCGGCCCAGCGCCTCGCCGGAGTCCTGAAGGATCCGAACGGCCTGCCGTTCACGATCGGCTTCGTCGACGGTGTCATGCGGCCCGAGAGCCTCACCGCCGCAGCATCCACGCTCTCGCGCATCGCGCCGCTCGCGCCGGAGTTTCTGCCGTGGTACCTGCGCGGTGCCGTGAAGGTCGGCGGGGCAGTCGCGCCCGTGCTTCCGACGCCTGTCGTGCCGATCGCCCGGCGCGCGCTGCGCGAGATGGTCTCGCACCTGGTCGTCGACGCCCGACCCGACAAGCTCGGCCCCGCTATCGCGGCGCTGCGTGAGGGCGGCGCGAAACTGAACCTGAACCTGCTGGGCGAAGCCGTTCTCGGTGAACGTGAGGCGCTGCGCCGGCTCGAGGGCATCCACGACCTCATCCGTCGCCCCGATGTCGACTACGTCTCGGTGAAGGTCTCGGCGATCGCGAGCCATATCTCGATGTGGGCTTTCGATGAGATCGTGGATGCCGTCGTCGAGCGCCTCACGCCGCTGTACCTCACCGCCGCGGCGGGGCTGCCGGAGAACGGCGGCCGCACCTTCATCAATCTCGACATGGAGGAGTACCGCGACCTCGACCTGACGATCGCGGTCTTCACCCGCATCCTCGAGGACGAGCGGCTGCGCGACCTCGAGGCGGGGATCGTCCTGCAGGCCTACCTGCCCGATGCGCTTCCCGCGCTGCGGGAGCTCACGGCGTGGGCGCGCCAGCGGGTCGTGGGCGGCGGTGCCCGCATCAAGGTCCGCCTCGTCAAGGGCGCCAACCTTGCGATGGAGCGGGTTGACGCGATCGTGCACGACTGGCCCCTGGCTACCTACGACCGCAAGCTGGACACCGACGCCAACTACCTGCGCTGCCTCGACGAGGCGCTGCAGCCGAAGAACACGGCTGCTGTGCGACTGGGCGTCGCCGGTCACAACCTCTTCGACATCGCCTACGCGTGGCTACTCGCCGGCGAGCGGGGCGTGCGCGAGGACATCGAGATCGAGATGCTCCTCGGAATGGCGCAAGGCCAGGTCGCCGCTATCTCACGCGAGGTCGGACACGTCCTCCTTTATGTCCCCGTCGTGCACCCGCAGGAGTTCGACGTTGCGATCAGCTATCTCGTGCGGCGGCTGGAAGAGAACGCGTCGAGCGAGAACTTCCTGTCGGTCGCGTTCGATCTCGCCGACGATCCTGCGCTGTTCGAGCGCGAACGGGATCGGTTCGTGGCATCCCTCGAACGAGCCGCCGATGCCGGGCTTGCGACCGGCCCCAACCGTCGGCAGAACCGGGCGCAGGAAGAAGCTGCCGACGGGGTCGGCGGGCCGCGCATTCTTCGAGATGCCCCGCCGCCCCATGTCGGTGGTCTGACGCAGGCCGTGCTCGGAATCGCCAGCTCCGCGGCATCCGACGATGGAATCGCCCGCTTCGGGGGCGTTGAGTACGTCGAGACGGCGATCTACTCCGCGACCGAGTCCGACGGCGTTGCAGCCGGCGCGCCGGGGTTCCGCAACGCTCGCGACACCGACCCGGCTCTGCCGGCGAACCGTGAGTGGGCCCGGCAGGTGCTCGAGCGCATGGCGGTTTCGACGGCAGGGGATGCCACGATCGAGGCATCCCGGGTCGCGGACGCCGATCGGCTTGAGGAAATCATCGCCGGAGTCCGCGACGCGGCACCTCGGTGGGGCGCGATGCCGGCAGCCGACCGGTCGGCGGTGCTGCAGGCTGCAGCCCGGGCGCTCGAGGCTCGGCGCGGCGAACTGATCGAGGTCGCCGGATCCGAAACGGGCAAGGTCTTCGCCGAGGCGGATATCGAGGTGAGCGAGGCCGTCGACTTCGCCAATTACTACGCCGCGACCGCGCGGGAGCTCGATCGGGTCAGCGGCGCGGTGTTCGTTCCCGCGCGCCTCACGGTCATCACGCCGCCGTGGAACTTCCCCATCGCGATTCCCGCGGGCGGTGTGCTGGCCGCGCTCGCCGCGGGGTCGGGTGTCATCTTCAAGCCCGCACCACAGGCAAGGCGCTGCGCTGCGGTTGTCGCCGAGGCCCTCTGGGAGGCCGGAGTCCCGCGCGACGTGCTCGCCCTCGTCGACATCGACGAAGGCGGCCTCGGACAGCAGCTGATCTCGCATCCGGATGTCGATCGCGTCATTTTGACCGGGTCGTTCGAGACGGCAGCCCTGTTCCGCTCCTGGCGGCCGGATCTGCCGCTGCTGGCCGAGACGAGCGGCAAGAACGCGATGGTCATCATGCCGTCTGCAGACCTCGACCTCGCGGCATCCGATCTCATGAAGAGCGCCTTCGGGCACGCGGGACAGAAGTGCTCTGCGGCGTCGCTCGCGATCCTCGTCGGCCCGGTCGGGCGCTCGGAGCGTTTCGCGCGTCAGCTCGTGGATGCCGCGACCGCGCTGCGGGTGGGGCCGCCGACTGATCCTCGGTCCGAAATGGGCCCCGTGATTGAACCGCCCCGCGGCAAGCTGCAGTGGGCGCTGACCACCCTCGACGAGGGCGAGCAGTGGCTCGTCACCCCCGAGCCGCTGGATTACGGACCCGAGTATTCCGGCAGGTTCTTCCGTCCAGGCATCCGTGTCGGGGTTGAGCCGGGTTCGCGCGTGCACCTCGAGGAGTTCTTCGGACCCGTGCTCGGGGTCATGCACGCGAACTCCCTCTCCCACGCGATCGAGCTGCAGAACGCCGTCGCTTACGGTCTCACGGCGGGCCTGTACACCCAGAACCCCGACGACCTCGCGCTCTGGCTCGACACCGTCGAGGCCGGCAACCTCTACGTGAACCGCGGGATCACCGGGGCGATCGTGCAACGTCAGCCGTTCGGTGGCTGGAAGCGCTCGTCGGTCGGGCCCGGCACGAAGGCCGGCGGCCCGAACTACCTCGTCGGCCTCGGCAGGTGGCGCGGGACGGATGCCGGTGCCCCCTCGTCAACGCTGCACCTGCGCGGTCTCGATTCGCGCATCACGACAGTCATCGAGGCTGCCCAGGCATCGCTCGACTACCCGGCGTTCGAGTGGCTCCGCCGCGCCGCGCTCTCGGATGCTGTCGCTTGGAACGAAGAGTTCGGACGGGTGACGGATGTCTCGCGGCTGGGCGTCGAGCGAAACCTCTTCCGCTACCGACCGGTCGAGGTCGCCATCCGGGCAACGGGGGATGCGACGTGGCAGGCGTTGCTGCGCGTCATCCTTGCCGGCATCCGTACCGGGTCGGTGACCACCGTCAGTGCCCCCGTCGGCCTGCCCGCTGCCGTCCGCCGTGCGCTGAGCGATCAGGACGTCAACGTCTTCGTCGAGACCGAGGACGAGTGGCTCGACCGCGTCGCCCGCCCCGAGCAGGGTGTCGCGGATGCCGTCGCCGGTGAGCCGCGGCCGACCCGCCCGCCCCGGGTGCGGCTGGTCGGCGGTGCCGACGCGGTGGCGGCGCTGCATTCCGCGCTCGCCGAGGCCGTCGGCGGGGACCCGGATGTCGCGATCTACGACAACGAGGTGACCACAGCGGGCCGCATCGAGCTGCTCCCGTTCCTGCACGAGCAGTCGATCACCATCACCGCCCACCGCTTCGGCAACCCCGACTCCTGGTCGGCCGAGGTGATCTAGCCGCGAGAACCCCACGCGGGCGGTGCGGTTGCTTGGTCGCAACGGCGCAGATCTTGCCCGACACGCCGGCTACGGCATCCGTGTGCCGGCGTGGCGGTCACGCCGTGCGCCGTTGCGGCCCCGGCATCACTCGAGCGGGTAGATCCGTCGCAGGATCCAGCGCTGGCCGAGAGTCCAGGTAACGGTGACGGCGAGGTAGATCGCGGCGGCCAGCGGCACGAACGCCGCGAGCACGAGGGTCAGGTAGGGCAGGAACCCCAGTGCGCGCTGCACGCCGGCGGATGCCAGGGGCGATGCATCCGGGTCCGGGGGAAGCGGTGGGTGAAAGGCGCGCCGCGTAACCTCGGCGACGGCCGCCATCAGCGCGAGAAGGATGCCGAATACGAGCGCCGTCTCGGCCGAGAACTGACCCAGGGAGTGGACGAAGCTGGTACCCAGCGGTACGCCGAAGAGGTGCTCGCTCAGCAGGTCGTTCGGGTGACCGGCGACGGTCGTGCGCAGAAACACCGCATAGATCAGGCCGACGATCGGAGCCTGGATCAGTGCGGGCAGGATGCCGGCGAGCGGTGAGGTGTTCTCATCGCGGTAGAGCTGCATCATCTCGCGCTGCATCCGTTCGGGGTTTTTGCGGAACCGCTTCTGGATCTCCCGCAGTCGCGGTGCCAGACGAGCGCGTACCTGCTCCGAGCGGGCCTGGGCGATGCCGGCGGGAATGAGCGCGGCGCGCACGAACAGGGTGATGATGACGATGGCGAGGGCGGCTGATGCGGCGCCCGCGAGAGGTGCGAGCAGGTCAGATAGGCCCATGAGCGTTTGGTAGGCGGTGTCGAGAAGGAAGGCGAGCGGAGGGAAGGCGAACAGGTCCATGGCGGACTCCCGGTGGGTCGATGACGGATGCGGGTGCGTCTGGCCGCAGGGTCATCGAACGTCCGGGCGCGCCCCATGACGGATGCGGGCGGGAGCTCCGGAGGAGCGGGACGAACGGGTGGCGGCCTAGGCCGCGAGTCCCGGTGCCCTCGGGCGGGCGTGGCCCTCGGCATCCGGGTCGCTCTGTTCCACGAGCGCGGAAGGGTCGATCTGTCCGCCGGCGCGGGCGAGGCGTTGCCGCGTTGATCCCGGCCGCGTGATCGCGTGGAGCGCGCCGACGGCGAGCGCGATTGTCGTGACGACGACCACCGCGAACGTCACGGTGTTCGCATCCGCGAGGGCCAGGAGGCCGAGCGTCGAGAGGATGAGGGCGAGCAGCGCACCGGTCGCGTTACGCATCCGTCGGCCTCCTCTCGCCAGTCACACGGTAACACCGGGCCCCCGCGCGGCGCCGTGGCGAGCCGCAACGGCGCAGATCATCCTCGACACGCCGGGTGCGGCATCCGTGTGCCGGCGTGTCGGCTAAACCGTGCGCCGTTGCGACCAGCCGACCCCGCGTTGCGCGCCGGCCCGGACATGCTGGAATGGGGGGCATGGTCGAGACGAACTGGGCGGGGAACCTCACATACCGAGCCGAGGGGGTGCGGGAGCCTGCGAGCCTCGGCGAGCTCGCCGACATCGTCGCCCAGACTCCGCGGGTGCGGGCGCTCGGAAGCCGTCACTCGTTCAGCCCGATCGCCGACACGGATGGCGTGCTCGTGTCGCTCGCGAGCATGCCGCGCGAGATCGAGATCGACACGGATGCCGCCACGGCTCGCGTCTCGGCGGGTCTTCGCCACGGCGATCTGGTGCCCGCCCTGGATGCCGCCGGGTTCGCGCTCGCCAACCTCGCCTCGCTGCCGCACATCTCCGTCGCTGGTGCCGTGGCGACCGGGACTCACGGGTCGGGAGATCGGATCGGCTCGCTTGCCACACAGGTGCTCGGCGTCGAGCTGATGACCGCCGACGGCGAGGCGCTGACGCTGCGACGCGGCGATCCTGACTTCGACGGCGCCGTCGTGGGGCTGGGAGCGCTCGGCATCGTCACGCATCTGACGCTCGAGCTCGGACCGGCTTACGAGATTGCGCAGACGGTCTATGACAGCGCCCGGTGGGACGACGTGCTCGCCCGGTTCGACGCGGTCACGGGCGCGGGAGACAGCGTCAGCCTGTTCACGACGTGGCAGGATGCCGACACGATCGACCAGGTCTGGGTGAAGGCGCGTCCGGGGCGAGCGAATGCCGACGCCGTGCTGGCAGCCGGCGGGCGCGAGGCAGACGGCCCGCGGCATCCGGTACCCGGCGTCGGGCCCGAGCCCTGCACGGTGCAGGGCGGGGTTCCCGGTCCGTGGCACTCGCGGCTGCCGCACTTCCGGCTCGAGTTCACGCCGTCAGCCGGCGCGGAACTGCAGAGCGAGTACCTCGTCGACCGGCGCGATGTTCCCGGCGCGGTCGAGGCGCTGAGAGCGCTCGCGCCGGCGATCGCCCCGCTGCTTTACGTGTGCGAGGTGCGCACGATGGCAGCCGATGACCTGTGGCTGAGCCCCGCGTTCGGGCGTGAGACCGTCGGTCTTCATTTCACGTGGCGACCCGACCCGGCCGGTGTTGAAGCGCTGCTGCCGCGCATCGAAGACGCCCTGCCCGCGTCGGCACGGCCCCACTGGGGCAAGGTCTTCGCGATGGATGCCGACCGCATCCGCAGCAGGTACCCGAGATGGGACGAGTTCGCGGTTCTCCGCTCGCGAATGGACCCCGGCGGCCGGTTCACCAACGCCTACCTCGCGCGCCTCGGCCTGGCCTGACACCCAGGGCGACCGAGTATATGTAAAGAAAACTTGACATAGTGAGCGCCGGAGCCGTACGCTCGGCAATGTCAAAGATTCTATACATCGGACGGGGATGATCGACATGGGGTACGTCGAGAGAAACACCTGGTCGCAACTGATCGCGAGCGCCGTCGGGACCATCGTGTACCTGGCGCTGGTGCTGCCACAGGTGTGGTCACTGCCCGTGGGTGAGATCGCCTGGCAGTGGCCGATGATCTGGACGATCGTCGGGGCCATCGTGGTTTCGATTGTGATCAGCATCCTGTGGGGAATCGGCGCGGGCATGCGTGACCCCGACGAGGAACACCGTGCCGATCAGCGCGACCGGGAGATCGAGCATCTCGGCGACCGGGTCGGACAGGCGTTCATGGTTATCGGCGGGCTGGCAGCCCTCATCCTCGCGATGGTGCAGGCCGAGTGGTTCTGGATCGGCAACGCGGTCTTCGCCGGCTTCTTCCTTTCCGCCTTCATCGGCGGCATCGCCCGCATCGTCGTGTATCGCCGGGGGATGCCGTAATGGTCAAGCCGACGAGAATCACCAACACCATTCGCGCGACCCGTGAGGCTGCCGGGATGACGCAGGCCGAGGTGGCGCGGCGCATCGGGGTCACCCGCCAAACGCTTATCGCGATCGAGCAGGGCAAGTATTCGCCCTCCCTCGAACTCGCCTTTCAACTCTCGCGACTGTTCGGAGTCGCGATCGACGACCTCTTCCAGTACCCGACGGATGCCGCAGACGGAGCGACAGCATGACCGAGAACGTATCCGCCCCGGGCTCTTCGACGCCCGCGACCACGATGCCCGCGTGGCTCCAGCACAGCTATGGCGGACCCGAGGTTGTCGTGTCCGATCAGCTCCCCGTGCCCACACCGGGCGCCACTGACCTTCTCGTCCGCGTACGAGCGTGCGGCATCCACGCCGGAGACGTGCGCCTGATGCGCGGCGACCCGTACCTCGTGCGGCTCGCGTTCGGCATCCGTCGCCCCCGGGCTCGCACGCGAGGAATGGATGTCGCGGGCACGGTGGTCGCGGTCGGACCCGGGGTGACGGGCTTTCGGATCGGCGACGAGCTGGTGGCCGAGATCGGCGTCGGCGGGGGTCTAGCCGAGTACGCGATCATGCCTGCCGCCAGAGCGGTAGCCCGGCCCGCCGACGTTTCGGCGCAGCTCGCCGCCGCGCTGCCCGTATCAGGCGGAACAGCAGTGCAGGCCCTGGATGCCGCGCACGTCGCTTCCGGCAGCCGCGTGCTCGTGATCGGTGCGGCGGGAGGGGTCGGCACCTTCACCGTGCAGCTTGCCGCCCAGCGCGGCGCCGAGGTGTGGGCACTGGCCGGCGAGCGGGCGCTCGATCTCGTGGCAGACCTCGGGGCCGGCCACGCGTTCGATTACACGCGGGTGCAGCCGGGATCTCCCGAGCTTCCCGCGGGATCCTTCGACGCGGTGATCGACATCGCCGGCACCGCCCCGCTCACCGAACTCCAGGGGCTGCTGCGAGACGGCGGCACCGTCGTGCTCGTCTCGGGCGCTGGAGGAAAGATCCTCGGCCCGATGGGACGGATGCTGGCAGCCGTCTTCCTGTCGCGGCGCCGCCGCCGCATCCGTCCCCTCGCTGCCGCCGCGAAGACCGAGATCCTGACGCAGCTGGTGGAACTGACCGCTCAGAGCAGCATCCGACCCGTGATCGAACAGACGTACCCGTTTGACGCAGCCCGCGACGCACTGGCCCATGTGGATGCGGGGCACGCCGTGGGCAAGGTCGTCGTGACGGTTGAGTAGCGCTCGCGCGCCGTGGCTAACTCCTCAACTCCACGTTGGATTTGCCGGGTCGAGCTCCCGAACTACCTCGCGGGAGTCAACGTTGAGGAGTTAGCCGCACCGCGCGGGGCCGGATGCCAGCGCCGCGCGGGGCGATCGTGCGACAATGGATGCCGGCGTGCCCGTGTCGTCGGCATCTTTCTGCTCCGTCGGGCCTCTGGACAGCGTCCGCCAGCCGCACTCTCCTGGAGAACGACGTGACGACCACGACGCCCGCACACAATGCCCCGACGACCCGCACGGCTCAGCGCCGCCGCTACCTGATGTGCCGACCCGAGCACTTCACGGTCAGCTACACGATCAATCCGTGGATGGAGCCCGCGAAGCCCACCGACACCGCCAAGGCTGTCGCGCAGTGGCAGGTGCTCTACGACACCTACCTGCAGCTCGGTCACCAGGTCGAACTGATTGACCCCGCCGAGGGGCTGCCCGACATGGTCTACACCGCCAACGGTGGTTTCATCATCGACGGCATCGCGTACGCGCCGAAGTTCCGCTTCGCCGAGCGCGCCGGCGAGGAGCGCCACTTCATCGACTGGTTCCGTGCCGCAGGGTTCGAGACCGTCATCCCCGAGGAAGTCAACGAGGGCGAGGGCGACTTCCTGCTTGCGGGCGACGTCATCCTCGCCGGCACCGGTTTCCGCTCCACCGGCGACAGCCACCGCGAGGTCGGCGATGTCTTTGGCAGGGAGGTCGTGTCACTGACCCTCACCGACCCGCGGTTCTACCACCTCGACACCGCGATCTCGGTGCTCGATCCCGTCGTCGGTGCCGCCCAGGGCGGGCCCGATGCCGCGAACATCGCCTACCTTCCGGGCGCCTTCGACGAGGCAAGCCAGCAGATTCTCGCCGAGCGCTTCCCCGACGCCATCCGCGTCTCGGATGCCGACGGCGCCGTGTTCGGCCTGAATTCCGCCAGCGACGGATACAACGTGTTCATCTCCCCACGCGCGACCGGGTTCGAGGCGCAGCTGCGCGAGCGCGGCTACAACCCGGTGCTCATCGACCTGTCCGAGCTCCTGCTCGGTGGCGGCGGCATCAAGTGCTGCACGCTGGAGCTGCGCGCGAAGCGGGAATCGGTATGAGCGCCGACCAGATCTCCGTCGATACGACCACACTCGAGATCATCCGGGCAGAAGACGAGCACCTCGCTCACAACTATCACCCGCTGCCGGTCGTGATTTCCCGCGGCGAGGGAGTGTGGGTGACGGATGTCGAGGGCAAGCGCTACCTCGACCTGCTGTCGGCCTACTCGGCGCTGAACTTCGGCCACGGGCATCCGGCTCTGTTGGCGGTGGCGCGGGAGCAGCTGGAACGGCTGACACTCACGAGCCGGGCCTACCACAACGACAAGCTCGGAACGTTTGCTGCGGCGCTTGCGAAGCTCGCCGGCAAAGACATGGTGCTGCCCATGAACACCGGCGCCGAGGCCGTCGAGACCGGCATCAAGGTCGCGCGCGCGTGGGGGTATCGGGTCAAGGGCATCCCCACGGATGCCGCGCGCGTGATCGTCGCGGGAGGGAACTTCCACGGCCGCACCATCACGATCGTCGGCTTCTCCGACGATCCAGCCGCGCGCGACGCTTTCGGCCCCTACAGCGGCGGCTTCGCGCAGGTTCCGTTCGGGGATGCTGCGGCCATCGAGGCAGCCATCGACGAGAACACGGCGGCGGTTCTTCTCGAGCCGATCCAGGGTGAGGCCGGCGTCATCGTGCCGCCGGAGGGCTACCTGCGGGAGGTTCGCGAGATCTGCGATCGCCACAACGTGCTGCTCATCGCCGACGAGATCCAGTCAGGGCTCGGCCGCGTGGGCGAGACCTTCGCGTGCGACCGCGAACAGGTCGTCCCCGACATCTACCTGCTCGGAAAGGCGCTCGGTGGCGGCATCCTGCCCCTGTCGGCTGTCGTGGCAAACGCCGACGTACTGGGCGTCATCCGTTCCGGCGAACACGGGTCGACCTTCGGGGGGAACCCGCTGGCCGCGGCCATCGGTGAGCGCGTCGTCGAGATGCTTTCGACCGGTGAGTTCCAGGAGCGGGCGCGCGCGCTCGGGGAGCACCTCGCATCGCGCCTCGCGGACCTCGTCGGCCACGGGGTCACCGCCGTTCGGGTCGCCGGCCTCTGGGCTGGCATCGACATCGATCCGCGGGTCGGAACCGGCCGTGAGGTTGCCGAGCGACTCCTGGCCCGCGGCGTGCTCGTCAAGGACACGCACGGCCAGACCATCCGGATCGCGCCACCACTGGTCATCCGCGCCACCGAGATCGACTGGGCAGTCGAGCAGCTGCGATTCGTCCTCGCGGCCTGACCGCCCCCGCCCGCCGCTGCAACGCGAGACTGCAACGTGCCCGCGAAACCGTTCGCTCCGAGCGCGGTTTCGCGGGCAGAGTGCAGTCTCGCGCGATGAGGATGCCGATTAGGCGACGTTGGCGATGATGGTGTGCCAGCCGGTTGCGCCGTCGGGAGCGGGCGGGGCCTGGTCGGACGTCTGGGTCTCGCCGTCTGCGTTCGTGGCGCGGCAGCGAATGGTGTGCTGACCGGCATCCGTCGCGTTCCACGGGATGCTCCACTGCACCCAGGTGTCATCCGAGACCGCGGTAGCAAGCTCGGCCTGCTGCCACGGGCCGTCATCGATCTTCACCTCGACGCCGGCGACCCCGACGTGCTGCTGCCACGCCACGCCGGCGATGACGGTCTGGCCTGCCGGCACGGTCACGCCCGACCGCGGGACGTCGATGCGGGACTGCAGTTTGACGGGGCCGAGCTCCGACCAGCCGCGCGGCGTCCAGTACCCCTCGGCCTGATCGAACCGGGTGACCTCGAGATCGACGACCCACTTCGTGGCCGACACGTAGCCGTAGAGGCCTGGCACGACCATCCGCACCGGAAATCCATGCTCGGGAGGAAGAGGTTCTCCGTTCATGCCGATCGCGAGGATCGCATTGCGGTCATCGGTCAGCGCTTCCAGCGGCGTCCCGGCGGTGAACCCATCGACCGAGGTCGACAGCACCATGTCGGCATCCGCCGTCGGGCGCGCCCTGGCGAGCAGTTCGCGGATCGGATAGCCGAGCCACACGGCATTGCCGATGAGGTCGCCGCCGATGTTGTTGGAGACGCACGTCAGGGTCGTCGTGCTCTCCTCCAGCGGGAGCGCGAGCAGCTCGTCCCAGGTGAGTTCGACCTCTTCCTCGACCATGCCGTGAATGCGCAGACTCCAGGTCGCGGGGTCAACCTGGGGAACGACGAGCGCCGTGTCGATGCGGTAGAAGTCGGCGTTCGAAGTGATGAGGGGCGAGATCCCCTGGATGTCGAGCTCGGCGCCCGCGGGTATCGGTGGGGCGGTCGTCGCGGGGGCCGGTAGCTTCAGCGCCTCGCGGACCGTCGTCACGGCGCGGGCGCCACCGCGGGCGAGGTTCCCGGCTACACCCGCGATGACGCCCACAGCTGTTGCGCCTCCCATCCAGACGAGTGCCTGGCGGCGACTTGGCCGGGTGTCGGCATCCGTGTCGGCAGCGTCGTCATCGCGAACCCCGCTGCGTCGCACCAGACCGATGAGGTACCGCAGTGCCATGACCGAGATGATGCCCGCAATGACGGAGGGGAGCCATGCGATGCCGCTGGCGTCGCTGCGCGTGAGGGCGACGACAGCGCCCACGACGCCGAACGCACCGAGGATGACCAGACCCCACGGGGGCTTGCGCAGCTGCAGGATGCCGGCGACACCGGCCAGCAGCACGAGCACGATCCCGATGCCCGTGAGCAGCGCGATCTTGTCATTCGTGCCGAACAGGGCGATCGCAAGATCCTTGCCCCACGGGGGCGCTGCATCGATGATCGCTCCGCCGATGACGGCGAAGGGGCTCGACGACGGAGCGAGGAGGGCCGCTGACAGTTCCCCGAGGCCCGCGCCCAGGATCGCCGCGGCGGCTCCTGCGAGAGCGGCGACGGCGGTGTCTTGCCTGTGTCGGGTGTCACCCACGTCCCCGAGGCTAACCGCGTTCGGAGGGGGTGCGGCCCGTTCGTAAGGAATCCGAAAGAAGGAAACATCCGTGCAACACGGCCCCGACTAGGCTCAACCCATGGGTGACCTGTTCGACGGATACGGCTCCACCGCATCGACGCGGAAGACCTCGTCGGGCGTCCCGCCGTTCGATGAGATGTTCGCGTCTGCGCCGGCCAAGGACGGCTCCGCCGAGTCGAGACGGGCGTATCGCGAGCTCTACCAGGCGCTCGCGCAGATGACCCAGGAGGAGCTGCGCGGCCGCACCGAGTCGCTGGCAAGTTCCTACCTCGCACAGGGCGTCACGTTCGACTTCGCGGGTGAGGAGCGCCCGTTCCCGCTGGATGCCGTGCCCCGTGTCATCCCCTACGACGAGTGGTCGCGCGTGGAGGCTGGAGTCTCGCAGCGCGTCCGCGCGCTCGAAGCGTTCCTCGACGACGCCTACGGTCGCCAGCACTGCGTGCGCGACGGTGTGCTGCCGGCGGCGCTGATCGCGTCCTCGCAGTACTACTACCGCCAAGCGGCCGGGATCCACAGTGCCAACGGTGTCCGCATCCAGGTGTCGGGGATCGACCTCATCCGCGACGAACACGGCGAGATGCGGGTGCTCGAAGACAACGTCCGTGTGCCATCCGGTGTGAGCTACGTCATCTCGAACCGGCGAGTGATGGCCCAGACTCTCCCCGAGCTGTTCGTGTCCATGCGCGTGCGCCCGGTCGGCGACTACCCCAACAAACTGCTCGGGGCGCTGCGCGCTTCGGCACCCCCCGGCATCGAGGACCCCAACGTCGTCGTCCTCACTCCCGGCGTCTACAACTCGGCGTACTTCGAGCACACACTGCTGGCCCGGCTCATGGGCGTCGAGCTCGTCGAGGGTCGGGATCTCGTCTGCATCGGCGGCAAGGTCTTCATGCGCACCACCCGCGGACCGCAGCGCGTCGACGTCATCTACCGGCGGGTCGACGACGACTTCCTTGACCCGCTGCAGTTCCGCGCCGACTCGATGCTCGGAGCTCCGGGCCTGCTGCTGGCGGCTCGCCTGGGCAACGTCACGATCGCCAACGCCGTGGGCAACGGCGTCGCCGACGACAAACTGCTCTACACCTACGTGCCCGACCTCATCCGCTACTACCTCGCGGAAGAGCCGATCCTCAAAAACGTCGACACCTGGCGCCTCGAGGACCCGAACGCTCTTGAGGAGGTTCTCGACCGGCTGGACGAGCTCGTCGTCAAGCCGGTCGACGGCTCCGGCGGCAAGGGTCTGGTGGTCGGCCCGGATGCCTCGCCTGCCGAGCTTGAGAAGCTCCGCAAGCGCCTGCTTGCCGACCCCCGCGGCTGGATCGCGCAGCCGGTCGTCATGCTCTCGACCATCCCGACTCTCGTTGAGGACGGTGTGCGGCCACGGCACGCAGACCTGCGTCCGTTCGCCGTCAACAACGGCGACGAGGTGTGGGTGCTCCCGGGCGGTCTCACCCGCGTGGCGCTTCCCGAAGGACAGCTTGTCGTCAACTCGAGCCAGGGCGGCGGATCGAAGGACACCTGGATCGTCGGAGGCGACGCGCCGACCCACGTCGAGTATGGGCAGGGTCACGGGCTTGCCGGGCTCGTCGCCGATCAGGCGTCCGTCACCGAGGCGATCCCGATCATCTACCCCGAACAGACCGAGCCGACGCACTCGCCGCAGGATCGTCCCCGGACGCACACCGAACAGCAGGAGCAACAGCAGCAGCAGGCTGAGGGCGGTGCGTCATGCTGAGCCGCATTGCCGAGAGCCTCTTCTGGATCGGTCGCTACATCGAGCGCTCCGACGGCACCGCCCGGATCCTGGACGTGCATCTGCAGCTGCTGCTGGAAGATCCGTGGATCGACGAAGACACTGCGTGTCGGTCGCTCTTGAGTGTCATGGGATCCGTTCCACCGGATGGACTGGAGTTCGTCGGGCGTGACGATGTCCTGCAGCGGCTCGCCGTCGACCGGATGAACCCGTCGAGCATCGCCTACTCGGTGGCATCCGCCCGCGAAAACGCACGTCGGGCGCGTGAGATCGTCTCGACCGAACTCTGGGAGTGCCTGAACACCACCAACTCCCGGATGCCGCGGCGCCTGCAGACCGACAAGGTGCACGACTTCTTCCAGTGGGCGCGCGAACGCGCAGCGCTCGCGGTGGGAATCGTCGACTCCTCGACGAGCCGTGACGAGTCGTGGCAGTTCTTCACGCTCGGCCGCAGCATCGAGCGCGCAGACATGACCGCGCGGCTCCTCGCCACGCGATCCCTGACCGAGGCATCCGGCCCGTCGTGGACGACGATTCTGCGCTCGTGCGGCGCATACGAGGCGTACCTGCGCACCTACCGGGGCATCCCGAGTGCGCGTAACGCCGCCGAGTTCCTGCTCTTGGACCGCCTCTTCCCGCGCTCGATCATCTACTCGATCCAGCAGGCGGAGGCGTGCATGTCGGCCATCGACCCGCGGGCCGACAGGGTCGGACACTCCAACAGTGTGCTGCGCGCGCTCGGACGGATTCGCAACGAGCTCGAGTACAAGCCCGTGGCCGACATCCTCAGCGACCTTCCCGAAGAGATGGAGCGCGTGCAGGTCGTCACCCGCGAGGCATCGGAGGCGATCCGCCAGCGCTTCTTCCCGACGCAGGCCGAGCCGAGCTGGATCGGAGAGATCTCATGAAGCGCCTGCGCATCGAACACCAGACGGCCTTCGCCTACCAGGGCGACGTCTCGGCGTCCTACAACGAGGCGCGGATGCTGCCAGGTTCCACCGACAGCCAGTTCGTGCTGAGTGCATCGCTCGACATCGAACCGTCGACCTCGGTCAATCAGTACGTCGACTACTTCGGTACGCGCGTGACCTCGTTCGACATCCTCTCCCCTCACGCCTCACTGACCCTCACCGCGCGGTCCCTCGTGGAGGTGCGCCCGCGTCCGATCGAGCACACCGACATCACCTGGGATCAGCTCCGCCGGGAGGCGGCGCGTTCGGTCGAGGTCGTCGAGCAGCTCGGCCAGACCTCACGCACCAAGCCTCATCCGGAGGTGGCCGAGATCGCCCGGGCGATTGCCGCGCAACACGATCAGCCCGGCCAGGCCGCCCACGCCATCGCGATGGCGATCGGGGATGCCGTCGAGTACGTCCACGGTGTGACCGGCGTGCATTCCACCGGGGCAGAAGCCTGGGAGGCGCGCAAGGGGGTCTGTCAGGACATCGCGCACATCGTGCTGGGCGCGCTTCGAGAGGTGGGCATTCCCGCGCGCTATGTCTCGGGTTATCTGCACCCCAGTGTGAATGCCGAGGTCGGCGTTCCGGTCGAGGGGGAGTCGCACGCCTGGGTCGAATGGTTCGCGGGATCGTGGGAGGGCTTCGACCCCACGAACAACACCGAGATCGGAGACCGCCACGTCCTGGTTGGACGCGGCCGCGACTACAACGACGTGCCGCCGGTTCGGGGCGTCTATGCCGGGCCGTTCAAGAGCGACATGTCGGTGAAGGTGACGATCACCCGCGAGGCGTGAACCCCGCGGGTGATCTGGCCCGCATCAGTGGGCGAGAGCCGGTGCCTTGGTCGAGTCGGTGTGGAAAGCGCTCGCCACCGAGAAGCGCTTCCGTCGGAACAGGAACGCCGCGATGATCGCGCCGCCCGCGAAGAAGGCCGCGCTCCACCAATACGCGACGGTGTAGCTGTGCACAGCTGCGTCAGCGAGCACGGCATCGGATGCCGGCTGGTTGGCGGCGACATAGTCGGCCAAGGCCGTCGCGGCGAGGGTGTTCAGCAGCGCGGTTCCGATGGAGCCGCCGACCTGCTGGCTGGTGTTGACCATGGCGGAGGACACGCCGGCGTATCGGCGGTCGACCCCGAGGGTTGCCGTCTGGATCGCAGCGGGCATGATCGTTCCCATACCGAAGCCGAGCGTGAGCAAGGCTGGGAGGGCGTCGAGGTACGCGCTGTCGACATCGAGCCGCGTGAACAGCACCATCGCGATGGCAGCCAGCAGCATCCCCGCGGGCACGAGGATCTTCGGCCCCAGCCGCGGCAGCAACAGGTTCGTGCTGAGCTGCGCGGCGATGACGAGCATCACGATCATCGGGAGGAAGGCGACGCCGGTCTGCATCGGGGTGTACGCAAGCGACAGCTGGAAGTAGTAGGTCACGAACAGGAAGACCCCGAACATCCCTGCGCCGGTGATCATGACCGACAGGAAGGATGCGCCGCGGTTGCGGTCGACGACCACGGGAAGCGGGAGCAGCGGATGCGTCGTGACGCGTTGCCAGATCACGAACGCGACCAGGAGCACTGCCGAGGCGACCAGCGAGCCCCAGGTCAGCGGGGCATCCCACCCGTCCGACTCGGCGTGGGAGAAGCCGAAGACGAGGGCGAACAGTCCTGCAGATGCCAGGAGGGTGCCGGGGATGTCGAGGTGGGGGCGCGGACCCTGCCGTGATGCGGCGGGAACGAACACCAGGGCCAGGACGAAGGCGATCGCCGCGAAGAAGACGTTGATCGTGAGGTTCCACCGCCAGTCGAACTGTTCGGTGAGGAAGCCGCCGAGGAGCAGGCCCACAGCGCCTCCCGCGCCGGCGATCGCGCCGAAGACGCCGAACGCGCGGGATCGCTCCCGCGGGATCGTGAAGGTCGTCGTCAACACGGCAAGGGCGGTGGGTGCCAGGAGGGCCGCGAACACACCCTGCAGCGCGCGGGCGGCGACGACCATCTCGAACGACACGGCAAGACCACCCAGCAACGAGGCGGCCGCGAATCCGACCAGGCCGATGAGGAAGGCGAGTTTGCGGCCGATGAGGTCTGAGAGGCGGCCGCCCAGCAGCAGGAGGCTGCCGAAGGCGAGGGAGTAAGCGGTCACGACCCATTGGCGGTCACCGTCGGAGAACCCGAGGTCGGCTTGCGCGGCGGGCAACGCGATGTTCACGACCGTCGCGTCGAGCACGACCATGAGCTGGGCGATGGCCACGGTGCCGAGCGTCCACCAGCGGCAGGTGGCGGGGGTCGTCGGTGAAGAGATGTCGGGAGTCGTCACGGCGTTAGCGTATACGAAACTCTAGAGTATCGGAAATGAACAGTTCCTGAAGTAGACTGGGGGTGTTCGAAAACGAGGGAGTGCGATGGATCCGCAGGCGACGCAGCCGGCCGGCGCCAGGGCGCGACTGGGACGCCCCCGCGACGCGTCTCGGGATGCTGACATCCTCGAGGCGACGATCGAGGTCCTTGCTGAGCAGGGCTTCGACGGGATGACAATCGACATGGTCGCGGCGCGGGCGGGGGCGGGCAAAGCGACGGTCTACCGACGGTGGCCGTCGAAGGCTGACCTCGTCATCGACGCCGTGGCATGCATGAAGAAACGCGATCTCGACCCCGCGCAGCTGCCCGATACAGGGACGCTGCGCGGTGACCTCATCGCGCTCGTACGAGCGCCGTCGGCTGCCGATTCCGATCGGAAGATGCATGTCATGGGCGGGATCCTCTCCCTCATGTCCCGGGAGCCCGAGCTGGCGCGCACAGCGTATGCGGCAATTTTGCAACCGCGCATCGCGGCGAACCGCATTCTGCTGGAGCGCGCGCGCGGCCGTGGAGAGACTCGCCCCGACATCGACGTCGATCGCCTCGCGGCACTCATGCCAGCGATGTCGTCGTTTCGCACGCTCGCGCAGCGCGAGCCGATTACGCGGGAGTTTCTCATCTCGCTCATCGACGACGTGCTGCTCCCCGCAGCCGGCGTCGTCAGGGCAGTGGTGTGACGATATCTGACACTGCACGACCGTCCGTGACGGTGGATGTCGGTCCGTGACGGTGGATGTCGGTTCGTGACGGTGCATGACGGTGCGTGTCGTGCTGAGTTTTCCGGATTGTGTCGAGGATCTAGCGTCGCGGCATGACAACTCTCACCCCGACCTCTGATGACCTTGCTACCGAGCGTGCGTCGCGCCTTGATGCTGCGGCATCCGCGTGGGGAGCGCGGATCGACGCCGACCGCACTGCGTCGCACCTCACCTATCGCGTCCGCGGCACTGGCGAGGGAGCGGTTGCGACCCGCATCCGTGCCGGCGGACACGAGTTCGTGATCGACGAACCTGCCGCGCTCGCCGGCGACGATGCCGCCGCCAGCCCGGTCGAGTACGCGCTCGGCGCGATCGCCGCCTGTCAGGTCGTCGTGTTCCGCCTCTACGCTCACGCGCTCGGAATTCCGCTGGATCACATCGAGGTCACTGCCGAAGGGGACCTTGACGCTGCTCGACTGTTCGGCAAGGACGAGACGGTGCGCCCTGGCTTCTCTGCGGTTCGGGTCGCGATCGACGTGAGCGGCACGGCGAGCGCCGCCGACTACGAGCGCCTGCGCGAGGTCGTCGATGCGCACTGTCCTGTGCTCGACCTCTTCGCCAATCCGACGCCGGTCACGACATCCGTGAGCGTGCGCTGATCGACCTCCTCAGGACTCGGCCCGGTCGACCTGTTCGCGCAGGTCTTCCGGGTCGAGGTTTGCCTGGGCGAACTCGGGGGTGCGGGGGAGCTCGAGATGCAGATCCGTGCCCACGCACACCTGCACCCGGCCGTGCAGCATGACGTGATCGAGCACGTGTCCGCCGCTGCGGCGCTCATCGAGCAGCACGTGGGCGTGGTAGCCAGGAACTGACAGGCCTTCCTCGAACGCCGGCGTTCGAAATCCCACGACAGTGCCCGATACGTCGGTGAACTCCGTCACCTTCTGCTCGGCAGTCGCCTGCACGAGTGGGCGGTAGGGCTGCTGCTGGACATGAACGGCACGCACCGTCATCCGCTCATAGACGCCGTCGACCCGCACCGCGTACATGTAGTTCGCCGAGCCGAGCTTCTCGTCGATGAGCGCGGTGACTTCTGCCCGGGTGTGCCGCCCGGTGATCTCGAAACTCAGGTGTGGCTCGAAGCGCGTCACGACGGCGTACGGCACCCCTTCGCCATCGGCGGCCACCGTCGCCGTACCGTCGTCGCGGATGCGGTAGCAGGTGTCGTCGAGAAGGATGAGCTCGCCGTCGAGGCCTTCGAAGGTGCCGATTCCGAAGTCACCGCGGCGGCGAAGGCTGCCGACGGTGGTTTCGCCATCGTAGACACCGTCGAGCAGCGCCGCGATGACGCTCGTCTGGTGGATCGTGTGGCGTGAGGTCATCACTGTTCGAGGGTAGCCGGGACTGGTTGCTCGATCGCAACGTGCTCGATAGGGGGATGCCCTGCATGAGTGTCTTGAGTCGATCGCCGACCTCAGTTCCGTGCGGGAGCCTGCGCTATCGGCTGAGTGACGATCGAGAGCGGGCGTGTCTCGTCAAGTCGCAGACGGAGCCTGCCACCGCGGTGCACTCGCCCCGACCAGACGAGCCAGGTGATCGCTATCGCAGCGGCGATGAGCGCCGCGAGGGTCCCCAGCTGGATGGCGGCGCGCGGACCGAGCTCGTCGGCGACCCATCCGACGATCGGCGCTCCCACCGGGGTGCCTCCGAGCAGGATGGCGACGTAGATCGCGAGTACCCTGCCGCGCAGGTGGGCATCAGTCGTGGCCTGCACATACCCGTTGGCCGTCGAGAGGATAGTGACGACGGTGAACCCGGTGAACACCAGTGTCACCGCGTACAGGGCGTAGGTCGGCATGACTGACGAGACTGCTGATGCCACCGCGAATCCAAGAACTCCGGCGATCACAACGCGAACTCGAGCGCGGTCGCGGCGGGCGGCGAGCAGGGCGCCCGTCAGTGATCCGATCGCAAGGACCGAGTTCAGCAGACCGAAGCCGTCGGCTCCCGCACCGAACTCGAGCGCCATCGTGGAGGCGTAGATCGGGAAGTTCATGCCGAACGCACCGACGAGGAACACGACGATGAAGACCACGATTAGATCGGGTCGGGTGGCGACGTATCGGAACCCGTCTGAGAGGCGGGAGCGGCCGTGGGTGACAGCGCGGGGCGTGAGTTCGTGTCGGCGCATCGCCAGGAGTGCGCCGATGGTGGCAAGGAACGTGAGCGCATTGACGAGGAACATCCAGCCGGTACCGACCAGAACGATGAACAGGCCCGCGACGGCGGGGCCGATCATCCGGGCCGCGTTGAAGGATGCCGAGTTCAGTGCGACTGCGTTGCTGGTGTTCTCTTTCGTGACCAGGTCGGACACGAACGCCTGGCGTGCCGGGTTGTCGAAGGCGGCGACAAGTCCGAGCCCCAGCGCGAAGGCATACATGAGCGGGAGGGTCATGGCGCCGGTGAGGATGAGGATGCCGATCGCCGTGGCAAGAAGGAGCGACACGCCCTGTGTTGCAAGAAGGATGTGGCGTCTCTCGAACCGGTCGGTTGCCCAGCCCGTGAGTCCGACCAGCACGAGGGGCGGACCGAACTGGAGGGCCATCGTGACTCCGACCGCACCCGCGTCGCCGGGGGTCAGCTCCGTGAGCACCACCCAGTTCTGTGCGGTCGACTGCATCCACGCCCCGATGTTGGAGACGAGCGCGCCGATGAACCAGACGCGGTAATTGAAGACTCCGAGGGATCGGAACATGGTACTCATTGCGCCGCCAGGCGCTGCAGGATCTCGGCGGCAGCGGCCAGTGTCATCCGGTCGTGCTCGCTGACGTCCGCGAGCACAGTCTCGACCCATGCGTCGCGTCGACGGGTCGTCTCATCGACGACGGCGCGGCCGTTATCCGTGATCGTGATGACGACCTTGCGGCCGTCGCTGTCATCGGCGGACCGCTGGACGTATCCGGCATCCTGCAGGCAATTGACCGTGCGGTTCATCGATGGGGGTGAGACCCGCTCGCGCTCCGCGAGCTGACCGAGGGTGCGCGGTCCGTGGAGATAGAGGCCGGCCAGAACGGCGAACTGGCCGTCGCTCATCGAGTCGACCGAACGCTCGGTGCGCATCCGCCGCGCGAACCGGAACACACCGATCCGCAACTGCGATGCGTCGCCGGCAAGGGGGTGCGAGTCCGGAGGCGAGGCGGGAGCGGGCATGAGATCTTTAGCATAGCTCATTAGTCATGCTAAGGAAATGACGACGTTCCCCCACCGTTCACCGCGACGTCTCCCTGTGGGAAGCGGGCCTGGCCACAATGGGGGCCATGTCAGCGCGCGGGATGGCCCGACACCTTGATCGCCTCCGCTTCGGCGCCACCCACCGAAAGGTGTGGATCCTCTCGGCCCTCGGCATCATGCTCGATGGCTTCGACTTCTTCATCATGGGAGTCGCGATCCCGCTCATCGTTGCGGAGTGGAACATCTCGCCGCTGCAGACCGGCATGGTCTCCAGCGCGGCGATCATGGGGGCGATCGTCGGGGCATCCGTCATGGGAAGGATCTCGGACCGCATCGGACGAAAGCTCGCCTTTCGCATCGACCTCGGGATGTTCGTGGTCTTCGCACTGGCCTCGGCTCTTGCCCCCGACATCTGGTGGCTCATCCTCTTCCGGTTCCTCCTGGGCATCGGGGTGGGTGCGGACTATCCGATTGCCTCGAGCTACGTCGCCGAGATCTCACCGAACCGCCTGCGGTCGAGACTGCTCATCGGGGCCTTCAGCTTTCAGGCAGTGGGCCAGCTTCTGGGCGCTCTGGTCGGTCTGCTGGTACTCACCCTCAACCCCGTACCGGATGCCTGGCGATGGATGCTGGCGTTCGGCGTCGTTCCGGCGCTGATCATCGTCATCCTGCGGCGCGGCGTCCCCGAGAGTCCGATGTGGCTCGCATCGGTGCGCAGGTACGACGAGGCCATCGACTCGGTCACGCAGTTCACCGGGCGCGCGCTGACGATCGACGAAGTCCGCGAGATCTCAGAAGAAGGCGCCGTCGCCGGGGTGGTCCGACCCACTGAGGCGCGCGTGACCAGGGCCGAGCAGAAGCAGCTCTTCTCGAAGGGTGTGCGGGGCACGACGGCGCTGACGGCGGTCCCCTGGTTCTTCATGGACATCGCGACCTACGGCGTCGGAGTCTTCACGCCGACGATCCTAGCGGCGCTGGCGCTCTCGTCGTCGGCGAACACGCAGTTCATCGCCGACGACATCACCTCGACTGAGGGTGCGGCCTTCCTCGACATCTTCCTGATCGTCGGATTCGCCGCCGCGATCCTGCTGGTTCGCAGGCTCGGGCTCATCGTGATGCAGACGACGGGCTTTATCGTCATGGCTGCGGGGCTCGTCGTGCTCGGACTCACCGACTTCCTGCCTCAGGATTCGCCGATACAGCTTGCGCTGGTCTTCTCTGCGTTTGCCGCGTTCAACCTCTTCATGAATGCGGGTCCGAACTCCACGACGTTCGCGCTTCCCGCGGTTGCTTTCCGAATCGAGAACCGCGGTGCTGGTGCAGGTTTCGCCGCTGCCGCGGGCAAGACGGGAGCGGCGGTCGGGACATTCTTCTTCCCGATCCTGCAGGCAGGCCTCGGGTTGTTCCCGACTCTGCTGATCATCGCCGCAGGCTGCGTCGTGGCAGCTGCCGTCACCCTTGCCTTCCGTGCACGCGCCCATGCGAGCGTTGACGCTGAGGAGCGGACGATCCCGATCGACCCCGAGGATCACTGAGGATCGCCCGTGGCCCGTGGCCCGCGGGTCGTGTGGGCCTGACCTGCGGTCTATCCCGCTGCGTTCTGCGGGGCGTGCTCGCTCTGGTCGGTATCGGGTCGACGGGATGGCAGCGCGAGGGTTGCCACGAGCCCGATGGCGAGGAACCCGGCAGCGGTGAACGCTGCGTACCGCGTGCCGTCCGAGAAGGCGGTCTTTGCGGCATCCGCGGCAGCCGACGTCGCCGGTGACTGCTCGAGCTGCGCGATCGCGCCGCCCGCGCTCTGGACGACCGCCGTCACGATCTGATCGGCCTGGTCGCTCGGTACACCCTTATCGGCCAGGCTCGAGGTGAGGATGCCGGCGGTGCTGGTGAACAGGACGGTGCCGAGGATCGCGATGCCCAACGCAGAGCCGATCTGGCGGGCAGTCGACTGCGTGCCCGAACCCTGGCCGCTGCGTTCGACGGGGACGTCCACGAGAATCACGCCGGTGAGCTGGGCCGTGGCAAGACCCACCCCGAACCCGTAGACGAACAGTGCTGGGATGAGCCATCCCCACGCGGCATCCGGGGCGATGACGAGCCCGACCCACACGACGCCGATGATCTCGGCGGCCAGGCCCACGCGCACGACCCACACCGCCGGAATGCGCGAGCTCGCGGCGGCGGCAGCGCCGCTGGCGACGAACGACCCACCCGCCAGTGCCAGCAGGACCAGGCCTGTTTGCAGCGCGTCGAATCCGAGCACGAACTGCAGCCAGAGCGGCAACGAGAGGATGATGCCGAACTCGCCGAGCGAGACGAGCATCGCCGCGATGTTGCCGTTTCGGAAGGTGCCGATCCGGAACAGGCTGAACGAGAGGAGTGAGACCCGGCCCGTGCGCTCGCGGTGGATGCCCCACGCGATGAAGGCGACGGCGCCGAGGATCGCGATGAGGAACGCGACCGGGACCGGAGATAGCGCCCACGGCCATGTCCAGGACCCGATCGTGAAGTCGCCGTCGGTGGCCCACCATCCCAGGGTCCGGCCCTCGATGAGGCCGAAGACGAGGGCACCGAACGTGATGAACGAGAGCGCGCCGCCGATGAGGTCGATCGAGCGCGTGTTCTCGTCGCGCGACTCGGCGACCGTCAGCAGCACGCCGATGATGATCAGGATGCCGAGCGGGATGTTGATGCCGAACGCCCAGCGCCACGAGAACGCGGTGGTCAGCCATCCGCCCAGCAGCGGCCCGACTGCTGCCATTCCACCGATCGTCGATCCCCAGACAGCGAAGGCGATCCCGCGCTCGCGGCCGCGGAACGTGGCGTTGATCAGCGACAGGGTGGTCGGGAGGATCATCGCACCGCCGATGCCCTGGACCAGGCGCGCGAGGATCAGCAGGTCTCCGGTGGGCGCGAAGGCTGCGGCGATCGACGAGAGGACGAAGATCACGACGCCGAGCAGCATGATGCGGCGGCGACCGAAGCGGTCTGCCAGTGATCCGAACACGAGCAGGAGCGACGCGAAGACCAGCGTGTAGGCCTCCTGCACCCACTGCACCTGTGTCGAGGTGATCCCGAGGTCGTCGACGATCGCCGGGATAGCGACGTTGACGATCGTCGAGTCGACGATGATCAGCGAGACGGCGATGCTGATGAACACGAGGCCGAGCCAGCGACGATTCTGCATGTAGCTAGCTTATCTAGCTACATCCTCGGCGCAAGAGGCGTCGCGCATCAGCCTCCGTCCGGCTCGCTAAGCTTCCGGCATGCCCGAGTACACCGACGTGCACGGTGTCGAGATCGTCTACGACCTCGCCACCCCTGTCACCACCCCCCGCGGCGTCATCCATCTCTTGCACGGCGTGGGCGAGCACGCCGGCCGCTATAGCGCGCTGATCGGTGCCCTGACGGATGCCGGGTTCATCGTCTACGCCGACGATCATCGCGGTCATGGCCGCACGGGCATGCGTCAGCACGGCGGCAGCGAGCGCCTCGGTCGGCTCGGCCCCGGTGGCTTGCGCGCGACGATCGACGCGGTCTGGCAGTTGAGCGAGATGGCCAGGGCGGAGCATCCGGATCTTCCCTTCATCCTGCTCGGTCACTCGTGGGGCTCGTTCCTCGCGCAGACCCTGGTGAACCGTCATGCCGCGGCGATCGACGGGCTCATCCTGAGCGGGTCAGCGCTGCGCTGGCCAGGATCGCTGAACTCGGGTGACCTGAATGCGCCGTGGCAGGGGCCGGACGCGGGCGGCATGGAATGGCTCTCGACCGATCCGGCAGTGGCCGAACAGTTCCTCACCGATCCGCTGACGACCTCGACTCCGCTGGCAAAGCTCTTCGGTCCCCTCGACACGCTCCGCCTGATCGGGAAGCCGGGTCGTCACCTCGAGCGCGATGTGCCGACCCTGATCATGGTCGGTCGCGAGGACACCGTCGGCGGCCCGCGCAGCAACCACCGGCTCGCCGATGCCTACCGCACCCGCTCGGGGTTCACCGATGTCACCACGCTCGTCTACCCGGGAGCGCGGCACGAGATCTTCAACGAGCCTCAGCAAGCCGAGGTTCGCGCCGATCTTCTGGCGTGGCTGGATGCCCGCTTCCCCGTCCGCGACTGACGGTGCGCGGCTCCTCCTAGGCTGGTGCCATGCACGCTGAGTACAAGGTCCCGGGTGGGAAGCTCGTCGTCGTCGACCTGGATGTCGAAGCTGGGCGCTTGACAAACGTGCGCCTCGCGGGCGACTTCTTCCTCGAGCCGGACGATGCCCTCGTCGCGATCAACGAGGCGGTGTCGGGTCTTCCCGCCGAAGCCGATGTCCCCACGATCGCCGCGGCGGTCCGCTCGGCTCTCCCCGAAGGTGCGCAGCTTCTCGGGTTCACGCCCGAGTCCGTTGGCACCGTCGTGCGCCGGGCGCTCGTGACGGCATCCGGGTGGAAAGACTTCTCGTGGCAGATCGTCCACGACCGCCCCGTCTCGCCGCGCATGAACCTCGCGCTGGACGAAGTGCTCACGACCCGCGTTGGAGACGGGCGACGGATGCCGACGCTGCGCCTCTGGGAATGGAACCAGTCAGCTGTCGTCATCGGGTCGTTCCAGTCGTACCGGAACGAGGTGGATCCGGAGGGCGCGCGCCGTCATGGCTATGACGTCGTGCGCCGGATCTCGGGCGGCGGTGCGATGCTCATGGGTGCCGACGCGATCATCACCTACTCGCTCTCGGTTCCCGCCTCGCTGGTGGCGGGGATGACCTTCGCCGATTCGTACGCGTTCCTCGACGACTGGGTCTTGCAGGCGCTGCGGTCCCTCGGGATCGATGCGACATACCAGCCGCTCAACGACATCGCGAGTCCGGAGGGCAAGATCGGCGGCGCCGCGCAGAAGCGCCTCGCGAACGGTGGGGTGTTGCATCACGCGACCCTCAGCTACGACGTGGACGGCAAGGTACTCACCGACGTGCTGCGCATCGGCCGCGAGAAGCTCAGCGACAAAGGCACGACATCGGCTGCCAAGCGCGTCGACCCGCTGCGACGCCAGACGGGGCTGCCGCGTGAGGCGATCATCCAGGCGCTCGCCGACACGTTCACCACGCTCTACGGCGCCGAGGTCGGGCATATCGCCGAAGAGGAATACGCCGAAGCGGAGGCTCTTGTCGCCTCTAAGTTCGCCACCGAGGCGTGGCTGCATCGGGTTCCGTGACCGTCACGATCCATCACGGCGACAATCTGTCGGTGATGCGCGGACTGCCGGATGCGTCATTCGGTCTGGTCTACCTCGACCCTCCGTTCAACACCGGTCGCGTGCGTGAGCGGGCAGTCGAATCGGCCAGCACGCCGCGCGATGCGCCCCTTCCCGGATCCGTGACCCGGCGCGGCTTCCATGGCCGCGACTACGAGCGGTTGCGGGGAGACCTGCGCGTGTACGACGACCGGTTCGACGACTACTGGGGCTTTCTCGAACCGCGGGTGCTCGAAGCGTGGCGTCTGCTTGCCGACGACGGCACCCTGTACCTCCATCTGGATTATCGGGAGGCGCACTATGCGAAGGTGCTGCTGGATGCGGTGTTCGGCCGCGACCACTTCCTCAACGAGATCATCTGGTCGTACGACTACGGAGCGAAGACACGCAAGCGCTGGCCGACCAAGCACGACACGATCCTTGTCTATGTGAAAGATCCGGCGCGCTACTGGTTCGATTCCGAGGCCGTGGATCGCGAGCCGTACATGGCCCCGGGGCTCGTGACGCCCGAGAAAGCAGCCCGCGGCAAGCTCCCCACCGACGTGTGGTGGCACACGATCGTTCCCACGACCGGACGCGAGAAGACCGGATACCCCACCCAGAAGCCCGAGGGTGTGTTGCGACGAATCGTGCAGGCATCCCTGCGCCCGGGCGGAGCCGTTCTCGACCCGTTCGCCGGATCGGGAACGACGGGCGCTGTCGCCCAGGGGCTCGGACGGGACGCGGTGCTCATCGACGCCAACCCCGAGGCGATCGCGATCATGCGAGAACGGATGCCGCTCGCGACGATCATCGAAAGCTGACCGGCCCCCACGGAGGCGACCTAGGCTGGCGCTATGCGATTCGGAATCTTCATCCCACAGGGCTGGCGTCTCGACCTCGTCGGGATCGATCCCGCGCAGCAGTGGGAAGCGATGAACGGACTGGCGCAGCGGGCCGATACCGGCCCCTGGGAGTCCCTCTGGGTCTACGACCACTTCCACACCGTGCCCGTTGCGACCCAGGAGGCGACGCACGACGCCTGGACGCTGATGTCAGCCTTCGCCGCGTCGACCACCCGCATCCGTCTTGGCCAGATGTGCACCTGCATGGGCTACCGGAACCCGGCCTACCTCGCGAAAGTTGCCGCGACAGTCGACATCATCTCGGGCGGCCGCGCCGAGATGGGAATCGGCGGCGGCTGGTACGAGCACGAGTGGCGCGCCTACGGGTATGGCTTTCCGGAGGTTCGCGATCGCCTCGCGATGCTGCGGGAGGGAGTCGAGATCATGCACCAGGCCTGGACGACGGGGTCGGCAACCCTCGACGGGAAGTACTACCAGGTCGACGGCGCGATTGTGCAGCCCCAGCCGCTACAAGCAACACAGCCGCTGCAAGCAACACAGCCGCTGCAAGCAACACAGCCGCAGCAGCCCGCCGGCATCCCCTTCTGGATCGCCGGTGGCGGCGAGAAGGTCACCCTCAAGGTCGCCGCAAAGTACGCGTCGTACACGAACTTCGCGGGCAGCATCGAGGAATTCGACCACAAGCGCTCGGTGCTGCACGAGCACTGCGCTGCGCTCGGTCGTGACCCCGGCGAGATTACCCAGTCCTCGAACGTCAACACCATCGTCGGCGCCACCGAAGCCGAGGCCGAGGAGCGACTCCGGGCGGTCCTGGATCGCCTTGCGCCGTTCGTCGGTGACGAGCGTCGTGCCGGGATCGAGGCCGAGTACCGCGGATCGCTTGGATTCGGAACTCCCGAACAGGTGGCTGAACGGCTGCAGGAACGCGCGAGCCATGGACTCGGGTACGCCATCCACTACTTTCCCGAGGCGGCATATGACACGACCGGCATCGAGCTGTTCGAGACCCAGGTCGTGCCGGCCCTCTCGTAGGCCGGCCGGCGCCGGTCAGAGCAGGGCTCGGACGCTGGCGTAGCCGTCAGCGATCGTCTCCGGCCCGGTGATGTCGAAGACGCGGGTGCGTCCGGGTTCCTCCGACCAGCTCGCCCATCCCGGGTCGCCGGCCCGCACGAAGGATGACGCGGCGCCGTGCAAGGCATACGCCAGAGACGGGGGCGGGCTCTCGCCGGTGAGTGCATCGACGCGATCCCTGTCGAGGACGTCGAACCAGAATGGAACGTCGATGCAATGGCAGGCCCACCCGATGCGGGTTGAGGCCCACGAGAAGCGGTACGCCCACGTCGGCGCCGCGGCACGGGCTGCCGCGATCCGAGCCACGCCGCGACGAAAGACGGTGTCGGAGACGTAGCGGCCGAGCAGGGCCGCCGTGCCGAGCCGGTGCTGCTCGGCGTTGTCGGCGAGGTAGCCGCGCCGGGTGTGGCGATCCATGCCGAGGGCACCGAGCGCTACCGCAGCAGGAACGAACCGGAGTTTGGTGCGCGCGTCATCCGTGATCATCGTGAACTCGTCATCAGTTGATCCGATGACCAGCGCCTTATCGGCGCCAACACCCGATGCGATCGATTCCGGTGTCGTGGTCAGCAGCAGATCGCCGTCGATCATCGGCCCCCACGGAAGTCCGTCGGCAAGCAGACCACGGATGCTGGACAGTCGCGTGCCGCCTCGCTCACTGACCTCTTGTTGTAGCCCGATCAGCACATCCGGATCCAGGGATGCGAATCCGTCGCGCGTGGCAGGCACCCCGGCGAGCTCGGCGAGCTGCGCCGCAACGTTCTCGGCCCGCGCGAGCGACACATCGCCGAGCGCGGGGGAGAGTGCCCAGACCCGCTGGAAGAGGTGCTGGGCGGCCGGCATCCCGAGCAGCGTCAGCACGGCGCCACCGCCAGCCGACTGCCCGGCGATCGTGACAGCATCCGGGTCTCCACCGAACGCGGTGATCTCGCGCTGGACCCATTCGAGTGCCGCGAGCCAGTCGCGCACACCGCGATTGCTCGGTGCGCCGTCGATGAGGCCGAATCCGTCGAAACCGAGCCGATACGACACCACGACAGTCACGACCCCGTCGCGCGCGAAGGACTCGCCGTCATACCAGGGGCTCGCCGGTGATCCCGAGACGTAGCCGCCCCCGTGGATGTAGACGAGTACCGGCAGACGCGCCGCGGTGTCGCCGGGCCGCGGGGTGAAGACGTTGACGTTCAGGGTCGAGTCTCCGGGCACTGACGGCTCGGGGATCAGGGTGACCTCGGCGACGGGACCGCGCTGTGGCGTCGCCCCGAAACTCGTCGCATCCCGGATAGCGGTCCACGGCTCGACCGGAACCGGTGCTGCGAACCTCAACTCGCCAGTGGGTGGCTGCGCGAAGGGAATGCCGAGGAAGGCGGCAGAGGGTGCCTCGGGGTTATCGCCCCACAGGCCCCTGACTGCTCCGGCGGTGGTGTCGACGACGGGTGCCTCGCGGGCCGGTCGGGATGCGGGATTGGTCACGATGCTGACGCGGGCTTCTGCTGCAGGGTGGCGAGGAGCTGGTCGACGATGCCCGCCATGTCGACGGTGGGGTCGACGAGCCACTGGAGCTGAAGACCGTCAGCGACTGCCTGGAGTATCCGGGAATAGACATCGGGGGGCATGGTGCCTGGCGGGGCCGTCAGCGCGAAGCCATCACGCACCGCCTCGCCTCGCTCGAGAAAGTAGTCGTGGGCGGGATGCTCGGGGTTCGCGGCCTCGACGGCGAGGCGGGAGAAGAGCTCGACGAGCCCTGGAACCTCTGTGTTGTGACGGATGACGCGCAGGAAGCTTTCGCGGATCACGGCGACATCGATCGCAGTGGCGTCACCGGATCTGCCATCCGGAAGACCGAACTGTTCGCCGTCGTGTTCATCACGCTTGCGCAGGACCTCAGTGAACAGCTCCTCCTTGCTGTCGAAGTAGTGCAGCAACCCCGCCTGACTGAGCCCGACAGCCTCCGCGATGCGCTTGACGCTTGCGCCGTCGTAGCCTTCCGTCGCGATCACGTCGAGGGCGCGTTCGAGGATCTCTTCGCGCTTGGCCACGCCCTTGGCGTATGAACCTCGCTGTGCCATGAGATGAGTGTGCCCAATGATGCTTGTTTTTCAAAACCTAGTGTCATATGGTTTTCGTCGGGTCCATCGTCGGACTCCGTCCTCGCCCGAAGGGTCTGTGCCATGACATCGCCGTCTGATTCCCCGCTGAGCCCCGCCGATCCTGCGCTCGTCGCAGCATCCGCGCCCATGACCGAGAACACGTTCATGGTGTCGGCATCCGGTACCGATGACCCGCCGCCGCCGGTCAAGGGCCTGCGCCGCCTGATGTGGTGGATCATCCCCGCCAACCTCGGCATCTTCATGCTCTGGGGTGCAATTCCCGGCATCCTGCTGCCGCAGCAGATCACGGTGCTCTTCGGTGAGGCGGACAAGGTTGCCAACCTCGCGATCGCCTCGACGATCGGCGCTTTCGCCGCAATGGTGGCCCAGCCGATCGCTGGTCAGATCTCGGACCGAACCCGCACGCGGTTCGGCCGCCGGGCGCCGTGGATGGTTATCGGCGCTCTCGCAGGCTCGCTCGCCCTCGTCGGGCTCGCTTTCGCGAACTCGTTCCTCGGTGTCGTCATCGCGTGGACGCTCGTGCAGATCAGCTTCAACTTCGCACAGGGGCCGCTATCAGCGGTCATGCCCGACCGGGTGCCGGTCGCTCGTCGCGGGACCTTCGCCGCGCTCACCGGCATCGGGCTCATGGTGGGTGCCCTGGGTGGCTCAATCCTCGGCGCGTTCTTCTACAACAGCGTCACCGTCGGGTACATCGCTTTCGCCGTGTTCGCCCTCGTAATGCTGATCCTGTTCGTGGTGTTCAACCCGGACTACTCCAGCCGCGACATCCGACCCGAGCCGTTCAAGCTCGGCGACTTCCTCCGCACGTTTTGGGTCAACCCGATCGCCCATCCCGACTTCTTCTGGGCGTTCACCGGCCGCCTCCTGCTTTACACGGGTTACTTCGCGGTAACCGGGTATCAGCTGTTCCTTCTAACCGACTATTTCGGGGTTGAGTCGCCCGAGACCGTCATTCCACTTCTTGGTCTCCTGAGCCTCGTGGGCATTCTGATTTCCACCGTGGTATCCGGGCCGCTTTCGGACCGAATCGGACGCCGCAAGCCTTTCGTGTTCGCTTCCGCTGCGGTCGTGAGTCTCGCCTTCCTTCTCCCGTGGTTCTGGCAGGACCTCACGGCGTGGTTCATCATGACCTTCATCGCTGGCTTTGGCTTCGGAATGTTCCAGGCCGTCGATACGGCGCTCATCAGCCAGGTGCTCCCCTCCGCGAAGTCGTTCGCGAAGGACCTGGGTGTCGTGAACATCGCCGCGACGCTGCCGCAGACTCTCGCGCCCGCGGTCGCCGGCGCAATCGTGTTGACAGTCGGATACCAAGGCCTGTTCCCCGTGGCGATCGTTCTCGGCGTCCTGGGCGCGCTCGCCGTCTGGCCGATCCGGTCCGTCAAGTAGCCGTTCGCCCCGGGGCAGGATCATCGCGCCCCGGGGCTCCGTCCCTCCCCTCGAAAGGAATCTCATGACCGACACCAACCGCATCGCCGCCGACGCAACCGTCGCCGATCTGACACTGGAAGAGAAGGCGTCGCTGACCAGCGGCCTGAACTTCTGGCACACCAAGCCGGTCGAGCGGGTCGGGATTCCCTCGATCATGGTCACCGACGGACCCCACGGCCTGCGCAAGCAAGGGGGAAGCGGTGACCACCTCGGCCTCGGCTCGTCGGTTCCGGCGACGTGCTTCCCGCCGGCGGTGGGGCTGGGCTCCTCGTGGGATGTCGAGCTTCTGGATCGGGTCGGTCAGGCCCTCGGCGCCGAGACCTCCATCGAAGATGTCGCCGTCCTGCTCGGCCCCGGCATCAACATCAAGCGCTCGCCGCTGTGCGGTCGCAACTTCGAGTACTTCTCCGAAGACCCGCTGATCTCGGGAGTGCTGGGCGCCGCCTTCGTGAAGGGCGTCCAGTCGCAGGGGGTGGGCACCTCGCTCAAGCACTTCGCGGCGAACAACCAAGAGACGGATCGGATGCGGGCAAGCTCCGACGTCGACCCGCGTCCGCTGCGCGAGATCTACCTGCGCGGGTTCGAGCGGGTCGTGCGCGATGCCCAGCCGTGGACTGTCATGTGCTCGTACAACAAGATCAACGGGGTCTACGCCTCGGAGGACCCCTGGCTGCTCACGCGCGTGCTGCGTGACGAGTGGGGCTTCGAGGGTCTCGTCGTGTCGGACTGGGGTGCGGTCAATGAGCGGGTGAAGGGCCTTCCCGCCGGACTCGACCTCGAGATGCCCTCCTCGAACGGGCGGACGGATGCCGAGCTCGTCGCCGCCGTCAGCTCCGGCGAGCTCGATGAGTCGGCGCTGGATATCGCTGCGGGCCGTGTCATCGACCTTGTTCGCAAGGCCCAGGCCGGGGCCGGCGCGGTGGCAGGACCCCTCGACGTCGATGCACACCATGCCCTCGCCCGCGAGGCTGCTGGCCGCTCGATCGTGCTCCTGAAGAACGAGGGCGGCATCCTGCCCCTGGCCAAGGATGCGAACATTGCCGTCGTCGGCGCGTTCGCCGAGAAGCCCCGCTACCAGGGGGCCGGCTCATCGCTGATCAACCCGACCCGCCTGGACACGGCGATCGAGCAGATCCGCGCGCTCGCGACCGGTGAGGTCGCCTACGCTCCCGGGTTCTCGCTTGCTGCCGAGGTCGAGGATGCCGAGGCGGTGCGCCTGCGCGACGAGGCGGTGGCTGCGGCATCCGCTGCCGAGGTCGTCGTGCTGTTCCTCGGGTTGCCTGCGCGCCTTGAGTCCGAAGGCTATGACCGCGACGACATCGATCTGCCCGCCGAGCAGCTCGCGGTGCTGGATGCCGTCCGTGCCGCGAACCCGAACGTCGTTGTGGTGCTCTCCAACGGTGGGGTCGTCGCTCTCCCGTTCGCGAACGAGGTTCCCGCGATCCTCGAGGGGTGGCTGCTCGGTCAGGCCGGCGGTGGGGCCACTGCCGACGTGCTGTTCGGTGACGTGAACCCGTCGGCCAAGCTCACCGAGACGATTCCGCTGCGACTGTCGGACACTCCGGCGTACCTGGACTTCCCGGGGGAATTCGGCCACGTCCGCTACGGCGAGGGTCTGTTCGTCGGCTACCGCTGGTACGACGCGCGGGGACTCGACGTGGCGTATCCGTTCGGTCACGGCCTGTCGTACACGACGTTCTCGTACACGGATGCCGCTGCCCGCATCACCGACAGCGGCGACCTCGAAGTGACGGTCACCGTGACCAACACGGGTCAGCGCGACGGTCGCGAGATCGTGCAGGTCTACACCTCGCTGCCGGGGTCGGCGGTGCAGCGCCCGGTGCGCGAGCTGAAGGGCTTCGCATCGGTGGCGCTCGCTGCCGGCGAGTCCCGGGAGGTCGTGGTCGCGGTGCGCCGCGCGGACCTCGCCTACTGGGACATCCGTGTCGACGGCTGGGTCGTTGAGGGTGGGGAGTACGCCGTGGAGGTCGGGGCATCGAGCCGCGACATCCGCTGCTCGGCGACGGTGACCGTCGAGGGCGACCCGGTGGCGGTCCCGCTGTCGCGCGAATCGTCGCTCGGCGAAGTGATCGCGCACCCGGTCGTCGGCGCGATGGTGCAGGCGGCGATGCAGCAGCTGATGGCGGGGATGGATGATCTCGAGTCCGTCATGCCCGAGGGCGTGTCGATGGACAAGATGATGATGTCGTTCCCCATCGGCCGGATGTCGATGATGGCCGGCGATCAGGTCAGCCCCGAAATGATCGACGGCCTTATCGCGATGGCGAACGCCCCGCAGCAGTAGGCGCGGTGACCGCTGCCCACCTCGGCGAGAGGGGAGCGGTCACTGTCGTGCTGCGGTCAGCTGTCGCGGTGGGCGCCGACCGAGGGCTGCACGGTGAAGATGCGCGGCGCGCGGAACCCGGATGCCGAGAACGCGGCGGTCACGGCATCCGTCACCGCGTCCAGCAGGTCGCGGGGGACCAGGGCGATCGCCGCGCCCCCGAAGCCGCCGCCGGTCATGCGTGCGCCGATCGCGCCCCCCGACATCGCCGCCTCTACCGCCGTGTCCAGCTCGGGGACCGAGATCTCGAAATCGTCGCGCATTGACGCGTGCGAGGCCAGCAAGAGTTCGCCGATGGCTCGCGGGCCGGACTCGCGCAGGACGCGAACGGTCTCGAGCACGCGGGCGTTCTCGGTGACGACGTGCCGCACCCGGCGCAGGGTCACCTCGTCCATGACGGATGCCGCCCGCTCGAGGTCGCCCGGGGCCAGATCGCGCAGCATCGCGACATCCATCGCCGCCGCCCCCTGTTCGCACGATGCGCGGCGCTCGCGATACCCGCCGGTGGAATGTGCGTGGGTCACGAGAGTGTCGATCACGAGGACCTCGAGGTCGGCTGCCTCCAGCCCCAGGGGCACGATCTCGGTGGTGAGCGTGCGGCAATCGAGGAAGACCGCGGCATCGGCTTCGCCGAGCATTGACGCGGTCTGGTCCATGATCCCCGTCGGTGCGCCCACTGCATCGTTCTCGGCGATACGGCCCACGCGCGCGAGGTCCTTTGCGCTGAGCTCGGCGCCCCACAGCTCGTTCAACGCCACGGCGACGGCGCACTCGATGGCGGCGGATGACGACAGCCCGGCGCCCACGGGAACCGATGACGCGATCGCGAGGTCCAGCCCGTGCGGCCGCGCCGTGTCGGGCGCCGCGTGCAGCAGCGCCCACGCGACGCCGAGGGGGTAGGTCGTCCACTCGGGCACCGAGGCCGGGGCGGGGCCCCTGAACAGCGTGTCGAGGTCGGCGATCTGTACTGACGCCTCGCTGTCGTCGAAGCTCGAGCGCACCCGCAGCACGGCATCGGTTCGCGCAGCGACAGCGACAGCCGTGCGCGC
>NZ_JBNVBV010000003.1:170794-270706 GCF_052274505.1 Microbacterium sp. F2
CCCGGGAGCAGACCACACGCCGAGGGGTTCGGCATCTGTCATGTGGCCGAGGACTGCCAGGGCAGCATCCTGCGGGTCGATCGCGCTCACAGCTGGACCCCCTCGACAGCCTCGCGCAGGCGCGCTGCGGCATCCTCGGGCGGGATGTCGCCGATCCACGCTCCCATCGCGGCCTCGGAGCCAGCGAGGAACTTCAGCTTGTCGGCGGCGCGCCGGGGTGAGGTGATCTCCAGATGCATCCGCACGGTGTCGCGGGCGACGCTCACGGGAGCCTGGTGCCAAGCGGCGATATACGGAGTCGGCGTCTCGTAGAGGGCGTCGATTCCGCGCAGCAGACGCAGATAGATGCCGGCGAGTTCGTCGCGTTCGGCATCCGTGGACTCCGCGAAGTCGGGGACGTGGCGGTGCGGCATGAGGTGCACCTCGATCGGCCAGCGGGCGGCGAACGGGACGTAGGCGGTCCAGTGCTCACCGGCGAGGATGACGCGACCGCCCTCTCGCTCGAAGTCGAGCACGCGCTGCATCAGATCGGGAGAGGTGCGCGAGATGTTCTCGAGCAGACGACGAGTACGCGGGGTGACATACGGGTAGGCGTAGATCTGGCCGTGCGGGTGGGGCAGAGTGACCCCGATAGCCTCACCGCGGTTCTCGAACGGGAACACCTGCTCGACGCCCGGGAGGGCAGACAGGGCGGCGGTGCGATCCGCCCACGCTTCGATGACGGTGCGGGCGCGGGTGACCGACTGGGTTCCGAACGATCCGGTGTGCTCGGGGCTGAAGCAGACGACCTCGCAGCGGCCGACGGAGGTGCGCACGCTGCCGAGGCCGAGGGCATCGAGATCATCGAGACCGCGGGGCGGGTTCGATGCTTCCGGTGCGTCGCCGTGAGCCTCGGTGAGGGCCGGGCCAAACGAGGGCGAGCGGTTCTCGAAGACCGCAACGTCGTAGCGCGACGGGATCTCGGACGGATTCGTCGGCGTCTGCGGGGCGAGGGGATCTAGCTCTGCCGGCGGCAGGAAGGCGCGGTTCTGCCGCGCGGCGGCGATCGAGATCCAGTCACCGGTCAGGATGTCCTGGCGCATCGTGGCTGTTGCCGGGCGCGGATCGAGTGCTCGCTGATCGATTCCGCGATCGGCACCGAGTGTCGTATCGGGATCGTCGTAATAGAAGAGGTCTCGCCCATCAGCCAGCGTGGTGTCGCGTCTGACGACGCCGGCGCCGAGGGCTATCGGTTCCCGAAGCATGTTCACGATAACACGCTAATGCTCGGCCGTGATATCGTCAACATCGGAGGGCCCAATGACCCAGCAACGACGTGCATCCATGGCCGATGTCGCAGAACTGGCCGGCGTGTCGACGCAGACCGTATCGCGGGTTGCCAACGGTAGCCCGCGCGTGGACCCCGCGACGCGCGCTCGTGTCGAGGCAGCCATGGCCCAGGCCGGCTATCGAGTCCACCGGGCAGCCCGGGCGTTGCGCACCGGCCGCACCGGCGTCGTCGGGGCCGTCGTGTCGACCCTCGCCACGGTCGGTAACTCCATGCTGCTCGAGGCCGTCGTCGTCGAGGCCTCTGCGCGTGGCTATGCCGTCGCCGTCGCACGTATCGGCGAGGGTGGCCCAGCCGAGGCCTTCGAGCGGCTCCGCGATCAGGGCGTGGATGGGGCAATCGTCGTCAATGAGGCCTCGGCGCTTCTTCGTCAGAGCGAGTTGCCCACCGACCTGCGGCTGGCTGTGGTCGATTCACCGCCTGACGACCGATACGCGGGGGTGGAAACCGCCCACGCTGCCGGTTCAGCAGCCGCGACGGCGCACCTTCGTGAACTCGGGCATCGTGTCATCGCCCACATTGCCGGGCCGGAGTCGTCGTACGCCGCAGCCGAACGTGAGCGCGGGTGGCGTGAGACGCTCGCGGCTGCGGGTCTGAAGCCGGGCGCGCTGTTGCGCGGCGCGTGGGACTCGGCATCCGGCTACCGGGCGGGCCTGCAGCTTCTCGCGAACCCCGACGCCCATGATCCTGTGACGGCGGTTGTCGTTGCGAACGATCAGATGGCGCTCGGCGTCTTGCGGGCGGCCTCCGAGCTCGGCATCCTTGTGCCCGAGCAACTGAGTGTCGTCGGATTCGACGATGTGGCGGATGCCGCGAACTTCACTCCCGCCCTCACCACGGTGCGCCAGCGATTCGATCTGCTCGGTCAGCGCGCGGTAGCCGCGGTGCTCGACGGCGCAGAAGCCGGGTCCCGCGCGGTGATCGAGGCGCCGCTGGTCGTGCGCGGCAGCACTGCCGCGCCCTTCGCGCAGCCTGCCTGACGCGCGTCGGCGCTCCGCGTCACGCGGGTTCCCGGATGAACTCCAGCAGGAGCGCGCTCCCAGGGTTCATGACCGGAAGAGGCAGCCCCGCCTCGCACAGCATCGCGCCAGATGCCGACAGCGGCCCGTCCAGCCACGCTGGCGAGAGCACCTGGTGCGGATCGGCGCTCGTGAGCTCATCGCGTTCGCGGATTAGGTATCGGGATGCCGGATCCAAGCCCGGTATCGGGATGCGCATCGCTGCGGCATCCGGGCCCGTCGCCAGCTGCACCCAGGCGAAGACGGCATGAGCGGCATCCGGCGCCACCACGCCGTGGAGAAGGTTCGCCTCTCCGGGAAGATCGGCGCGCACCGTCGTGCCGGCGTGCAGCAGCGGCCGCAGCTCGCGATACAGCGCGCTCCAGGCGCGGAGGGCGTCGAGCTCGGCATCCGTGCACTCGGCGAGATCCCACTCGATGCCGGCGTGCCCGAACAGGGCAGTGGCCATCCGGAACCCGAGTGATGCGCTGCGGTGGGTCGTGTGAGCGCGCTCGGGGCCAATGTGCGCGCCGACCAGTTCGGGGGGCAGCAGAAGCCCTGTCCAGCGCTGGATCGCCTGCCGTTCGATGGGGTCGTTGGTGTCGGATGCCCACACACGCTGCGTGTGCTCAAGGACGCCCAGGTCGACGCGGGCTCCGCCGCTCGCGCACGACTCGATCTCCAGTGCCGGATGCCGTCTGTGCAGCTCATCCATGAGGGAGTAGACGGCCTCGACCTGCGCGTGCACGCTCGCCCGTCCCGTCGCCCGCGACACGGCCGCGTGCAGGTCGCGGTTGTGGTCCCACTTGATGGCATCGACGCCGGTTCGCGTGATGACGGCATCCATCTGTTCGAGGACGTGCTCCCACGCCTCGGGGCGCGTCAGATCAAGCACAAGCTGATGGCGCCAGAGCGCGGGATCAGCGTCGCGGCTCAGGATCCAGTCCGGGTGCTCCCGGACCAGCTGTGAGTCGGGGTTGACCATCTCGGGTTCGAACCAGAGGCCGAACTGCATTCCCAGCTCGTGGACGAGGTCGGCGATGGGGCCGAGGCCACTTCTCAGCGCCTTGGGCTGAGGCCCGCCACTGGAAGAAGCAGATGCCATCGGCGCCGCGGGCGATGTGGCTCGCCACGTTTCGGACGACTTCGCCCGGCGCTTTGGCGAGGTTGTATGGCTGCCAGTTCACGGCGCTCGTCGAGGTCTCCATGAGCAGCCAGGGCTCACCACCCGCCAAGCCTCGCGTGAGGTCGGCGGCGAAGGACAGCTCGGCAGCGGGATCCGGGAGGCGCCGATCGAGGTAGTGGTCGTTGGCGATGACATCCATCTCGCCAGCCCAGGTCCAGTAGTCCTGCGTGCGGATGTGGGCGGTGACCATGAAGTTGGTCGTGACCGGGGCGGCGCTGTGTCGGCGGATGATCTCGGCCTCGGCGCGGTACAGCTCGAGCCCCGCGTCCGAACTGAACCGTGAGAAGTCCAGCAACTGCGCGGGGTTTCGCAGCGACAGCGTCGCGCGCGGGGGCAGGACCTGCGCCCAGTCGGTGTAGCGCTGGCTCCAGAAGTTGGTTCCCCACGCCGCGTTGAGGGCGTCGATGGTTCCGTAGCGCGACTGCAGCCAGGAGCGGAAGGCGCCGGCGCTTTCGTCGCAGTAGCACAGCGCGTTGTGGCAGCCGATCTCGTTCGAGACGTGCCAGAGGGCCAGCGCGGGGTGGGCGCCATAACGCTCAGCGACGGTCTCGACCAGGCGTGCCGCGTGCTCGCGATAGATCGGTGAGCTCGGGCAGAACGCCTGGCGTCCCCCGGGGTAGCGGCGGGTTCCGTCGACGGCCATCGGCAGGGTCTCGGGGTGCGCGGCGCTCAGCCACGGCGGGGGTGAGGCGGTCCCGGTGCCGAGGTTCACGCGGATGCCGTTCTCGTGCAGCAGATCCATCATCGCGTCGAGATCGGTGAAGTCCCAGACGCCGGGGGCGGGATTGATGGCCGACCACCCGAAGATGTTGATCGCGACCAGGTCGATGCCGGCGTCGCGCATCAGCGCCATGTCCTCGCGCCAGGTGGCGCTGTCCCACTGCTCGGGGTTGTAGTCGCACCCGAACAGCACTCCCGGGGTCGGGACGAGGTCGGCGACGGTGGCGGCGGGCATCCGGTGGCGCTCCTTTGCGAATCTGTGCACGTGCACACATTCGAGTCTCAGAGAACCCTGACAAAAATGTGTGAACGTGCACAGATTGTCATGAGCGGCGCCCGAGTGTCAAGTCCCGACCCTCGATAGGCTGTCGACCATGGCTCATCCGGGGGTTCCGCCGCGTCGCAGCACCGTGCATGATGTGGCCCGAGCAGCCGGCGTTTCGCGGGGCACCGTGAGCCGGGTTCTCAACGGTGGATACGTGTCGGATGCCGCTCGCGAAGCGATCGAGCGAGCCATCCGAGACGTGGGTTATGTCCCCAACAACGCCGCCCGAAACCTCGTTCGCCAGCGCACGCAGGCGGTGGGCTTCATCGTGCACGAGCCGCACGCGCTGTTCCTGGAGGACCCGAACATCGGTGGCATCATGCTCGGTGCGAATGCGACTCTCTCGGATGCCGACTACCAGATGGTGTGTCTCGTGGTGGACTCGGTGCGCGACACCGACCGTGTGGCCCGGTACCTGTCCGGCGGCTTCGTCGACGGCGTCGTGATCGTCTCTGCGCGCCACGAGGATCCCATCACGGATGTCGTCGAGCGTCTCGCGCTTCCCGCGGCCTTCGTCGGGCATCCGCCGGGCATCAATGCCGCCTGGGTCGGAGTGGATAACAGAGGGGCGGCACGCGCCCTCACGCTGCGGTTCCGTCAGACCGGTCGCCGTCGTATCGGGATGATCGCCGCCGCCCTGGACCGCGACTCTGGTGCCGACCGCCTCGCGGGTTTCCGCGATGCGATGGGAGAGGACTTCGCCCCGGATCTCATCGAGCAGGTCGAGCTGTACTCCTATGCCGACGGTGTTGCCGGTATGACGCGGTTGCTGCAGCGCGCGCCGGATATCGAGGGAGTCTTCGCGGCTTCGGATGCCGTGGCCGCGGGTGCTATCGAGGCAATCAAGGCCTCCGGGCGTCGGGTTCCCCGCGATATCGGCGTCGTCGGGTTCGATGGCAGCACGTGGGCGCGGCGGACGGTTCCCGCCCTGTCAACGGTCCATCAGCCAGCCGAGGGAGTGGGCCGTGCGGCGGCAGCGACGGTTCTCGCTCAGCTTGCGGGCCAGGACGTCCCCGACGCGGGGCAGTTGCTCCCCACGCCCGTCATCTGGCGCGAGTCCGCGTAGGCTGTCGGTCCCGCGCGCTCAGCTCGCGTTCTGGCGCGCTTCCCAGCCGGTGCGCACCATCTCGTCGACCGTGTAGCGCATCTGCCAATCGAGGTCCCGTGCCGCCAGCTCGCCGGTGGCGACGATGCGGTCGGGGTCGCCCGGGCGGCGGGGGCCGATCTCGGCCGTGAAGTCCACGCCGGTGACGCGGGCCATGGCATCCATGATCTCTTTCACACTCAGCCCGTTCTGCGAGCCGAGGTTGTAGGCGGCCTCGACCGGTTCGCCGGCTGCCAGGCGCTGCGCGGCGACGACGTGAGCCGCGGCGATGTCGCCGACGTGGACGTAGTCGCGCACGTTCGTGCCGTCGGGGGTGTCGTAGTCGTCGCCGTTGATGCGCGGCGTCTCGCCGGCGATGAGCTTTTCGAACACGATCGGGAAGAGGTTGTGCGGGCTCGTGTCATAGACCGTGGGATTTGCCGAGCCGACGACGTTGAAGTAGCGCAGCGACGTGTGGCGCAGCGGGGCTGCCGAGTCCGCGGTCGCGCGGGCCTGGTCGGCGATCAGCCACTCACCGATGAGCTTCGACTCGCCGTAGGGCGACGCGGGGCGCTTGGGCAGGTCTTCGGTCACGAGCGGCACATCGGGAGTGCCGTAGACGGCGGCGCTCGACGAGAAGACGATGTTCGAGACATCCGCCGCGGCCATCGCCTCGAGAACGACCCGGGTACCTTCGACGTTCTGCGCGTACGTGTGCAGGGGGCGCTGCACCGAGACGCCCGCGTACTTGAAACCGGCGACATGGATGACGCCCTCGACGCCGTGTTCGCGCATGGTGGCTTCCAGTGCCTCGCGGTCGAGGATGGATGCCCTCACAAAGGGCACGCCCTCGGGGACGAAGGCGGCGTGCCCGCTGGAGAGGTCGTCGATCACGACGGGGGACAGACCCGCCGAGGCGAGCGCGCGGACGACATGGGCACCGATGTAGCCGGCACCGCCGGTGACAAGCCAACTCATGAGATCCATTCTTCCCCCATTCGACAGCATCGCCGCGCGTCCCCGAACACGTGCGGCGGCGCGTGACGAGATCCCCGCCCGTGGACCTGCTCGCGCGCTCCCTAGGATTGTGCCGATGCGAGACGTGCTGAAGAGCCTGATCACGTTGCGCCCGCCGGGCGGACCGCGCTGGCCGCACGCGCTCCAGGCGGCGATCGCGCTGATGGCCCCAATTCTCGTCGCGATCGCGTTCGGTGATCCGCACATCGGCTACCTGGCTGCGGTCGGCTCGTTCACCGCGCTCTACGGCGCGGCGTTGTTGCCGATCGAGCGTGTCAAAGTGCTGCCGTTCGTCGCCGTCGGGCTGCTCGGGTGTGCGGCCCTCGGCGCAGTTCTCGGCGGATCGACCGCGTCGACGCTCATCGGTCTCGTCGTCGTTGCGGCGCTCGCCGCCGTGTTCGTCTTCGGCTTCAGCCTCGGACCGCCCGGCGTGATGTTCTTCATCCTCGTGTACGGCATGGTCGCGCACGTCGTCGCTGTGAAGCCGGGCACCGACACTCTGCCCCTCCTGGCCGCGATCGCGGGTGGATGCCTTTTCGCGTATATGTTGTCGATCTCCCCGATCGTCCTGCGGCGCCATCGCGAGGGCGGGCGGCCACTGCGCGAACTCCTGCCTGTCCCTGCCTGGGAGGAACGCGGTCTGACACTCTTGTCGCGCACGGTCCTGGTCGCGGCGGTCGGAGCGGCAGCGGGCATCATCATCGACCCGGTGCGCTCATACTGGATCGTCGCGGCGGGCGTCGTGGTCGTGGGGATCTCGGTCGAGCGCGAGCAGATCATCGGGCGCGGCATCCACCGTATGGTCGGCACCGTGCTGGGCGCGGCGTTCTATTTGGCCTTCACCTTCGTGCCCTGGATCCCGCTGTGGGTCGCCGTCGTGCTCGGGCTGCTGCAGTTCTTGATCGAACTGTTCATCACGCGCAACTACGCACTGGCGCTGATCCTCATCACTCCGCTCGTGCTCTTGCTGACGGGCGCGGCCACGGGCGACATCGGGTCGCTGGATGTCGCGCTCGAGCGCCTCATCGACACGATCGTCGGCTCGACACTGGGCGTTCTCGCCAGCTTCCTGCCGCGGGTCAGGCGCCGTGCCCGCTGATCAGAGCAGGCTGGGAACCGCGGGATCAGATCCCTGCAAGGGCTGCCGCCACGACCGCGCGCGCCTCTTCCTGCACCTGGCGCAGGTGCTCTTCGCCCTTCAGCGACTCGGCATACAGCTTGTAGACGTCCTCGGTGCCGGAGGGGCGCGCGGCGAACCACGCGCTTGCGGTCTGCACCTTGAGTCCGCCGATCGCTGCGCCGTTGCCGGGAGCGTGCGAGAGCTTTGCCGTGATGGGCTCGCCGGCGAGCTCGATCGCCGTCACCACGTCGGGGGAGAGCTTGGCGAGCGCCGCCTTCTGCGCCGGGGTCGCCGGGGCATCCACGCGCTGATAGACGGAGGCTCCGAACTCGGCCTCGAGCTCGGCGTACCGCTGCGAGGGGGTCTTGCCGGTCACCGCGAGGACCTCGGATGCCAGCAGGCAGAGAATGATGCCGTCCTTGTCGGTGGTCCAGACCCCACCGTCGAACCGCAGGAACGAGGCGCCCGCGGACTCCTCGCCGCCGAAGGCGACCGAGCCGTCGATGAGGCCCGGAACGAACCACTTGAAGCCGACGGGCACCTCCACGAGGGTGCGTCCAAGCGACTCCGCGACACGATCGATGATCATCGACGACACCAGCGTCTTACCGATCGCGGCATCCTTCGACCATCCGTCGCGGTGTGAGAACAGGTAGTCGATCGCCACCGCGAGGAAGTGGTTCGGGTTCATGAGGCCCGCGTCCGGGGTCACGATTCCGTGGCGATCGGCATCCGCGTCATTGCCGGTGAGGATGTCGTAGTCGTGGCGCTTGGCGACGAGCGACGCCATCGCCGAGGGGGAGGAGGGGTCCATCCGGATCTTCTCGTCCCAGTCCAGGGTCATGAAGCGCCACGTCGGGTCGACCTCGGGGTTGACGACCGTCATCTCGAGCTCGTACATCTCGGCGATGAGCGCCCAGTACTCGACCGATGCCCCACCGAGCGGGTCGGCGCCGATCCGGATGCCGGCGCGTCGGATCGCGTCGAGGTCGATGATGTTCACCAGGTCTCGCACGTACCCGTCGCGGAAGTCATACGTGCCCAGCGTCGAGCGGTCGATGTTCGAGAACGGGGTGCGGTGCACGCCCGCAAGGCCTGCGGCGATCAGCTCGTTCGCGCGCGCGGCGATCCACGATGTGGCATCCGTGTCGGCGGGGCCACCGTGTGGCGGGTTGTACTTGAAGCCGCCGTCACGAGGCGGGTTGTGGCTCGGGGTCACCACGATGCCGTCGGCGCGTGCCGGATCATCGAGCGCGCGACCGCGGTTGTAGGTGAGGATCGCGTGGCTGAGCGCCGGGGTCGGGACCCAGGCGTCGCGGGAATCCACGAGCACCTCGACGGCGTTGCCGACGAGCACCTCGATGGCCGTGCGTTCGGCGGGAAGGGACAGCCCGTGCGTGTCACGACCGAGGAAGATCGGTCCGGAGATGCCCTGTGTCGCGCGGTAGTCGACGATCGCCTGCGTCGTGGCGAGGATGTGGTCCTCGTTGAAGCTCGTACTCAGCGACGAGCCGCGGTGGCCGCTCGTGCCGAACACGACCTTCTGCGCCGGGATCGAGACATCCGGTTTCAGGTCGTAGTACGCGTTGGTCAGCTCATCGATGTCGATGAGGTCGGACGGTTCGGCGGGCAATCCTGCGCGACTCATGGCACCAGTCTGCCTGGTTTGCGCGTGTGCGCGATACTCTTTCCATGGCTGTTCCCGCGCGCATTGCGATCGTCGACGACCACGAGTTGATCGCTCTCGCCGTGCGCGGGCTGGTCGATGCGTCCGAGCATCTCGTCTTCGAACGCCACGTCGCCTCGGTTGCAGACCTCGTCCGCCCGATGCCGGATGCCGACCTGGTGCTTCTCGATCTGAATTTGCGCGACGGCTCGAGCCCGAGCGAGAACGTCGAGGCCGTCCGCAGCTGGGGCGCCGAAGTGCTCGTGCTGACCTCGGCCGAGAACCCCTATCTCGTGCGGGATGCCTCGCGCACCGCGGCACTCGGCATCGTCCGAAAGGCCGCGCCGAGCCCGGTACTGCTGGGCGCGATCGAACAGGCTGCCCGCGGCGAGATGGTCGCGACGAGTGAATGGGCGTCGGCCCTCGACACCGATCCGCTGTTGAAGGCTGCGCCTCTGACATCCCGCGAGCGCGAGGTGCTGTCGGCATACGCCTCGGGACTGGGAGCGAAGGAGGTCGGCGAGCGCTTGTTCGTCAGCGAGAACACGGTGCTCGATCACCTCAAGCGCATCCGTTCGGTGTACCAGCAGCTCGGTCGCCCCGCGGCCACGAAGATCGACCTCTACCAGCGCAGCGTCGAAGACGGGCTGATCCCGGCACCGATTCGTGACTGACGGGATCGAGCGCAGGCGCACTCGCGGAGCGCCGGGCGTGGGCCCCTCCGAGCTCGCCGCACGCCGAGTCGTCGCCGTTAGCGCGGCGATCATCGCGCTGATGACAGCCGCGATCACGTGGGGACTACTGCTCGGGGATGTCGAGCGCGGCCTGCCGGGCTGGTATCTCGCCATCGGCGGAGCCGCCAGCGTCGCGTTCATCCTGTCGGGAGTGCTTGCGCCGTGGTTCGGCGAGCGGATGCTGCGGACCGCCGCGACCATGAGCCTGGCCGTCTACGTCGCGATGATCCTCGCGTTCCCGATCGCCGCGCTGCAGGCCGGCGGCGTGGACCACGTGCCCTGGATGCTCACCCCGAGCGCCGCGGCGATCGCGGCGGCTCTGCTCGTGGGGCGACTGCGGGTCGCCTGGGCGACGCTCGCCTTCGCGACCATCAGCACCCTTGTCTACCGATTGTCGATCGGTGGGTTGAGCGCCGAGACCATCGTCAACGACTCGCAGGTCGCGCTGACCGGGGCGGTGATCTGCGTCATCTGCGGGCATGTGCTCTCGATCAGTCGCGAGCTGGATGCCGCGGCATCCACTGCCTCGTGCACCGGCGCGCAAGAGGCTGCTGAGCGTGCCCGTTTGTCCGCGCGGCGGCGAGCGGCCGCGGTCGTGCACGACGAGGTCCTGACGACCCTCGCCGTCGCGGGATCGGGCATCGAGGTGCCCCGTGAGGCGCTCACGCGTCAGGCGAAGACGGCGGTAGGCGCGATGGCGGCGCTGACCCACGAGATCCATGACGGGCGGTCGGGCCTGCGTGAGGCGCTCGCGGATGCCGTCGCCGAGATTCGTGGCGAACTCGATGCGGGACGTAGCCGCGTCGCGTTCGAGGTGCGGGCCGACGACCCCGGTGAGGTACCCGGCGTGGCGGTCGAGGCGCTGGTCGCCGCGACCCGTCAGGCACTGCGCAACAGCGCGCGACACGCGGGCGCGGGGGCAGACATCCGACTCACCCTGTCGGCCACCCCGGAACGCATCGAGATCGAGGTCGTCGACGACGGCGTCGGGTTCGACCGCGCGGCACTGCGCGACGACCGGTTGGGCGTGCGGGTGAGTATCGAGCAGCGGGTGCGTGACGTACCCGGTGGCTACGCGCAGGTGGACTCGCGGCCCGGCGCGGGCACGCGCGTCGTTTTGGGCTGGCAGGCGATGGGACGCGCCGAGGCCCGCCCCTCCGCTGCGCTGGCGGCGGGCGATCAGCGGGCCCTTGAGCGCGGACTCGTCGCGATTGCCGTGATCTTCGTCGCGGGACAGGCCGCCAGTGCGCTCGCCGTCGCGCTCGCTGCACTGTCTGTCGGCCCGGCCGCAGGATCATCGATCGGCGCAGGCTGGTGGGCACCGATCCTGATTCTGCTCGGCGTGCTTGCGTCCTCTGAGATTCTGCGCTTCTCGAAGACGAACCTGCCGAGCCCTGCGCGCGCGCTCGTCTTCGTCGTGAGCACGGTGGCGACCGTTGTGATCGGCGCCACGCTCGTGCCGTTCACGTACGCCGACATGTGGTTCGTCACCGCGGCCGCTTTTCTGCTCGTCGCGCTCGCCCTCCGCTCGCGTGCGGGAGCCGCGCTGATGGGACTGGCGGGACTTGTCGCCGTCGTCGTGGTCGCGGGGATCGCCGAGGGAGCGCCGCTCGCGCTGCTGGCGAACGTCGCACTGCGCCCGGTGGTGCTCGTCGTGTTGGCATCCGCACTGCTGATCGCCGTCGACCGGATGCAGCATCGCACCAGGGCGCTGCTCGCGCGCACTGTGGACGTGACCCGCCGCACCGCGTGGGAGGCGGCCTCGCGCGCCGAGGTCGAAGAACGCGCTGCGGCTCTGGAAGAGCGCATCGCGCCGACGCTGCGGATGATCGCCCGAGGTGAGCCGTTGAGTATCGACGAGCAGCGTCGGTGCCTCGCGCTGGATGGCGAACTGCGCGACGAATACCGGGCCGGTGCTCTCGCGCGCTCGCCCCTCGTCGAGGCGGTGCGCGCCGCCCGCGAGCGGGGTGTGGATGTCGTGCTGCTCGACGACAGCGACGCGCCGATCGTGGACACCGACCTCGACGACCTCGCACGCGAGATGACGTCTTTACTGGCATCCACGCGCGCGCAGTTCGTCGGACGATTGCTGCCCGCCGATCGTGGACGGCTCGCGACGGTCACCGTCGACGGTAGAACCACCGACCTCGGGGGCTGAAGTGACCTCGAGCCCGGCCGGAGCCCACGTAGCCTCTGCCGAATGGAGTCTGGGTGGATCGTCGCGATCGCGCTGGTGATCGCCGGATGGCTGCTGGTCGCCGTGATCGGGATCGTCCGTGTCGCCTCGCGCCAGCTCGATCGAGACGTGGAGCCTGACGGTGATCCCGAGCGTGCTCTCGACGCTGATTCTGACGTGGACTGACCGCGGAGCGGGCGTCGCATGAGAAACCACTGGAGCCGGTGGGAGAAGCGCCGTCGGCGAGGCATCCGGTGTTCGTAGCGTCTGTCGTGGGTTTTGACAACGCAACACACACTCACGAAAGAGGCTCCTCATGAAAAAGATGAACAAGGCGGTGAAGGGCACGATCGCGGTGGGCGTCGCGGGTGCGCTTCTCATGGGCGGTGCGGGTTCGCTCGCTTACTGGCAGGTGCAGCAAGACGGCGGGGCAATCAACTTTCAGACCGGTTGGCTGACGATGCAGGCAGGTCGCGCGAAGACGTGGACCGTCAACGGTGAGACGCTGCCGAGCAACGAGGACTTCAGCAATATTCGTGTCGTCCCGGGAGACACGCTGGTCTACACCGAGGAAGAGCGCATCGAGATGGGTGGTACCAACCTCTTCGTGAGCGTGACGCCCGAGATGGGGACATTGACCGCCACCGATGGCCCCGACGGCCTCGACACGACCGCTGGGGTGAATGCGGCGCTCAACGTCAGCTACACGCTGACCGCTAAGCCTGGTTCCGGAGTCGGGGTGCAAGAGACCACCACGCCCGGTGTCTACAACATCACCGGCTCGGGAATTGGCGACCTCATCGTCACCGTCACAATCGACTGGCCGGAGGGATCGAACGTGCAGGAGGGCGGGGCGATGTTCAGCCACGTCGATATCTCGAACACGACGATCACCCTTCAGCAGGTCCCGGAGCCGATGTCGACGCCTTCCACCCCGCCGGTCTAATCCGAGGCATCCGCGCCCTCTCGAAGCCTTCCCCGCTCCCGCCTGCCCGAAAGGCCTCCCCATGAAGCGCATCCTCGTCGGCGCTCTGGCGCTGTGCGTCGCGGGTGCGCTGTGCCTGGGCGGGAGCGGATCGATGGCGTTTTGGGAGGTGCAGGAACAGGGTGGTGCGATGACCTTCCAGACGGGAGGTCTCGAACTGAGCGCGGGGGACGCGGCATGGACGTCGGAGGGACTCCCCGTGACCTCCGCCTTCCACGCCGCCCCGGGCACGTCCCTGACCTACACGCAGGAGTTCGACGTCGTGATGGAGGGGGACTCCCTCGCCGCGACGGTCGAATTCAACCCGGGGGCGATCACCCAACCGGCCGGCGCGAACTACGTCGTCACGGCCGAAGACATCACCGGTGTCGCGGAGCCCTCGGGCACCGCAGGCGTGTGGAACGTGACCGGCAGCGGCACGCTGACGCTGAGCTTCACGCTCACCTGGGCGCGCGGTGACGCGCTGAACAACGCCGGGCAGGGCGGCACGATCTCGGTCGCTGCCGGAGAGCTGCTCATCACACAGGTCGCGAACGAGAGTGGAGCGGGCGAGTCGTGAGGGATGCCATGAACGAGAGCCGTCGCCCCCGTCGACGTCTGCTCACCGGGGCCCTGCTTGCGACGGCGGCGCTCGTCGCCGGAGTTTCGGTGGCGCAGGGCAGCCTCGCGTACTGGAACGACGCGGAAGCTTCGGAGGGCATCACCGTCACGTCCGGCACTGCGTCGCTGGAGGTGACGGCGCCGGTGTGGCTGTCCAGCACGGTGAGCGCCGTCTACCCCGGTAGTTCTTCTATGCGATTCGGCAACGGTGCCGTGGAAAACACCGGCACGGTTCCCCTGGCGGTTACGGTGAGTCGTGTCAGCGCGGACGCGTTCGCCGAGGCCCTTGTGATCAACGTGGGGCTGGTGCAGGGAGACTGCCAGCCGGGGACGCCGCTGACGTCCACCACGGCGACGCTCGCCACGCTGGATCCGGGCGATTCTTACACCCTGTGCGCATCGGCGTCGCTGCCACTCGAAGCGAGCGTGGGCGTCAGCGCAACGACATCCGTGACGCTGACCGTGACGGGAGTGCAACCGTGAGACTTCGACGATCGAAGCGCGGGGATCATCCCGCGAGGCGTGGTCGTCCGATGGCCGTCCTCGGTGTAGCGGCAGCGCTCGTCATCGGTGCGCCGGTCGCCGCCGCCGCATATTGGGGGGCAACAGCCCCGGCGACGCTGTCGATTGCCGGTGCCCCGTTCGGGATCACCGCCACCAACTCGGGCCCGTCCTCGGCCACGATGACGAGTGTCGGGGGAGCCGCGACGCAGGCCGACGTCGCGTTCGTCGTCAGCTCCGTGGCGGGAGCGCCACAGTGGAGCGCCTCGGCGTGGATCCTCCCTGGCCACAACATCGCGGGCATCGTCACCACGTCGTGGGCTGCGTCGAAGACAGCGACGTCGTGTGACGGTCTCACGTACACCGAGGTCAGCGGGGGTGCCGTGACGCTTCCGGCGCTCGCGGACGGTGCCACCGCGCTCGTGTGTGTGCGAGTCAGTATGGCGAGTGTTCCTGCGTCGGCAGACGGGAAGTCGGTGTATGTCAGCTTCATGCCCTACGCGCAGCGGGGCGGATGGTCGGCGACCGCCAGTGCCTACGCGACTGTCCACGTGGAGTATGAACCCGTGCCGGTCGGCATCTGCGAACCGACAACCGACCCGTGGTACGTGGGCTATGAGGATGCCGTCGACTTCTTGCTACCGGACGGCGCGCCCTATCTGCCGGTCGAGTACACAGTGCGCGCTGGTGACCCTGTCTGGGGCCAGATCGTGAAGTCGTTCTCGGGTGACGAATTGGGGAACAACGGGCGTCCGACACTCGGCTCCTCCGATCTTCAGAACGTGGACCCGCCGCTGCCGCTCGGGACCTACACGTTCTATGTGATCCAAGGCGGAACGCTGCCTGTCGCCCAGTTCACGGCCACGCTCGTCAATGACATGTGGTATCCCAACGTCGTATGCGGGGAGGTGGCACCGTGGTGAGGGGTGGGTGCGTGACGCGGATCGCGGTCGCGACGTTCCTCAGGATGGTCCTCACGGTGCTGGTCACACTCGCCGCGGTGCTTGTCCTCCCCACCGCGGCGCACGCCGCCGACGCGGTGCCCACTGCTGCTCCGCCTGCCCCGGTCGAGTACTCGACCGACGGTGTCACATGGTCGGCGACGCCGCCGGCATCCGTGTTCCCGACGTCGTGGATGCCGGTGCCCGGCGCCTCCACGACCGCAACCCTTTACATCCGTGCCGCTCGCCCCGGCAACACCGTCGTCGCGGTCTACGCCGGCAACGCGGCATCCACCGATCCGGTGCTGCTCGCCTCGACCGCGGTCGCGGGGCCCGACGGTGAGGATGTCAGCCTCTCGAGCATCCCGACCTGCCGCGCACTCGCACCGCAGACGGTGCTCGCCGAGGGCGCCGTGGTCGGCATCCCGCTGACGGTGTCGCTCGCGCCCGACCTCACGACGGCGCAAGACACCGCGCTGAGGATGGACATCCTGGTCGATCTCAGCGACACCGGCGTCCCCACGCTCGTGGGCGGGTGCCCGGTGAATCCTGACATCCTCGCGGCTTTCCCCGGCGGTACCTCGCAGTCGGCCCTGGGAGGGACCGGCGGAGAGGTGCCGGTCGTGACGGTCGCCGCGGCGGCCGGGGTCGTTGCCTGTGGGCTGGTTGCGTGCGCGATCGCGCTGAGCATGCGGAGGCGGGAATCGTGACGCTCTCGTCTCCGAATCCGGCGCCGACCCCGGCGCCCACGCCGATCCCAGCGCCGGTGGGGCATCTGGCCGACCGGGACCGTCCACTGCGCTGGTACGTCGGCCGCGGCCTCGCCTATGGCCTGTTCGCCGTGGTCGCGCTGGTGGTGGCAGTCGTCGTGGTCGTGCCCGCGGTTTTCGGGGCGACCGCCTATACGATCACGGGGCGGTCGATGGAGCCCGCTCTGCCGGTCGGAACCCTCATCGTCACCCGTCCGGTCGACCCGGCTGAGATTCGGACTGGTGACATCATCACCTTCCAGCTCGAGTCGGGTCAGGCCGAGGTTGCCACGCACCGGGTCATCGGTGCGCAGAGCACGGCCGATGGCACCGCTGCCTTCGTCACGCGAGGGGATGCGAACGACGTCGCGGACTCCACGCCCGTGATCGCCGATCAGATCCGTGGACGACTCTGGTATTCGGTGCCGCTGGTCGGGTGGGTGAATTACGTGCTCACCGGGCCGGTGCGGGCCGTGATGCTGCCCCTGGCGGTCGCGGCCCTCTGCGGCTACGCGGTGTGGATGTTCTACGGCGCGTTCCGTGATCGCCGACGCCCGGCCGCCACGCCCCAGGACTCCCCGCCAGAGCACACCCCGGTCTAGGCTGGGTGGCCGTGACCTTCAACGCGAGCACGGCCGTGCCCGACACCCGCCGCACCTACAGCTTCCTCGGGCCCGCGGGAACCTTCACCGAGGCAGCGCTCGCGCAGGTGCCCGAGGCGCGCGGCCAGAACTGGCGGCCGGTGCGCAACGTCGGCGAAGCGCTCGCGGATGTCGTCGAGGGCCGCTCGGATGCCGCGATGATCGCGATCGAGAACTCGGTCGACGGTGGGGTTTCGACCGCGCAAGACGCCCTCGCGACGATGCCCGGACTGCGGATCGTCGGCGAGTACCTCGTTCCCGTCGAGTTCGTGCTGGTGGGCCGACCCGGCACGCGACTCGAGGATGTGTCGCTGGTGGCTGCGCATCCCGTGGCTTACGCCCAGTGCCTGCGGTGGCTCACGGCGACCCTGCCCGCCCATGCGCATATCCCTGCAGCATCGAACGTCGCGAGCGCTGTCGGGCTCATCGACGGCACCTCTGATGCGGATGCCGCGATCGCCGCTCCCGGCATCCTGGAGCACCTCGACGTCGAGCTTCTGGCGGAGGGGATCGGCGATAACGCCGAGGCCGTGACGCGGTTCGTGCTCGTCAGCCGGACGGTGGCGCCGCCCGAGCCGACCGGTGCCGACAAGACCTCGCTGATCGCCGAGCTGCCCGACGATCACCCTGGTGCGCTGCTGGAGATGCTCGAGCAGTTCGCGACCCGCGGGATCAACCTGAGCTTGCTTGCCTCCCGGCCCATCGGAGATGCCCTGGGCCGCTATCGATTCGTGATCGACGCCGACGGGCACATCATGGACGAGCGCATGGCCGATGCTCTGCTGGGGCTGCGGCGTTTCAGCCCCAAGGTGATCTTCCTCGGCTCCTACCCCCGCGCCGACCACGCGATCATCCGTTACCCCGACCGGTACTCCGATGACGTGTTCGTCGAGGCCCGCGACTGGCTGCGCGGGCTTCTCTCGGGCGAACCCGACCGCTGAAGCGCGCAATGGAAGCTCTCGCTCCGGTCGCGGCCTGGGTCGCTGTCGTCCTGCTCATTGTGCTCGTCGGATTTCAGGTCGCGCTCGCAGCGGGGGTGCCGTGGGGGAAAGCGGCGTACGGCGGCGCATCCGCGACGCTCACGCCGGCGCAGCGGGTCTCCAGCGGCGTCGCTGCAGTGATCTGGGCGCTGGTGGCGTGGTTCTTCCTTGCCCTCGCGATCCCCGCGCTTGCCGGGCCCGTTCCCGATTCGTGGCAGATCGTCGTGCTGTGGGTGCTCGTCGCGCTCTTCGCGATCGCCACGGCGATGAACGGTATCTCGCGGAGCCGCATCGAACGCGCGATCTGGACGCCCGTTTCCGCCGTTCTCCTGGTGTGCGCTCTGGTGAACGTCTTTCGTGCCCTCGCGCTCTCGGGCCTGGCCGGCTAGTCAGCGCGAGTTCTTGACCGTCTCGTAGGCGGCGAGGGCGGCGTCGCGGGTGGCCTTGAGGTCCACGATCGGTTCCGGTGCGTCAACACCGGTGTGCTCAGGAGCCCACCGGCCCACGTAGGCTCCGTCGGGATCGAACTTGGCTGCCTGCAGCTCCGGGTTGAAGATGCGAAAGTACGGTGCGGCATCGGCGCCGGAGCCGGCAACCCACTGCCAGCTGAACGGGTTGGAGGCGGCATCCGCGTCGACGAGGGTGTCCCAGAACCACTGCTCGCCCTTGCGCCAGTCGATCATCAGGTTCTTGGTGAGGAAGGATGCCGTCACCATCCGCACCCGGTTGTGCATTGTTCCGGTGTGCCAGAGCTCGCGCATGCCGGCGTCTACGAGTGCGACGCCCGTTCGTCCGTGCTGCCAGGCCTCGAGCCTGGCGGGGTTCAGTCGGGGCCAGGGGAACGCGTCGAACTCGGACCGCCAATTCTTGGTCGCAAGCTCGGGGAAGTGGAAGAGGATGTGCCACGCGAACTCCCGCCAGCCGACTTCGGTGAGGAACTTCTGCGCCGCGGTCGCGTGGGGACCCTGCGCGTGCCGGGCGTTGGTCTGATGCCAGATCTCGTGCGGGCTGATCTCGCCCCACCGCAGGTGCGGGGAGAGGCGGGAGGTCACGGCGCGGTCGGGCCGGTCACGTTCTGCCGCGTAGTCGGGCAGATCGTCGGCGAGGAACGCTTCGAGCCGGGCGTGAGCTGACGCCTCGCCCGGCTCCCACGTCTCGCGGAAACCCTCGGCCCAGTCGGGGTCGGTGGGCAGGAGCTGCCAGTCGGTCACGTCGTCGCTGTCGATGGCGGGTCGGGCGCCGCGTGCCCCTGTGGGGGCAGGAAGCGGCTCGCGCGGTTCGGGGAGTGCCAGGCACGCCTTCCAGAACGGCGTGAAGACACCGTACTGTGTGCCCGACCCGGTACGGACAGTCCACGGTTCGAAGAGCAGGTTCGCGCCGAACGAGCGCACATCGAGCCCGGCATCCCGCAGCTGGGACTTCAGCTGGGCATCGATGTCGCGCTCGGGAAGGCCATAGCGTCGGTTCCAGTAGATCGCGTCAGCGCCGATCTCGGCGACGAGCTCGCGGATCATCTCGCCCGCGGCTCCTCGCCGCAGGATGAGAGTGATGCCGAGCCCGTGCAGCTCGCCCTCGAGGGCGCTCAGGCTGTGGTGCAGCCACCAGCGGCTGGCGCCGCCGAGGGGTCGGATGCCGGGGGACTGCTCGTCGAGGACATACACCGCAACGATCGGTTCGCCCCGCTGCACAGCCTCGTGAAGAGCGGGGTTGTCACCGATCCGCAGGTCGTCTCGGAACCAGACGATCGTGCGAGAGGTCACCCTGGGATGCTAGCCGCGCCCGAGTACCGTAGGGCCCGATCGTGCGGTATTCAGCGGCGGAGATTACGCTGCCGCGAGCAGGTCGAGGGTTCGAAGGCGGGCGGGTGCGGCATCCATCGGGTCGCTGTCGTGTGCTGCGGCGACCGGCGAGATCATGACCTCATCTACCTGCCACCGGGTTGCGAACTCTCGCAGTCGCTCGGTCACGGCGTCTGGTGTGCCGATGAACCAGCGCTCAGCTGCCCAGGACTCCAGAGGCGCCGCCAGGCTGTCGGCTGCCTCGGCGGCGTGCGCCTGCTCGACGGTTTCGAGCGCGATCAGCGGACGCCCGCCGCGAAGCCGCGCCATCATCCGCACCTGAGGGAGGGCAAGCGCGCGGGCTTCGGCATCCGTGTCTGCGACGACGACGTTTGCCGTGAGGAACGTCCTCGGGGTGTCGCCTTCTGCTGCGGGTCGGAACTGCGAGCGGTACAGGTCGAGCGCCCGTTCGAGACCGTCTCCGGAGAAGTGGTTGGCGAAGACGTAGGGAAGACCCAAGGATGCCGCGAGCTGCGCCGAGTAGTCGCTGGAGCCGAGCAGCCAGACTTCTGGTGCGGCGGTCGCCGCGGGGGTCGCGCGGACGGCGTACTCCTGGCCGGAGGTGAAGCGCAGGCTCGCGCCCTCAGGGGAGGCAAGGGCGAGGATGTCGCGGATGTTGTCGGGAAAGCGGTCGACGTCGCTCGTGGTTCCGGACTGCCGCAGGAGTTGCGTGATGACGGGGTCGCTTCCGGGTGCGCGGCCGATGCCGAGGTCGATGCGTCCCGGGGCGATCGCTTCGAGCGCGGCGAACTGTTCGGCGACGACGAGCGGCGAGTGGTTCGGGAGCATGACACCTCCCGAGCCGAGGCGGATGCGGGAGGTGCGCACCGCGGCTGCTGCAACCAGGACCGGCGGAGTTGTCGAGGCGACGGCCGGCATGTTGTGGTGCTCAGCAAACCAGTAGCGCCGGTACCCGAGTCGGTCGGCCGCATCGGCGGTGGCGAGGGAAGCGGTGACCGCCTGTGCGCTGGTCTGCCCGGTGCGGACCGGCACGAGGTCGAGGACGGAGAGGGCAAGCGGTGCGGCAGACATCGCTCCATGCAACGCCGGGCGGCTCGATCCCATTCCGGTGCGTCAGAAGGGCGCTGGTTCGCTCTGACTATTCGTGGGGCCGTCTGGTGGGAAGTGCACCGAGACCGGCGGCGGACGGTCCGTGTAGATCCGGCCGGTCGGCGAGGTGAACTGAAGGATGCCGCCGTCGAGTTGCTGCACCTGCCAGGCCGTGAACTGCTTCATCGAATGATGTCGCTGACAGAAATGGCAGAGATTCCCGTGCTCGGTCTTGCCACCCTTGGCGTAATCGTCGTTGTGGTCGACCTCGCAGCGGACGGCGGGAATGCGGCATCCGAGTGTCCGACAGTGTTGATCCCGGGCCCGAAGCCAGCGGTCGAGCGCCGCGGGCCTGGCATACCCGTCTGCTGCCAGCACGGTGCCGCTGACCGGGTGGGTGACCAACCGCTCCCACCAGGTCGAGCCAGCGGCGAGCTCACGCGCCGTCTCGGGGTCGATGGGAGAGTGCCCGACGAGGTCGGCGGGTCCGGCGGTGTCGATGTCGGTCAGGGTGAGCGCGGGGATGACGATCTGCACCTTCGCCCGGATCGCGCCGAGCGGGCCTTCTCCGTCTCCGGCGACGGGGTCGGCAACGGGCGAACCAGCGAGGAGCAGCTGTGCGAACAGATCGGCCCGGATCTGATCCATCGTGCGGGCATCGCCGGTGAAGACGTTCCCGTGAACGTTGGGCCCCTCCTCAGGGGCAGCCGGGCTTGGCCGCGAATCGATGACTGCGCGCGCCATCTGGGTCAGCCGGTCGTCGATGCCGACAGCGATCACGGTCGGCACCGGCGCGCAGACCTCGCTCATTCCGTCTGACAACGGCCTGATCCGCACGGCGCGCCCTTCGCGTGCATCCTGGTGGCGCTCCTGCGGCGTGCGGGGGTGCATGCGCTCGGCGAGGATCATGACAGCGGCGCGAACCCGGTTCGCCGAGTCGGTCAGGCATCGTTCGGTGGCCAGCCGGTCGAATTCGGCGCGCACCTCGGCGGGAAGCGGGGCGCCAGCCTCGACGACGAGGGTGACGTGCTGACGGGTGATCGCCGCGGTCTCGCGTGCCGCGAGCAGGGTGGGGTAGTCCTCGACGAGCTGAACGGCGTCATTGATCTGGCGCTGCATCGACCGGTCACTGACCCGCGAGGCGGCGCCCAGTTCCAGCGCGATCGACCGCAGCGCCATGTCGTGGGCGCGCACCTTGGCCGTCTGGCCCATCGCCTGCTTCCGCGCCAACTGGCCGGCGCGAGCGAGGACTCGCACGCGAGCTACCTCTTCGCGAGCTGCCCGAATCTCGACGTCTTCGAAGTCGGCGACGATCTGGCACAGGGCGCCGAGGTCGGCATCCGTGTACCCGATCACCGGTCCGATCGACCGGTCACCCTTCCCGACATTCGAAGACATGTTCTAATGATGACAGGGGCCTCGGACATTGAACCGGCGGCCTCGGCCGTGCTCAAACACCGACACGAACCTGCGGACTCACGCTCCGCTGATGTCGTGACCGGCGGGGATCGCGATGACGAGGCCCTTCTGCTCGATGCGGCACTCGATCCGCACGGCCTCGCCGAACTCGTCTCCATCGAGCTGCACGGGCTGGGCTGCCTCCGGCATGATCTCGACGGTCGTCCCGCGGGAGTAGACGATCGCGTTGTCAGCGGTCCGCAATTTCAGGAATGCCCGGCTGCGGTGGAAGTGGCGGCGCAGGAAACCGTTGATCCATGCGACCCTGCGCCACACGAAGAACCAGCCGAAGAAGCCCTTGGGTTGGATGACCGCGACATCCAGCTGACCATCAGCGACCGACGCCTCGGGGATCAGCGACAGGCCAGCGGGCAGCGACCCGCAGTTGGCGAACAGCACGCTCTGCACGCGGGCGGTCCGCATCCGCTGTCCCGAAACCTCGTACAGAATGCGAAACGGTTTGGCGCTCCACAGGGACCGAGCCGCTCCGTCGACGTAGGCAATCCAACCGAGGCGCTTCTTGAGATCACTGTTCGTGTTGGCGATCATCGCGGCATCCATGCCCATGCCGCCCATCACGACGAACGCGTGCTCGTGGCGCGAGCCGTCGGCGCGCCGCAGCTCCGCGATACCGACATCGATGGTCTCGTGATCGCCGGAGAAGGTGGCTGTCACCATCGCGTCGGGCGGCGAGAGGGGGAGCTGCAGGTTGCGCGCGAGGAGGTTCCCTGTTCCCGACGGCACGATCGTCAAGGGAACGCCAGTCCCGGTGAGCGCCTCGGCTACCGCCCGGACGGTGCCATCGCCGCCGGCAACGAGCACGGCATCCGCTCCGGCTTCCAGCGCTTCGCGGGTCGCGAGCTGCCCGAGATCGTCGACTGTCGTCTCAAAAAAGAGCGGGGGTCCCCATCCGGCGGCGGCGGATTCGCGCTCGACCGATGCGCGGATGGCATCCTGATCGACCTTGATCGGGTTATAAACGAGAGCTGCCCGTTTGACATCCCCCGGCTGCGCCTCGTGCCCGGCGGAATCGACGGGTGAATCGGTGCCGGGATCGTTGGTCGGCGCTGCTTCCTCATCGGATGCGGAAGCGTGCGTCATGCACACACGATAACCCTCTCCGCGGGCGGAGGCGGTTCCGGGCGCTGTGACAGACTTATCGGGTGATCGATCCCGTGCTGCTTCGTGAAAATCCCGAGCTGGTCAAGCGCTCGCAGGAGGCTCGCGGGCACTCGTCCGAGACAGTGGATGCCGCCCTCGACGCCGACCGTGAGCGCCGCGCCGCCATCACGGCCTTCGAGGAGCTCCGAGCCGCGCAGAACTCCCACGGCAAGCGGGTGGCGCAGGCGCCGAAAGAAGAGAAGGCAGCGCTCGTCGCCGAGGCTAAGGAGCTCAGCGAGCAGGTCAAGCAGGCCCAGCAGCGGGTGACGGTCGCCGAAGAGGCTGCTGATGCGGCACTGTCGCGCATCGAGAACATCGTGATCGACGGTGTTCCGGCTGGCGGCGAGGCTGACTTCGTGACGCTCCGCACGTACGGCGAGCCGCGCACCTTCGACTTCACCCCGCGCGACCACCTCGAGATCGGCGAGATCCTCGGCGCCATCGACATGGAGCGCGGCACGAAGGTGTCGGGCAGCCGCTTCTACTTCCTCACCGGGATCGGTGCGCGCCTCGAGCTGGCGATCATGAACCTCGCCCTCAACCGCGCCCTGCAGGCGGGGTTCATTCCCGTCATCCCGCCGACCCTCGTCCGCCCCGAGGTGATGCGCGGCACCGGATTCCTCGGCGAGCACGCCGACGAGATCTACCATCTCGAAGAGGACGACCTCTTCCTCGTCGGTACCAGCGAAGTTCCGCTCGCCGGCTACCACATGGACGAGATCATCGACTTCGCGAAGGGCCCCAAACGCTACGCCGGCTGGTCGACGTGCTACCGGCGCGAGGCGGGTTCGTACGGCAAGGACACGCGTGGCATCATCCGGGTCCACCAGTTCAACAAGCTCGAGATGTTCGTCTACACGAGCCTCGAGGATGCCGAAGCCGAGCACCTCCGCCTCGTCGAGATGCAGGAGCGGATGCTGCAAGACCTCGGCCTCGCGTACCGGGTCATCGACGTGGCCGCCGGTGACCTCGGGTCGAGTGCCGCTCGCAAGTACGACGTCGAGGCGTGGGTCCCCACGCAGGATGCGTACCGCGAACTCACCAGCACGAGCAACTGCACGACGTTCCAGGCGCGTCGGCTCGACATCCGCCACCGCCCCGACGGTGGCAAGACCCAGCACGTCGCAACGCTCAACGGGACGCTCGCGACCACGCGCTGGATCGTCGCGCTGCTCGAGACTCACCAGCGCGAGGATGGGTCCGTTGCGGTGCCCGAGGTGCTGCGCCCGTACCTCGGCGGGCTGGAGATTCTGGAGCCGGTCGCGTGACGGATTCCGCGGTGCCGCACACCGGCGAGGTCGAGGCGGTTCCCGAAGCGGATGCCGCCGAGATCGTCGAGGAGCTCGCTGAAGAGACCGAGCGCCACCCGCGGAGCACGCCGCGGCTGCTGATCGCCCTGGACATCGACGGCACGGTGCTGCTCGAGGACGAGACCCTGAGCCCCGGCGTCGTCGAGGCCGTGGAGCACGCTCGCCGCGCCGGGCACGAGGTCATGCTCGCGACCGGTCGCTCGTGGGCGAGCACGCGCGGAGTCGTGCGCGTGCTCGAGATCGAACCCGACTACGTCGTGTGCTCGAACGGCACCGTCATCCTCAAGAAGATCGAGGGTGACGAGGTGCGCTACGAGCAGGTGCACACCGAGACCTTCGACGCGACCGAGGTCGTCACGCTGCTGCGCGAGCACCTGCCCGACGCGAAGTACATGGTCGAACTCGAAGACGGCAGCCGCCTGTATACCGAGGAGCTCGACGACTGGAACCTGCTCGGCGCGCGCCGCGTCGCCTTCGACGAGCTCACCAGCGAGCCGGTCTGCCGCGTCGTTGTCGTCTCGCCGGATCACGCGGAGGGGGACTTCGTCGACCTCGTTGCGCAGGTGGGCCTGAACGAGGTGTCGTACGCGATCGGTTGGACCGCCTGGCTCGACATCGCCCCGCCGGGCATCGACAAGTCGACGGCGCTCGAGATGGTGCGCGAGTGGCTCGGCTTCGACCCGCACGAGGTGCTCGTGATCGGTGACGGCCGCAACGACGTGGGCATGTTCGCGTGGGCGCTCGAGAACGGGGGTCGCGCGATCGCCATGGCGCAGGGCCCGCAGGAAGTGCTCGATGCGGCCGGCGAGATCACGACATCCGTTCACGAGGGCGGCGTGGCAGCGATCCTTCGCGCGCTCTGACTCGTCGAGGCGAGAACGTCGCCTGGGTGGTCGGATAGAGTGGACGCCGTTCGATGGATGCCGCGCGCGGCGTCATCGGGAGGGTTGTCCGAGCGGCCGATGGACCTGGTCTTGAAAACCAGTGGGCAGCAATGTCCCGTGGGTTCGAATCCCACACCCTCCGCAACGACGAAAGCGGGTCCCGGAGGGGCCCGCATTCGTCGTTATGGCCGGTTGAGCGGGATACGAACGCAGTTGGGCCCACGCCGCCGGAGGCTCCGCGCGCCGCGCAGCGGCGTGTGGAGGGGCGGTGGGGAGAATCCCACACCCTCCGCCATCGGAAGAGGCGTCGCCCGAAGGGCGGCGCCTCTTCCGATTGTCGGACGCGGCGGGTTCGAACCCTTGGGTGGGCCCACGCCGCCGGAGGCTCCGCGCGTCGCGAAGCGGCGTGTGGAGTGGCGGTGGGGACGAATCCCACACCCTCCGCAACGACGAAAGCGGGTCCCGGAGGGGCCCCGCTTTCGTCGTTATGGCCGGTTGAGTGGCGGCGCTTCGGGCTCAGCCGATCTTCGTCAGGGAGATGTTCGTCGAGCCTTCGGGGCTGGCGAACAGGCTCGCGCAGTTCGCGTCGACAGTGACCGGGGTGTCGTTTGCGCCCGGCGTGTGGCGCAGCTGCAGCGGACCGAGCGGACCCTCGGGCAACTGAACCGTGTACGACACCGTGCGGGACTCACCCATCGGTAGCAGCAGGGTGCGGCTCAGCCCCTTGTTCCCGTGGTCGATGCCCGAGCGGTCACGGAAGTACGAGTCCTGGTAATCGCCGCGCTTGGGATCGGTCGACAGAATCTCGCCACCGGGCGGCGCGAAGAAGAGGACATCGAGCATCATCGTGCGGGGATCGATACCGCGATTCACGTTGCGAAGCCCGAGCGTGTACTCGCTCTTGATGTCTTTGGTGATGCTGTTGTGCAGGTTCATGGTGACCGTGATCGTGCGCTCGTCGACGTTGCATGTGGCGTGCTGGTCGTAGGCCAGGTGATAGTTGAGCTTGCCGATCGAGTAGTCGTTGAAGTAGATCCCGAGCTGCGTGGCATCCGTGTTGTCTTCGCGCAGTGAGGCGTCGAGGCCGTACTCGGTCGCGAAAGCTTCGAGGCCCGGGTCGTTGAACCACACCTGGATGCGGCCTTCATCGGCGCTGCGCACGAGTTGATCCCACATGGCGCCGAACTCCCAGTTGCCGCTGGTGAGCGCGCTGAACATCTTCGATGTCACCTCATTGAAGTAGGCATCCATCGCTGCGTTGTCGGCACCGAACCTTTCGTACGGTTCGCTCATGAGCAGCGACGCCGTGTTCTCGGCCGTCACCTGTTCGCCCGAATCGAGGGTGAGAGGCCCGGTCGCCTCGATGAGGTGCGCAAGCACGATCGGGTCGATGGAGATCGCGCCGTCGAACTCGGGCAGGTCTTCCCACTCGCGGGTCGCCTGGAAGAGCTCAACGGCGCGTGGAAACTCAGGCGTCATCGTGAAGTTCGATGACCAGCTCACGAGTTCGCGAGGGTAGAGAGACTTGACGTCGCGGGGGAGGGTGATCAGGGATCCGTTGACGGTGTCGAACCCGAGCGAGGGAAGCCGCGTGTACATCAGGTCGACGCCGTTGTCTTGACCCACGAGCTCTGCCTGCCCGTTATCAACTTTGAGGATCAGCCAGTGCGCGACGCCGCCGCCGGTCGCACGAATCTCGGCGGGGGTCTGGATCATGACCTGGTAGAGCATCGGTCCGTTGGCGCCGGCTGCCTGCAAGAGCGCGGGGAGGTTCTCTTGCGCCACTTTAAGGATCGGGATCGCCTGGTTGAGCAGCCCGACCATCTCGTCCATCGGCTCGTAGACGGCCGGCAAGACGTCGGTGCGGTCCATGTTCGCCGCGATGGCTGAGGCATCCTCGAACGACGAAATGATCGTCGGGAGCACCGTCTCGGCCTCGAGGAACGGTTGCAGGTTGATCCCGAGGCTGCCCTCGGCGCGCTGCTCGTCCACGTTGGCGGCCGAGACCATGTTGACGACGGGTGGGATCGATTCGCTCGCGATCGTGTTCACGGCTTCGGCGACCGTGCGCACCGCGAGCACGTTGTTGCCAATACGGGGGAGCGTGGATACCAGATCCCAGAGCGGACCGTTCGCGGTCTCGGATGCGCGCTGGGTGCGAGCGACGATCTCATCGCCCGCCTGCTGGAGGGTGTCGGTGTTGCCCGACACGGCGGCCTCTGCCAGTCCACCCAGCTGCGATTTGACGGTTTCGAGGTCATCGCGGACCTCGAGCACCTGGAGCGCGAAGACGCCTCCCAGAATGACGGTTCCGACCAGGATCAGCCCGAGGGGGCTGAGCGCGATCCAGAACGTCCGCCATCCGCGCCGCCTGCGCGACGCTCCCGACTCGGGTGCGGCGTGCCGAGCCAGCGGCCGCGCCGGGGAGCGCCGTGTCCGTGTCTCACGCCGGGTCGTCGGCGGTTTCGGGACGACGGATGGCGCACTCGACCGGGTCCGCCGGGTGATGGCCTGCGAATCTGACGAATGGCCCGCGCTCAGGGCGGGCTGATTGCTGGGGGAGGGCTCGCCTGCCGGGACGGAATCGGCCTGCCGGTCGCCGTCAACGGTGGTCACGGCGCTGATGTTACCGGGCCCGTGTTGCGGGAAACCGAGCGCGGGCCGTGAAAGCCCGAACGGACGCTGAACATTGCATATGCGTGTGAGGAGGCGTGGTCAGCGACCGCACAGTGCATGTCCAGCGGCCATGGCATAACCTACCTTTCTTAAGGCGTCAGTTCTTCGGCTGCGCCAACACCCGACGTCCTAGAGGTCAACGACGTGTGACCGAAAGGGATCGCGCGCAGCCGGAGTCGAGCCACGCGTCGCACAGCCAGCGACCGAGGTGGGTTGCGACGGGCATCGGAAGGAACTTTGTGAGCAAGACAGCACCGCAGCGCGGCCGCCAGACGGTGGCCCGTCATGGGGCGCTGAGGTCGCCGCATCCGTTCTCGGTCTTCATGAAGGCGCTCGGTATCGTCGTTGCCGTCGTCCTGGTCTCCGGCACCGGAGTTGCCGCCTATGCCGTCTACGACCTGGCCGCCAGTTACGTCACGGAGAACACGGTCGAACTCGAAGACCAGGTCGTCGTTCCGCCCGACATCGGCGCGATCGAAGGTGGCGTCAACCTGTTCGTCGCGGGCACGGATGCCTGCGAGCCCGAGTTCTCTGCGATCTTCGGCGACCGCTGTTCGGGTTCCGACTCGGAGGGAGAACTCAACGACGTCAACATGCTCGTGCACATCTCGGATGCGCCGCGTCGCGTGACAGTCATCTCGTTCCCGCGCGACCTGATGGTTCCTATCCCCTCGTGCGATCGCGGTGACGGCTCGACATCCTCCGCAATGAGCAAGCAGCCCCTGAACTCCGCGTTCTATGCGGGCGGTGGAGCAGAGGGCGGCGGGCTGTCCTGTGTCGTCAAGACCATCTCGCAGCTGAGCGGCCAGAGCATCCCGTTCGCCGCGAAGGTCACGTGGGGCGGTGTCATCAACATCACCGATGCGATCGGCGGCGTCGACGTGTGTGTCCAGGGCGGCATCAGCGACCCGCTCGCGGGCCTCTATCTACCCGACGGGATCTCGACCGTTTCGGGAACCCAGGCGCTGGCGTTCCTGCGCACCCGCAAGGGTGTCGGTGACGGCTCGGATCTTGGCCGGATCAGCAACCAGCAGCAGTACATGTCGAGCCTGGCGAAGAAGCTCGTGAGCGAGAACGTGCTGTCTGACCCGACGACGCTCTACCGGCTTGCGACCGTGGCGATCGACAACATCACGAAGAGCTCGAGCCTGACCAACCCGCTGACGCTCGTGCAGATCGCGCTCGCGATCAAGGACGTTCCCTTCTCAGACATCGTGTTCGTTCAGTACCCCGTCAACGGCGACCCCGACGACCCGAACAAGGTCGTGCCGAACTACGCCGCCGCCGACCAGCTCTGGGCGGCACTCGAGGCGAACGCTCCGATCGAGCTCACCGGCACGGCGGGTATGAACGGAAGTGTCGTCGATGTGACTCCGACCGAGGAGCCGGCTCCCGAGGCCACCACCGACCCGAGTGCGACAGCCGCGCCTACCGATGCTCCTGCGCAGGAAGCCGTGGTTCTTCCGAACTCGATCACCGGCTCAACCGCAGCACAGAGCACCTGCTCGGTCGGAAACCTCGGCTGACGGCATCCATTCGTCGCGGCGGACCGCAGCGGTTAGTATTGACGAGGTCATCCGCCCGATTCGGGCACGGATGCCTGGAGACGTCGCATAGTCAGGCCTAGTGCACCACCCTGCTAAGGTGGAGTCCCCTTACGGGGACCGAGGGTTCAAATCCCTCCGTCTCCGCTCAGGTGGGCTCGTTTCAATCAGGTGAGCCGGTTTCGGCCCGATTCGGTTCGTGGCAAATCGTGGCAGAACTGAATCCCTGGTCAGCGCCCGATCGGCGGACCACCGCGTGGGCCGCTCACATTGCTATGCCGATCGTCACGGACGCGGGCATAACGCTGTGGGTGGCGCGTTCTGCCACGAACTTGCCACGTCGGAGACCGAGGGGCTGCGCGCCTCGGTCCGAGACCGGCACGTCGAATCCCTCGGTCTCGGGGCTGTGAGACGCTCGCGCCCGCGGCTCGTCGGTTCCTCCACAGCGCGGGCTTCGAAAGCGTTCTCGCCACGGCGTCGGATGCGGCGATCGAGGCTGCGCCTGCGTCGGGATGCTGGCCGCATGGGAATCCGCTACTACGCATATGCCTTCGATGCCGACCGCGCTCAGCAGGCGGTCGATGACCCGCAGAGCATCCTCTCCAGCGATCCGCTTGCTGACGCATGGGGCCTGGAGCCGCACGCGAGCCTGAGTGTCGCGACGTTCGAGCAGGTCTCGCCGAAGCGCGACATGCTCTATCTCGACAAGGCATGGTCTGCTTTGCAGTCCCTCACGCGCTCGGGGCCCCGAAGTCCCGCCGCCGGTTCGTGCTACCGGATGTTCGAGGGGAACGTGACGATGCACGACATGGGGTGGGACCCGTGGGTGAGGACCATCCTTCCGGAGGAGGTGCCGGCGATTCGGGACGACCTCTGCGCCATCGACGAGTCTCAGGTGCGAACGTGGGCGCGCACTTGGCGCAGCCGCCACGGAGCCGGCGATGACGACGAGCTCAACTACGTCCTCGACTACCTCACGCGGGCACAGGAGTTCGTCGAGCCGCTCGCAGCGGACGCCCGTGGAATGGTCTACCTCATCGGGTGATCCGAATGACTCGCATCGCGATCGTGAGGAAGTCCGGGCTCGTGTAGCCGCTCGTGCCGGCGTGCCATGCTCGCTGTATGGCGCGCACGTGGCTGTCGGTGAGGGTGGAGCTCCTGGGCGGGCGGGGTGAGGACCTGTGGCCGTGGCCGGGGCGGATCTTCGCGGTTGCGCCGTCGCACACGTTCCTTGATCTGGCTGAGGCGATCGATGATGCGTTCGCGCGCTGGGATCGCTCGCACCTCTCGGTGTTCACGCTCGCCGACGGTCGTGTCATCACCGACGACGAGACCGGGCAGGAGCTGGCGTCCAGTTCGTTCGGGCCGGTGGTGGCCGCTCTGGATATCGAGTCGGCGAAGGTGGGACGGATGCTGACGCTCGGCGCCATGTTCCAGTACACGTTCGATCTCGGCGACAACTGGGTGCACCGATGTGTGGTCGGCGAGCGCAAGATCGATCCGCTCGATACGGTCGGGATCGTGCCCGACAAGCCGCTGCCGTACTGGGGGTGGGGGAGTATCCCCGACCAGTACGGCAGGAACTGGGACGGCGACGACGGCGAGTCGCCGATGCCGCCGCGGCCACGGGTGCTGCATCCGATGCAGGCCCATCGGTGGCCAGCGGCGGATGCTCTGGCGGAGCTCGACATCCGGGCCGTCCGTCAGGCGGTCGCGGCAGCCGATCCGGCGGGTTTCCTCGATGCGCTGACGGGGCGGGAGATCGATGACGCGCTCCAGCAGCTCGGCTCCGGAATGGCCATGGCGTTGCGCAGCCGACGCCGCCAGGCGGAGCCGGTGGCGCTCTCGCTGATAAACCGGCTCATCACGCGCAGCGGCCCTGGGGACCAGGTGCTTTCCGAGGATCTGCTGGCCTTGCTGCGACGCGAGCCGCCCGCAGCGCACACGGCTCCCGTCGACCTCGACGAGCTCAGTTCGCTTCTGGAGGGCGGCTCCGGAGAGTCGAGCACGGTCTACGTCGACCTCCTGACCGGTGAGGCCTTCAGCGGAGACTTCACCGACCCTGCCATCGTTGGCGAGGACGCGGTGATTGATGTCGAGGCGGAACCTGATCGGAGGGTCTGGCTCGAGAGGGCTGGATCGCGGGAGGGGTGGGAGGACATGGAAGCGTTCGCGCTCCGCCAGCGTGATCATGCGTTGCGTGACCGACTCGCCCGTGCGATCGAGGGCGCGGGCGCGTTCCGACGGTTCCGTGACCTCGTCCACAACGAGGGCCTCGCCGAGCAGTGGCGGATCTACTCCGACGACCGCCGATGGGGGAGAGCCCGTGACGCGCTCGCGGACGCCGGCATCCGCGTCTTCTGACAGTGTCGAGCCAGTCCATGTACTGATCCGTCGGTGACGCGTGGTACTCTAATCGCAACAAACGCAACCTCCTGCGTTTACGCGTATTGAGGTGATTCCCGTGTCTCGCGCTGCAGTTGTTGAAGAGACGTACCTTCCCAGCAGAGGAGTCGAGCTTGCCCCTGTGCTGGACTTCCTCACCGCCCATGAGGCCGCTGGCAGGGCTCTTCCCGAGCCAAGGTACTTTCTTGCGGGGGCGCGTCCAGGTGACCAGGTGGAGCTTCCGGAAGAGGTCTACCTCGCTCTCCGCAAGATCGTGGACGCAATGCAGAGTGGGCTTGCCGTTTCGGTTGTGCCCCAGACAACACGGCTGACGACCCAGCAGGCCGCGGATCTTCTGAACGTGAGCCGCCCAACCGTTGTGAAGCTCCTCGACGAGGGTGAGATCCCGTTCGAGAAGGCGGGAACGCACCGACGCGTTCTCCTCGCGGATCTGCTCGAATACCGAGAGCGCCGGCGTGAGCGTCAGTACGACATGCTCGCCGCCACGCGTGATGCTGTTGACGAAGACAACGTCGAGCAGACGCTCGAGGACCTCAAGGCGGCGAGGAAGGCGGTCGCAGCGAGGCGGGCTGCGAGCCGTACGTGAGCAGGCTGGCTGGGGAGCTCGCCGAATGCGCACTCGTGCCTTAGAATCATAACTATTCGTTTGAGCGAAGGGTTACGAATGTCTGAGGTGACCACGGCGGATGCTGCGCGGCGCCTGGGGCTGTCGCAGGAGCGGGTGAGTCAGATGTTGCGGTCCGGCGAACTCGTCGGGCGACGGATCAGCGCCCGGGGCTGGCTCGTCGACCTCGCCTCCGTCGGCGAGCGCGCGCGCATCGCCACCGATGGCGGCCGACCCTGGTCCGAGCGCCGGGTGCGATCGGTCATCGATGCGCTGTCGACCGGTGAGACCACCGACGCGAGAACGCGGGAGCTGATCGGCACGACGGAGACCGACGTGTTGTGGCGCAGACTGGCGCAGTCGGTGACGGTGCGGCGCTTCACCGCCCGGCATCCGGATGTCGCTCGGGACGCTCTGGTACCTACGGGCGAATCCGCGATCGATGTGCTGGGAGAGCGGCTCGTCGGGCAGTCGGACACGATCCACGGGTACCTTCGCGAGGGCGAGCTGGACGACCTCATCGACGACGCTGGACTGGTGGAGCACGGCGACGGCGGGGTTGCGATCCACGCGTTCCGATCCGGGGACCTGTCCTGGATCGTCGGCGATACGGCGCCGCGCGCGCTCGTCGCGGCGGACTGCGCCCGGTCGGCGGCGTCCCGTGTCCGTTCGATCGGAGTGCGCGCGCTCGAAGAGATGAGGCAGGCGTGGCTGACGCGGAACACCTGATCGTCGTCCCGGGTGACGAGCGTCCCTGGAGCCTGCTGATCGAGATCGCCGACGTCACGGCCCCGGGCGATTGGGTGCTGGTTGGTGGGCTCATGGTGCACGCCCACGCGTTGCGCGCCGGCATCACCGCCTCGCGCCCGACCGAAGACGTCGACCTGCTACTGAACATCGCAGCGGCCAGCGTCAGCGCCGTCGCGGGTCCGCTCCAGAACATCGGACTCCGCCCGGCGGAGTCTCACGGTCGCAGTGTGCTGCATCGATTCGACCGCGGTGACGAGTCCGTCGATGTCATGGTGGAACGAGGCGCGTCCGCGCGGTGGGCGCGGCGATCGATCTTCCAGGCCCCGGCAGCCCGGCAGGCGATCGACCGCCGAGACTGGTACGACCTGCATGGCGCAGACCGCGTTGTCCGCATTGCGGTGCCGGATGCTCTCGGCGCCATCGTTGCGAAGGCCGCCGCTTACGCCGTCGACCAGCGCGACCGAGGCCGACACCTCGACGATCTTGTGGTGCTAATGGCCGCCGCCGGAGGTCGGCGCGGTCTCGGCCTGGACCGGCTCACCCGACGCGACAAGCAGCACCTGCGGCCCGCGTTCGATCAGCTCGCCGACAGCGGCCACGACGCCTGGATGATTCTCGATGCCAACGACCGCGCCATCGGGCAGCGCGCAGCGGATGCGATCATCGCAGCCATCTCCGCGGCCTGAGTGAGGTCCTCAGGAGCGCCGTAGTGCCGCGACGTCTCTCCGACGGATCGAACCCGGCCGACCGACCGAGGACGCTGTTCGCGACGTCAGAACCCGCGGAATCATGCGTGCCCGGTGATGTCCTCGTCAAGTCGCTTGACGAGGACGAGGAAGGCGTCGGCGGCCCGCTGCTCTTCTGTGCGTGTGTTGGGAGTTGCTCCGGGGAGGAAACTGCGCATGTCGTCGGCGTGCAACTCTGCCGTGACCCTTCCGAGCGCGTGCACGAGCGCGGCGCCGCTATCGCCCACCAACGGGCCTTCGAATCTGACCAGGCCGTCGACTTCTTCGGAGTTCTGCATCAGGGCCGTCAGTGCTTCAAGGAGCAATCCGGCAGGTTCGCCTTCCACAAGGACATCGCTGTTGGTCGTCATGACGCCACGCTACGTCGCGCCCCCGACATCCCCACAGGCTCGCTGCGACGTGTGATGCTGTTGACGAGGAGAACGTCTCGCGGTCGCTGGCGGCTGAGAGGCCGCCGGCCGACTCCGAAGCGGTGGTCGTCACTTCGAACGCGCTCACTAGCCCGCCACATTTCTGCCACGAATCGAAGCCGGCTCCACTGATTGAGGAGCACGTTCGCGACCTCAGAACCCGCAGAATCATGCGGTTTCGGCCTGTCTCGGTTCCCATCGGCGCGATTTCAAATCCCTCCGTCTCCGCCATTTGTCCTGAACGTCACCGAGCCGATCTCTTCTCCAGGCGGCGTGCGGGCATGATGGAGCACGTGACCCGTCATCCGCGAGCAGACGAATGGATCGAGCGACTGGGACTGCGCGTGCTCGAGGGTGAATCGGGATGGTGGGCTCCGGCCTTCCGTTCGGATGTAGAGGTTCGAACCATCGACGGTGTGGCATCGCCAGCTGCGAACGCCATCTACTACCTGCTCGACCCCCGTCGCCCGATCAATGCGTGGCATTGGCTTGCTGTCGATGACACTCACGTCATCGTTGACGGTGGTCCGGTCGAGTATGTGGTCGTGAACAGCTATGGCGTGGTGACCAGGTCTGTGGTGTCTCAGGAGACTCGGCCGATGATCACCGTGCCGGCCGGGTCTTACAAGGCGCTTCGACTTGTCGACCCCGCCGGCTTTGCACTGATCTGTTCGGTCGTCACGCCGGCCTGGACTCCCGAAAGGGTGCGAGTCGAACCGCCGATGAGAATCGTGCGGCCCGCATGGCTCGATGATGCCACCATGTCCGAGCTGACGACCGGCGTCCGCGCCTGAGATCGAGCGTCGTTGGTGCGAGCTATCGTGAGAGCGGCCACGAGCAGGAAGAGCACGCATGACTGACTTCGCCCGGCGCATCGACGCCATCACGATCGAGCAGCTTCGCGCGACCGGCGCGACGAAGTGGTCGGCGACGGATGACTCGATCGGAGCGTTCGTTGCCGAAATGGACTTCGGCGTCGACCCCGCCATCACCGCCGCTCTCCACGCGGCGGTCGATGAGGGGGCCTTCGGGTACATGCCGCAGCGCATCGCCGTCGACTTGTCGGAGGCGACAGCCGGGTTCCTCGAGCGCCGCTACGGCTGGAACGTGCCGGCCAGCGACGTGTGGGGCATCCCGGATGTCATCATGGGGCTCGAGCTCGCGATGGAGCACTGCTCGGAGGTGGGGTCGAAGATCATCGTCCCCACTCCGTCCTATATGCCGTTCCTGATGGTGCCGCCGATGCGCGGTCGCGAGGTCATCGAGATGCCCCTCGCCGTGCGGGACGGACGCTACGAGTTCGACCTCGACGCCCTGCAGCGAGCCTTCGACGAGGGCGGGAACCTGCTGCTGCTGTGCAACCCGTACAACCCCGTGGGCCGGGTGTTCCCGAGAGACGAACTGATCGGGATCGCCGAGGTGGTCGACCGCAACGGCGGGCGCGTCTTCTCGGATGAGATCTGGGCACCGCTCGTCTTCGCGGGAGCGGCCCACATCCCGTACGCAACGGTGACACCCGCGGCGGCTGAGCACACGATCACGGCCATGAGCGCCTCGAAGGCCTGGAACCTCCCCGGCCTGAAGTGCGCCGAACTCGTGCTCACGAGCGACCGTGACCGCGAGACGTGGGAGCGAATCGGGCGGTTCTCGGGCCACGGCACGAGCAACCTCGGCGCGATCGCCAACGCCGTCGCGTTCCGCAGCGGGGATGCGTGGCTCGCCGACCTCGTCCCCTACCTTGAGGGCAACCGCGACCGCCTCCTTTCACTCCTCGCCGAGCATCTCCCGGGAGCCTGGATGCCGAAGCCGGAGGGCACCTACGTCGGCTGGATCGATTTCCGCGGCGCCGGGGTCGAGGAGCTGCCCGCGGAGTACTTCGCCAGGGAAGCATCCGTGGTCCTGACCGAGGGAACAATGTGCGGACAGGCCGGCGCGGGATTCGCGCGCCTCATCTTCGCGACACCTCAGCCTGTGCTCGACGAGATCGTTCGCCGGCTCGCTGCTGCGATACCGACGAACTAAGCGGGCTCCGGTTCGACTGCGCCAAGAGCTCGATGCTGGTCGCGAAGGTACGCCGCGTAGCCCCCGGGGGTGCGTCCGACGAGCCGACCCGAGGTGACGACCTCTGCTGCGTCGCTGGCGACGACCCTCGCCCCGGCTGCGCGGCAGCGGTCGACCAGCATCACGTCCTCGTGCTCTGGGGCATCGCTGAAGCCGCCGGCTCCGCGATACACATCACCCCGCAGCCCGAGGTTGGCGCCGTGGACATGTCCGTTCGGGTGGCCGCGCGTGTGCGTGTCGAGCCACAGCTGCCGGTGCCGCGGGCTGAGATCGGTGAACTCTGGCCGTACGGTGCCGATGACCACGTCGGCTCCCGCCCGGGCGAGCTTGAGCTGCAGCGTGAGCCAGTTCGGCGGCACCACGGAATCCGCGTCGGTGTTCGCGATCCAGGTTCGCCGGTGGGGCACCTGCGCGAGGTGATCGAGCGCAGCGGCGACGCCGACCGAGCGGGCAGCGCCAACAGAACGCGCTCCGATCTCGATGACGGTGAACGGATGCCGCTGCGCGACCGCCCACGACCCATCGGTGCTCGCGTCGATCACCACGAAGACCGTGCACGGCAAGCTCAGCCGCGAGACGGCGGCCTCCACGGATGCCAGACACCGCGAGAGAAGCCGCTCCTCGTTGTGGACGGGGACCACGACGGCAAGCGCCTCGATCGTGGAGTCGGTCATGTCAAGCCTTCCCTAGCCGCCACCGACTCGGCAGCGCCGCGGCCAAAGACCTCCAGCACGAAGTCGTCCTCTTCGTGCAGCACGGTCCTGCGCCACCCCGGCACCCGCCGCAGCGTGTGGTGTACGCGATCGCCGGTCGAGGGGTACTCCGCCACCGGATGCCGCCAGTGGCACGCGACGACGATGCCGTCATCGGTGAGGGCCGCGTCGATTCGGCGGATGAGTGCGTCCAGATCTTCCGAGTCGAAGTAGTACCCGACCTCGGAGAGCACAACGGCGTCGAACGTGCCCTCGGGCCACTCCGTCGGGACGTGCGCGCGTGAAACGGTGACGTTGTCGGCCGAGGCCAGCCGGTTCCGGGCACGATCAACGGCGCGCTCTGATGCATCGAGGGCGAGGACCCTGTCGGATCGCGCGGCAAGCGGTGCAGTCAGTAACCCCGTCGCGCACCCGATCTCAAGAACGCTGCCCAGACGCCGGGTCGGCAGGGCAGCCAAGAGCACGGCGCGTTTGCGTTCCTCATACCATCGCGTCTCGAATCCCCAGGGATCGTCGTGGCGGTCATAGAAGTCCTCGAAGAACGCGGTGCGCAGCGTGGCGGCCTCGTCGCCGGGCGCCTCGTCTAGGAAGACCTCGCGGTCGCGCGTGAAGTGAGCGAGAAGTCGCGGCGGCACGATGGCCTCGTCACCCGGCTCGCTCGAGAGAGCTTGCACCTGAGACATATGAGCGCGCAGCGCGGAGACTTTGCGTACCCTCTCGTCCTCTGTCAGCCGCACAGCGTGCGCCAGCGACCAGGGCACATCATCGGGAGTAGCCCAGTGCCACATCCAGATCGGATAGCCCAGATAACGCACGCCGCGGGGTGAGGCGGCATCCCGCACGGCGCGGGCGACGGCCCGGTGATCGCGGTGACCGTCTCCTGACCAGGGCGAGACAATCATCGTCTGCGTGGGCGTGGCATCCGTCGCATCCAGGGCGGCTGCCAGGGCGTGCTCGACGACGCTCGCGTGCGCATCCACCTCGCCGTCGGGGATCGACAGGAACTGAACACGCGCGCTCGGCGCGAGAAGAGACACCGCTTCGATCACCTCGAGACGCCGCTTCGCGCGGAGCGTATCGGGTTCGTGCGTCGGGGATTCCGGATGCGACGCCTCACCGTCGGTCGCGACGATGACGCTCACCCGGGCCCCCTCGGCAGCGGCGCGTCGCATGAGTCCACCGGCACCGAGGGTCTCGTCATCCGGATGGGCGGCGACGACAATGAGTTCGCCGGGCACGGACTCCAACAGGGGCAGGGAGTGCAGCCGAGGGTCCGCGAGCCACTGCTCCTCGGCTGTGCCCTCATCGAGGTGGCTGAAGCTCACCACGCGGCACTCTGCCGAGCAGTTTCGCGGCCGATCCGCGCCACATCGCGCAGTCCGTGGTGCTGCTGCAGGTAGAGGTGGAGGTCGGCGCTGTGCCGGGCGTACCGCTCGTCGCGGGTCAGTGGACCGGGGCCGAGCGCCTCGGCAGCTTCAGCGAGCGTGAGTGCCGCGGCATCCACCACGACGGTGCGCACGCGTTCACTCAGCAGCCGCTCGCCGACCTGCTTCGATCGGCCGTCGTCTACCAGTTCGGCTGCCTCGGCGAGCACGGCACGCGCCGACCAGAGGGCTGCGTCGACGCGGCCGAGGTGGACGAGTGAGAGCTGGTCGGCATTCGTTGACTGCGCGGGGGTCAGCAGTCGCCCCGCGATGGCGGTAGCAGCGCCCCACCAGCAGGCAGCGACAGACATCCCGCCCCATGCGAACCCTGGCCGCTCCAGGTACCACCCTGCTGGTCCGACGGGCACGGCCGGGGCATCGTCGAAGTCGACCGGTGCGCTCACGATGTTCGCCAGCCCGCGTGCCACCCACGGGCCGTCGTGCGCTCGAACGCAATCCGCGCGAAGGTCGACCGCGAACAGGCGCCGGCGCCCGTCATCCAGCGTCGCCGTCACGAGAGCTCGGGAGAGGCGCGAGGCAAGAGAACACCACGGTTTGGTGCCCCGGAGGGTCCACCCCGCACCTGACTTTTCGGCGACGAGGTGGTAGCCGGGACCCTCAGCCGCGAAGACTCCCCAGGTGTCCTCGGGCCGATTGAGATCGCCCCTGTCGGCCTGCGCGAGGATCGTCAGTGCGTCAAGGTGCGGCTCGAGGGTGCGCGCAGCGCCCACGTCGATTGCAGCGGTGCCGGCGAGAAGCTCCCACAACTCCGCCGTACGACCCTCACCGACCCGTGGCGCCCACGCTCCGACTTCCACGCACCATCCGAGGGTCGCCGTGAGGCCAGTGCCGAACCCATCCGTCTCCGCTGCCGCGGCGATGGCACGCCGGACCCGCACCGTCGTGGCGTTCGCGTGCGCGCTGAGAGTCAAGCCTCCCTCGTCGCTCACCGGTATGGGCTGGTGAGTCGCGATGTTCGAATCGATGATGATGGTCCACCTCCGGCCGGGAGCCTAAACCGACTAACGGTTCGGCGAAGGAGGCTTGACATCGCATGAAGCGGACGGAATGTGTACCGACGAACGATGCCGGTCAGCCGCCGGGGCTGCTGGGATCGATAGGGGCGCCGTCGCCGTTCTCCGGTAGGTCTCCCCGCTCGATCGGCTGGGCAGGCCCGTCGGGGAGGTCGGAGAAGAGGAGGTCGAGCTCGGCATCCGATGGCACGCGCACAGCCTCGGCGGCAGCTTCGAGGTCGGCGGGGTCGGCGAGGTTTGCTCCCGTGACGCGGATCAGAGCACCGTCGCGGGCCACGATGTACTCCTCGACGGAGCCCGAGAATCGATGCCAGATATCACCCTCGCTGGTGCAGGTGACGTCATCGAGGGTGTCCCAGAGCGGCACCTCCGGGCAGGTCTCGGTGGTCAGCGTCCCACGGTCGGTGCGAACGGTCAGTATCCCGCCGGTCTGGGTATTGACCCAGGATGCAGACATCCCCTCGGCCCCTGTGAGCCCGACAGACTGCGGTGCCAGGTCGTATCCGTCGACGCCTGTCACGTAGACAAGGTCGGGGGAGATCCCAGCCGCCGTCGCGCGCTGGGCAAGGACCTCGCGCGCGGCGGGCTCGGTCGACGCGCAGCCGACAGTTGAGGCGGCGAGGGCCGTGAACACCATCGCCGCCCCCAACGCCCTCATGCCGTTCTCCGGTGCTGAACGCATCTCTGCATTCTTGCGTACCTCCGGCTGGCGCAAGTCGAGGATCAGTCAGCTGCCACCTCGACCGGTGCTTCGGCAGCAAGTCGCATCCACGTCTCCACGACCGTGTCGGGGTTCAGTGAGATCGACTCCACGCCCTGTGCGAGCAGCCATTCGGCAAGATCCGGATGATCGCTCGGGCCCTGGCCGCAGATGCCGACGTACTTCCCCTGCGCTCGGCAGGCCTGGATCGCCATCGACATCAGCTGCAGCACCGCGGGGTCGCGTTCGTCGAACGTGCTCGCGACCAGACCGCTGTCGCGGTCGAGACCGAGCGTCAGCTGGGTCATGTCGTTCGAGCCGATCGAGAAGCCGTCGAAGAACTGCAGGTACTGGTCGGCCAGCAGGGCGTTGGTCGGCAGCTCGCACATCATGATGACCTTGAGGTCGTTGACGCCGCGACGCAGGCCATTCTCGGCGAGCATCTCGACGACGGCGTGGCCCTCACCGACGGTGCGGACGAACGGGATCATGACCTGGACGTTCGTGAAGCCCATCTCGTCGCGCACGTACCGCAGCGCCTCGCACTCCATGTCGAAGCAGGCACGGAAGTCGGGGGAGATGTAGCGGGATGCCCCGCGGTAGCCGAGCATCGGGTTCTCCTCGTGCGGCTCGTAGCGCTCGCCGCCGATGAGGTTGGCGTACTCATTCGATTTGAAGTCGCTCATCCGAACGATCACCGGTTCGGGCGCGAACGCTGCAGCGATCATCGAGATCCCCTCCGCGACACGCTGCACGAAGAAGTCACGCGGCGACGGGTAGGCGGCGACGCGCTCGTCGATCTGGGCCTTCAGCTCGGTATCCAGCGTGTCAGCCTCGAGCAGGGCGCGGGGATGGATGCCGATCTGCCGGTTGATGATGAACTCGAGCCTCGCGAGCCCGACCCCGCGGTGGGGAAGACGCGAGAACGAGAACGCCTGGTCGGGCGTGCCGACGTTCATCATGATCTTGACGGGCAGTTCCGGCATCCGGTCGAGGTGCGTCTCCTCCTCGGCGAACTCCAGCGGGCCTTCGTAGACGAACCCGGTGTCGCCCTCGGCGCACGAGACCGTGACATCCTGTCCGTCGCCCAGGATGCGAGTGGCGTCCCCCGCGCCGACGACGGCGGGAATGCCGAGCTCGCGCGCGATGATCGCGGCGTGACAGGTGCGTCCTCCGCGATTGGTGACGATCGCGGCCGCCCGCTTCATGATGGGCTCCCAGTCGGGGTCGGTCATGTCGGCGACCAGAACATCTCCGGGACGGAACGAGTCCATCTCGGCCAGGTCGCTCAGGACACGGACGGGTCCCGAGCCGATGCGTTGGCCGATGGCGCGCCCCGCGGCCAGTACGGTGCCGCGTTCGTGAAGCCGGAACCGGCGGATGACGTTCGCCGATGCGCGGGACACGACAGTCTCGGGACGCGCCTGCAGGATGTAGAGGCGACCGTCGACGCCGTCCTTGCCCCATTCGATGTCCATCGCCCGGCCGTAATGCTCTTCGATGACAAGCGCCTGCCGGGCAAGTTCCTCGAGTTCGGCATCCGTGAGTGAGAACCGGGCGCGATCAGCAAGTGGAACATCGACGAACGCCGTGCTCGCGCCCGCGGCACGACTGTCGGTGTAGCGCATCGCCACCGCCTTCTCACCGACCGAGCGCTTCAACACGGCTGGGCGGCCGGCGCGCAGGGCCGGCTTCGAAACGTAGAACTCGTCGGGGTTGACGGCGCCCTGCACGACAGCTTCCCCCAGCCCGTACGAACTCGTGAGGAAGACCGCCTGATCGAACCCGGACTCGGTGTCGACGGTGAACATGACACCGGCGGCTCCGACATCCGAGCGCACCATGCGCTGCACACCTGCCGACAGTGCGACCTCGGTGTGGTCGAAGCCCTGGTGGACGCGGTAGGCGATCGCGCGGTCGTTGTAGAGCGACGCGAAGACCCGACGGATCGCCGTGAGGATGTTCTCGATTCCTCCGATGTTCAAGAACGTCTCTTGCTGCCCGGCGAAGGATGCATCGGGCAGGTCCTCGGCGGTCGCCGAGGAGCGAACCGCCCAGGTCACGGCATCCGGTTCGGCATCCTCGTGCAGCAGCCGGTCGTACGCGGCGCGGATGTCGCTTTCGAGGTCCTCCGGGAGGGGATGCTGCTCGATACGGGAACGGATCTCGCCGCCGACGCGGGTGAGCTCGGCGACATCGTCGGTGTCGAGGTCCCGCAGGAGGGCTGCGATCTGGTCGCCGAGGCCATCGTGGGCCAGGAAGCGGCGGTAGGCGTCGGCGGTCGTGGCAAACCCGCCGGGCACCCGCACGCCGAGCGCTGACAGGTGAGAGACCATCTCACCGAGTGAGGCGTTCTTGCCACCGACGGCGGGCAGGTCGGTCATACCGATCTCGTCGAACCAGAGGACGTTCTTCATGGATGCTCCTTTGTGAGGGCGGGGCGTGACGGATGGTCAGGCGCGAAGCTTCAGGGTCTGCAGGATGATCGCCGACATCTCTTCGACGCTCTTGGTCGAGGAGTTCAGGAACGGGACGCGGGTGCGCCGGTAGAGCTCCTCTGCCCGGCGCAGCTCGAGGGTGCATTGCGCGAGGCTCGCGTAGCGGGAGTCCGGGCGCCGCTCGTGGCGTACCTGGCTCAGGCGGAGGGGCGTCGTGGTGAGGCCGAAGCAGCGCTCGGCGTGCGGGGCGACGAGCCGCGGGAGTCCATCGGTGGGAAAGTCCTCGTCGGTGAGCGGGTAATTCGCGACCAGGAGGCCGTACTGCAGCGCGAGGTACATGGTCGTCGGGGTCTTGCCGCAGCGCGAGGGGGCAATGATGATGACGTCGGCGAACTCGAGCGCCCGCGAGCTCTGCCCGTCGTCATGCTCGATGGCGTACTCCACAGCGCGCATCCGCGCGAAGTAGGCCTCGGTGTCACCGAGGGTATGGAATTGCCCGAGCTGTTCGGATGCCGTCGTGCCGAGCGTTCGCTCCAGATCGGTGAGGTGGCCACCGAGAAGGTCGATGCGCGGCGCCGGCGCGGTATCGAGCACGCGTCCGACAGTCGCGTTCTTCATCGTCGAGAAGACAATGGGCGCCAGGCCCGCGGCATCCGCACCGGTGATCGTCTGCACCACCGCCGCTGCCGCTTCGGCGGTGTCGACGAACGGAATCGTGTGGCGCTCGAACCGGAATCCGGGAAAGTTCGCCAGGAGCGCGTTGCCCAGGGTTTCGGCAGTGATGCCGGTGCTGTCTGAGACGAAGAACACGGCGCGGCTCGGGCGCGCGTGGTCGCTCAGGGCAGGATGCATGCCTCGAGGCTAGGGAGATTTGCCCCTGCTTTTCGCCGAATTGTGCGTCAAGATTTGGTCTTCTTTACGCATGGGCAAGCATCGCGATGCCGGCCTCGCTCACCCGGCGAGCTGGTCGAGGTCGCGGAGGTGACGGTAGGAACCCTTGAAATAGAGCAGCGGTTCCTCGCGGTGCCACTCGGCCGGACTCATCCCCACAACCGACCCGATGACGATCAGGTGGTCACCGGCCTCGTGCTCGGCCCACGCTTCGCAATCGACCCACATCAGAGTGTTTGCGATGATCGGGTTTCCCGAGGCGGCGGGACTCCAGGAAACCCCGGCCCACTTGTCGGTGCCCCGCCGGGCGAACTGGTTGGCGATCTCGTGCTGGTCGTGCGCGAGGACGTTCACGGCGAACCTGCCGGTGGCGGCGATCCGGGGGTAGGTCGTCGAGGTCTTCATCACGCTGAATGAGATCAGCGGGGGGTCGATCGACACGGAGAAGAACGACTGGCAGGTGAAGCCGATCAGTTCGCCATCGTCGATGCCCGACACGATCGTGATCCCGGACGCGTAGTGGCCGAGGGTGTCACGGAACTGGCGGGGGGAGAACGGCACATCGGGTGCCGAGTACTGAGACATGGGTTCGCTTTCTCTTTCGCCGTCGGTTCAGGATGCCGGGACGCCGGCGCGGAGGGCGCCGGCCAGGGACGCGACCTGTCGGATGTTGGTGGCATACTCGGCGACCGCCGCGTCAAGGACCTCGTCGACCCGCTCCAACTGGCTCAGAGCCAAGTAGAAGCCCCGTCCGGGCACTGTCGCCCCGAGTTCCACCAGGAGGGGAGACAGCGTGAAGGTCGGTCCCATCGAGTGGGTGAAGTCGGCGCCCGTGTGAACCGGGATCGCGGTGACACCGGCGAGCCCGTTGGCCGGATACCTGTCGAGGAAGGCTTTCAGCAGCCCCGTGTAGGTGGCCTTGTAGGTCGGTGACGCGAAGATCGCGAGGTCGCTGTCGGCGACCACGGCGTTCAGCGACCCCATGACCTCCGACGGCCAGGCGAAGATCTCGTTCGTGTAGTCGGCCAGGTCGATCACCTGGGCCTCGTAGGTTCCCTGGTCGAGAAGCTTCTCGACCAGGAGCTCGGCGATCTTGCGGGTGCGCGATGCCGGCTTCGGGTTGCCGACGACAACCGCGACTTTGAGTGACATGACTCTCTCACTTCCATACCGATGAACAGGAAGGGATGAGTCGCCGCACCACACCGCGAGAGGGACGTGGAGCGAACGACATCTCCACACGCCCCGGGGTCTTGTGGCCCAGTGCGCCCGCAACGGCTTACGCTGCACGTCCATTGTGCACACGCTCGTGTTTCGGTCGCGTAAACCGCGCCTCAGAGCGCTCGGGTGAGCCGATCCTGGGATGCCCCGAACCACGTCACGGCGTCCGGGAGAACCGGCCCCCCGTCGGAGTGAGCCTGATCACCTCAGAAGGTCGCGGCAGCTTCCTCGACCTTCGCGAACGCGGCGGCCATGATCTCATCCGAGCGCGCCGGGTCGTGGTCCATGCCCTCGGCGGCGATCTCCGTGTAGTCGTCGATGCCGATGAATCCGAGCATCGTGCGCAGGTACTGGCTCGCGGGATCCTGGGAGTTGAACACTCCGCCGGCGGCCTGGATGTGCAGCGCCTTCTTGCCGTGCACGAGGCCGACCGCCTCGCCCTGTTCGTTGTAGCGGAAGGTCTTGCCCGCCACACAGATGCAGTCGATCCACGCCTTCAGTCGGGTGGGTACCTGGAGGTTCCACAGCGGGTTGGCGATCACGATCTTGTCCATGTTGAGGAACTGGGTCGTGTAGCCCTCAAAGAGGGTGAGCTTGCTCTGCTCGGCCTCGTGGAGGCGGACGAACGGCATGCCTTCGCGCAGCTTCCCCCATGCGCTGAACAGATCCAGATCGATCTCGGGGATCGCGATGTTGTACAGGTTCTGGTCGATGACGTCGTCGTCGGGGTGCGTCTCGACGTACGTCTTGAGGAACGCATCCGTGAGTCGCATCGACTTCGAGTTCTCTGAGGTCAGAGGGTGGGCGCGGATAACCAGCAGCTTGGACACGAGGTCCCCTTCTTCATCGTGTCGGAATGTCCGACCCCTCAACTGTGCGCCGGATCCGACCGTCGGCGGCAGGGACCAAAGACCCTCACTGTGGCGGCCGACGGGGCTGACCGCCCGCTGCATCCCGTGCAAGACTGGCCAGTCATGGGCATCCTGGCAACTGTCGTGAACGTCTTCGTCGATGAAGCCGGCGAGCACGGCAATCCGCTCGGAATCGTGTGGGCGTCGACCGCCACTCGCGGGCATGAGCAGGACATCGCCGCTGACCTCGGATTCAGCGAGACGGTGTTCATCGACGAGGTGGACGGGCGCACTGTTCGGGCGCGGATCTTCACCCCGAAGCAGGAGCTGCGCTTTGCCGGGCATCCCACGGTGGGACTGGCAGCCTGGCTGCGCGCGGCAGGCGACGACATCCGGCACGTCGTCGTGCCGGCGGGCTCGGCCCGGGTCCGTGCCGACGGCGACCTCACGTGGATCAGTGCCGACGTCGATTGGGCCCCGGAGTTCGAACTCGAACGACTCGACTCCCCTGGTGAGGTCGATGCCGTCGATCCGGATGCCTACACCGAGGGTATGCACTACGTCTGGGCCTGGCTCGACGAGGAAGCCGGGCGCGCGCGCACGCGGATGTTCGCGCCGGGCCTCGGGATCCGCACCGATGAGGCGACCGGGTCAGCAGCGATCCGGCTGACCGCCGCACTTGGCCGAGATCTGCAGATCGAGCAGGGAGCAGGGTCGAGGCTGGTCACGCACCGCCGGAACCTCGGCCGGGAGGTCGAGATCGGCGGCCGTACGACGCCGGGGCGCGACGTCGAGCTGGCGTGAGCTTTCAGTACAACTGGAACAGTTCAGACGCGATCGCGCCCAGATCGGTGTTGGCCTGGATGACCGCTTGCACCTCGGTGATCGGTACGTCATTGACGAACACCGCGAAGGCGAGACGCCGGCCGGATGCGGCATCCAGAAATCCGGCGAGCGCCTTCGTCTCGAGCACGTAGGGGGTGTCGGTTCCCGGACCGACGAGCGTGCCGGTCTTCGCGTGGGCAGAACCGATCGCGGGGTCACCGTCGGGCAGCACGGTTGCCAGGGACCCGTCCACCCCGAGGATCGGTGTGGATTCGAGGAAGGTCTCGAAGTACGGGGCGTCCGTCAGCGACACCAGGTAGGAGGTCATCGCTGCCGGAGTGATGCGGTTCCCCGGCAGCCCTTGACCATCGGTGATCACGACGTCGTCGGGCCCGAGTCCCGCCGCTTCGAGCACGCTCATCTGTCTCGCCAGCCCGGCGTCGAGGGTTCGCTCACCCGCCTGCGCCGCCAGCAGCAGCGGCAGTTGATTGGCGCCGAGGTTGTGGCTGACCTTGTTGATCAGCCGGGCGGTCTCCGAGAACGGCGGGGAGGTGAACGTGGCGACCGGGATCGCGCCGTCGAGGTCCGCCACCGGCGGCAGCTCGCTCGAGCTCGGCGTCCGCGGGTCCGCCGTGACGGTGACGCCCGCGCGCTCGAGCGCCTCGATGAACAGGATGCGGGCCCACGCTGCCGGATCAGGGACCTGATAGGTCTGCACCACCGGTTCGGCGCCCAGAGGGATCGTTCCGGTGACGGTGAGGATGCCGCCTTGCTCGGTGATCGTGACGTCGAACCCGCTGTCGGCATCCGCTGTGCTAACCAGATTCTCGACGGTGTACGCCGAGCTCTGCGGCCGCCAGCTCGCGGTCGTGGGGTCGCCGACCGCCGCGCCGGGGGTGATGACGATGTCCACCAGGTTGTCGTTGACCACGATCGGTGAAATCGGTACGCCGTCCAGGACGACGGGATCCCAGAGCCTGTCGTCGACGAGGACGTCCCCGCCCACCGTGTGGATTCCGGATGCGGCGACCTGATGTGCGAGATCATCGAGGCCGGTCAGCGGATCCTCGGGAGTGAGCGTCGCCAGGCCCGGGAGGACGTTCGCGTCGTAGTGGTCGAAGATCGGCACATCGAGGGTGCCATCGGGCATCGTTCGACCGCCGAGGGTGAGGTCTCCCGAGCCGCGCAGAATGAGATCTCCCTCGAGGGTGCCGTTCGAGACCTCGCCGACGGCGACGACCGGGGTCGTGAACGTCGCATCCGCGCCGAGCAGGTCGAGGGCTGCGGTGACAGAGAGGATCTTCGCCGTGGACCCGGTGAGGAACTGCTCGTCGGGGTTGACGGCGATGAGGGTCTCGCCGCTGTCGATGTCGATCACCGACATCCCCCAGCGGCCGCCCTCGTAGGTGGGCTGGTCCATGATGGCCGCGATCGTGGGTGGCACATCAGTGGGCGGACCGGGCGGGGCGGCGGTGCACGAGATCAATCCCGCTGACGCAGCGATGATCGCTGCAATGGTCACCGGTCGTCGGGTGCGGCGGAGCATGGGACGGAGTCTAGTGAGGCGCCCTCTGTGCCTCGGCCCGCAGGCCGTGCGGGGAAGGTACGATTTACATGTACTAAGACATGGAAAACGTCGGACGGGAGAGCGCGGATGAGCATGGTGCGCGGAGGCTTCGGCGGGGGGCTCACTCGAGGGGCCGACGAACGGACGCAGCGTGAGCGGAACGCGGAGGCGCCCCACATCCCTCACCTCGGGCGCCGCATCGTCGCGCTGTTCTCGCCGTACCGTGGGCGGCTCGCGGTCACCGCGGTTCTCGTCGTCCTGAGCGCGGCGCTCGGCGTCGTGCCCGCGCTGTTGGTCGAGCAGGTCTTCGACCTCGCCCTGTTCCCGGCATCCGGGTCCCCGGACATCCCGCTTCTGATCGAACTCGTCGCGCTGATGATCGGGCTGTTCGTGGCATCCGCGGGACTGAACGTGCTCCAGACGTGGCTGACCTCGTCAGTGGGTAACCGTGTCACCGGTGATCTGCGGGTTCGGCTCTTTCGGCACCTCCAGTCGATGGAGCTCGCGTTCTTCACACGCACGAAGACGGGAGTGATCCAGTCCCGCCTCCAGAACGACGTGGGCGGGGTCGCGAGCGTGCTCACCAACACGTTCACCTCGATCCTCGGCAACAGCGTCACCGTTGTCGCGTCGCTCGTGGCGATGGTCATCATCGACTGGCGGCTGACCCTCGTGGCGATCGTCATGCTTCCGGTGCTCGTGGTGATCCAGCGCCGCGTCGGGCAAGTGCGTGCCCGGATCGCCGCGCAGGCCCAGGAGTCCCTGTCGACCCTCACCGCCATGACCCAGGAGTCGCTCTCGGTGTCGGGCATCATGCTCACGAGTTCGTTCAACCGCTCGGATTACGAGACAGGTCGCTACGCCGAAGAGACCAGCCGTCAGGTGTCGCTGCAGATCCGGCAGGCCATGAGTGGCCAGGGCTTCTTCGCGGTCGTGGGCGTCATCATGTCTGCGGTACCGGCCATCATCTACCTGCTTGCCGGAGTATTCATCACGGGTGGTGTCGACATCACCGCTGGTGCGATCGTGGCCTTCACCGCGGTCCAGGGGCGACTGCTCTTCCCGCTCATGGCACTCATGAGGGTTGCTCTCGACGTGCAAACCTCGATGGCGCTGTTCGCCCGCATCTTCGAGTACCTGGATCTGACACCCGCGATCGTCGACTCGCCGGATGCGGTCGACGTCGCCGATGCCCCGGGACCGGTCGGTCGGATCGAGTTCCGCGATGTGTCGTTCCGCTACCCCGGGGCGGGAGAGGATGCTGCGACCCTCCGGGGCGTCTCGTTCGTCGCCGAGCCCGGTCAGCACATCGCGTTCGTCGGTTCCAGCGGAGCCGGCAAGACGACGATCCTCTATCTTGCGCCGCGGATGTACGAGGCCTCGTCGGGCGCCGTGCTCTTCGCCGGTGCCGACGTCCGCGATCTCCGCCGCGCGTCCCTCCTCGAGGGTATCGGGATCGTTTCGCAAGAGACGTACCTGTTCCACGCATCCATTCGCGACAACCTCCTCTACGCGAAGCCGGATGCCTCGGCCGACGAGATCGAACAAGCATGCCGTGGCGCGCATATCCACCACGTCATCGAGTCGTTCCCGGACGGGTACGACACGATCGTGGGTGAGCGCGGCTACCGCCTGTCGGGTGGTGAGAAGCAACGGATAGCCATCGCGCGGGTGTTGCTGAAGAATCCACCGGTGCTGCTGCTGGATGAGGCGACCAGTGCCCTCGACACGGTCTCGGAGCGCACGGTGCAACAGGCTCTCGATGCTGCAGCGCAAGGCCGCACGACCCTGACGATCGCGCATCGCATCTCCACGATTGTCAGTGCCGACGTCATCCATGTCGTGGAATCCGGCCGCATCGTCGAGAGCGGTACGCACGCCGAACTTCTCGCGGCCGGGGGAGCGTACGCCAGACTGGTCGCCCACCAGCAGGAGAGCGCCCTCTCGGCGATCTGACGGTTGCCGCCGCTCTGACGCGCTGGGAAGCTGAGAGGGCGCGTTCGGATGCGCGTCTCGCCGATGGAGGAACAACGATGGCTGGCAAGTTCGATCTGAACATGACCACGCTCGGACAGCTGCTCGACGACCCGGAGGCCCGGGCGATTATCGACGAGCTGGTACCCGAGCTTCCGACCCATCCCATGGTTGGAATGGCCAAGGGGATGCCGGTGAACACGGTGCTGACCTTCGCCGGAGGCCAGGTCGACCCCGAGATCGTGGCGCAACTGAAGGCGCGCATCGACGCACTCTGAACACTGCACTCGCGTCATAGCCGAGTCGGTGCGGCACTACGCTGAGGCTCCATGAGCGATGCCACCCGCCCGACGCGCCCCGCCGGGGTACGCGAGGTCGCTCGGCTTGCGGGGGTGTCGACCCAGACGGTGTCGCGGGTGATCAACGACTACCCCAACATCCGCCCCGAGACACGGGCGCGCGTCGTCGAGGCCATGCGCACCCTCGACTACCGTGTCAACAACGCCGCGCGGGCGCTCGGTACGGCATCCACCCGCACCATCGGTGTCATCGCCACGGATGCCACCCTCTACGGCCCCACGGTGGGAATCGCCGCGCTCGCCGAAGCCGCCCGCGAGGCCGGGTTGTGGATAGCCACTGCCTATGCCGATGCCGGTGACCCGGAAGCGATCGACAGAGCGATCGCCCATGTCCTCGCTCAGGGCATCGACGGGCTCGTGCTCGTCGCCCCGCACGAGCGCATGGTCTCGGCGCTGCGCGAGCGGGGACTGGGTGTCCCGATCGCCGCGCTGCACGCCGACGCCGGCGCGAGGGCGCAACGCGAGGGTGCGGCTCTGGCCGCGGCGCATCTCACCGAGCTGGGCCACCGACGTATAGGGCGGCTGGGAGGACCGGTCGACTGGCTCGAAGAGACAGCCCGTGCGCAAGGCGCCTCTGACGCGCTCGATGCGGCGGGCCTCTCCGTTGCCCGTCAATGGCGCGGTGACTGGTCGGCTCGATCCGGGGCGGTCCGAGCGCCGGAGGTCGCCGCGGCGGCGCGGGCGGGCGAGGTGACCGCGGTCCTTGCCGCGAACGATCAGATGGCGTTGGGACTCATGGCGGGCCTCGCCGCGAGGGGCGTGCGGGTTCCCGAAGATCTCGCGGTCGTCGGCTTCGATGACAACCCGGATGCGGAGTTCTATGCGCCGGCACTCACGACAGTTCGCGTCGATGTCCTCGGAGATGCGCGTCGCTGCGTCGCCGCTGTCGTGGGCGGTGTTTCTCTGCCGTCGGCGCCCGCTCAGCTCATCGTCCGCTCCTCGAGCGCAGCCTCGACTGCCTGATATCACCGCCCAGAAGGGCTTCGAGGGGTGAGCGCTGGCGGATCCGAAGTGTTACCGGTAACATTCAGGCGTGCCCGGTCGGTGCAGACAAGCGCGACGACGAGGGTGTCTCGGAAGGATTCATCGATGACCGAAATCGACAGTGCCCATTTCGACAGCGCCGTGAGTGAGGCGATCGCAAGGGTCCGTGCCGATGTCGCGTCCCTGCACTCCGAACTCGTGCGCTACGGACTGATCGTCTGGACCGGCGGGAACGTCTCGGGTCGCGTTCCGGGCGCTGACCTGTTCGTCATCAAGCCCTCGGGTGTCTCGTACGACGATCTGGCCCCCGAGAACATGATTCTCTGCGACCTCGACGGCAACGTCGTTCCCGGCAGTGTGGGAAGCGAACGCTCGCCCTCGAGCGACACCGCCGCTCACGCCTACGTGTACCGCCACATGCCCGAGGTCGGCGGGGTCGTTCACACCCACTCGACGTACGCCGTCGCGTGGGCAGCGCGCGGAGAAGAGATCCCGTGCGTCGTCACGGCGATGGCCGATGAGTTCGGCGGGCCGATCCCGATCGGCCCGTTCGCGATCATCGGCGACGACTCGATCGGCCGCGGCATCGTCGAGACACTGCGTGGTCACCGCTCACGCGGGGTCCTCATGCAAAACCACGGACCCTTCACGATCGGGTCGAGCGCGAAGGATGCTGTGAAGGCCGCCGTCATGCTCGAAGATGTCGCCCGCACCGTGCACATCGCGAAGCAGGCGGGGCCGGTGATTCCGATTCCGCAGGAGGCGATCGACAGCCTCTACAACCGCTACCAGAACGTGTACGGCCAGTCGACGGACGACCGTCGATGAGCGCCCTGAATACGGAAGAAGGCCGCGAAGCGATCGCCGCCGGGCGAGCGAGCCTGGGGATCGAGCTCGGCTCGACCCGCATCAAAGCCTGCCTCGTCGACGAGCGTGGACGGGTGCTCGCGATCGGCAGCCACGAGTGGGAGAACAGTTACGTCGATCGGGTGTGGACCTACCCCCTCGATGAGGTGTGGGCGGGCATCCAGGCTGCGTACGCGGCGCTCGGCATCCGGGTTAAGCACGCCTACGGGATTGTGATCGAGTCCCTCGCGAGCATCGGCATCTCGGCCATGATGCACGGGTACCTGGCCTTCGACGCCCAGGACCAGGTGCTCGTGCCGTTCCGCACCTGGCGCAACACCAACACGGGTGCTGCAGCGAGCGAGCTCAGCGCCCTGTTCGGTGTGAACATCCCGCTTCGCTGGTCGATCGCCCACTATCGGCAGGCGATGCTGGATGCCGAGCCACACGTCGGCGCCATCGACCATCTCACGACGCTCGCCGGCTACGTCCACACCGCTCTGACCGGCCGCCGTGTGCTCGGTGTCGGCGACGCGTCGGGCATGTTCCCCATTGATCCGGCCACCGGCAGCTATGACGCTGACCTCGTGTCGTGCTTCGATGCCCTAGCCGGCGACGCCGCGCCGCGTCGCCTCCTCGAGGTGCTCCCGACCGTCCTGCCGGCCGGCGCCGAGGCGGGGGAGCTCACCGCCGAGGGTGCCGCACTGCTGGACCCGACCGGGGCGCTGCGGCCCGGCGCGGTGTTCTGCCCACCCGAGGGTGATGCGGGTACCGGCATGGTCGCGACCAACGCCGTCGCCCCCCGCACCGGAAACGTCAGCGCGGGCACGAGCATCTTCGCGATGATCGTCCTCGAGCGTCCGCTGTCGGCCGCGCACGACGAGCTCGATATCGTCACGACTCCCGCCGGTGACCCCGTCGCGATGGTGCACTGCAACAACGGCGCCTCGGAGCTTGCCGCGTGGGTGGGTGTCTTCCAGCGCTTCGCGGACCTCATCGGCTCCCCGCTGCCGCCCGACTCGGTGTACGAGGCCCTGTTCACCGAGGCGCTCACCGCCGCACCGGATGCCGGGGGCATCCTCTCGTACAACCACCTCTCCGGCGAGCCCATTGCGGGCCTCGACGAGGGCCGACCCTTGGTCATCCGCACCCCCGACAGCCAGCTCACGCTGGCGAACTTCCTGCGCTCGCAGCTGGCGGGAGTGTTCGCGACGCTGAGCCTCGGGATGCAGGTGCTCGATGACGAGGGCGTCGAGGTCGACCGGATGCTCGCGCACGGCGGCATCTTCCGCACCGCCGGTGTCGCCCAGCGGGTGCTCGCCGCCGCGCTCGATACCGCTGTGTCGGTCGAGCGGCACGCTTCCGAAGGCGGAGCCTGGGGCATTGCGGTTCTTGCCGCGTACACCGCGGCCCGCCACGCGGGTGCCACTGACGCATCGCTTGCGGCGTACCTCGATGCCGTCGCTTTTGCTGATGCCGAGTTCGCCACGGTTGTTCCCGACCCCGCTGAGGTGGTCGGCTACACCTCCTACATCGACCGATACCGCGCGGGCCTTGCCGCCGAGCGTGCAGCCGTGACCGCCCTCTAGCTCCCCACCCCTCATCGAAGAAGGATCCTCATGACTTCTCTCAACACGTTCGCGACCCGCGAGGTCTGGTTCGTCACCGGCAGCCAGAACCTCTACGGCGAAGAGACACTCCGCCAGGTCGCCGAGCAGTCCCAGACCGTGGCCGCCGGGCTGTCCGAGCTGCCCATCCGGGTCGTCTGGAAGCCCGTGCTGAAGGATGCCGACAGCATCCGCCGCCTCGCCCTCGAGGTGAACGCCCGTGACGAGGTCATCGGGATCATCGCGTGGATGCACACCTTCAGCCCCGCCAAGATGTGGATCGGCGGGCTTGATGCGCTGCAGAAGCCGCTGTTGCACCTGCACACGCAGGCCAACGTCGAGCTGCCGTGGAGCGAGATCGACTTCGACTTCATGAACCTCAACCAGGCAGCCCACGGCGATCGGGAGTTCGGGTACATCCAGACCCGCCTGGGTGTTCCCCGCAAGATCGTCGTCGGGCACGTCTCGAACCCGGCAGTGCGCGACCAGATCGAGACGTGGCAGCGCGCCGCTGCGGGCCTTGCCGCGATGCGCTCCCTGAAGCTCGCCCGCTTCGGTGACAACATGCGCTACGTCGCCGTGACCGAGGGCGACAAGACCGAGGCCGAGATTCGCTTCGGGGTGCAGGTCAACACGTGGGGCGTCAACGAGCTCGCGGATGCCGTTGCTGCGGCATCCGACGCGCAGATCGATGCCCTCATCGACGAGTACGAAGAGCTGTACGAGATCGTTCCTGAGCTGCGTCGCGGGGGAGAGCGCCACCAGTCGCTGCGTGACGGAGCAGCGATCGAGGTCGGGCTGCGCTCGTTCCTGGAGGCCGGCGGGTTCGGTGCCTTCACGACGAGCTTCGAAGACCTCGGCGCGCTCAAGCAACTGCCCGGCCTTGCCGTGCAGCGCCTCATGGCCGAGGGGTACGGGTTCGGTGCCGAGGGCGACTGGAAGACTGCGATCCTCGTGCACGTCGCGAACGTCATGGGTGAGGGACTGCCCGGCGGTGCGAGCCTCATGGAGGACTACACCTACGACCTCGTCCCCGGTGACGAGAAGATCCTCGGCGCTCACATGCTTGAGGTCGCGCCCACCCTCTCCAGCGCCAAGGCGACTCTCGAGATCCATCCGCTCGGCATCGGCGGCAAGGATGACCCGGTCCGCCTGGTCTTTACCGCCGACCCTGGCCCCGCCGTCGTCGTGGCGATGAGCGACATGCGCGACCGGTTCCGCCTCGTTGCCAATGTCGTCGAAAACGTTGCAGCGCCCGACCTTCCCAAGCTCCCCGTCGGGCGGGCGATCTGGAAGCCGGCGCCTGACTTCGCGACGTCCGCGGCCTGCTGGCTGACGGCGGGGGCGGCTCACCACACCGTCATGTCGACAGCCGTCGGCATCGAGGTCTTCCGCGACTTCGCCGAACTCGCCGAGACCGAGCTGCTCGTGATCGATGAAGACACCACGGTCCGTGGCTTCCAGAAAGAGGTCCGCTGGAACCAGGCCTACTACCGCCTGGCGCAGGGTCTGTGACTCACCCTGCATCCGCGGTCAGGCAGACTGGCGATATGAATGATGAGTCCGTGGCCGTGATCCCGGCATCCGGAACGCAGTACACGATCACCGCTGGCGACTACGAGTCCACGATCGCAAGCGTCGGCGCGACCCTTCGAAGCCTCACCTACCGTGGCCGCGATCTTGTCGTACCGTTCGAGCCCGACATCGTCCGACCGTCCTTCCGCGGTGCCACGCTTGCGCCCTGGCCCAACCGCATCGTGGACGGTCGCTACGTGTTCCGGGGCCGTTCGTACGAGGTGGCTCTCACCGAACCGGGGCGCGGCCAGGCCCTCCACGGCCTCGCATCCTGGCTGGACTTCGCGCCCGTCGAGACGGCGGAGAGCTGGGTGACCCTCGGAGCCACGATCGAACCGCAGCAGGGGTATCCCTGGCGGATCCGTGTCGAGACGACGTTCGCGATCGGGGTGGACGGTCTCACTCAGCGGGTGAAGGCGACCAATCTGAGCCGCGACTTCGCGCCGTGGGGCACGGGTCCGCATCCGTATCTTCTCGCCCCGGGGACCCTGGATGACTGGATCTTCACGCTTCCGGCGTCCCAGGTGCTCACGGTCACCCCCGACCGGCTCTCTCCGGTCGGACTCCAGTCGGTGACTGCGGATGCCGAACGCTTCGATTTCCGTGAACCGCGGACTCTCGGTGCTGTCATGATCGACCACGCCTACACGGATCTCGTGCGCGACCGCGACGGACTCGTGACAGTCCGGGTGACCGATGCTCAGGGTGAGGGCACGTCGATCACGTGGGACTCGCGGTGCCCCTGGGTTCAGATCCACACGGCCGACCAGCCCGGCGGACCAGAGGCTCCCGGGCACCGAGCGGGTCTCGCCGTCGAACCGATGACATGCGCCCCCGACGCCTTCAACGATGAGAGCTACCCGTTCGACACGGGGCTCGCTGTGATCGCTCCGGGTGATGCTCACAAGGCGTCGTGGCGGATCGCTGCGCTTTCCTGAGAGTTAGCTGGAAGCGCAGGCCGCTTTCGCTCTAGGCTGTGGCCATGCTCGCAACTTCCATCACCGACCAGGCCAGTGTGTCCACCCTGTGGACGACGTCGCTCATCGGTCTTGCCATCTACGTCGTGGTCGCCATCGCTCTGTGGCGAGTCTTCTCGAAGGCGGGGTGGCCCGGCATCCTGGCGATCATACCGATCGTGAACATGTTCATCCTCGTGAAGATCGCCGGATACTCAGCCTGGCTCGGTCTGCTGTACTTCGTGCCCATCGCCAACCTGGTGCTCGCGATCATCGTGGCCATCAAGGTCGGAGAGAGGTTCGGCAAGGGAGGCGCCTTCTCGTTCTTCCTGCTGTTCCTCTTCCCGTTCATCGGGTACCTGATCCTCGGTTTCGGCGAGGCTAGCTACACCAAGCGCGCCTGAGTCAGATCCCACCACCTTCGCGGGCGCCGGCCATAGGTCGGCGCCCGCTCTCATGCCCCGATACCCTCTACGCAGGAGGTTGCGGATGGGCAGGACGGCCGATGCGATCGCCGAGGGCGTCATCATCGCCATCGCGGCGGCGCGCCTGAGCATCCGCAACCGGATTCTCGTCGACGCGATTCGCAACGACAGCACCTTCTCGGTCGACGCGGTGAAGCCGTTCGCGCGACAAACGCTCGAAGCGCTCGCCGACGAGCAGTCCGCGGCTGCCGACCGTGCCCGCGCCGACTGGCGCCGTGCGTGGGGGAAACAGTCAGATCCGAGCGGGACTCACGATTATCGTGGGCGTGACTCCCGGAATCTGAGGCGGCGCGCCCGACAGTACACGGGGGTCGCCAAGCAACTCCGTGAGCGGGCAACCGACGACGCGGCACTCGAGCAGCTGATCGAGCAGGCACGCGATGCCGCGTGGGGCGATGTCGAATCAAACCTTGAGCGACGCCTGATCGTCGAGGCGATGCGGCCGGATCTCGACCCCGATTATGCGTCGATGCGTGCTGCACGCATGCAATCGATCAGGCTCATCGACCTGCCTCGCCTCTCCTCTCACCAGCGCCGACTGAGCACCTCACAGGGGTCTGCACCCATGATCGATGTCGACGACTCCGGTCCGGTTCCCGATGGTGGGAGCCCCGAGGGCGAGTGAACCGCGGCGAAGCCGCCGACGATTCGCCGTGCGGGGCACTCGTGGGGTAATCTGGACGCTGGTTTGCTCGCAGAAACGCGCGGACCATGCGCCCGTAGCTCAATGGATAGAGCATCTGACTACGGATCAGAAGGTTGGGGGTTCGAGTCCCTCCGGGCGCGCACTGTGTTGAGACAGTGATGAGGTCCCTGAGCCCTGTGGCTCGGGGACCTTTTCGTTTCAGCGCGCGCTCACCGTGCGAAAGTCAGCGTTGCCCATAGACGAGTCGGGGGTGTTCTGCGACCGCGCGGAGTTGCGGTACCGGTTGCAGTACGAGGTGTGACAGAGGTAGCTGCCGCCGCGAAGGATGCGGGAGCTGCCGTTTTCGGGGCCGCGGGGATCGGCGTCCGTCGAGCGTGCGTAGTAGCCGGGATCGAACCAATCCGCACACCACTCCCAGACGTTGCCGACGGGCTGCCACAGGCCGTAGCCGTTCGGCTCAAAGGTGCGCACCGGGGCCGTCGTGAGGAAGCCGTCGTCGAGCGTGTTGACGCGGGGGAACGGACCCTGCCAGATATTGACGCGCCACATGCCATCGGCTTCCGGCTCCTCATCACCCCACGGGTACTTCTTCCCGTCGAGGCCGCCGCGGGCCGCATACTCCCACTCCGCTTCGGTGGGTAGACGCCTCCCCGCCCACGCGCAGTATGCCATCGCGTCGTTCCAGGAGACGTGGACGACGGGGTGATCGCCGAGCTCGTCGACCGACGAATTCGCGCCGCCCGGATGCCGCCAGTCGGCCCCACGAACTCCGAACCACCAGGGGGTTGCGGTGGGCTGCCCCATGATGTCGCTCTCGGGAGCCTGCAGCGCCAGGTGGAAGACGGCGGAGAACCCGAAGGTTTCGGCCTCCGTGAGATAGCCGGTGTCATCGACGAATCGCGCGAAATCGTCGTTCGTGACGCTCGTCGTGTCGATCTCGAACGCGCTGATCGAGACCTCGTGGCGCGGGGTCTCACCATCGCCGAGATTGGCGTCGCCCGACGAATCGCCCATCACGAAGCTGCCCGTGGGGATCTGCGCCTGGGGGATGCGGTGACGCGTACCCGAGGCGGAGGGGATCGCGGAGGCGGTGACCGGTGCCGTGCCGAGGGTCAGGAACTGCGATCGTCCCGGTGCGCCGCACGCGCACTCGGGTCCACATCCGCCCGCGGGTTCTGAGTCGGTGTCCATACGATCCTCCTCCAGCAGGCTACTGCGGCAAGCAGACGCGCACGCTCGATAGGGTTGTCTCACTCTCACCGGGAAGAGCGAGGAAGCGGATGCCTGGTCCGATGCCCCTGGACGGTGTCGTCGTCGCCGACCTCAGTCGCGTGCTCGCAGGTCCGCTGGCGGCATCCACGCTCGCCGACCTCGGTGCCGACGTGATCAAGGTGGAGCGCGCCGCATCGGGCGACGTCACTCGGCAGTGGGGTCCGCCATGGACAGGCAACTCCTCGTCGTACTTCGAGTCGGCAAATCGGGGAAAGCGCTCCATCGCGCTCGACTTCACTGACCCCGCCGATCTCGATCTTGCACGCCGACTCGTGTCGCGTGCCGATGTCGTCATCGAGAACTTTCTGCCCGACACTCTCGACCGGTTCGGGCTCGGCTACGAGAGTGTGCGTGCGCTCAACCCCGCCGTCGTCTATGCCTCGATCACGGGGTTCGGGAGTCAGGCCGGTGCCCGCGACGCGGGATACGACTTCCTCGTTCAGGCTGTGGGTGGGCTCATGGACATCACGGGCCCGCCAGGCTCCCCATCCAAGGTCGGTGTCGCTATCGTCGATGTGCTGACGGCGAAGGACGCCACTGTCGCCATCCTCGCCGCCCTTCACGAACGTGCCCGCAGCGGGCTCGGGCAACACGTCGAGGTCGCGCTCCTCTCGAGTCTGCTGGCAGCGCTCGTGAACCAAGGCTCGGGGTTTCTTGCGACCGGCAGCTCCCCGCGCTCGCTCGGCAATCGGCATCCATCGATCGCGCCGTACGAGGCGCTCGACACTGGCGAGGGAGTGCTTGCGCTCGCCGTGGGAAACGACGCGCAGTTCGCGAGGCTGTGCGAGATCGTCGGTGCCCCGGACCTTGCGGCTGATCCCCGCTTCGTCACGAATGCGCAGCGCGTCGCCCACCGGGATGAGCTGGCGGCAGCCCTCGAAGCTCGGCTGCACAGCGACACCGCGTCGTCGTGGGCGGCGCGTCTGATGGATGCCGGTGTGCCGGCGGGCACGATCGGCAGCGTCGCCGACGGCTTCGCCCTGGCAGAACGGCTCGGTCTCGAGCCCCGAGTTCCGGTCGCTGGCGGCACGGATCAGATCAGGTCTCCGCTGCGGTTCGAGCGGACGCCGATCGGCCGGTACGTGCGCCCGCCGCGGCTCGACGAGCACGGCGACGAGATTCGCCGGTGGCTTGCCGCCGACCCCGATCCGATCGGTCACGCGAGTGACCTGCCCGAAGGAGAAGCCCGTGGCAACCATGGATGACGTGATCGACATCGCCGGCATCGATGCTCTGCTCAGCGACGACGAGCGCGCAACCCGCGACGCCGTGCGCGCGTTCGTCGAACGGCGCGTGAGCCCGTTCGTGGCGGACTGGTTCGAGCGCGGCGAGATCGACGATCTGCGCGGGCTCGCGAACGACCTCGGGCAGCTGGGGGTACTCGGCATGCACCTCGAGGGGTACGGGTGTGCCGGAATGTCGGCCACCGAGTATGGCCTGGCATGCCTCGAGCTCGAAGCCGCCGATTCCGGCATCCGTTCGCTCGTGTCGGTGCAGGGGTCGCTGGCGATGTACGCGATCTGGCGCTGGGGGAGTGAGGAACACAAGCAGCGCTGGCTTCCCGGTATGGCTGCCGGTGACCTGATCGGATGCTTCGGTCTGACCGAACCGGATGCCGGCTCCGACCCCGCGAGCATGCGAACGCGAGCTCGCCGCGATGGCGAGGACTGGGTGCTCGAGGGCCGCAAGATGTGGATCACGAACGGGTCGGTCGCCGATGTCGCGATCGTCTGGGCGAACACCGATGGTGGCATCCGGGGGTTTGTCGTTCCGACGGACTCGGCGGGATTCTCGGCTCCCCAGATCCACCACAAGCTGTCGCTTCGGGCATCCGTGACCTCGGAACTCGTGCTCGACGCGGTGCGCCTGCCCGCGGATGCCGTGCTCCCCGAGGTGGTCGGGCTTCGCGGTCCGCTCAGCTGCCTCAACGAGGCGCGATACGGCATCACCTGGGGCGCGCTCGGTGCCGCGCGGTCGGCGCTGATCGCCGCGCTCACCTACGCGGGGGAGCGGATGCAGTTCGGCAAACCGATCGCGGCGTTTCAGCTCACGCAGCAGAAACTCGTCGACGCCGTCGTCGAGTATGAGAAGGGACTGCTGCTCGCGCTCCACCTCGCGCGTCGCAAGGATGCCGGCACGCTGACCCCGCAGCAGGTGAGCCTCGGCAAACTCAACAATGTGCGGGAGGCGCTGGAGATCTGCCGCACCGCCCGCACGATCCTTGGCGCAAACGGGATCTCACTCGAGTACCCCGTCATCCGGCACGCCGCGAACCTCGAGTCGGTTCTGACGTACGAGGGCACTGTCGAGATGCACACGCTCGTCCTCGGCCAGGCGATCACCGGCATCCCCGCCTTCCGCTGAGCGCAGGGATCCTGTTCGCCGAGAGCGAGTCATTTGCGCGCTCAGACAGCTGGCACTCGCATGTCGAGAGTGCTAATCTGAACTCAGTTGAGTCGAGGTGACTCAACTTCTAGAACTCGGTCGGATGCCGAATCCGACCCCGCTCATAAAGGAGACGAGATGGCAACCTATGACCCGCTCCGCGAGATGGAGCGATTCGCGAACGCACTCTTCGACGGCAACCGCCGCGGACCGCGTCAGATGCCGATGGACCTCTACCGTGACGGCGACCACTACGTGCTCTCCGCCGACCTTCCGGGGATCGACCCCGGTTCGGTCGACGTGGATGTCGACGGCCAGCTGCTCACGATCCGCGCCGAGCGCACGCTCACCTCGCAGGAGGGCGTCAAGTGGATCACGCGTGAGCGTGAGGCCGGCAGCTTCCTGCGCCAGCTGAGCCTCGGCCAGGGCGTCGACACCGAGGGCATCGCTGCCAGCTACGCGCACGGCGTGCTGACGGTCACGATTCCGGTGAGCCCCAAGGCCAAGCCGCGCAAGATCGACATCGCAACCGAGGCTCCGGCGACGATCACGGTCGACGAGTCCCACAGCGAGATCCAGGAGGCCGGCGCCAGCGCCTGACCTACTCTCCAGAAGCCCCCGGCCCGACAACGGACCGGGGGCTTCTGCGTGCTCGCGCGTGCGGCGGGATGAATAGTCCCCCGCCTCTAGGCTGGAGTGCGTGTCGACGACGACTCGTTTTTCCAGACAAGACTCTCGCAGTGAGATCACGGCTCCGGTCGAACTCACCCTTCCCGATGGGCGCCTGAACCCCGCCGCGGTCGGCTGGGCACGCTCCCCACTCATCCGGACTGACGGGATCGGGCCGCGACGGTCCTGGGGGCGCAACAAGCGGTGGGAGTACTGGAACATCATGACGCCGCGGTTCATCGTGGGCGTCACGGTGTCGTCCATCGACTACGCCGCGGTGCACGAGGTCTGGGTGTTCGATCGTGAGTCGAACGAGGCCGTCCATCGCGCGGCCACTGTCGTCCCCGCACGCGGCGTGAGCCTGCCCGGGTCGCTGGGACAGGGACCCGTTACGGCACGCGCCAAGGATCTTCGGATCGAGATCACCGAGGAGACAGGCGGCGTCCGGATGCGCGTCGAGGTCCCCCGCGCGTCCGTCGCTGTTTTCGCCGACAAGCCCGCCGGAAACGAGAGTCTCGCCGTCGTTGTGCCGTGGACCGACCGTCGATTTCAGTACACGGTCAAGGATGTCGCGCGTTGCGCGACCGGCACGATCGCCATCGACGGCGAGGTCTACGACCTGCCGGCGGGGGAGTCGTGGGCGGTGCTCGACCACGGTCGCGGGCGATGGCCCTACGACATCACCTGGAACTGGGGTGCGGGGTCTGGCCGCTACCGGGGCAGCGTGATCGGGATCCAGGTCGGCGGAAAGTGGACCGACGGCACCGGCGCCACCGAGAACGCGTTCTTCGTCGATGGACGGATGCACAAGATCCACGACGACGTGACGTGGGACTACGACCAGGCAGACTTTCTGAGCCCGTGGTCGGTGTGCGGCGGCGGTCTGGACGCGCGATTCGTCCCCTTCTATGACCGTGTTGCGCGAACGAACCTCGGCATCATTGCGGCGGCGACCGACCAGTGCTTCGGCGTGTGGTCAGGAACCTTCACGACGGCGAACGGCGAGGTCATCCCGTTCGAGGGCATCGAGGGATGGGCCGAGCACGTCCACAACCGGTGGTAGCAGACCAACTCGGGCCCGGATGCTGGCGTCAGCAGTCTGATGGGCGCGACTGACGGAGCTTGGCGGTCAGCGTGCGGAGCTGCTCGAGTTCGATGTCGCTCAGGGTCGACATCCGTTCTGCGATGGCCCTGCCGTGGGCCGAGGCTACCTTGCGGAACAGGCTCGCGCCCCGATCTGTTGCGGTGACCACTGCCCCGCGGCCATCGTCAGGATCTGAGCACTTTGTCAGCAGCCCCGAGGCGACCATGCGGTCGACGAGCCGCGAGACGCTCGGCTGGCTGATCAGCATGTTGGACGTCACATCCCGCAGGCGTGCCGACATCCCGGGCGCCCGGGTGACGGTGAGCAGGACGTCGTACTCGCCCTGCGTCAGTTCGCCGACCACGAAGTCGCCGCTGATCTCGGCGAGCACTTCGTGTTGTGCGCGAAACAGGCTCTCCCACGCGTCGATCGCCAGCCGCCGGTCCGTCATGCACACCAGAGTACGACCACGGCGGCGCCCCTAGGCTGATCTCATGTCAGCCCGGATCCTGTTGCACCGGACCGTCGGCGCCGTCGCGACGCTCGCCATCGCGCTGGTCGCGATCGTCGCGTGCTCGGTGAGTGTGTCGTTCGGTGATGAAGCCGCGGCGGTGTCCACCGACGTCGACGACTTCGTTTTCGAGAGCCTGGATGCCGACTACACGCTCGGCCGCGCCGAAGACGGCACCAGCACGATGACCGTCGTCGAGACGTTCGTCGCGATCTTCCCCGAGTACGACCAGAACCGGGGGATGCGCCGCATCCTGCCCGACTCGTACCTGGGCGCACCGCTGCACACCCAGCTCGTGTCGATCACCGACGCCGACGGGAACCCGAGGCCTGCCGAGGTCGTGAGCGAGGACGGCGCTTACGTGATGACCTCGCGCGCTGACGATTACGTCCACGGTGCGCAGACCTACGTCTTCACGTACACGCTCGACAACGTCGCCCGCTTCTTCGATGACACCGGGGTGGATGAGCTGTACTGGAACGTCAACGGTGTCGACTGGGTTCAGCCCTTTGGGTCGGTCTCGGCGACGCTGCACGTTCCGACCGAACTTGCCGCCGCCCTCACGGGGGCGCAGTCCTGCTACGTCGGTGCTGCAGGCGCTACCGACCAGTGCTCGATCGCCTCGACGACGGATGCCGACGGCGGGGTGACAGTCACGGCATCCGCCACTGACCTGCACTCGTACGAGACGATGACGATCTCCGTCGCCTTTCACCCCGACACCTTCACGTCGTTCGACAGCTCCTACCTCGCCTCGCCGTTCGGGTGGCTGCAGGCTCTCGCCTTTCTCGGCGTCATCGGGTCGCTCGTGTGGGCGATCGTGTTCCGGGTCAGGATGCTGCGCGACGAGCCCGGCCGGCCGACGATCATCGCCGAGTACGCGCCGCCGCCGCGGATCGATGCGCTTGAGAGCGCGGTACTGCTCGGCAAGACGACGAAGGCGATCCCCGCCGAGGTGCTCGAGCAGGCGGTGGTCGGCAGCATCCGGATCGAGGAAGCCGGCCGCAAGCTCTTCGGTGGCCTGAAGCTCAAGGCGGTGCTGATGGATCCGGCCCGCGCCGACGGTGACGGACTCCTGCTGCTGCAGGGGCTGTTCCCCACCATGGCGCCCGGAGACGAGTACGAGTTCGGGTCGAGCGACACACGACTCTCGTCGGCCGCGCGCCGCATCATCAAGGCGGCGGAGCGAGAACTCGACACGCGCGGGCTTCGACGCCGTGTTCCCAGCGGCCTACGGTTCTGGCCGACGCTCGGGGCCATCGTGTTGGGCATTCTGACGATCGCGCTCGGGTTCCAGGCGCTCGGAGCCTTCGTCGATGCCACCATCCCTGTGCTCCTGATGATCGTGGCTTTCGTGATGTTCTTCGTGGTCGCTGGCCTGGTGTCTCGGAAGCCGCTCACCGCCGCCGGCGCCGAGACTCGTGATCACCTGAAGGGCCTGCAGGTGTTCATCGAGTGGGCTGAGGCCGACCGGATCCGAATGCTGCAGTCGCCGCAGGGCGCCGAGCGGATCGCGCTCGACGACAGCGGTGCGCGTGTGGATCCCGCGAACCCCCGCCAGATGCTGCGGATCTACGAGACGCTGCTGCCCTACGCCGTGGTGTTCGGCCAGGAAGAGGAATGGGCCGAGCACCTCGCCGTGCTCTACGACCAGACCGGCGTTCCCGGCTGGTATGTCGGCACGGCGGGATTCAACGCTGCTGCCTTCTCTTCGGGGATCTCGACCCTGTCGACCACGACGACGTCGTCCACCTCGGGCGGCTCCAGCGGTGGCGGAAGCGCCGGTGGTGGTGGCGGTGGTGGTGGCGGTGGCGGGGTCTAGGGTGCGGCATCCGAATTAAGTTGTGCACAACTAAATTGTGTGCAATGCTTTTTCTGTGATCGCGAAAGAAGAGGTCCCAGAGCGCGCCCTCGACCGGATGCTGTGCTTCTCGCTCTACGCGGCACATCGCGCCACGACACAGGCCTATCGCCGCACCCTCAAGCCGTGGGGACTGACCTACCCGCAATACCTCGTGCTCGTAGAGCTCTGGGAGCGGGAGCCGCGTACCGTCACGGAGCTCGGCGACGATTTGATTCTGGACTCCGGCACGCTCTCGCCGCTCCTGAGCCGCCTGGAGGCCCTTGGATTCGTTGTGCGTGCCCGCTCCACCGAGGATGCTCGCGTCGTGACGATTCGGCTCACCGATCGCGGCGCAGCCCTTCGGGAAGAGCTCGCCCACGTGCCCGGCGAGATCGCCCGGTGCATGGGCATACCTCTCGACATGGCGCAGTCCCTGGCATCGGAGGTGCGGGCATACACAGCCAGCATCCAGGCCGGCAGCGCTTCGCACGTCTGACGCTTCCGACTCGCCGCCGGGGTGATTGCGATCACGCGTGCCCGCGAGCAGCCACGAATCCCCATACAGAAGGAGAACCCCATGGAAACCCTGTACACCGCTGAAGCCCTGGCCACCGGCGACGGCCGCAACGGTCACGTGGCGACGATCGACGGTTTGCTGGATGCCGACGTGCGCGTGCCGAAAGAGATGGGTGGCGCGGGCGGCGCGCTCAACCCCGAGCTGCTGTTCGCCGCGGGGTACGCCGCCTGTTTCCACAGCGCGCTGTTGAGTGTCGCGCGCCGCGAGAAGGTGCAGCTCCACGACACCAGCGTCGGTGCCCGCGTGGGTATCGGACCCAACGGTGACGGCGGGTTCGGCCTGGCTGTCGAGCTCGAGGTCGTCATCCCGGACGTTGCGGCCGATCAGGCGCAGGCGCTGGCTGACGCCGCACACCTCGTCTGCCCCTACTCCAACGCGACCCGAGGCAACATCGAGGTCATCGTCCGCGTCGTCGAGGACTGACCTCGAGCAGACGAACGACAGGGCCGGCGGAGAGGCATCCGACCGGCCCCTGCCGTTCGCGCTGCTCACTGGGCGAGATCTGCCGCTGATAGAGTCCGTGCCACAAGAGTTCATCAGCGGGCGGGCGACGCCATCCGGGTCGGGGGATGCGTCGGAAAGCGATTCCGTCTGTGACTGATCTGTCGTCGGGGCGTTCTGCCCTCGCCGCCTACCGCGCCCTGCCCTCTCTCGCTGGCTGGGGCTATCTCATTGCGACGTCGCTCGGGCGCCTGCCGGTGTCGATGGTCCCGCTTGCCATACTCACCCTCGCGACATCGGCGACCGGCTCCATCGCGGTCGGCGGAGTGGCCGCCGCCGCGACGGCGCTCGGCGAGGCGGTCGGAGCGCCCGTCGGCGGTGCCCTCTCTGATCGATGGGGCCAGCGCCGCGTGCTCCTGATCGGCGTCGTGACCAATGTCGCATCCGTCGTGGCATTCGTCCTCGCCGTCGGGCACGTGCCCGACGGGTTGGCTGTCGCGCTCGCCGGCCTCGCGGGCCTTTCCCTGCCACAGGTCGGACCCCTCTCGCGGGTCCGGTGGCTCGCCATGTCGCGCGATGACGTCTCGGCAGCCTTCGCGTTCGAGGGCGTCGTCGACGAGGTCGTCTACATCATCGGTCCGGCGCTGGTCGGCATCGTTGCCGTCGTGCTGTCGCCGCAGCTCTCGCTCCTGGCAGCCGCAGCGTTGATCGCGGTGTTCGTGACACAGTTCGCGCTTCACCGCAGTGCCGCGCTGGTGCCGCGCCGGGAGCCGACGACGGATGCCGACGTCGTCGCTGCCGCTGAGGGTGGACGTGCGCGTTCGGCAATGGCGGCTCTCGTTCTGGCGGGGATGCTCGCGATGGGGGTGTTCTTCGGCGCGAGCCAGGCGGGTCTCACGGCGTTCGCACGCACGCAGGGGGTGCCGGACGCGGGTGCGCTGTTCTACGCCGTCATGGCCATCGGGTCGGCTGTCACGACGATGGCGATGGTCGCGCTGCCGTCATCCATCGGCCCCTGGATGCGATGGATCGGCGCAGCCGTCGGCATGGCTCTCGGGGGCATCGGGATGACCCTAGCCCCGACCGTGCCCATCCTTCTGATGTTCGCGGTCTTCGCGGGCGCCTTCCAGGGGCCGGCACTTCTTACGCTCTATAGCGTCGCGGGATCCATCGCCGAACGCACTCGGGCGGGCGTTCTCATGACGCTCACCGGCAGTGGTGTGGTCTTGGGCGTCGGTATCGGTACCGCAGTCGGCGGTGCTGGTGCGGCGATCGGGGGTGCCGCAGCCGCTTTCAGCCTCGTCGTGGCGGCATCCGTTCTGCTCGCCCTGCTCGGCGGTGTCGCAGGGGTCCTCGGTCGCGAGCGGCGATGACGCCGAGGCATCGTTCGGGTACAAGTAAGGGCCGGTCGGAGAGGCTTCCGACCGGCCCTTGTCCCTTGCACCAAGAGTGTCCTGCAATCACATGTCGGTAGCTGCCACAGCAAAACAACTACCGTGCAAGCACTCTATAACGGTGAGGTAACGGAAGGGAAGACCTCACCGTTATCTTTTTGTGATTCATAGCCAGCGCATGATCCGGTCAGGATTCGTGGAGGTTTCGTTCAGGAAGAGCACCCAGACTCGGACACTTGTGTGCCGCCCGAGGCACGCTTTTCCGGGCCCACTGGTGCTGCCCGCTTGATTCTCCGAACAGGAAGCCACTGAATTCGTGCGTCAACGTTCATCGTCAACTCCCCTCGTTTCCCGTCCCCGCGCTCGTGCTCTGACCGCAGCCGCGATGGGGCTCACCCTGCTGCTGGGGGTCTCATCGACTGCCGCCTTCGCACAGACGCCGGCTCTCGCGACCGTCCCCACCGCGCGGAGCGAAGCACCGCCGATTCCGGCATCCATCCAAACTGACGCCTCCTCCGTCGAGTCGCTCACCTCTGATGCCAAAGCCGCACTTGCTGCCGCGGCGACCGTTGCGGCGGATGCCACTGCTCTGAATGGGGAGGTCGCGGCATCCGGGCTGACGGTCGACGCCCCCACTACTGTCTCGGTGTCGGCTGTGGAAGCGGCAACCGCCGATCTGGATGGACTGGATCTTCTGCCGATCGTGCTGCTGCCCTCGCTCACCTCAGCGGTCACGGATGCCGTTGCCGACACGCAGGCCAAGATTGACGGGCTGCGCGAGCGACTGGCCGCTGCAGTCGCAGCTGAGGAAGCCCGCCGGGCTGCCGAGGAAGCTGCAGCCAAGGCCGCGGCTGAAGAAGCCGCGCGCGTTGCAGCTGAGGAGGCTGCGCGCGCAGCGGCCGCGGCAGCGCCGGCCGTTTCCGGGCCCGTGGCGTCCACGGGCGATAACTCCCCGGGTGCGGCGCAGGCTGCTGCCCGCGACATCATGGCGTCGCAGTACGGCTGGGGCGACGGTGAGTTCTCGTGCCTCGTGGCGCTGTGGAACAAAGAGTCCGGCTGGAACTATGCCGCCTACAACTCCTCGAGTGGTGCAGGGGGTATTCCGCAGGCGCTCCCCGCCAGCAAGATGAGCTCTGCCGGTGGCGACTGGGCGTCCAATGCAGTCACGCAGGTGCGCTGGGGCCTTGGCTACATCGCCGGACGCTACGGGTCGCCGTGCAACGCGTGGAGCCACTCCCAGTCAACCGGCTGGTACTGAGCCGCGAGGGTACAAGTAAGGGCCGGTCGGAGAGGCTTCCGACCGGCCCTTGTCCCTTGCACCAAGAGTGTCCTGCAATCACATGCCGGTAGCTGCCACAGCAAAACAACTACCGTGCAAGCACTCTATAACGGTGAGGTAACGGAGGGGAAGACCTCACCGTTATCTTTTTGTGATTCGTCTCGGGCTCCACTGATCTGTGCGTGGATGGCGCACAGCGCACCCACTTTTCGGGAGTCGTACCATGAGGGCGGGAGGTCGCATGTCGCTGATCGCGCTGGCACGTCGTGTGCGAGGCGGGGATTCGGTAGCGGGCACGCTGCTTCTGGTCGTCGGCGTCACCGTGGCGGTCATCATCGGACTTCTCGCCATGCACGCGTTGAACGCGCCGACAGCCAGCGGACACCTCCTCACCTCGACAGTGAGTACTCCTCATGCGCACAGTCACCATGACGCACTGACGGCCGTACCCGGCGAGCACACGGCGCAGGCTGTCACTGACGAATCGTGCGAGGACTGCGCCGCGGGTGGCCACTCCGGGATGCTCGCCATGGCGTGTGTACTCGCCCTGCTCGTGACGGCGCTGCTGTTGAGGTGGTCTGGTCCCCGTCTGCGGTGGCTGTCGGTTCTCCCGAGGCCGACGAGAGCCGCCAGGGGCGTTCTGACGCTCCCGCCACGCCCCCCGTCGCTCATCTCTCTCTGCATCAGTCGTACGTGAAATGCGAGAGCCGGATAATCCTGCGCCCGGCTCTTCCCCGCACACCCGCCGGGCCCCGGCCGGTGCCATTCACGACCCACTCCTTGGAGACCCCTGATGACAATCATGAAGAATCGTCCTGCAACAAGTACCGCTATCGCGCTGAGCCTCGCTCTGGCCGTCACCGGCTGCGCTTCAGTGACCGGCTCCGGCCCGGGCGCCAGCACCGCCCCTTCCTCCGCGTCAGCTTCCGCTTTCGCGTTCAATGCCACGGACGTGATGTTCGTGCAGATGATGATCCCGCATCATGCGCAGGCCATCGAGATGTCGGACACCCTCCTCGCCAAGGATGGGGTCGATGCCGACGTGCGCGAGCTGGCAGAGAACATCAAGGCCGCGCAGCAGCCCGAAATCGACACGATGGAGGGGTGGCTCACCGCGTGGGGCGCGGAGATGCCCGGCGCCGGCGGAATGGCAGGTATGGGCCACGACGACGGAATGATGAGCGACGACGACATGTCGGCACTGGCGGCGGCCTCCGGCCCTGACGCATCGCGTCTGTTTCTCGAGCAGATGATCGTCCACCATGAGGGTGCCATCGACATGGCCCAGGACGAACTCGACAGCGGATCCAGCCCCGACGTGAGGGAGCTCGCCGAGGCGATCATCGTTGCTCAGACTGCCGAGATCGCCACCATGCGGGCCATGCTTGCCGAGCTCTGACGGCCTGAGCTGAGAGCGGCAAGCCCTCGCTCTGGGAAGGACCCCCTTCGCGTCACTCCACGCGGAGGGGGTCCAAGGCGGTGCCCGTCGCGTAGAAGTTGCCGAGCAGGATGGCACCGTCCAGCGTCAGACGCACGTCACCGGCTTCGATTGTCGCAAAGGGCACGCGCGCGCCCCGTCGACCGCCGATGGTGACAATCGAACCGCCGTTCTCGAGATGCGGGGCGGCCAGACGCCAGTCCATCATGCCGCCGTGGGCGAGGAAGCGGACCGAGCCGGTGAAGGCATCCTCGATTGCGTCATCCGCGGGGAAGATCACCTCGTCGCCGTCGAGCCACGCTCCGTCGCCGGCCTCGACGGAGCCCTCCGACGAGCGCACGTACTCGTGCAGGCTCTTCTTGATCCCCCACCGCAGCGCGGCCATCAGCCCACCCGCCGATGCACTGACTGGTAGGTGAGGTAGGCGTGGAGACCCTCGATCCCGTATTCCACGCCGAGGCCCGAGTCGTGGCGGCCGCTGAAGGGGGCTGCATGGTTCGACGCGAAGAAGTTCACTCCGATCGAGCCGGTGTCGATACGCCGCGCGACCTCGAAGGCGCGATCCTCGTCAGCGCCGAACACGATCCCGCCGAGCCCGAAGGGTGTCGCGTTGGCGATCGCGACCGCATCATCGATGTCGCGCGCGGGAAGGATTGACAGGACGGGGCCGAAGATCTCCTCGCGGGCGATCCGCATGTCGGGGGCGACGTCGGCGAACACGGTCGGGGTGACGAAGAACCCCTCGGCGATCGCCGGATCGACGTCACCTCCGGTGACCGGTCGCGCTCCCTCGGCGATGCCACTGCGGATGTAGCCGCGCACGATGTCGCGCTGCGCTCGCGTCGCTGACGGGCCGAACACCGTGGCCGCATCCAGGGGATCTCCCTGGATCGCCTCGCCGATCGTGGTGGCGACGGCCTCCACGACCTCGTCGTAGTGCTCTGGGGTGACGATCAGGCGCGTGGAGATGTAGCAGGTCTGGCCCGTGTTGCGCATGCACGAGCGGATCAGGACCTTCCGCAGGTGGTCGAGGTCGGCATCCGGCAGAACCAGCGCCGCGGACTTCCCGCCGAGCTCAAGGGTCACGGGGCGCAGGAGTTCGCCGCAGGCAGCCGCGATACGTCGGCCCACCGGGGTGGACCCGGTGAACGCGACCTTGTCGACATCCGGATGCCGCACCAGCTGATCCCCGACCTGGCCGTCTCCGGTGACGAGGTTGATGACCCCGTCAGGGATGCCGGCCTCGACCGCGGCGTCGAGCACGAAGCGGATCGACAGGGGAGTGGGGGAAGCGGGCTTGATGACGACGGTGCAGCCCGCGATCAATGCCGGCGCGAGCTTGATGACCACGAGGTTGATGGGGAAGTTCCACGGAGCGATCAGCGCACAGACCCCCACCGGGTCGCGACGGACGGTCGTCGCTTGCGTGGGGTCCAGCGGCGCGATGCGGACGTCGTCCTCTTCCAGCACGGTGGACAGCCCCGCGAAGTAGCGGATGATGCCCGCAGCGTTGGCGGCAGCTCCTGCCGTCTCGGAGATCGGCGAGCCGTTCTCGAGTGTGCTCGTCACCGACAGTGGCTGGGCTCGCTGTTCCAGAGCGTCGGCCCAGCGCCGCATCCGCTCGGCGCGCTCGTGGGGAGGGATGGCCGCCCAGGCCGGGAAGGCCGCACGGGCCGCGGCGACGGCGCCGTCGACATCCTGCGCCGACGCCTTCGGCACCGATGCCCAGGTCTCCCCGGTCGCCGGGTCCACTACCTTGTCGACGCCGTCGCTGACCGCGGCGCGGCGATAGTGGCCGCCGATGAACAGGTCGTCGACGTGCTGATAGGGGAGGGCCTCGGCGGCGGCGCGGTGGCCCGCCAGCAGCGTCGTGGCCGAAGTGGCTCCGAGGGTTTCGGGCATCGTCAGTGCTCTTCTCTCACAGCAGATCGATCTTCAGCAGCTCGATCGTGCGACCCATCTCGGCTTCGGCCATCCGGCGCCCCGAGGCGGTGATGAGCTCATCGAGGACAACCGCCTCAAGGTTCTCGACGATCTCGCGCGGGGTCATCCCGAACCACTCCGCCGAGAACGCCGTGCCCGTGGGGGTGAAGCGCCACAGGCGGTCGGCATCGCGCACTATCGCATCCTCGAGGGAGTGGTGGTCCAGACGGGTGTCATGACCATCGATGATGTCGGTGACCTGGGTGATGAACGCGGTGTCGAAGCCCAGTCCGGGAAGGAGCTCGCGGGCGATGTTGCAGCCTTCGATCTCGTGCTGGATGCGGGCATCGGACTGCCGCCAGTTCGCCGAGCGGAACCCCTCGGTGATCATCTTCTCGGCATCCACTCGAGCCCAGCCTGTGTCGTGCAGCAGGATCGCGACCCGCGTCACCAGCTCGTCAGCCTGGGGGTAGTCATCCAGCAGCAGCTCGGCGAAGTAGAACGACAGAGGAATGTGGATGTCGTTCCGCCGCGCCCGCATGTACGGCTCGGCCGCGCGCCACAGATCGTCAAGATTCGTGTAGTGACGCTGCGGTGTCTGACCGTTGCCGACGGTCTGCACCGAGTCGAAGGTGTTCACGAAGCGGCTCATGGTGCCTCCGCCGTGGCCAGCAGCGGCTCGGTGATCGACTGCTTGAGGGGGATGTCGGTGTCGGCGGCTGCCTCGGGACTGATCGTGTGCCCCTTGCCGAGGGCACCGCGGATCGCGAGGAACTCGGCGGGCTGGTTGATGCAGTCCGCCGCGATGAGCTGACCGCTTCGGTAGTACAAGACGGCAAAGCGCTCGTCCTCGGGTCGCCCCCGCACGACGACCTGGTCGTACCCGGTGCTCAGCCCCGCAATCTGCAGCTTGAGATCGGCCTGATCCGACCAGAACCAGGGCACCGAGCGATACGTGAGGCGCTCCCCGAGCAGGCTCGCGGCGGCGATCTTGGCCTGCTCGAGAGCGTTGTTCACACTCTCGATACGGGTGGGGCCGGGGATGCCGAGAGCATAGGGGTTGGGCATCACCGTGCAGTCACCCGCGGCCACGGTGCGGCCGTCCGAGGCCAGCGCGTGCTCGTCGACCAGGATGCCGCCCTCCACCGCAAGCCCGAGCTGCACAGCAAGTTCGGTACGCGCGATCACGCCGATCCCGATGACGACGAGGTCTGCGGGCACCGCAGTACCGTCGGCGAGTTCCACTGCGACGACCCGCGAACGGCGGCCGGCAGCATCCGCCACCCCGCCGATGATGCGCCGAAGCTCTGCCCCCAGCACGACAGCGGTGCCGCGCCGCTGGTGGGCGGCGAGATAGAAGGCGCTCGTCTGTTCCGACACGACCCGGCCGACCAGGCGGGGCGCTGCCTCCAGCACCGTGACCTCTTTGTCCATGCTGCGGGCCACGGCGGCAATCTCGAGTCCGATGAAGCCCCCGCCGATGACGACGACGCGACGGTTCGCGGGATCGTGCAGGGCAGCCTCCAGCGCGAAGGCATCCTCCGCGTCACGGAGGTAGTGCACGCCGTGAAAGTCGGTGCCGGGAATCGTGAGGCGGCGCACCGAGGAGCCGGTGGCCAGGGCAAGACGATCGAAGCGCAGTCGCCGCCCGCCCTGCGTGGTCGCCTCACCAGGGCCCTGCGTACCGCGATGGATCGTCACGACCCGGTCGCCGCTGATGAGCTCGATGTTCTGACTGTCGAACCACTCGCGGGTGCGCAAGATCACATCCCCGGGCACGAGCTCACTCTTGAGCCATTTCTTCGACAGCGGCGGGCGCTGGTAGGGGCGGTGCGGTTCTTCGCCGACGAGGATGATCGGGTCGGTGTCACCGAGCTCACGCATCGTCGCGGCGATCTGGACGCCGGCTTGGGAGGCTCCGACGATCAGTGTGGTGCCCATGTCAGATCTGCGCTTTCGGGGTGCGGACGCGGTAGTCGACGCCCTCCTGCAGCTTGATCTGGCAGGACAGGCGTGACGTTGCTTCACGGTCCACGGCGGTGCCATCGAGCATGTCGTCTTCGAGAGGACCTGAGGGGCCACCTACCAGGGCGAAGGTCTCGGGTTCGACGAACACGTGGCAGGTGGCGCACGAGAGGCTGCCACCGCACTCGCCGACGATCCCCCTGACGCCGTTGCGCACGGCGGTCTCCATGATCGAGTCGCCGGGGCGACCCTGGATGGTCGTCTCGGTGCCGTCATCGGCGATGTAGACCACACTGCTCACGAGTACTCCTTGTCAGATGAACTGCTTGCCGCCATCGACGACGATCGTTTGACCGGTGATGTAGGCAGCGTCGGGGGAAGTCAGAAAGAGGGCAGCTCCCACGATGTCCTCGGGCACGCTGGCGCGCTTGATCGCGCGGGCCGCGACACCGTAGGTCTCGGCATCCTCGATCTGCGCGAGGGATGCCTCGGTGAGGGTGAATCCGGGAGCGATGACATTCGCGGTGATGCCCAGGCCCCCGACCTCACGGGCCAGGGTGCGGGTCATCCCGATCACAGCGCCCTTGGAGGCGACGTAGTGCATCCACTGCGGGGAACCGCTGAACACCGTCGCCGAGGCGATGTTGACGATCGATCCACCCTCGCTCATGCGGGTGACAGCGGATGCCGAGCACAACCACGTGCCCTTCACATTGACTGCCATGACCTTGTCCCACTCGTCGGGGTCGATCTCGGCGAAGGGAGCGCGGTGGATCGTCGCATAGATCGCCGCGTTGTTGATCAGGGCGTGAATCGCGCCGAACCGCTCGAGGGCGGCATCCATCAGGGCATCTGTGGAGCCACGGTCGGTGACGTCGGTGCGCACGGCCAGCGCGCCGACGCCGAGTTCCTCCACGAGGGCAGCTGTCTCCGCCGCGCCAGCCTCGTTGACATCCGCGATGACCACATTCGCCCCGCGCCCGGCAAAGCCGAGGGCGAAAGCCCTCCCGAGCCCCGTGGCGGCGCCGGTGACCACGACAGTGCGGCCAGTGTGTGTGTTGCTCATTGGTCGAACTCCCGGGGCGTGGTCTGGGTCCATTGCGGGCTCTCGGTCATGCACTCCCACGACAAGAACGCGCGGGACATGGCTTTGGCTTCGGGGTTGAAGAGGTCATCGACGGCCCGGGAGGCGTTGAGAATGGCCGACTCCTCACGGGTCAGTCCGAATCGGGGGACGGCGACGTCGATGCCGTGCGGGGAGACCCGCCACACCTTGTCGGCATCCTTCACGACCGAGTCGTTGAGGCTGATCGCGGTGAGCCGGGTGTCGTGTCCGTCGATGATCGCGACGACCTCGTCGATCACCTCCGGAGAGTGCCCGAGCGGCTCCAGCACTTCCCGGGCGATCCGGGCGCCTTCCTTCTCGTGCTGGATGACGATGTGGTGCAGGCTGCCGTCGCGGTCGGGGGCTATCGCGTTGAAAGCGACGACCTCGTCGACTGTGGACCATCCGGTGTCGTGCAGGATGATCGCTGGCAGCACGACGTCGGGGTCGGCGTCCGGGATCATCTCGCACAGTGCGCGGGCGATGCCATACGACACCAGGGTGTGGGCGTCATTGTCGCGGGTGCGCAGAAAAGGCAGGGCGGCGTTCCACACCGCGTCATCCCGCTCCCGCATCACGATCATGCCCTTGGTGGCCTCGAGCGCAGGGATATGCGCCGAGACGTTGCGTCCGAGCAGATTGACGGGGGAGCGGGATGTGCGCGTCATGGTGAACTGCCTCTCGGATCCTCAGTCGAGGATCGTGACCTTGCCCTGGTTTCCGTCGACCCGCAGGCGCATGCCGGTCGTGATGGTAGTGGATGCCTTGCCGGTACCGGTGACGGCGGGCACGCCGTACTCGCGGCAGACGATCGCCGCGTGGCTCATCATGCCGCCGATGTCGGTCACGGTGGCGGCGATCTTGCCGAACACCGGCCCCCAGCTGGGGGCGGTGACGGGAGCCACGAGGATCTCACCCTGTTGCAGTTCACCCAGCTGCGAGGCGTTGATGATCACGCGCGCGGGGCCTTCCACGACGCCACCCGAGGCTGCCATACCGCTGAGGACTCCCTCTTCGGCGTCATCCGAGCCCAGCCACTGCTGCACCTGCTCGGTCGTGATGCCCCACAGCATGACGGTGAACGGCTCGCTGATCTGGGCGGGGGGAGTGTTGAATGCCGGCTGCGGACGATCTTGCTCGAGAGCGGCGATGATCGCGCGGCGACGCTCGATCTCTTTCGGCCAGTAGGTGGGACCGATCGGCTCGGTGCCGACGGCCCAGGCGCTGGCGTAGTCGAAGAGCACGGGACGCACCTCGTCGCGGCTGAGGTAAAGGATGTCGTTCGGCTGCGGCCAGAACCCCTGCTCGTGCAGCATGTTCGACAGTTGGCGGACCTTGCGCCAGAAGACCCCCATCGTCCAGTGCTCGATGTAGAAGTTGTGGTCTTCTACGTAGGGGTAGACGGTGCGGGCAAGACCCAGCTTGCCCTCGAACGTGGCGCGGGCCTCGTCATCGAGCACCGAGGCGTACTCTTCGGCGATGCGGTCGCGCTCGGCGATCAGCTCGTCCTTCGGGCGCCCCAGCGTCTCGCCCGCAGCCACGCGCACGACGTAGTCGCGGATGTAGCCCATCGGGATGTCCAGGTCGTCGCGCCAGTACTTGTCATCGCCGTAGAAGCCGTTACCCGAGGTGTAGTTGAACCACGGGTGCTGCGCAGCCTCCCACGCCTGGATCCACTCCGCACCGCGGGGGGCGTCGCGAAGGGCTGCGAGGGTAGTCTCGGCGTTGCCGTCACCGCGGATGAAGGCATCCTGCAGGCCGAGTTCCACCGCCAGCGTCGAGAGCTTCTTCAACTCGTCGTCGGGACGGAACAGCACGGAGTCGACACCGGCGACCAGCTTCGCGATCGCCAGGTCGGGGATGCCGGGGAAGGCCTCCTTGCAGAACTGGAACAGGTCGAGGTAGGCCACGTAGCCGAGGTTCAGGAACTCCATGTGGTGCTCCCAGTTGCGGTACGCCAGGGCGATGAGCTTGTCGTAGGCCTCGAACAGGTCCACGGACGGGTCGTAGCCGACGCCCTCGGTGATCGTCTCCATCGGCACCATCTCGGGTAGCGGCGTGAACTCGATGGCCTCGATCGCCTTGATGTTGTCGGTGACCTTGGTGTGCCAGTTCTCCAGCAGCGACTCCCAGTTCTGGAAGTAGTAACCGGCGCGCTCGAGGAAATGCGGCACACGGGCGGCGATCTGCTCGGGCGGAACCGGTACGGGGCTGAAGTAGTTGTAGCCGTTGTGGATGCGGTAGTCGATACCGTTGGCAGGCGGAACCAGGTAGTGCCGGGTGTTGTAGGCGCCGAGGTTTCGGCTGGCGAACTCGACCATGGTCACCTCGAACGGCTTGAACACGTTCGGCCAGTGCTGGCTGTCGCAGAACCAGAAGCGGCCCTCCTCCTGTTCGCGCAGCTCCTCGCGGAAGACGAGGTTGTAGGGGTACAGCGACTCCCACCCCTCGGAGCCGGCGGGGGCCTTCAGCTCATAAGGAGAGGGGAAGGACTTGGTTTGCATCGCGGTGTCGGACATTGCATCTCCTTCGATACGTCCGTGACGCGCTCGGCAGAGCTGCGTCGTTTCGGGTAGTGGGTGTGGTGGGTGATGGTGCGACGGGGCGGGAGTCAGCGGATGCCGAGGCTCGAGAGCATCGATGTCGCGATCGCTGAGATGCCCGACCCCTTGGAGGTGATGGTGATGGTGTTGGTATTCGACTTGGGCGACCAGATTGTCTCGGGACGCGCCTGCAGGAGCAGAACGTTGTCTCCGTCAGGAAGGTCGGCATCGATCGCCCACTCGATGTCCTGCGGACGTCCGTAGTGCTTCTCTGCTGCCTTCGCGAGCCTCGCAACCGCCATCAGTTCGTCATCGCTGAGGCTCGGTGCCTCGACCCGCTCGGCAGCGACAGCGCGTCGAACGATTCCGCCTCGGCCATTGGGCACCAGCTCCTCGCCTTTGAAGCTGATCGCGCGTGTCACGACGGTCATCATGACCTTGTCGAGTAGGAAGTTGTCGGGTGTAACCTCGCCCGAGACGACCATCTCGCCGAGGCCCCAGCTGGACTCCACGACGATCTTGGTGCGGTCGCCGGTCTGGGGGTCGAGCGTCATGGCGACCCCGGATGAGCGGGAGTTCACCATCTTCTGCACCGCCACGGCCATCGACAGTCCCTCATCGGGAATGGCGTTGCTGAGGCGATAGGTGATGGCACGTGCCGTGTAGAGGCTTGCCCAACACTCGCGTACTTTGTGCAGGGCGTTGTTCTCGCCGACGATCCAGAGGTACGTGTCTTGCTGCCCGGCGAAGCTCGCGTCGGGCAGGTCTTCCGCCGTGGCGCTGGAGCGCACCGCGACGGCGACCTCGCCGCCGCACCGCGCCATCAGGGCGCGATACGCGCCGACGACTTCGTCGCGGACGTCATCGGGGATCTCCTGGGTGAGGATGAGCTCCCTGACGTGGTCGGCGCGCCGCTCGACGTCCGCAACATCGGCGACATCGTGGACGTCGAGACCGGCGAGGATCTCGCGGATGCGGGTGCGAAGACCCGTCTCGTCCATGACCTTGTCGAAAGCATCAGTCGTGACAGCGAATCCGGGTGGGACAGGCATGCCGGCGGAGGTCATGATTGCCAGGCTGTTGCACTTACCGCCGAGGCGCTCGATCGTCGGAGTCTCGACCGAGTCGAACGCGAAGGTGTACGTCTGGGATGTGTAGGCGCTCATGACGGTCAGCTCCAAAGGACGGGGACGGAGTCGGGGACGCGGAAGGACAAGTTGTCTCCGAAGGTGATCTGTGCGTCCGGAACAAGACGCAGGTTCGGAAGCCGCCGCGCGATCTCTTCGACGGCGATCTTCGTTTGCAGCTTTCCGAGCATGTTGCCGATGCAGTAGTGGATGCCGTACCCGAACGACAGATGGGCGCGGGCATTGCTGCGGGTGATGTCGAAAGTGTCGGGGTCGGGGAAGACGGCGGGGTCGCGGTTCGCGGCGCCCATCAGCAGCAGAACCTTGGACCCGGCGGGGATCGGAACTCCCGCGACCTCGCCATCCCTCTCTGCATGGCGGCGCCAAGCCACGATGCTGCCGCTGACGCGCAGGACTTCGTCGATGGCGCCCGGGATGAGCTCGGGATCCTCGGCCACATGGGCGAACTCGTCGTTGGCGAGAAGTTCGCGCACCGTGTTGGAGATCAGTGTGGTCGTGGTCTCGTGTCCAGCAAAGAGCAGGCTGTAGAGGAAAGAGGCGATCTCGTGATCGGTGATCTCGTCCCCTTCGGCCTGGAAGCGCACGAGGTCGGACACGAGATTGTCGCCCGGGGTGGTCTTGGCATCGGCGACCAGCTGGCGGCAGAAACGCCAGTACGCGACGAGGTTCTCGGCGTGCGGGACCTGCTCGTCGTCGGTCAGGTCGCTCCAGGTGATCGCCGTGCGTGAGCTCGCCCACGCCTTGACGGTCTCGATCATGTCGACGGGAACGCCGATGAGGGTGAAGATCGTGATGGTGGGCAGGTCCCACGCGATGTCGGTGAGGATGTCTCCCGGCTCGCCCTTGGCGATCATCCGGTCGATGAGCACGTTGACGTTCTCGCGGATGAAGGGCTCGAGCACCTTGTAGCGCCGCGGCGTGAAGGCCTTGGTCGCGATCGCGCGGATGCGGGTGTGATCCGGGGGGATCCGCGCTGACAGTCCGGAGTAGGCGGTGAAGTCGCCCTCGGCAAGAACCTTCTTCGCTGCCTCGCCGAGGGGGCGCACGGGCTGCTGCGCGTTTGCTGACGAGAACGTCTCCCAGTTGTCGAAGACGCTCTTGACGTCGTCGTAGCGGGACACGACCCAGTAGCCGATCCGGTCGTCGTAGAAGACGGGGGCCTGCTCGCGGAGGGCTTTCCACGAGGCGAAGGGGTCGGTGAGCTTGAACGGTTCGAACCCGTGGTAGTCCGGCGCTGCAATCGGTGCAGTGATGCTCATGCTGTTCCTCCTCGAACGAGTGCCTCGACTCTTCAACGAGGATCGGCGGCGTGCAACCGGGATTTCTCACCGCCTGAGAAACGATCCGGCGCGGGAGGCGGAACCCGGCGCATCACGGCGCCGGCGCTCCCTCCCCGCATCGCCCGGCTGATCTTGTCGGCGGTCCCCTTGACTGCCGGGCGGAGACGTTCGATCTCCCCGGCCTGGCTGATATCGAAGACCAGCGCTACCGAGGCGACTGTCTCTTCCTCGTAGACGATCGGTGCTGCCAACGAGATCGCGCCCAGGCGCATCTGCTCGTAGGTGACCGACATCCCCTCACGCCTCACGGTGTGGATGATCTCGGCGAGCTCTATTGGATCGGTCACGGTGCTCGGGGTGGGGCTCTCGAGCTCCCGAGCAAGGTACGCATCGACGAACCAGTCAGGTTGCGCCGCCAACAGCACACGCCCGACCGCGGTGGCGTGCAGCGGCAGGCGCCCGCCGATGCGCGAGACGATAGGGAGCTTGCGGGAGTTGTAGACCTTGTCGATGTACAGCGAGTACAGCCCGTCACGGATCGCCAGATGCACGTTCTCGTGAGTGAGGTCGAACAGATCCTGCAAGAACGGATGCGCGCGGTCGCGCAGCCGCCTTCCGGCCTGTTGCCCCAGTGACCACAGCCGAAAGCCGATCTGGTATCGACCGTCCGAGCCCTTGCGTAACGCCCCCCACCCCTCCAGCGAGGCGACGATCCGGTAGGTCGTCGAGACCGGGAGTTCTGCCCGCTGGGCGATCCCGGCCACCGTGAGAGAGCCGGTCGTGCCCTCGAAGGCAGCGAGGACGGCGAGGACGCGCTCGATGACGCCGTGGGGTCCGTGTTTGTCGTCGTCCGCGGTCATCCTCGCTCCTTCATGCCACTCACCGGGCTGCGGCCACCTCGACAAGCGCGGGGTCGGGCTTGCGGATCTCGGCGTGTGGGTCGAGCCCGAGGTCTGCGGCGATCTGGTGCCAGGCATTGAGCGAGCTGCCTCGCCCGATGCCCGATCCGGAATGGACATTGGACGAGCAGTTGTACAGGTTCGGCAAGATCGTGCGGTAGCCGGCGAGCTCGGGGATCGGGCGGAACCGACCCAGCTGGCTGGCCAGGTGTGCGCCCTCGACGTACCCTCCCTCGACCATGTCGGGGTGGGTGGAGTTCACCCGCGGCGGCAGGAACCACTCGATCGCGGCGATGTTGTCCGCTGTCATGTTCTTGGCGTAGCGGGGCCACTGCGCGCGGATGCGGGTGTCGAATTCTTTCTCGAGCGCGGCCCATCCCTGATCGTCGAAGAACCGGATGGGCGCCGTGAACTCTTCGATCCCGGTGATGTGCTGGCCCTGCGGGGCACGGGTGGTGTCCCACTGCGAGTCCGTACTCGAGAGCATCAGCATCCGCGGCGAGATTCCCTCCGAGAAGATGTGGGCCTGGTAGCGGGTGGCGAACCAGTCGGGGTCTTTGGGCCCCCAGTACAGTCGCGGCTGGACGCCGGCCTCGGCCACTCCCGTGGTGCCGGCGTAGTCGGGAGCCTCGTAGCTGACGACGTTGGCCCACACGAGCTGACCGCGGTCGTAGACGACGTTGCGGAGGCGATGGCGAATGCGTTCGGCCACCTCGCCGTGACGCAGAAGCTGGAGCACGGTCTGGGGAAGCCCGAGATCAGAGACGACGATCCCCGCGCCCACGAAAGATCCGTCGGCAAGGCGGATGCCGGTGGCCTTGCCGTTCTCTTGCACGATCTCATCCACGCGCACACCCGTGAAGTACTGCACCCCCCGCAGGGTTCCTGCCTTCACGAGGGCGGAGGTGATGGCTCCGGTGCCGCCGATCGCAATCGCTGCCGGCTCGAGCGAGAGGACGAGGGCCAGATTGTGGATGAAGCCCTGGAGCCCCGGCACGTCATCCGGATAGCACCCGGTCGAGGTGACTCCGGCCCGCATGAACAGGGTCCGCAGCTCATCGGATTCGAACATGTCGTAGGCCAACTGGCGCATCGTCATGAACTGGTGCACGGGCTCGATGAGCGAGCCCGGCTGGTCCAGGAGCTCTTCGAGCGGGTCGGGCGTGCCCCAGGGGGTGGGTGGCGTGAACCGCTGGCGCCCGAAAGCGCTCTTGATGTGTGCCGAATACGCCTCGTGGACGCGCAGGTAGGTGTCGGCATCCCGAGAACTGAATGCCCGGATGTTGGCCTCGGTGCGCGCCACTCCCTCGTCCCACGCCTCGGCGCGGCCCGTGCTGTCGACCACGCGCGCCGCCGAATACCCGATGAACACCGAGCCGTCGTCGTAGACCATGGCCTCGTTGCCCTCGGGAAAGACGTAGCTCAGGCCAAGCTCGCCCAGCCCGAAGTCCTTATAGGCAGGATGCCCATAGAAGCGTGTCCAGTGGGCGCAGGGGTTCTGCGTCACCCCCGCGGTGGGGCCGGGCATGCTCTGTGCGCCGCCGCCGAGGTGCGAGCGCGCCTCGAAGACGGCGACGCTGAGGCCCGCACGCGCCAAATACGGCGCGATGATCGTTGCGTGGTGTCCGCCGCCGATAATGACGGCGTCAAAGTGATCGGTCACGTTTCATCCTTGAAGTCGCGATCTGGTTCGTCCCTGGTGGGGCGATCACCGTAAACCGATCGCGTGTGCCGTGACCACGGCGCTTCTCATCATATGAGAACGCCGGTTGCCCCCACCAGGGCCTCCCCGCACGATGGTGCCTCAACCAGAAGGAGGGCGACGTGGCCCACGAATCTGCCCCGAGCTGGCAGCAGCTGCTCGACCTGGTCGCGACCCTGGACGGTGGCGACTACGACACTGTCGCGATCACGTGGGGCGATGTGTCGGTACAGCTTTCTCGCACTGGGCCGATCGCGCCGGCGGGCTCCCCGCTCTCCGCCGGCCCAGCCCCAGCCCCCGCCCAGGCAACCCCCGCGCCCACCTCGCAGGACACGCAGGCAGCGTTCGAGCCGGCCGCTGCGTCGACTAACGCGACAGTCGGTGCACCGATCACGGCTCCCATGCTGGGGGTCTTCTATCGCCGGCCCGCTCCGGGGGCAGCTCCGTTCGTGGAGCCGGGGGACGAGGTCCAGGCCGACACCACCATCGGGATCATCGAGATCATGAAGCTCATGAACCCGGTCGTGGCAGGCGCCGCCGGCACGATCGCGGCGTTCGAGGCGCAAGATGGCGCGCAGGTGCAGTTCGGTCAGGTCCTCGCGCGGTTCGAGGCGTGAGCTGTGAGCACTGACCGGCCCGTCGTTCTTGTCGCCAACCGCGGCGAGATCGCCGCGCGCATCGTCGCCGCAGCGCAGCGGATCGGGGCAGAGGCGGTGCTGGCTGCCAGCGCTGCTGACACGCAGTCCCTCGCGGCCCGCGCTGCCGACCGCGTCCTGGTCATCGGCCCCGCTCCGTCGGCGCAGAGCTACCTTCGCCCCGAACTCATCGCCCAGGCCGCTGTCCACGCCGGCGCCGATGTGGTCCACCCTGGTTACGGCTTTCTCAGCGAACAACCGCGGCTGTGTGAGCTTCTCGAGGAAGAGGGGATCGCCTTTGCCGGCCCCCGTCCCGAGACCCTGCGCGCTGTCGGCGACAAGGGCAGCGCGCGGGCCGTCGCGGTGGCAGCCGGGGTCCCCGTCTCTCAGGGCCGGGTCATCACCGATGTGCACGATGTCGCAGCTCTCGGCGCCGAAGTGGGCTATCCGCTCATGGTCAAGGCCATTCACGGGGGCGGGGGGCGCGGCATCCGCCTTGCCACCACCGAAGCCGAACTCGTCGCCCTTGCTCCCCAGGCCGCGCAGGAAGCTGCGGCAGCCTTCGGTAACGGCGACCTCTATATGGAGCGCTACTACGGGTCTGCCAGGCACGTCGAGGTGCAAGTCTTCGGCGACGGCGAGGGGGGCGCGCTGATCTTCGGCGACCGCGACTGCTCTGTGCAGCGCCGCCATCAAAAGCTCATCGAGGAATGCCCGGCTCCCGGCTTGTCGGCCGAGCGTCGCCGCGTGCTGCACGACGCCTCGCGCGCGCTCGTGGAGGCGCTGCGCTACCGGGGTGCCGGCACAGTGGAGTTTCTCGTCGACACGCTCAGCGACGACGTCGTCTTTCTCGAAGTCAACGCTCGCATCCAGGTGGAGCACCCGGTCACCGAGGAAGCCTTCGGCGTCGACCTCGTCGCAGCGCAGCTCCTGCTGGCGCTGGGGCTGCCCACCGGGTTGCCGGTGCCCCCCGCAGTGCCGCCGGCTGTCGCGATCGAGGTGCGTATCAACGCCGAGGACCCCGCCGCCGACTTCCGACCCAACGCGGGGCGGATCGGCCAGGTGCGGTGGCCCCGTGGCCCCGGCATCCGGATCGATACCCAGATCGAGTCCGGGTTCGAGTTTCCGCCCTACTACGACAGCCTCGCCGCCAAGCTCATCGTGCGTGCCCATGACCGCGCCGCCGCGGTCGATGGCGCGGTCGCCGCGGTGCGCAACACGCGCGTGGCGGGCCTGACTACCACGCTCCCCATGCTCGAGGCGGTCCTTGCCCACGAGGACTTCAGGGCGGGGCCCGTGCCGACCACCTGGTTCGGGCAGGAGTGGGAGAGCATGAGGGAGAAGATCGGATGACGCAGCATCCGCGTGCCGCGCACTTGAGTCAGCTCGGCGGGCACCGCACCCGCGGGCCCGTGCGCATCGTCGACACCTCTTTGCGCGACGGCAACCAGAGCCTGTGGGGAGCCACCGGCATCACGACGGGCATGGCCGAAGCTGCGGCTGTCGATCTGGCACAGATGAACCTCGCCGCGATCGATTTCACCAGCTCCACGCACCTGTCGATGGGGGTGAAGTTTCACCACGAGAACCCCTGGGAGCGGCTGGACCGGGTCAGCGGGGCAGCCCCCGACACCCTGTTGTCGGCGATCACGACAGGGATGCGCTTCATGTCGTGGGAGAAGGCCAGCGAGCCGGTGATGCGCCTTGCCCTGCGGATGATGGCCACCCACGGGGTGCGGCGCCTGCACATTGCCGAGCCGATGAACGACCGGGACGCCACCATCCGGGTCGCGCAATGGGCCAAGGACGAAGGCTTCACGCAGATCGTCGCCGGTGTCGTCTTCACCGAGAGCCCGGTGCACACCGATGAGCGCTACCTCGCTAATGCGGCTGCCTACCAGGCCGAGCCGGCGATCGACCACGTGTACCTCAAGGACCCCGGCGGCTTGCTCACCGTCGAGCGCGTGCGAGAGCTCGTGCCGCAGCTGCGGGAGGTCGTGCACAAGCCCCTCGAGCTGCACAGCCACACCACCACGGGGGCGGCATCCCAGCTGTATGTCACCGCCGCAGCTCTGGATGTCGATGTGCTGCACACGGGTCTTGGGCCTCTCTCCAACGGCACCGCCCAGCCAAGCCTGGAGCACCTGCTGACCAACCTCGACGCTGTCGGGATCGAGGTGGATGTCGACCGGGATGCCGCGGCCCGGGCCGCGCAGACGCTGTGGGCGATTGCGCGCTCGCAGGGCCTGGCGGCCGGGGCTCCGAGCGAGTTCGATCTCGGGGCGCACGTCCACCAGGTCCCGGGAGGAATGATGGGGACCCTGCGACGCCAACTCGGTGAGATCGGGATGGCCGATCGGCTTCCCCGAGTGCTGGAGGAGTGCGTGCGGGTGCGCGCCGACCTCGGGTACCCGATCATGGTGACGCCCTTCAGCCAGTTCGTGGGTAGCCAAGCGCTCATGAACGTGCTGGCCGAAGAGAGCGGGCAAGACCGCTATAGCCGCATCCCCGATGAGGTCGTGCGTTTCGTCCTCGGCCACTTCGGCACTCCCGAGGGGCAGATCGACCCCGACGTCCAGACGCGCGTGCGGGATCTTCCCCGCGCGGCCGAACTCGACAGGCCCGTCCCCGAGCCGTCGCTTGACGAGCTGCGGATGCTGCACTCCGAGAGACTCGGCCGTGAGCTGTCTGACGAAGACCTGCTGCTGGCCATCGTGCTGCCCGCCGAGCAGCTCGATCCGATGTATGCCGCGGGTCCCGCACCGCGCTGGGTACCAGCATCCGCGGGGCCACCGCCGACAGATGTCGCCTCGTTCATCGCCGCTGCGCACACCCTGCCCCGGTGGAGGTCTTTGCGTATCGCGTTCGGCGAGACCCGCATCGCCCTGGACCGTCCCGCACAGGAGGAGCGATGACATCCGAGATTCTTTCCCGCCTCGCCGCCGTCGAGGGTGTCATGTTCGATGTCGACGGATGCCTGGTGATCTCTGACGGACCCGCAGGCCAAGAAGGCTCAGCCCTCCCGGGGGCTGCCGAACTGATCGCGCAGATGCGGGCATCCGGGCGCCGGGTGTGCGTCTTCACGAACGGCACAGCGCAGCCACCCGCCGAGATCGCCGCGCACCTGCGTCATCTGGGGCTCGGCGTCGCCGACGAGGAGGTACTCACCCCAGCTGTGGCCGCGGCCCGTACCCTGCGCGAGCGCTACGGCCAGCAACCCGTGCTCGCTTACGGCGGTGGCGGGGTGGTGCCGGTGCTGCGGGCTCACGGGATTAACCTCATCGACCCTGATGAGCACCGCTCGGGCGCAGCATCCGGAGCCGTCGCCGTGCTAGTGGGATGGGACACCGAGTTCACCAAGCCCAAGCTCCAGTTCGCCGCGGAGGCGATCCTCGCCGGTGCCACGCTGTACTGCACCTCGGATGCTCCGGCCTTCGCGAGCAAGGACCGGCTGAACGTCGGACTGTCGGGCTTCATCGTGGCAGGACTTTCGCACGTGACCGGGCAACCCTGGACGGTGCTGGGAAAGCCGTCGGCGTTTGCGCTCGAGACCGTGTGCTGGGCACTGGGAACGACCACCGAGAGCACTCTTGTGCTCGGAGATGACCTCTACCTCGAAGCCAGCATGGCCCGTCGTGGCGGGGCGGTAGCGGGCATCGTCCTCACCGGGATGACCACCCGCGAGCGCCTCGCCGACATCCCGGGCGACGAGATGCCCGAGATCGTGGTCGAGTCGATGACCGAGCTCGCGGCCTTGTTCACGGATGCCGACGAGCTGCGGATGCCGGTCTCAACCGGTCTCAAGCGATGACGGACTCTGGCCAGCGCGCCCCCGCGCACGAGGTGCTCTACCGCCCCTCGACTGCTGCTCGCGATGGATCGGTGATCGCAGAGTACCTGCGCTGGCTCGCTGCCGAACGTGGACTGCGCTTCGACGATGTCCAGTCACTTCATGCGTGGTCGGTCGACGAGCTCGAGGCTTTCTGGCAGAGCGTGTGGGACTTCTTCGGGGTTCGTGCATCCGCCCCTGCGCGCTCGGTTCTTTCGGGCGGGCCGATGCCGGACGTCTCGTGGTTCGAGGGTGCCGAGCTCAACTACGCCGAGCACTGCCTGCGCCACGATGTCGATGCGCTCGCGATCTTCGCAACCTCACAGACGCGCGAGGACGTCTCGCTGAGCTTCGGCGACCTTGCCGAGCAGGTCCGGCGGGTGCGGGCGGGGCTGCACCGACTCGGCGTCGGACCTGGCGATCGGGTCGTGGCGTACCTTCCCAACATCCCCGAGACCGTGGTGGCGTTCCTTGCGACCGCGAGCCTCGGAGCGATCTGGGCCAGCTGTGCTCCCGAGTTCGGAGCCCGGGCAGTTCTCGACCGCTTCGGTCAGCTCGATCCCGACATCCTGCTGGTTGTCGGTGGCTATCGTTTCGGTGACAAACCGATCGACAAGTCGGCCGACGTCGCTGCGATCCGTGCGGGGCTGCCGACGGTCAGGAAGACGATCGGCGTGCCATACGGTGACTTTGCCGTCGATGCAGACATGGCGTGGGACGAGATCGCGGCGCCCGCGGACGATCCGCTCACCTTCGCGCCAGTGCCGTTCGCGCATCCGCTGTTTGTGTTGTTCTCGTCGGGTACGACAGGGGCACCCAAGCCGATCGTCCACGGGCATGGCGGCATCCTGCTCGAGCACCTGAAGACTCTCGGGCTGCACTGGGACCTGCGGGCGGGCGATCGACTGATGTGGTTCAGCACGACGGCCTGGATGATGTGGAACACCCTCGTCTCGACCCTGTTGCACGGCGCCGCCGCGGTGCTGATCGACGGAAACCCCCTCTATCCCGACCTCGACGCGCAGTGGCGCCTCGCCGCCCAGACCCGGGCAACGCTGGTCGGTGCGAGCCCGGGACTTATCAGCGCGTCGCGGACGGCGGGACTTTCCCCTGCCCACGATCACGATCTCTCGTCCGTGCGGCAGATCGGCGTAGCCGGCAGCCCGCTTGCGGCCGAAGGATTCGTGTGGATTCACGAGCAGTTCGGTGACGATGTCGTCTTGAACGTCGGCAGCGGAGGCACCGACGTCTGTTCCGCGATCGTGCAGGGCTCGCCGCTGCACGACGTGTGGCTCGGGGAGATCAGCGGCGCCTCGCTCGGTGTGGACGCCGTGGCCTTCGACGCCCACGGAGAGGTCATCATCGACGACCTCGGCGAGCTCGTCATCCGTCGCCCCATGCCATCGATGCCGGTCGGCTTCTGGGGGGACGCTGACGGCAGTCGTTATCGCGACGCGTACTTCGATGTCTACCCCGGGGTCTGGCGGCACGGGGACTGGGTGCGGTTCGCGCCGAGCGGCAGCTGCGTCATTGCCGGCCGATCGGACGCGACACTCAACCGGGGCGGCGTGCGTCTCGGGACTGCGGAATTCTACCGTGTCGTCGAGGAGCTGCCTGATGTGACTGACAGCCTGGTCGTGCACCTGGAGGACCCCGACGGGGGGCCGGGTGTGCTCGTCCTTTTCGTCGTTCCCGCGACCGAGGACTGGGACCAGGAGCAGGGCGCACATCAGATCACTGGCACTCTGCGCGCGGCGCTCACCCCCCGACACGTGCCCGATCACATCGCGGTGGTCTCCGCCATTCCGCACACCAGGACGGGAAAGAAGCTCGAGGTTCCAGTGAAACGCGTGATGCAGGGGAGTGACCCTGTCGAACTGGCGGCGCTGTCGTCGCTGGATGACTCTCACGCCCTCGAACCGTTCGCCCGCTTCGCCCGCGAGCGTGGCCTGCTGGCGTAGCAGCCGGGAGGCACTCCAGAAGTGTCGACGTATGCCCTGCGGGACGTACGGGCCTCCGTAGACTGGCGCGCACCGTCGACCAGAAACGAGACGATGAGCATCCCGAACCCGTCTGAGCACTCGTCGCCGCTGGCGCACCGGCCGTGGCTTGCCGCCTACGCCGACGGTGTGCCCGCGGACATCGACCCGGTCGACCAAACGCTCGTCGACATGCTTTCGGCATCCGTCGACCGATACCGCAAGGACGTGGCCCTCGAGTTCTTCGGCAGAACGACGACGTATGGCGAGCTGGGCGAGCAGGTCGAGCGCGTCGCGAACGGACTCCGTAAGCAGGGGGTCGTCGCGGGTGACCGGGTCGCGCTCGTGTTGCCGAACTGCCCGCAGCACGTCGTGGCGTTCTACGCGATCCTGCGCCTGGGCGCCATCGTCGTGGAGCACAACCCGCTGTACACGGCTCGGGAACTGCGGCACCAGTTCGAGGTGCACGGTGCGGTCGCCGCAATCGTGTGGGATAAGGTCGCCGACACGATCGCTGAGATGCCCTCAGACGTCAGGCCGCGAACGATCGTGTCGGTACGGATGCCAGACGCGCTGCCCCTGGGCAAGCGTCTCGCTCTGCAGCTCCCGGTCCCCGCAGCGCGGGAGACCCGCACCGCGATGACGGCAAAGCCGACCGCGAAGAAGCTCGTGGCGTGGAAGACGCTGACGGCTGCCCGTCCTCTTGCGAGGAAGACCGCGAAGCCGACGCTCGATGACATTGCGCTGCTGCAGCTGACCAGCGGTACGACCGGAACCCCGAAGGCCGCGATCCTCTCGCACCGCAATCTGCGCTCGAACGCCGCGCAGGGTCGCGCGTGGGTGCCGGGTCTGAAGGAAGGCGCCGAGACCTTCTACGCGGTGCTTCCCCTCTTCCACGCCTACGGCCTCACGCTGTGCCTCACCTTCGCCGTCTCGATCGGCGCACGCATCGTGCTGTTCCCTCGGTTTGACGTCGACGCAGTGGTGGCCGCGGCGAAGCACTCGCCGCCGACGTTCTTGCCTGCCGTCCCGCCGGTCTACGATGCCCTGGCGCGGGCTGCTGCCCATCGCCGGATCGACCTGCGCAGCATCCGGTTCGCGATCTCGGGGGCGATGAGCCTGCCGATTCCGACAGTCACGCGGTGGGAGGAGGCCAGCGAAGGCCTCCTCGTCGAGGGGTACGGCATGACCGAGTCCTCTCCTGTTGCCCTCGGAAATCCCATCGGTCCGACGCGGCGCCCCGGGACGGTCGGGGTTCCGTTTCCGAGCACCGAGATTCGCGTGGTCGACCCCGACAATCCGGGCATCGATCGTGCGGTCGGTGAGGCCGGGGAACTGCTCATCCGGGGACCCCAGGTCTTTCAGGGCTACTGGGAGCGTCCCGAAGAGACAGCCGCAGCCCTGCTTCCGGGCCGCTGGCTGCGCACGGGCGACATCGTGACCGTCGCCGAGGACGGCTTCGTCACGGTGATCGATCGCGTGAAGGAGCTCATCATCACGGGCGGCTACAACGTCAGCCCGAGTGAGGTCGAGCAGGTGCTTGTGTTGCATCCGGATGTCGATGCCGCAGCCGTCGTCGGCATCCCGCGTTCCTCGGGTGGCGAGGATGTCGTGGCAGCCGTCGTGCTGCGCGAGGGCGCGCACTTCGACTCCACGGGACTGCGGGACTTCTCGCGTCAGCATCTCGCTGGCTATAAGGTACCCAAGCGCATCGTCGAGGTTCCCGATCTGCCACGATCGCAGATCGGGAAGGTCCTTCGTCGGTCGGTGCGTGAGAGTCTCACGAGGAGCTGAGGTCAGCGCCTGGCCCCTGTAACGCGGGGGAAACGGATCGCGCGTATCGTGACGCGCGACGCTCATGAAAGCGAAAGCCCGCACCCGGCGGGTGAGTGGAAAGCGTGAAGCGGCTCGAGAAGGAGTTGCTATGACATTCCAGGTTCCCCTCGTGGACATCACCGCGTACGTGACCGATGGCACGCCCGCGGCGAAGGCGGAGGTCGCTCGCAGCATTGACGACGCCTGCCGCACTGTCGGGTTCATCCAGATCACCGGTCACGGCATCCCGGATGCCGTGATCCGCGGCCTCACCGAAGCGATGGATGCCTTCTTCGCCCTCGACATGGAGGCCAAGAAGGCCTATCGAACCCCGCCGCAGATCAACCGCGGTTACAGTCCGCCGAAGTCCGAATCGCTAAGCCTCAGTCTCGGCGTCGAGCAGGCCAGCCGCATGAACGACTTCTTCGAGGCGTTCAACGTCGGGGCATCCGCTGCGACCTACCCGCACATGGCAGAACTCCCACAGCCCGACTACGCCGAGAACCTCTGGCCCGCCGTCGAGGGGTTCCAGACGCAGGTGGAAGCCTACTTCGACGAGGCTGCCCGCGTCGCCCGGGTCATGACCCGGATCTTCGCCGACGCACTGGGGCTGGACCCGGAGTTCTTCGCCTCCCGCACCGATCACTCGCTGGATGTCATGCGGATGAACAACTACGCGCTGCCGCCTGGGACCGATGTGACTCTCGACGGCGACCTCATCGGCATGGGCGAGCACACCGACTACGGGATCGTCACCATCCTCTGGGCCGATCAGGTGAAGGGCCTGCAGGTGCTCGGCGCGGATGGCTCCTGGAACGATGTCGCTCCAGCCGACGACGCCCTGCTGATCAACCTCGGCGACGTGACCGCCCGCTGGACGAACGAGCGGTGGATGTCGACGCTTCACCGTGTGAAGCCACCCGTGATCGACGGCACGATCGAGCGGCGCCGATCGGCTGCCTTCTTCCACGACGGGAACGTCGATGCCCTGATCGAGACGCTGCCCTCGTGCGTGGATGCCGAGCATCCCGATCTCTACGAGCCGGTCACCGTCGGCGAACATATCGCCGCGAAGCTTGCCGGGTCCCGCGCGGGTGTGCGCAACGAGGCGGCCGCGCGGGAGTCGGCGCGCGTGCTCGCGAGCCAGCGCTACTGAGGATGTGAGCGTTCGAGGCGCGCATCGAGACCGTCGAGCAGAAGCATCAGACCAAAGTCGAATCCCGACCCCTGGTCGGAGGCGTGAAGGTTCACGTGCTCGATGAGATGAGTGTGTCCGACCTGTTCGAGGTAGGCCAGGGCGGCGTCGCGTTGTTCACGCTCGGCGGCGGCATCCGTCGGCGCGAAATCGAGGGCCTGGATGACGTACCCCTGGATGTAGGCCTCGAGCACGTGATGGGCATGAAAGGCCTGTTCGGGTGTGAAACCAGCGCTGCGCAGGTGCCCGAGGGATGCGTCGATGTAGGTCATCCGTGCCGGACCACCGCTGGACGCACGAATCCGGTTGGCCCACGGGTGGCGCAGCAGCGTCGTGAACGCTGATCGGGCGGTGCGACGCACAGCCGTGCGCCAGTCGCGCGTGTCGCCGGTCAGGGTGACCTTGGCCCAGACGAGATCAACGATCCCGTCAATGACAGCTTGCTTCGATGGCAGGTGGTGGTAGATCGACATCGCCTCGACGCCGAGCCGGGCACCCAGTGCCCGCATGGTGAGCGATTCGAGCCCCTCGGCGTCGACGAGTTCCAGCGCCGCGGCGAGGATGCTGTCGCGGCTGAGCGGTCGTCGAGTCGCGTCGGGCTCCCCGTCGGATCTCGTCATGTGACGACCTTTCCGCACCTTGACGAACTTACGGTGTAAGACTAGCCTGGTCGCCAACCATACGGTGTAAGGCTGAATCGATTTGACTCAGGAGGGCCACCATGCTCGCTATTCGCCGCTCCCGCTACGGCGGACCGGAGACGCTCGAGATCGCTGACATCGATGACGAGCCGCTGGAAGCGGGGCGCGTTCGGCTGAGGGTTGCCGCTGCATCGCTGAACCCGTTCGAGTGGCATCACATGCGTGGCCTGCCCTGGTTGATGCGCCCCACATCCGGATGGCGCCATCCGCGCAATCCCGGACTCGGTGTAGACGTCGCCGGCATCGTCACCGAGGTTGCGGATGACGTCGCTGATCTGCGAGTGGGCGATCCCGTGTTCGGCGTCGCGCGAAACTCGCTGGCGGAGTCGGCGACCGCGCGCGCCGAGTATCTCGTGCGGATTCCCGATGGCGTGGAGCTGGAAGCCGCGGCTGCTGTGCCGCTTGCGGGTCTGACGGCGCTGCAGGCCCTGCGCAACCAGGGGCTCATCACGGCGGGCTCCCGTGTGCTGATCCTCGGCGCCGCGGGTGGCGTGGGGCACTACGCCGTGCAGATCGCCCGCGCTCTCGGTGCTGGTCGTGTTGTGGCAAGCTGCAGCGGGCGCAACGCCTCGTGGGTCCAGGGTTTGGGAGCGGACCGCGTTCTGGATTACACGCGGGGCGAGGTCGACGCCATCGACGAGCGGTTCGACGTCATTCTCGATATCGCCGGCGGAGCACGAATCGCGTATCTGCGATCCCTTCTCGCGCCGGGAGGCTCGCTTGTCCTCGTGGGTGGCCCCGGCGACGGGTTGCTCCTCGGGCCTGCCACACGGATCTTTCGAGGACTGATCACGAGTCGATTCCGCCGAGAGCGGGTCGTCATGGTGAACGCGACGTGGTCGGGAGAAGACCTCGCGACCCTCGCGACGATGCTCGGCGAGGGGAGCCTGCGCAGCATCATCCATCGAGAGGTCGGACTCACGGAGGTGCCCGCGGCGATCGCGGAGCTCGAGGGTGGACACGTCCCGGGAAAAATCGTCGTGCGACCCTGACGGCCGCGGTGGCCTCAGCGGGGACCTTCGGCCCTTCATGTGGCCTGACCACAGGCGTATCGTGCCCGTGTGCGCACGATCGAAGAGACCCTCGACCTCCAAGCCGATGCGGCGATCCACAAGATCGAGGGGATGAGGCATCCGCTGCGCTTCACCGTCTCGGGGATGCTCGCCGGCGCCTACGTCGGCATCGCCGTCGTGTTGATGCTCAATGCGGCAGGCCCGCTGGTCGAAACCAGCGGCGGTTGGGCGAAGCTCGTCAGCGGCTTGGTGTTCGGCGTCGCACTGACCCTCGTCGTCTTCGCGGGGGCAGAGCTTGTGACCTCATCGATGATGACGCTCACGCAGGGAACACTCATGCGCGCGACAGCACCCGGTCCGGCCGCGGGCGCGCTCGGCTTCACGTTCGTCGCGAACCTCCTCGGCTCGGCACTGTTCGGGGTGCTCGTCGCGGTGTCGGGAGTCCTGCACGCCAATCCCGCTGCTGGCGCGATGCTCGAGGTGATGCTGGATGCCAAGGCTCACGAATCACCTCTGGAGCTGTTCGTGCGCGGCATCCTGTGCAACGTGCTCGTGTGCCTCGCGATCTGGATGGTCGCGCGGTCGACCACCGACGGTCCGAAGTTCGTGGTCATCTTCTGGGCACTGCTGGCGTTCATCACGTCGGGTTTCGAGCATGTCGTGGCAAACATGACGACCTTCACCCTGGGGTTTGCGACCGGAGTCCCGAGCGCGACCTGGCTCTCGTTCGGCACAAACATGCTGTGGGTCGGCCTCGGCAATCTCGTCGGCGGCGCGGTGTTCGTGGGACTTGCCTACTGGGTGATCGGCGGGGCGCCGCGCTGGCCCTCCGTGCAGACCCTCAGGCCCGAGGAGGCCCAGGCATCGGTGTGACGGATGCCGCGAGCTGCGTCATCCGACGCTGGCGCATCGCCAGAAACAGGGGGAATGTGAAGGCGAATGCCGTAAGCCCCGAACCGAGGATGTAGAGCCACGCGAAGCGCATCCCGAGCCGGCGAGACTCGGCGACGATGAACACGCACCCGGCGACGGCGACGACGAGCAGGTCGACCGTGATCGACGAGACAGCCGGGCCGCTGGTGATGAGGTCGCCGATGAAGTCTCGCAGCTGGATGATCGCGAGGGTGTTGAAGAACCACGTGCCCACCAGCCCCGCGAGGGCCAGGACGAGGTAGGTGATGGCGAGGGGGCTCCAGTGTCGGGTCATGACTCGATCCTGACCGCTCGCTCAGCATCCGACCAGGTGCGCGCCTCAGGCAGGATGAATGAGTGATCGATGACTCCTCGCACGGCTCCCCCGATCCTTCCGTCGACCTCGACGCTCTTGCCGGCCGAGCGAGCGAGATTCGTCTGATCGCTGTCGATATGGACGGCACCTTGCTTGACGGCGAAGGCGCGGTGCCGCCGGCGCTGTGGCCGATGCTCGACCGCCTGCGCGCGGCGGGGATCGCGTTCGCACCCGCCAGTGGCAGGCAGCACGCCACACTGCGCCGGGAGTTCGGTACGCACGGTGACGATCTTGTCTTCATTGCCGAGAACGGCACGTTCGTGACGCGCGGTGATGAGGAGCTCAGCGCCGATGTCATGGACCGCGCGTTCGTCGCAGAGCTTCTGGGTGACATCCGCGGCTTCACCCACGACGTCGGCGTCGTGCTGTGCGGCAAGGGCTCGGCGTATATCGAACGAACGGATGCCGTCTTCCGCAGCCAGGCGGAGAAGTACTACGCGCGCCTGACCGATGTCCCCGACCTCACCGCCGTGGAGGACGAGATCCTGAAAGTCGCCGTCTTCGACGTCGAGGACGGCGAGAAGAACACGGCTCCCGCGCTGGAGCGACACCGTCTGACGCACCAGGTCGTCGTATCGGGACACCACTGGGTCGATGTCATGAACCGGGGAGCCTCCAAGGGCAAGGCGCTTCGCGCCATCCAGGACCTCCTGAACGTCACTCCCGAGCAGACCGCCGTGTTCGGGGACTACCTCAACGATCTCGACATGATGGATGCCGCAGACTTCTCGTTCGCGATGGCCAATGCGCATCCGGATGTCGCGGCAGCAGCCCGCTACCGGGCGCCATCCAACGTCGACCACGGCGTCATCCGCGTCCTGGAGCGCCTTCTGGGCTGACGGCCCCGCGTGCGGCTGCCACGGGGCAGGATGGACCCATGATCTCTATCCCCACCGTGACCCTGGCCGACGGCGTGAGCTTCCCGGAGGTGGGCTTCGGCACTTATGGCCTCCGCGGGGACGATGGCACCGATGCCATCGTCTCGGCCGTCCAGGCGGGATACCGCCTCCTGGATTCGGCAGTGAACTACGAGAACGAGGGCGAGGTCGGTGAGGCGGTTCGGCGCAGCGGCCTGGACCGCGACGAACTGATCGTCACGACGAAGATCCCGGGGCGCGACCACGGGTACGACGAGGCCCGCCGCAGCGCCCACGCGTCTCTCGACCGCCTCGGGCTCGACCGCATCGACCTGTATCTCATCCACTGGCCGAACCCCAGCGTCGACAAGTATGTCGACACGTGGCGCGCGATGATCGACCTGCGGGCTGAGGGACTCGTGCGCTCGATCGGAGTGTCGAACTTCACGGAGGCGATGCTCGATCGGCTGCACGGCGAGACGGGAGTGATGCCCGTCGTGAATCAGGTCGAGCTCCACCCCTACTTCCCGCAGGCATCGCTGCGCGCGTACCACGCGACTCACGGCATCCGCACCGAGAGCTGGAGTCCGCTCGCGCGCCGCAGCGAACTGCTGAGCGAACCGGTGATCGGCGACCTCGCGACTGAACTCGGCATCAGCCCCACGCAGGTCGTGCTGCGCTGGCACGTGCAGGTCGGCGCCACGCCCATTCCCAAGTCCGCTCACGCCGGTCGCCAACGCGAGAACGCCGATGTCTTCGGATTCACGCTCACCGACGATCAGGTTGCCGCGATCTCGGCGCTTGAGCGCGGGCGGCTCTGGGGCGGCGACCCGAACACGCACGAAGAGATGTGACGGCGACTCGCTTCAACCGCCGGCCGGGCTGTCAAGTCCCTCGCTGAGGAGGGCCGTCTGGCGCGATCCTGACGTCCTCCGTGCCGCGCGGGTTGCGCGGCTCCTGGCGAAAGGAAATCGACATGACCGACAGCGCACGTGATCCCCTGGAAGAGGCCGACACCGTCGAACAGATCGCCCCCATCGAAGGAGCTGAGCCCACGGTCGACCCGCAGCGCTCGTCGGAGGACGGATCGGTCGAGGATGCCACGGTCGATATCGATCCCGACATCCTGCCCGAAACGCAGGGCGAGGATCCGCTGAGCGCCGACCTGGGTGAAGAGGGGCAGGGTGATCTTGCCCCCGAAGACGAGTAGACGGACCGGAGTCAGCGTGACCGGTGATCCTCGGGGTGCAGCCGTGGGGCGCGCCGCGGCTCGCGGGGTGCGCCGGCCGCCGCGAGCAGTCGGATGACGCGCTGCCGGTGACCTGCCCAGGGGGACAGCAGTTCGAGCATCCCGTCGTCGTCGGTGCGCGAGCCGGTGAGCGCATAGCCGACCTCGTGGGCGAGGTGGTAGTCACCGACGCTCACCGCATCTGGGTCACCGAGCGCCTTGATGCGTGTCTCGGCTGAGGTCCAGGGCCCGATGCCGGGCTGCGAGATCAGGACCCGGTCGATCTGCTCGGAGTCGCTGGCGGTGACGATGGCACGCACGAGCGATTCGCCGCGCTCGGCGACCCGGGCGATCGTTCGCGCCTGAGGTGGTTCGAGTCCGGCCCGGTGCCAGTCCCACGATGGGATGCGCCGCCACCCCTCGATCGTGGGTGGGGCGAACATCGGCCGCGGCGTAGGACCCGGCGCCGGCGTGCCATACCAGGTCACGAGCCGCCGCCAGGCCGCGAACGCCTGCAATCCCGTGATCTTCTGCTCGACGACGGAGCTCACGAGAGCATCGAAGACGAGCTCGGTGCGCCCGAGCCGGAGCCCGGGGTTGCGGTGTGCGAGGTGCGCGATGAGCGGATGCCGCGTCGCGTCGAACCCGGTTGCATCATCGCTGACACCGCACAGGGCGGGCGCCTGCTCGAGGGCCCACTCAGCGCCCGGGCCCCACGCCGCAATCCGCACCGAACCGTCCGCGGTGCCGCGCAGCGCGAGGGTTGCCACCCCGAGCGGCGTACGGCTCGCGCGCCAGATGACGGGTCCATCGACGGTGAGCGTAGGGTCGTTCGCGCCACGGCGCTGGAACACCACGGTCGCGCGCAGATCGAGCGGGTGCCGCGGCCGGTAGACGGTCTCGAGGGCCGCCGCGGAAGCGGTGGGGCTCGGCGCCAGCGAGGTCATGGGATCACGATACGTGGGTCGGCTGACACGCCGACGGGTCCTGATGGTTCGGTCGCGCTGTCGTGCGGGTGAGTGGCGCTGAAGCCCGCGTCAAGGCGCGACTGAACCGGGAGGTCGCACGCCGATCGGATGCTGAGGGAGAGACCCTGTGCGCTCTAGAACCGGTCGGGCGAGGGCGCACCGTGGCCGTAGCGGATGACGACGTCGGCGTGACGATCGAAGCGGTAACCGACACCGCGCACCGTGCGCACGATGTCTTCGTAGCGGCCGAGCTTGGAACGCAGGCGTCGGACATGCACATCGATCGTGCGCTCTCCGGGCGCCTCGCCGTCCTCGGCGCTCTGCCAGAGCGACGAGACCAGTTCCGCCCGCTCGATCGTTCGGCCTTCGCGGAGCACCAGGTACTGGAGCAGTTCGAACTCCGTGAAGGTGAACGGCGCCGTCTCGCCGTCGATAACGACGCGCTTGCGCGAGATATCGAAGACGACGCCGCGTGCGGAGCGGTCGGTGTCTTCGGGCTCGGTGGCAGCAGTAACCGCGGCGATGGCCGACGGCTCACGCAGTGCGCGGCGCACGACATCGACATCGCGTCCGCCGGCGCCTCGGGGCGCAAGCGCGACAGTGGCGTAGGTTTCGGCATCCGGTGCGAGCTCGGCCAGGGTGCGGCGCAGCGCATCGACGAGAACCGGGAGTGAAACGCCGGCAGCGGCGGCTTTGGCCTCATCGAGACCGACATACAGAGCGAAGCCCCGGGGAGTGCGCGCGGCGGGCTCGTCAGCGATCGGCGGCACGGCGTGCAGGTGACGGGCGGGAGCGGGGCGGGTGAGGAGGGCGGTGTTCGACATGGGGATGATGGTCCTTGCGGAGGGCCCGGCTGGTTCGGGCAGAGGTGTTGCGGTGACCCGGCGGTCGGTGTCGAGCGCGGTTCTGATGGGGGCGCTCTGCGAGAGGGCTAGGGGGCGGTGCGATCTGGATCGCAGGACGAGCCCCGCTGAGGTGTCGTCAGCGACACATTCGACAACACATGACTGAGCGGCCGGCCATCATCATGCCGGCAGTACCGTTCGCCTCCCAGGCGGACAGAACATGCGCGTTGTCAGTCATGCGGCCGATTATGACCGACAGTGTCGAAGTGCGTCAAATCGCCGACGTGCCTCAGCTTCTTTGAGCGTGTGGGGGTGGCCGGTGCCTCACATAGTTTGAGCGCGAAGCTTGCCTGTGTG